>PHDB01000075.1 GCA_002842495.1 Bacteroidetes bacterium HGW-Bacteroidetes-6
TTCCGATATTGAGAAGGATTGTTTTCAACCCTTTTCGGAATGTTGCTTCGTTATCGACGATTATTACCCGTATCATTGTTTTGGCTTTTTGATGAAACAAAATTAGGCCGACACTATCATTTGAAAAAGAGTAAAACGCGCAACGCACAATACGGGTAAGAATACCTGCAAAAAACACACACAAACATCTCATAGTGCGACTTTACAAAATCAAACCTTTCTGAATATTTAACAAAATAAAATTCACCTCATTTCCACACAGTAGAATCAGTAAGCATTTCAAGAAGACTTCGTTTTAAGAAAAAATCAATTATTTTTTCTTGCAGGTGTTTTTACGGGGGTGCTATTTGCTTATTTGCGTCAATTCCCTATTAATAACACCATTAATATAAATATTCTTCCACTCCCATAAGCGACTATATACAGGTTTTTACAAATTTCCGAAGTCGAGCTGGAAATTACCGGCAACACAATAACAAATGGTTTCCGCTTTCGTCTTGTATCATCATAACTATTTAATAGGGAATCGAAAGAACCAATGTAGTGTGTTTTTTCACACAAGCTCCTATTTGGATATCAAGCCTCAGTTTCATTTATCCTTATATGTTTCACACCTTCCCTATATGGGGAAGAACATAAAGGAATTGTCCGGTATGCTACAGAGAACAGCATTATAATACAGCTATTGCTTACCCAGTTGTTCATATAGAAAAGGTTATTCATCGCACCTTTTCGAGATCCTGAAACTGGTTCAAAATAGCTCAATAAGAGAGTAATAGGTTAATGAAAGTATATTTGTGCCGAAAAATCAAGCCTTAATAAGACCATTTTTGATGGCAAACATCACCAGATGAGGTGAGTTTTTGGCTCCGGTCTTATCGAGCAAATGTGCCCGATGGCCATCAACGGTACGGGTACTTACACCCAGAAATTTAGAGATCTCGGTATTCGACATTCCTTTACAAATAAGTTCAAGAACTTCTTGTTCACGATCAGTCAACTCTATACTTGCCAATCGCGAAGCCGGACGTAGTGTTCGGTTCACGTTATTCATAAACTCTTCCGAAAAATAATTTTCGCCTTCCATTACCTGATTAATGGCACGTTGCAACTCATCCTTATTGGTTTTTTTCAACAAAAATCCATCTGCACCCGCTTCAATCATTTGGTTGAAATAGCTAATTTCCTCAAACATGGTTAAAGCAATCACTTTAACATCGGGGTACTTTTCGGTCACTTTTTTAGTTGCATCAATTCCATCCATCACCGGCATGCGAATATCCATCAAAATAAGGTCGGCTTTCTGGTGTTTCAGAATTTCAAACAATTCGTTTCCATTACG
This sequence comes from Bacteroidetes bacterium HGW-Bacteroidetes-6, assembly GCA_002842495.1. Classification (GTDB taxonomy): domain Bacteria; phylum Bacteroidota; class Bacteroidia; order Bacteroidales; family DTU049; genus GWF2-43-63. Next base: position 1,343 of record PHDB01000075.1, read on the forward strand.
AGCTTCGCCAACCACCTTCACTTCATCCAATTCATTCAGAATTATCCGCAGTCCTTTACGAAAAATCTCGTGGTCGTCGGCAATAATTAATCGGATTATATCCATGACTACTATTTTACGGTTAATGTAATCAACACATTCATTCCGGCTCCGGATGTACTTTTAATAAGACAAAGACCATTAATGGTTTTCACCTTATTAATTATATTGTTCAGACCCAATCCTGTGGGGTTATTCAATTTTTCATCCACATCGAAACCAACACCATCGTCTTTATAAAACAGATTCACCTGGCTATCGTGGCTTTCGAGAAAGATTTCGATATTGGAGGCTTTTGAATGTTTGAGGGAGTTGTTTACCAGCTCTTTTATTGTCTGAAACAAAACGGTTTCCTCTATACGTGTACCAATAAGTTTGTATTGTGCTGTATCGAGATGAATATTGACCGAATTGGTGTTATTAATATAGTTGCAGAAATCTTTGGCAGCTGCAGGCAAACCAAAATCCTGCAAAATACTGGGCATAATATTGTTCGATATCTCACGTGTTGAAACAATGGCCTGATCTATAAGTTCATCAACCGATTGCAGCGTTTCGGTTGGAGTTATTTTGTTGAAATTTCCTTTTTTCAACAAATCGGTGTACAGTTTTATTGTCGAAAGCAAAGGAGCCAGCCCATCGTGAAGATCAGCAGCAAATCGCTGACGTTCACGCTCTTCGGTCTCAATAATGGCAGCAGCAATCTTGCGTTCCATTTCTTTTCGGACAGTAATATCTCTGGCAATACTCAGAATAGCTTTGCCTCCCAGATAATCGATTACACGGCTGCTCATCTCCAGAAAAATAACATGACCGTCTTTTGTTAAATGCTCTGTTTCATAAATATGGTGACCGTTTTTTAATATCAAGGCAATATTTATCGCTACATTGGAAATATACTTTTCCGTTTTAATGTCCTTAAAGTTTTTCTGCATCAACTCTTCACGCGTGTAGCCCAATTTTCTGACAGCTTCATTATTCACTTCCAGCAGCCTGCCATCAAAATCGGCCAAAAATATCTCATCACCCGAATTATCAAATAAAATTTTGAAACGAAGTTCCGAATCCTTTCGTTGCTCCTCGACCTTTTTCAATCGTCTCAACAGATTCCCAATCTGCAAAACACCAACTGATATCAGAACCGCCACAAAAAAATCAAGTATGTAATATACTGCCAGCACAAACGGATTATTATTGTTGAAATACAAATTGTATAGTTCAACAATCTGAGCAATGATCAGTAAAAGCACAGCCAATCCAATAAGCGCCCACGACTTCTTGCTACGGGTGACCGACATCAGGTTGATGATAAAGCCAATAGTCAATAACAGGACTATGGCGGTGGCTATGATAAAAATATTAAACAGCATATTGTCTTCTCTGCACAAAGGTAGTGATATTAAAAAAATAAGAATCCACAGTCTATTTCCAATAAGCACTGTTCACAATCAAGATCTGGCAATAGATATAATAAAATATTTTTCAATTACCTTTGCTGTCATTATGCATGAATTATCAATCGCATCCAGCATTGTAGAATACGCAGAAGAATTTGCCCGCGAACATCAGGCAAACAGGATTTCCAAAATTGAACTGGAAGTTGGACAGCTTTCGGGAGTTGTAACCGACAGTCTCGAGTTTGCTATGGAAGAAGCCATAAAAGGCTCTGTTCTCGAAAAAGCGCAGGTAGTTATTATCGAGATTATTGGGCAATCAATCTGCAATCAATGCCAAACCGAATTTGCCAATTCCGATTGGTACACGCCTTGTCCACAATGCAATTCCATGGATTCCGAAATCGTTGCGGGAAAGGAATTGCAGATAAAAAGCATTGTTACCGCTTGATTTTTGTAATTTTGCATCTCAAATAAAAATCTACGACTATGTGCGATACATGCGGCTGCAGCGATCCGAACGAAAAAGTAACCATTCGCAAACCCGGCGAAGAACTCAGCCACGACCATGCTCATGTTCATCCTCACGAGCACGATTACAATCACGATCATAACCATGACCATGAAAACGGGCCTCATAGCCACACTCATAATCATTCGTACCTGCACGAACACAGTCACGAGGGCCATTCGCATAGCCACGACCATAGTCATGAGCACACTACACACAGCCACGATCACAATCATACCCACGGCACTGAATACAAACTGGCACACGATATTCTCGACAAAAACAAATCGTTGGCCGAACGCAACCGTGGCTATTTCGATGCAAAAAACATCACAGCACTGAATCTCGTGAGTTCTCCCGGTTCGGGCAAAACAACTTTACTTGAGAAAACCATTTCGGACCTTAAAAACGATATTTCGTTTTATGTAATCGAAGGCGACCAGCAAACCATGAACGATGCCAACCGCATCAATGCAACGGGCGCTCCTGTAATCCAGGTAAATACCGGCAACGGATGTCATCTCGATGCCGACATGGTGAGCAAAGCCGCCAAACAACTCGAAGTGACTGACAACGCATTGCTGGTTATCGAAAATGTAGGCAATTTGGTTTGTCCATCGCTGTTCGATTTGGGCGAAAACTTCCGTGTTGTTGTTATCAGCGTGACCGAAGGCGACGACAAACCACTGAAATACCCCAACATGTTCAGCACTTCGCATGTTTGCATTATCAATAAAATCGACCTTCTGCCTTATGTCGATTTCGACGTTGCAAAAGCAAAAGAATATGCAACCAGCCTCAACCGCGACCTGGTATTTTTCGAAGTCTCAGCCCGCACCGGCGAAGGCATGGACAAATGGTATGAGTGGTTGAAGAAGGCTTAACGCCCGACGCGCAGCACTTCCGCTGTCATACATTTTTGAAGAATTAAAGCATGCCATTTTGTTGGCACATACACATAAATGGAATGCGACAGACAATGGTTGTGAAATCATTATACCCAAAGCATTACAAAAACACCTCCGCACAATTATGCATGAGTTATAATACTTTTCTTATTGAATGACTCCTTTTTGCTGTAAAAGTATGAAGGTCGCGCAAATGTAATTCAATCTTTCAATGAGTGAAATTGCAGATATGGTTGCACCGGAAACAGCATCAACATCATTAGAATAAGAAATATCGCATCCCGAATGTCCGTTAAATTGTTTCAGCCAACCCTGACTGCAAATCTGCTCCCCATGCGATGCATTGTATTCCAATATCTGGACACGCATTATTTTCAGCGAACGGTCATAAATAACAAGGCACCAAAAATGCTCGAATTCATCTGAATTGCTGCTTAGCATAGGGCGGCTACATCCGCCCATTCTGCATGCATTGACTTTATTAACAGAGTAGTATCCCAATAATCTATCGTTCGAAATTATTGAATACAGCTCTATCTCAAGACTATCGGCAGCGTCAATTTTATTTGTATAAAACTCGTTCACAACCCAAACTCTTTTTATTGCCGCATCTATTTTTTTTTCAAAATCTGGAGGGTAGCTAAATGAAGTAAAAATAACAAGACCCATGAAGTAAAGAAGCTTGATCATATACATTGATTTTATTAAAACGAGATTCCTATTCCCAGATTCATCACCTTACGCCAATCATCAATTGCTTTGTTGGATAAAAGCTGAACATCGGCTTTTAAAACGACTCCATTGTGTGGCTTCCAACCCAATCCCGCGGTAATTTCGGTTCTGTTATAAGCTTCGTTTTGGATTGTTCCGGCAATAACACTGTAGTGTGTATCGAAGTTTTCGTATCTGATAAATGGAGTTAATTCCGTTTTATACTTCAATGGTCGGAAAACATTATATCCAATTTCAGCGTAAAATCCCGATAGAGCACTTCCGACATCACTCGAAGCAAAGTTGTTATACTGTTGAGTGTTGGATATACCAATGTAATTGTATTGTCCGCGCAGTTGCAAACCCTTGAAATTATAGCGAAAATCAGCCCCGATTATTGAAATACCAACTACTGAACTATCAGCCGTAGCGCTGGGTGTATTGCCATCAAATAATCCGGTTTGAGACTTTCCGAAGTATCCGGACAATCCGATATTTAAACCTGCTATACCATAATATTCAATCTTTCCTGAAAAATTGGGATAACTCATAATGCTTTCGGCGCCTTTTTGTCGGCCCCCACGCAGGCCATTAGCACCATTTAGCCGTGCACTGCCATCGTATCCCAAAAAACCGTTGACCACATACAATTGATATTTGAAAGAATGCTCCAAAATATTACCTGTAAAACCAGCCCCAATTTCTCTCCATGTAGTGGGCACTATCTTACTGTCTAAGCTTGGTCTCTCAACTCCATTGAATGTTGTTGGTTCATGATATTCGTTCATGATGCCCATTGGTATCAAAAGCAAGCCCCCTCTGAAATCGATGTACTTATTGATTTTATAATTAAGGAAAGCTTGCTCCACAAAAACCTCCTTAACATGTTCATATTCCACTTCGCTGATAAAGCTGGTGTGTTTATTAAATTTATAGCCCATCATCATTACCCAGCGGTGAACATCTGCATGTCCATTCTGTTTGAAATCTCCGCCAAAAGCCTGATTGTAGTCAATTTGTGCATATCCTCCAATGGTTAGCTTCGTGTTTTCCAACAGCATTTTTTCAGCAGTGTTGAGTGGTTTGTTTATAGTGTCTTGTGCCTGTGCAAATGCAACAGCAAGAAGGGTAAACATGCCTGAAATTAATCTTCTCATATCTGTGTGTTTTTAATTAGTTCCCTACTCTGAATTTTCATTACAAAGAAAGAGTAAGTTCCACACGCACACAATACCAAATAGTTGGGATTTTTCAGATTAATTCATTCGGATTTATTTCCTCAATTCGGATGATTTTTTTCAAAGCGGCATAAACCGTAAGCCCTGAAATGGATTTAATATTAAGTTTTTCAGTAATATTTTTCCTGTGGGTGATAACAGTATGAGTACTTATATACAACGCATCGGCAATTTCCTTATTGGTATGGCCTTTTGCAATTAATTTCAGCACTTCGGTTTCCCTGTTGCTTAGAACATTAGATTGTATCTCATCTGGAACCGATTCAAAAGACGTGAGAATCTTTGTAATTTTCAAACAAATATCGGCAAACCCATCATTCAGCGAAATTGTCTTCAAGTCATTACTGCTCAATTCGCTGTCAACAAACAGACATTTGTAATTACCTGAATTGCTGAAAACATATTCAAATAACTCTTTGTTTTGAGAATAATAGCTTGTATCAACAATGAATAAATAGCATCCCAATATGTTGGGATAGCCTTTTACCATATTTAACTCTTTGACCTTAAATATCTTGTTATCACAACACGAGGATGCTATTTCAAAAATCCCTTTCTGAACAATTTCAGAAGGATGTACTATAACAATATGGATTTCACTGATCTTCATGAATCTTATCCATTTTTGCTTCAAGTTCAATCACTTTTGGAATCAAAATCTTGTCTTCAATTCGTGCATGGTTTTTTAAATCCGCTTCGAACCTCATTAACGAATAAAGAAATTTATTGCATAAATTGGGATTATAGCCGGATGGCAGATATTTTATAATGATGTTTTTAAGATCGTTCAGTTTTGTTTCTATATCGGAATGCTCTTTTTCGAAATCACCAATGGAACGATTGACATATTTGCTTTTAAAAGACTGAACGCTCATGTTTTTATTAAACACGTTTTGAATATCTGTTACATATGGAAAAACATTTTTATCCTCATCTGATAAATGATCTGTTATTTCCGATTTGTATTTCCTGTAAAAAAGATTCAATACACTAAAATCGTTTGATTCATTTTTATTACTCTCACTAATTTTTTCAAGTTGTTCTTCAAAGTCGGGCAGCACAAAGTCGAAATAGTAAAAATGAGTTTGCTTTAAGTATTGAATAATTAATGAAAGGTCAAACTCAATCAGTTGATTTTCTGGAAAATAGTTTTCATCGGAAAAAGTATTGATAATTTCCATAAAAAACGAAACATTGATTCCATGATCCCTGCAGGTTTGCTCAATGGTGGCATCGCCAAGCCCCATGTAAATACCAAAACGATTCAGTACCGGTAACAATTTATTGTTTGCCGACACAACGCTAAACAACGTCATTTCCTTTTCAAAAACTGTCATAACCACATCTTAATTGAATAGGTGTTAAATTACAAATCAAATATAGACATAATGTCATCGATGTTTTTGAAAACATGATGAATAACAGTTTTACGCATCATTTTGTTTCAAAGTAGGGGTATGTTTTAATGATTTCTGTATCAAAGTGGGGGTGAAATCGTTTTTCATCAAAACAAAACTTGATATTCTCATCTTTTTTTTCAAGAATACAGATAATAAGTCAATAAAGATGAATCTTTACAACAATAGCCGCCAATCATGCATGTTTAAAATTTTATTTGTGAATTTGCATGGATAGGCAACAATGTGATTTCGCGCATTGCAGAAAAACTTTTTCAACTCCAGCAAAACTTTCCTGTTACTGGAATTGCAGAGTCTCAGCAATGTGGCAAATCTATCATTTTTGCAAAAAAACGCAATTGTCATTAAAAAAAAATTACCATTTCAAATATTTTTATACTTTTGTGCCATCATTTTTCAAAAAGGTAACACATGAAAGTAAAACGATTCGGCGTATCACTCGATGAACAGATCCTTACGGAGCTGGATCATTTTGTCGATATGCGCAAATTCCCGAATCGTTCGCAAGCCATCCGCTATTTGATTTCAAACTACCTCATTGAAGAGAAAATTGATGAAAATAAAATTGTAGCAGGCTGCATTGTATTGGTTTACGACCACCACAAACGCGACCTTCAAACCAAATCGACAGCCATACAGCACGATTTTCACGAAACCATATTATCTGTTATGCATGTTCATATCGATCATCACAATTGTTTGGAAACAATTGCGGTGATGGGAAAATCGGACAGACTGAGAGAACTGGCTGATAAATTGATTGCCATAAAAGGTGTTAAGCACGGCAAATTGGTAATCACTACAACTGATTAATTTTTTTTGCACACAAAGTAACACCTATATACAATATAGTGACACGACAATCAAGCAACAATGAATAAAAGTCTCGGGATATTTGTTTTTTCTTTCATAGACATCAGCAACATGAGTCGCTCTAAAAAGAGTGACTCCGCTGTTGTTGTTCTGCAACTCTCCAAACAACAAGTCAACTTATAATTCCCAAGCCCATGAATATACCAGCATTTAAGCCGATCGGAATTGTACACAGTCAGGTTGAAGAATCGGACGATTACAGGAAAATAAAAGAACAACTCTGTACTATTGAAATATTCGAAGAATACACAGAAGCACTCACAGGCATCGAAGAAAACATATTTCTCGACATCGTATTTTGTTTCCATAAATCTGAACAAGTGCTGCTTTCCGGCACCAAATACAATCCTCAAACTGAACGCGGAGTATTCGGAACCCGCAGCCCGCGCAGGCCTAACCTGATCGGCGTCACCAGTGTTCGTCTGATTGATAGAAATGACAACATACTGCTGGTCAAAGGACTTGATGCATTGAATGGCACACCGGTGCTGGATATCAAAAGCAGTGACACTTCGCTATTTGCTTTCGAAGCAGACAACAATCCCGTACATCAAGCCAAAATGAAAAGTAGTCCTCGGATCGATATCCGGAATCATATCTATTCCAACCGCGCCGAAACGCTGATGATCAAATCTGCCCAGATGCACAGCCATTTTTGTCCCGGACTTGCCATGGGTGTTATGGCGGCCGTGAAAGCCATGAATCTGCTCGAAGCTGAATCGGACGGTATGGAAGATTTGCTGGCTATAACCGAGACCAACAATTGCTTTTCGGATGGTGTGCAGTTTGTAACCGGCTGTACTTTCGGTAACAATGCACTCATTTTCAAAGATCTCGGCAAAACCGCATTCACACTCACCCACCGCGACGGACAGGGAATCCGCATTTCGACCCGCCCCGGCTCGCAACAGGTAATCCGTGATGCATTTCCCGATTTCCGCAATTTGTATCAGAAAGTTGTTGCAGAGCAAAACCACAATCCGCAATTGATGGCTGAATACCGGAAATCTGCTCTGGACAGAGCTTTTGGCACACTATCCCTCGATTTTGATTCACTTTTCAAAGTGGAAAAAGTTCAGACTGAAATTCCATCGTACGCACGAATCAACGAGAGCTTCATTTGCGCGGTCTGCGATGAAAGTGTCATGAGTACACGCTCTGTCACCGGTAAAAACGGAAAACAGACATGCCTTTCTTGCGCCGGATCAGAATTCGGCATGCTTGATGGAAACGGAATTCATTGCAATTTCAAAAACTGAAAATATGAAATATTTCTTTTTCATTCCTCTACTCATCTTATGCTTCATAAACAGTGTGCAGGCTCACGAAGAACCACCCAAAACAAAAAAAGAAAAAGCCGATGCACAAGCGAAGCAGGAAAAGATGATCCGAAACGGCATCAGTCGGGTGACTATCTGGAAGCACAATGTCGAAAACGGGGTTGTTTCTGATGTAAAACAAAAATATGCCGAGCTGAATTACAACGAAAATGGTCTGAATACTTCAATCCTTGTTTACAGCAACGATTCGCTGAAAAATAAAATTGTGAACGTTTATGATTTCGACGGAAACCGCATTCTTGATTTTGATTATGAAGAAGGAAAACCGGCCGGCAATGCTATCTTTCAATACTCAAAAGAAGGATTAATTCAAGACATAATCAACATTGATTCTGCCGGTAATGTTGTTTCAGAAGATAAGTATTTCTGTAATCCCAAAGAACTGGCAATTACTTTATCATCTTTCTGCGCTCCGAACAAACTAAACTATTCGTATACCTACATCTACGATACGGGTGTGTTTTCAGGGAACTGTATTGAAATTATTCACCGCGACAGCGCAGAAAATCAGGTAATGAGAGTCGTTAACGTCTATGACAAAAACAATATCCGTCAGGAAAAAATGATTTTCAATGCCGATAATAAGCAAGAATATAAATTCACTTATACCTACACCGCATCAGGTGATTTCAGCGTGATAACAAAAATCGGTGCCGATGAAAAAACAATTGAAACCAACACCTATTCTTACGACAACAAAGGCAACCTTATTTCAGTGGTGTCAAAAGATAAAAATGGAATAGTAACAGATGTACTAACCTATACTTATGAATAGCTGTTTTTACAGTTTACTCTAACAAACACAAAACAGAAAATAAAAAAAAAGATGGTGTCACGTAAATTACTTTTCTTAACACTATTATCGCTGATTACCTTCAGTAATTATGCGCAGCTACCATTTATCAGCGATAATGCCGGTACAATGGGAACATGGAATCCTCAACTCGAATTATCGTATGGCAATGGCTTCGACAATGGTCATCGCTGTACAAACAGCTCTGTTGAGTTAGCTCCGGTTTTCACGCTTGGACTAACCGAAAACATCGACGCAGTTGTAGCATATCCATTTGTCTTTATCAATGAGTTTGAAGATACTTCGAGTGTACGGATTTCGGGCTTTTCCGACGTTGGGATGGAAATAAAATGGCGGTTCTTGGAGCACGAAAAATTCTCACTTGTCTTCAAACCTGGCATTTCGCTTCCGTCGGGCAAAAGCGAAATTGGACTTGGAAATGGAGCCGTCGGCTTTTCGAGCTTTCTGATTTCAACTATGACATATAGCAAAATGGCCATCAATACAAATCTTGGCTACATAAGCAATCACAACGATTGCGGAGCTGCGAGAAACATTTGGCATACTTCGGTTGGATTCGATTTCGCTTCAACCGAAATAGTGCATCTGGTTGTAAACGGTGGAATTGAAAAAAATCCGGATATTAATTCTCAAACACCTGCTGCCTTTGCATTGATTGGATTGTACTATTTCCTCAGCGAAGACAACGAAATAGCCTTGGGCTACAAATGTGGGCTCACCGAACCCGAAGCCGATCACTCATTTATTGTTGGACTAACCCTCAGATTTTAACAATATGCATATTCCCGATGGTTATTTAGGACCTGAAACCTACATTCCGCTCATGGGAGCGTTTGTGGCTGTCGCCGCAGTAGCAGTTTCAAAAGTAAAAAAAGAAGTGTCTGCCAAAAACATTCCTTATCTGGGAATGGCAGCTGCATTTTCGTTTTTAATCATGATGTTCAATTTGCCCATCCCTGGCGGTACAACTGGTCATGCTGTAGGGGCAGCTGTGATTGCAATTATCTTTGGTCCGTGGGCCACTGCGATTGCGGTTTCGGTCGCACTCATTATTCAGGCTCTTATTTTTGGAGATGGTGGAATCACTGCCATCGGAGCAAATTGCTTCAATATGGCTATTTTTATGCCTTTTGTGGCGTATTATTTTTTCAAGCTCATTCGATGGAAATCGCTCAAACCCAGACGGGTGTTTTTGGCTGCATTTGTAGCCGGATATGTAAGTTTGGTTTTTGCAGCATTAATAACTGCTGTCGAATTTGGAATTCAGCCACTTATAGCAACCGCAGCCGATGGAAAAGCATTGTATTGTCCCTACGATTTAAGCATTGCTGTTCCAGCTATGGCAATTGAACACCTGTTATTATTTGGCATTGTCGAAGGGCTTGTAACGGCCTTTATTGTTCGCTATTTTTTCAAACACGATTCCACCAATATTTATGCTATTAAGAAAGGAGGGAAACATGAATAAACTCAAAAAAAGAATTATCATTGCTCTACTTATACTTGTAATTCTAACTCCAATTGGAATTTTTCTGCCAATGGCTTTCGATGCGGGCGACGCCTGGGGCGAATGGTCGGCCGACACCGTTGAACAAATGATTGGTTATGTACCCGAAGGCTTGCAAAAATATTCCGATTCCTACAAAGCTCCTCTACCCGATTACACATTGAATGCCGAAGACTCATCGGTTGGACATCAATCATTTTACTACATATTATCGGGACTTATTGGTGCTGCACTCACACTCGGAGTTACCTGGCTAATTTCGAAACTCATTATCCGCAAATGAATATACAATTCCCAGCTTTTCTGACAGTAGAAAACAATTCCAATCAAATATCTTCTTCCGACAAAAGAAGCAAGATGCCCTTTCTGCACAGAACGCTGCGAACTGTTGCCGCAACGGTAAAAACCATTTATATCCATTCGGAATCGGGAGCAAAAGGCACAATACTGTATCGCATCAATCCGCTGGTGAAGTTTTTTTCTTTCATATTTTTCATTGTCTCCATCAGCCTTGCGCACACCATCGAGTCGCAGCTCCTGGCTTCCGTTTTTATTTTGGTTTTTTATTTTATTGCAAGAATTTCGTACCGGCTTGTTTACAAAAAGATACTTGTACTTTCGTTCGTTTTTGGTTTGCTGATATTTTTACCGGCATTGTTGAATGTGATTACTCCAGGGAAAATCATTTTACCCATTGCTACTTTCGACAGCGATTCGCAATTTTGGATATACCATATTCCACAAACAATCGGAATCACAAGCGAAGGTGTTGATGTAGTCGCTCTTTTGTTTCTTCGCGTACTCAATTCAATTGCGCTGGCATTGCTCTATGTTTACAGCTCATCGTTTTCGCAAATCACAAAAGGGATGAAAGTTTTTTTCATTCCCGACACGTTTGTGATGATTATGACACTTGCCTACAAATACATCTTCATACTTTCGAAAACCATTGAAGAAACTTATCTGGCGCTCAAATCGAAGCTGGTGGGCAGTGTAAAAAGCGAAAGCATTCGCAAAATAATTTCGGGTCGTGTTTTTTTTATTTTCCGTAAATCGAAAAGCCAGTACGAACACACCTATTCTGCAATGGTATCGCGGGGCTATACAGGAAAAATAAGAGTGCGAAAAGTTAACACTATCCGATTTTCAGATGTTGCATTCCTGTTTACTACCATCGCTTGCAGTCTTTTCATTATTTTTGTCTCGTACTATGGAAAACATCTTTGAACTGAAAAATATCGGCTACTCCTATTTTGGAAAAATTGAGGCACTAAAAGGTATCAATCTCGAAATCCGAAAAGGCGAAATGCTTTGCATCATGGGGCAAAACGGAAGTGGCAAATCGACGCTACTGAGCATTATTAATGGACTCATTTTTCCTGATGAAGGCGAAGTGCTTTTCGATGGCGAACCAATAACAGAGAAATCATTGCGCGACCATAACTTCAATACCATTTTCAGGCAAAAAACAGCATTTATTTTTCAAAATCCCGATGTGCAGCTTTTCTGCAATACCGTTTTCGAAGAACTACTTTTTGCACCTTTGCAATTGAATATTTCGCAAGAGGAAGCCGAGATGCGCGCCACCGAAATGATGAAATCGATTGGGATAGAACATCTTAAAGACCGTTCGGTTATTTCGCTTTCGGGTGGCGAAAAAAAGAAAGTGGCTATTGCTTCAGCTCTGACAATCAACCCTGAGCTCATTTTAGTTGATGAACCCCTGGCCGGACTCGACCCGAAAGCCCAAACCTTTGTGATTGAATTGCTTCTCGAACTCAATCGTGCGGGCAAAACCATCGTTTTTTCGACACATCATCTCGATTTGGTCGACCATTTGCAGCCAAGAGTAGCTGTGCTCTCCGAAGAACATGGCATCAGAAAAACAGGCACAGCAGCCGAGATTTTAAACGACGAAGAATTTCTGATCAGCGTGAATCTCATCCACGAGCATATTCACAAGCATGGCGACGAAGTGCACAAACACTACCACTCGCATTATGTGTTTCATAAACATTAAAAAGAAAAGAGACACATTAAAATAACTGGAATGAACAAGAAAAAGATGTGTCTGCTATTTTAGCCAAAAGTTTATTGAACAGGAATCACACACCAAAAGATAAAAAATTTGCACGTATTTTTATTTCATGATTATAAGCATAGTAATAGTCCTTCTTTCGTTAGCAGCTAACAAGCAAACACAAAATCTCCCTCCGGATTCCTCAAAATCACTACATTTGTTTGCTCAAAACAGATATGAAAAAGCTACATCTACTTGTTTTGCGAGCCTATATAGGGCCACTGATCCTGACTTTCTGCATCGCGATTTTCGTTTTGCTGATGCAGTTCTTATGGAAATATATTGATGATCTGGTAGGCAAAGGACTCGATTTATGGATTGTTGTTCAACTTCTGTTTTATGCTTCGGCTACATTTGTTCCCATGGCTCTCCCTTTGGCCATTTTATTGGCATCGCTCATGACTTTAGGCAATCTTGGCGAACATTACGAGTTGGTGGCCGCTAAATCTTCGGGTATTTCATTTCGAAAAATCATGATGCCGTTGGTACTATTATCGCTTATCATCAGCGGAATTGCATTCTATTTCAGCAATCAGGTGCTACCGGTAGCCAATCTGAAAATGTTTTCGTTGCTCTACGATGTGAAAGAGCAAAAACCGGCACTCAATATTAAAGAAGGTGTTTTTTATCGCGATATTGATGGTTATGTGATTAAAGTCGGTGAAAAAGACAGCGATGGTCAAACAATTCGCAGGGTACTTGTGTACGATCATACCAAACCCGGAGGGAATAATACAATTACTATTGCCGAAAGTGGTAAAATGGAAGTAACCGAAGACAAACGCACTCTCATTTTCACATTATACAACGGCACAAATTATAACGAAACGCGTGAAACACGCGAAAGTCTGACCCGTAGGCCTATGCAACGCGTACATTTTGCTGAAGAACAAATCAGGTTCGATTTGTCATCGTTCTCGATGAGTCGAACCAGCGAAGATTTGTTCAGAGAGCATTATCAAATGATGAATTTGAGTCAGCTTTTCAGCTCTATCGATACGCTGCAGGAACAAAAAGGGATCAGACAAAACCTGTTTGCCCGGCAAATAAAGGCCAGCAGTTCCTATTTTTATCATTTTTTTCTATTGCAGGAGCGACCTTCGGTGGTTGGCGAAAACAGCAAAGTAAATCGTTTCGACGAAATTCGCAACGATTTCAGCCCAACGCAATATCGGGCAGCTGTCTCCGAAGCCATTGGCATGGCTCGCAGCAATTCGATGATGGTTGACAACTATTCTCTGGAAATTGATGCAAAATCGAAAACGCTCATCAAGCACTGGGTCGAAATTCATCGAAAATTCACGCTTTCCATTGCCTGCTTACTGTTGTTCTTTATTGGAGCACCGCTTGGAGCTATTATTCGCAAAGGAGGGCTTGGGATGCCTCTGGTGATATCGGTTATCGTATTTATCCTTTATTATATTATTTCCATCACCGGAGAAAAATTTGTAAAAGAAGGCGTTTTGACTCCCGAAATTGGAATGTGGATTTCATCGGCTATTTTATTACCATTCGGCGTATGGCTAACAATCAAGACTACTGCCGATAGCCCGCTCATGGAAACCGAAGCATGGTCGAAACTGGGGGATAAACTCAAACGATTTTTCCATTTTAAACGCAAAGTAAAATGAACATTCTGCAATTGTGCCCAAAATCTCCTTTTCCACCTTCGGAGGGGGGACCCATTGCAATGAAGGCTATAAGAGACGGCCTGCTGAATGCAGGCCATTATGTACATACATTCACGTTAAGTACGGTAAAATTTCCCGTCAAAGCCGAAATAGCAGCAAATATCCCCGATTTCAGCTATGCTTTTCTCGACACTTCGGTTCGCATAATGCCCGCACTACGCGACCTTATCCTGAATCGATCCTACAATATTTCCCGATTTCACCATCCTTCAATTGTCGAAAAAATAAAATCACTTTTGCTCGAAAAAAAATGGGATATTGTTTTGGTCGAAAGTCAGTTCATGATGCCATATATCGACACCATCCGAAGTCTTTTTCAAGGACCGGTGATTATGCGGACACTCAATGTTGAATATGTTATCTGGGAACGAGTTGCTTCTAATGAACGTAATTTTTTGAAACGTTGGTATTTGAATATTCTAGCCAAACAATTGAAAAAGTACGAAATTGGTTGTTTTGCACTTGCCGATGCTGTTGCTACCATTAGCGATGTGG
>PHDB01000076.1 GCA_002842495.1 Bacteroidetes bacterium HGW-Bacteroidetes-6
ATTTTACTCCGACAGGAACATACGATGTAACGCTTTTTGTCAACAACAACCGCGGCTGCTCCGATTCCGTTACCTATCCGGTTGTGATTGCTGCTGGTCTCGAATGGGATTTCACGGCTACAACAGAATGTGTTGGCGAAGCTACCGTTTTCAACGATTTTGCTGTCAATCCGAATGTGCCTGCCGTTGGCTGGTTCTGGAATTTCGGCGATGGAACTTCATCAACCCTCGAAGACCCGACACATCTTTATCTCGTTTCGGGAACTTACAATGTGCTGCTCACGGTTACCGATGCAGCAGGTTGTACTTACAGCGTCATGCACAATGTGGTTGTGAATCCGGCTCCAACAGCCAATTTCTCATCAACCATTGTTACGCAAGGCAATCCGACCACTTTCACCGATTTATCGACAACCATTCTGGGATTTATTTCGGCCTGGCAATGGGATTTTGGCGATGGTTCGGGAACGTCGAATCAGCAAAATCCGCTTTACACCTATGCCGGTCCCGGAACCTACAATGTAACGCTGATTGCATTCAACAATTTTGGTTGTTCCGACACCATCACGCTTCCGGCAACCGTATTGCCACTTGTTGATGCTGAATTCACATTCGATACTGTCTGCGCTCAGACACCAACCACATTCCTCGAATTTTGTGTAACCGGTGCCGGAACCATCGATTTCTGGTACTGGGATTTTGGCGACGGCTACAGTTCGAATCTTCAGAATCCGCAACACACGTTTGTCAATTCAGGCGTATTCACCGTAACATTGATTGCCACGAACACAGCCGGAATTTCGGACACGGTTTCGCATCAGGTTTTGGTGCTGGAAGCTCCGAATGCTCAATTTTTGTCAACTTCGGTTTGCGAAGGCAATGCTACGGCGTTTATGAACCAAAGCACAGGAACCTTGAGCAATGTGATTGGCTGGAGTTGGGATCTGGGCGACGGCGACAACGAATATATTCCGAGTTTCAGCCATATTTACGATTCGGCCGGAATCTACAATGCAACGCTCGTTGTTGTGAACACGCTCGGATGTACCGACACCATTTCGCAGCTAGTGCATGTTTGGGAACTTCCGCAGGTTGATATTTCGGCCATTCCACAAGAAGGTTGCCTGCCGCTCGATGTTGTATTTACCGACCTCACAACGGTTGGCGATGGCACCATCACTTCGTGGATGTGGCAGTTTGGCGATGGTTTCACTTCGGTGGCAGCCGGTGGCGCTTTCCACCAATATACTGCGCCGGGATTGTACGATATTACGCTCACCGTAACAAGCAATCATGGCTGCACAACCACGCAAACTTTCATGAATTATATTCAGGTGTGGCCCAACCCCATTGCTTCGTTTTTCTTCACGCCGACCAATCCGTCGCTGAGCAACCCCGGAGTGAATTTCCACGATATCAGTGTTGGCGCAAGCAACTGGTATTGGGATTTTGGCGATTTCGAATATTCAACCGAAGAAAACCCCATGCACAACTATGGCGCACAAGGCGATTACGAAATTTTCCTTGTTGCCGGAAATGCTTTTGGCTGCTACGATACCACATCGCTCCCCATTCATGTGAGTGCCGATGAGCTTTTGTATATTCCCAACGCCATCACACCCAACGGCGATGGAAAGAACGACTGGTTTATGCCCTTTGGCGCCGGTTGGTCGATCGACAATTACGAATTACGGATTTACAACCGCTGGGGACAATTGCTGTTTGTAACTACCGATATCAACAAACCATGGCATGGCGAAACCCTGAACACCGGCGAAAAAGTGCCCACAGGCGTTTACGTTTGGAAAGTATGGTACGTTGATCTGGACGGCAAATTGCAAAAAATGATTGGCCGGGTGACGGTTTATTATTGATGGTGGATTATTAAAACTTGGTTGTTTTCGAGTCACTTTTGCCTAAATATCGAAGGTTTTGGCAATGGAATGATAGGAATAGGAAAAGTTTGGAGGATATTTTAGGGGCTGAAAAATTCATAACACCTTAGTTAATAGCTACTTATTAAGACATACAAATCGCTTTATTGTCTTATAGAACAAACTTAACTGCAAAACATTTTATTCTCAGAATAACACCAATGCTCACCTTCTTCTTCAATAGCGTTTAGGTTCACAGTCTTGGTTATTGTAAGGTTATTTGAGTTGTATTGAGCATGCATCCTTTCTGTTACTAAAAAATTATCGCCAAATAATGCTCCACAGTAATGGCATCCTTGTGAGTTATATGCTAAATGCATTGTTTTACTGTATCTAGGCTTAATCTGACCTACCTTTAGGTGAATACCTTCTTCAGATTTTAAAATTTCCAATACGGTTTTGAGTATTTGTGGGTTGTTGTAAATACCTTCTCCCCCCCAATTCCCCGAGGCAATGTATATTGTAGAATTGCACAAGGTGGAAAGGTAGTTGTTGAGATAAAATCCATGCTGGGACTGCTTGCATTTCCAACAATCTTTTTCATAAAAGACGAATTCTATTTCTTGCTGTGGTGCGGTCTTGTATGATTCGCAAAACTTAATTCTACCATTAAAAATTGAATCGATTAGATGCCCTAAAGTAAAAACATTGCTGCCAACGGAAGCCATGATTTCACCATTATCACTTTCATAAATCCGAAACATAGGTAAATTCTTTCTTGCAATTGGTTCATTGCCATGATCGAGATTTTTTGGTGGCTTCCGAAAAAGCCAGCAGCTTTTAACTCCGGATTTCGCATACCTTTCTTGCCTGAATTCAGTTTCCTCTGCAGTTTGTTTACTCCACTGCACCTCAAAAGCAATTCGAGTGCTGTCTTTTATTGCCATCACATCTGCTCGCCAGTCGGCTTCGGAGTATTCTGGAATTGCTAGCCATCCACTTGATGAGCACGCATTAATAATAGCAACTTTTGCACGGAGATGCTGAGGCGATTCAGGTTCCCAATTGCAATGTAAACTATCTCTAGAATGAACAAAATGATTAAGACCCTTTGAGCTAGTTCTTAGAAAGCCAGGTTGATTGCAACAAGGCAGAATAATTGTGGTAGTTCCTCTCTTGAATTCGTTTCTGAGTGCTTTCCATTCCTCATCGGATAGATTTACTGAAATGACATCCTCGCCGTTTACAGATGCTCTTAGTGGCATAAATGTGTTTGATTAAAAACCAAATTTAAAAAAATCACTGGAAATTTACAGAAGGTTTAAACTCTATGCATTTGAGGGCAAAATTGCAACTATCCAACAAAACCGCCCTCCTCAATATCTTCAGATTTTTGTTATATTCTATTTTGTTTCAAAAATTAACTCTGAATGAAGGCCAAATACAATGGGTTCTCCAACATTAAACCTCAAATGATAATCACACGTGTAACACTTAACCCAAGTAATGTTTTCTTTTTTACTTGGATTTGAGAAAGGATCCTGCACAGTTTCACAATATACAACCATAGAGTTTTCACCACAACAAGGGCATACAGCAATGCGTTTAAAATGAGGATGACCTTGGTTAGTTGAAGAACCTTTCTCAGCTTCTGCAAAGCGCTTCCCTCGTCCAATTGGGTCTCTATAGTTATATTCATACCCAGCATGATTGTAATTCCTGACAAAATAATTCATATTGAGATTTGCTCGCCCAAGCTCCTTCAAATGGCCTATTTTTAATAGTATTGCATATACATCGCCTATTTTGTCTTGATTATTAAGTGAGTCAAATTCGAATTTTATTTTATTTAGCTCTTCTAAAACATTTATTCCTGTTACTGTAGTAAAGTAAAACATTGATTCTCCAAGTATTTTCTTTTCAGCTGCGATAATGTCAGTGATAATTGGAACACAGCGCTGAGTTACAATATAATCAAGTAGCCAAAGTGAAGGTAACTCGGAACCATTATGAAGAATTCTATCTCTATACCAGTTCACTAGTTTAAAGGTTGCTTCGTAACTGCTCGATTCTAAAAAAGAGTACTTTTTTAATATATTGCTGAATTTTCGTAGAATCTTACTATCAGTATTCCCATTTTTGACAAGTTCTATAAGCTTATAAAACCTTTTTATGGTTTGTTGAAAAGGAATCGAGAGTGTTTTATCATTATTTTTTTTAGGGATGAACGATTTCGTTTCAACTTGAGTAATCAGTGAATCAATACTCAAGTTCCTATTATCTTCTTTAGCCTGAAGAACAAGATTTATATTTGTCTTTGTGAGAATATCTTTAAGAAACAATTCAAAAAATCGCTCAAAACCAATTATTCCCAAAACAGTATTATCTTCATCAAGATTGTGTCCAATATATCCTTTTGATTTTGACAAAATATATCCTTGCGCATAAAAATCATACATTGCATTGTGTGAGTGGAAAGTATTAAAATATGCAGACATAGCATGTCTCAAAGAATCGTAATAGAATGGAGGTGTACGCTTATAGTTCTTGTGATTATCAACCCTAACCTCATTTTTCTTAGACAGTTTTATCAATATTTCATATTCGGACAATTGGTTAGCTTTTGTTTTCATAAAAAGAGGTCTTACATTTAAATCAAAGCGAAAAATCCATCATTAGAAATAACACAAAAGAACAGAGCTTGGAATTGTAACCATAAGCACGGTATTCCAAATTTAACTTTCATGCTTGCCTAATGCGGGCGATTTTCTGTCAAGTTACACAATAGTTGAAGCGAGCTACAACCCTTGAATTTACTACTATCCCGCCCATTTTGTATATACCGTGTTAGCGTTTCGTGCTTTATTTTTCTTTAGTAATCATTAAATGTCGCCCAAATCAATTTCCCTTTTCTTATAAAAAAATGACTTTTACAACCGTCTAATTTGTTTACTGAAGGAGAAATCGTAGCTCTCCCTATTTTATCTTGTTTAATAGACCAAGAAGGATAAGCCTTTTCATTTAAAGACAACATTATAGTGTCACCACACCCACACGGACATTTCATATAACCCCATTTTATGTAGTTTTTTGAACCAACTACATAAACAATATTATCCCTAAGAGAATCTGGATTTGGATTGTCGGGAATAATTTCAATTTTGTACTGAAAATGTTTATATGACCATAGCATATCTCTAATTTTACTTTTAAAATAATTTAGTTTTTCCATTTAAATTACCATATCTAAAAATGGTTCCATATCCCCTCTACCCCAATAGTTGCTTTTCCCACATATACGACATTCATTTTCTGTAATATTCTCAGGAAATATTTCAATGCCACGATGAAAGAAAAATATTTTGTGCGGAGCAGTCAACGCTTGAGGATTAAATCCTTGAATTCTGTTAAGAAACTCATTAACTGCCATAGATGCAATTTGAGTTGTAAATGTAACTATCGCTGGAGATGGATTACCTTCTCCTATTACATAAGCTTCTTCCTTCAATTTTTTAAAATTATCAGGTTCATTCCTTTTTAAATTCTCAGAATATGCAATGTCAATATTAATATTACCCTTTGTAATAAGGCAATCACTACCTGGAAATAAGTATGATATACGTCCTTGTAAATTTCCTAATTCAAAAGAATCCTTTTTAACCGAAATAACAAGACCCATATCAATTATCGGAGTCAAATAAAAGTATGCGAATCGATTTAGTAAAATTCTCCCTGCATGGTCATCTGTGCAACCAAAAATAATATCACTCGTTTTTAATTGCTTAATGCAATTTAAATTTGATACCCACTCTTTAACTGCAATTACTTTTGTGCCTACGCCAATTTCACTAATATATTTTTTTAAAACATCAACTTTGAATTGTCCAACATCTGATATTTTTGCCCCATGTAAACGATTTAGGTTTGATTCTTCAATGGTATCTTTGTCTATTAGGCATAGTTCTCCAACACCTAATCGGGTTAATAGAAGAGCTGTTGCAGAACCCGTTGCACCTGCACCAATAATTGAAATTTTCAAATTTGATAAATCTTGAACTAAAGAACTACCAAAAGCTAATTGCTGTCTATTAAAAATTTCAGGCGATTCATAATCGTCGGTTTGGTTTGGATAGTTTAGCTTTATCTTGTTACCAATTACTCTTATCATTGAGATTGATTCCGTTGTTAAGTCATTCTTCCAAACCCTGCCAATTAGATTACCATCAGGTAACATTATTAGACTGGCATGAGAATTTGCACCTCCATTTCTGTTAAATGCTAACTTAAAAAGATGGAATTCACCATTATCGTCAACTGGCGAAAAACTATTTATTCCTTCAGGGTGATTATGCACCAAAACTATAGCAAGGTTTTTTACTTCTGCTTTTTTTAAAACATCAATAAAATACTTATTATCCCAACTTACTTGATTTTGTTCTGAAATAAGAAGCTTATCATCAGATAGAAAATGAACCTCCTTACTTAAAAACCTTTCCTCAATATCATTAATAATAGAGCGTCCACAAATAATAAAAGCCACACGTTCTTTTCCGTCAACCTTAATAAGATTTCCCTTAAGATTCTCAAAATGTTGGTTTTGTATTGTAATAGAATACTTCATGTAGCAATTTCTAAAGCAGTTTGTACTTTCTTTAAATATGTATGAATTCCATCAATACCACATCTCCATTCATTAGCAGGGTAGTGTCTTGACCATCTTTGCCATACTTTACCCTCAAAATTAATATTTGCTTGTGTTTGTTTTGCAAGACTATTTGAAGGGACTAATAGTAAAGCAGGATTGAAATACCACATGTCGGGTCGAACTTCTGGATAACCATTTGGCAATATTATCAACAAATCTGATTTCTCGAAGTTATACTTTCCTATGGGTAAAATCCAATTCCTAATTATCAGTCCATTTCGATTAGCATCAGTTTTTTCTTCAAAAACATACTCCTTTTCAAGCAAATATTCTCTGTCAAATTCTGGCAGGAACATTAGCCTTCAGTTGTTGTTTTTGCTCCAGTAAAAAAATGTTCTCTTCCAGGTTGTGATAAATCAACTTGTTCATTATCTGCAATCTCTTTGTCTGGATTGGGCCCATTTACTTTAAGCCAAACGCCATAATCTGCTGGAGCACCAACCAATGTTTTGATTTGCGTACCAGTAATAAATTGTTCCTCCACTTCAAACGGTTTTTGATCAACCAAAATTTTGAATTTTTCTTCTTTCTTTGTCATGATTCTTAATTTTAAAAGTTAATATAATTGATAATTTCAATTCTCTGTTTTCTTTCAGTATGAACGCTAACGGTCGAGGCTAAAAGCTGGCGGGCATTTCGGATCACTTCACTATCAACCTGCGATAAAGTTTATTAGTTGTAATGCCCTTCAAATTACCACTATCCGCCCACTTGATTTTAGCCTTTGTAGGGGCTAGGTGTTTTGTTTTCTTGTTATTAATTTGCACCATATTTTATAAGCATTTCATTAGCAATGTTTTTCCAGTCTGTTTTTTCACTATTATAATTGATGCACATATTAACTAAATCAATAAGAGTCACCTTCAAATCTGGCTTTAATTCAATTAGAAAATTTAATTCCGTTTCCTTTTCTTTTAAATTTGCTATTATTCTCTTGGGTGTTCCCACGTCATTTGCAGGAAAAAAAAGATTAAAGTATCGTAAGGATAATTCAATATCTATATTAATAAAAGACTTTATGGCTCTTCTTAATACTCCAACATCATCAATATTTGCAATATTTGGGATAACATTCTCAAAGATAATCTCAATTTTATTTACTGGACTTATTAGTTCATTCAGTAAGTTTATTGCTTTTCTTCTTAGGCCCTGCTCCATGTCGACACATAGCTCAGAAAGCTCCTCGTCAGAGAGAGATTTCGAGTATATAAAATAGTCTAATGCTCGCTTTCTCATTTCGATATTTTCAAAAGCATCAAAGAGTATCTCTTTACATATTTTATCATTTCTTACGTTTATATAATTTTGTATATGAGTATCATATTTGGAAGACATTAATATCGGAATAAAACTATTTTTTTGATTTTCCTTTTCAGTTAAAGTCAAAGCATATTTAAACAATTTCATTAGATGTTCTTTAACTATAATCTTAAAATCAAAAATATTAAATGGAATTACACTTAGCTGATTTACCGACTCTATCCTGTCTAATAGAATATATAATTCTCTTTTATTATTGTCTAAATTATTTGGATACTCAAATCGATTGTCTTTGAAGAATCTATAATTTGTATAGGTTTCAAGACGACATAAAACCAAAAAGTTTTTTCCATTATGCATAGCTTCTTCCAACTCGGCATTCCAAGTTAGTTCACCAAAGCGTTCATTTATAACAAATACCAAAATGTCAGATGAATTGACAGTTAGTCTTGAATTTCTTTCCCATTTGTTAATACCATAATTATGATAGAGAATTGTCCCATTTGTAAAATTGAAAGGATTAAAGCCAATCTCAATTGCAGCTTCATTAAATGGCGGAAGGAGTTCGGATACATCTCCTGCCCCGCATAGCATAACATTTATCATTTTTGTTTGTTTTTATTTATCAAGGGAAAAAGTTCTTTTTTATTTTTCTATCTAATTGTCTTATTTGTAGTACTATTCTACACTTGCCCCTAACTCGTATATAGGTATGACAAAATCATACAATACTTCCTATTTTGAGTGGATATGTATGACTGCGGTCATATCATACCCAAAAATACAAAATTTTATTTCATAGATCATCAAAAGGACTTTGAATCTATTGATGTCTTTTTCGTGTACCATGCGTTTCTTCCACCTTTATTGTTTTCAAATTTACTTCCTCGGCCTTCATGCCAAATGGCTCCCTTTTTGCCGCCCGCACGTGGCTCCGCTTCCTGTTGGTTTGTTTCGAACCAGCATTCACACAAGATATTTGCGTGTTGAGCGCATTCATTTCGCTTGTAAATATATAAACTTTTTGGGCAGGTTGATAATATTTTGAGAAATTAATTCTTTTCTTCCCGTGTTAAACTCCCCAATCCATTAATCCCTGCAATGGTGTCTTTATCGCCTCATGAGGTTATCACGCGACAAGCGTGACATCAGCATATCTTCAAATTATCAAATTATCCCGTTTTCATTCAAACAACAGCCATTGGTTTACCACGTTTTCAAAATACTTGCTTTTATCATCTCCATACATGTATTCTATGTCAAATTGAATGGTGTGCGAGCGCTTATTGTTGCAGTATTCCTTTTCCCATCTAATCTTTGTTTTAATCACTTCGCCTCGATACGCATAAGAGCGAAGTTCAATTCTTCTTACAAATTCCTTGGCAAATTTTTTATCGATAAAATTTGGAATTCCAATTACGCTTTCGCATTCAGAAGTGGGATTTATATAAATCATGCCGTCATAAAGCTCTTCAAAGCTGAGTATTCCGTTTTCTGACCAAATGTCAAAGGTGTCTTTCCCAAAAGGCGAATTCCGAAAATCAAACCCGATATTTTTGTATTCACAATACTTGAAAGCCGCATCCCATTTTCCATGAGCAACAGGCTGCAAACTATTGATGGTATATGGATTCACAATCAAAAAACAAACTCTATCGGAGTATTTCTTGTTGATATAGGAGCCGAAAAAAGACTCGATTATATCCCCTTTCTTCGAAGCCCATTTTCGTAAACTATGAGGATAATTCATAATTACAAACGCTTTGCTTCTTTCTTTGCCTTCATTTTCCTCAAAGTTTTTGATAAAAAACTCAGCCATCGCCTCGTCGTAATTCTTTTCAATTTCATTTGTTTTCATCCGGCAAACAGCCGTATCGGTTATTTCATTCCAATCAAACGGATGCGAAGTCATTTTTATTGAAATCGGATACTCTGGATGTGATTGATTAAAATGAAATACTGTTTTCCACAAGTAAAAGAAATTGTATTTTTCCCAAAACCCCTGATACGAAATGTCCCTGTAGATTTCCAACAATTTTCGATCTACTTCAGTTTCGCTTAAGAATTGATTCTGGAGGATTTTGTTCAGGGTGTCATTATAATTTGAAGAACCAACTTCTGTATAAATGACGCTTACTTGTTTGTAGAACTCCTCCATGTAAATCAGCTTTTCAATAAAATAATATTGAGTAATATCCCGATGATCACGTTCTCCAAACACAATCACATCGTGGGTTTTGAACTTTTCCAACAAGTAGGTTGCCGGACTTGTTTGCTTTTCTTTGATAAAACCAATATATGGTTCAATTTCTGGGCTGTATCCCGATATTTTTTGCTGAGCTGTCAAATTCAAACAACTCCAAATGAGCATGAACATCAAAATTGTTGTTTTCATGATATTATTGGTTTTTAGTCATTCAACGTTACCCTTATTCGTCACAGATGCTTGTCCTTTGTCATGATAATTCCAAAAAATACTAAATCTTACACAAATCCAACAAAACCCATTATCCCTTTCCATACCCTCCGGTGGCGCGCGTTTGCAACGACATGCTTATTTGGGAAGTCATCATCCAGACAATGTAAATGTTAATTCATTTAATGTAAGCCATCATTTAGGCAATGAAATGGTCATTCAGATAATGTACGCCATCATCCAGGCAATGTAAATGTTAATTCATTTGATGTAAGTCTTCATCTAGGCAATGTAAGTGGTCATTCATTTAATGTAACTCATCATTTAGGCAATGTAAAAGGCAATTCCATTAATGTACGTCTTCATCCCAACCAATCTTCTTTTCGTTTTCAAATATATGATGTTTTTGGCAGATTGGTAATATCTGGAAAATATTTTAGGGTGGAGGGAAGAAGTCTTTTGTTGTTGCCGTTCGGGGGAGTTCATGCCGCCGCCTCACACTTCGACGAAGTTCATCCTGCTGTATATTATTCAACTCTGCCGCTAATGACAGACATTTATAATGCACAAATGTTCTTGCATATAAAAAGCGCAGTCGCACTTCGATACAAAAAATTCAATGCGTAATTTTTCCTTGAAGCATTGAATTTTTCACTCAGCATGACTGCACTTTTTTGTCAATTTATTTCAGATTGCACAACCGGTTTTGTCAGTGAAACAAAACCCGGTTGTTTTTTGAGTTGCTCAGATTGAAACATTCCGGGGTTATCAGCATCAGGTTTACATTCTAAAGAATAACTCAACAGATACATGCATAATTTTTTACCGAAAACCAATGAATAACAACCTTATCCTGATTAATAAAATAATATTCCTGATTAAATGTTCGTTTTTTAAAATATTCTCATACATTAGCTTCATCAAAATTATATACACTTTTATGAAAACAAACGACTGCAGATTACCTGGAAACGCGATGCAAATCAGTGAATTACCCTCATCATTAAGCCATTGGAAAACTGATACAAAAAGTGCAAATGGCAGCAAAAAGCCCAAACAATTTTTCATTTTATTAATGCTCATGTTTGCCATGTCTTTTGGCGGAGGGAAAGTGAATGGACAAACACAATCAAATGCGAACTCTCTCTATGTCAACGACACCTGTTCTTTCCACCCTTTCGACTATCATGGCGACAATGTTGTGTGGTTTCGGTTTGTTTCGGATGGCTATACGCATATTCTGACTATCCGGGACCATCCGGAGACCAAAATCCCGGCAACAATTTTCAACAACGTGTATATTTACGATAAAAACATGAATCAGGTGACATCGTTCACTGAAACGAGCGTAAACTGGACTGAAACTTTTACAGTTTCAAATCCTTCTGACACGTTTTTCATCAAAATGGAAACAAACTCACCACCTTCATGGTACGACTTCGATGCTTGCCTCACCAGGGAATGCAATAACAATATCGATTTACCGGGTCAATCCATTTGCGAGGGCGACCCATTGTGCTTCGATGTGGTTAACTGTAATGGTGGGGATTACCTAAGTATTGCAATTGGAGGAACAATTGTAGCTACCCAGCCGACTCCGATTTTCGGAAATATGACAGTAACATACTGTTTTCCATCTCTCGGATTCACTACCGGAAGTATAACCGTTGAGGCTTGTTTGTATGAATCTTCAACTGGTATTGCGGGTTATTGCGAAACTTTTACAGTAACTATACTTCCTCCCCCAGCAATACAAATCACCGAAGGCAATGTAACCATCTGCCTGGGAGAGTTTTGTTTTCATGATCTGACCCAGAATGCATACGAAGTGGATTGGGATCTGTATTATTATTATCCGGGAGTAGGGCTGAATGATGAAGATCATTATCATAACCGGCCGCCCAACGACCTATACTGCTATACTTTTGTAAACACCGGCGATTATGTTTTGACGGCTACGGCCACCGGACAATGCGGAACGGAAGAAAGCACGGTTAACATTCATGTTGTTCCTGCTGTGGCCGAATTTG
Source organism: Bacteroidetes bacterium HGW-Bacteroidetes-6 (assembly GCA_002842495.1). Taxonomy (GTDB): domain Bacteria; phylum Bacteroidota; class Bacteroidia; order Bacteroidales; family DTU049; genus GWF2-43-63. The sequence goes on from PHDB01000076.1 coordinate 12,286, forward strand.
ACTGGACAAACGCCTGTGTTGGACAACCCGTTTGCTTTACCGAGCTGGCAAGCTGCGAAGAATTCTGGCACTGGGATTTTGGCGACGGCAGCACAAGCACTGACCCGAACCCCTGCCACACGTATGCCCAGTCCGGCAGCTATGACGTAACGCTGGTTATTGATCAGGCCGGTACATCAATAACGCATACCGTAACGGTTTACGATCCCGTGCAGCCTGTTATTTCCGGCGACGAATATGCCTGCGATGCAACAAGTCATTATGAAGTGACTCCTTCCGGGGTGTTCAGTCAGATCGGCTGGGCGGTCAACGCTCCGTCCGGATGGATTGCAACGGTGCCTCCCGAAGAGTTTAACTATTCCTGGCCCAACGGTACCGGTGGAACGGTGTATGTAACAACCATCGACAACCACGGCTGCGAAGCACAGGGTGAATTCATGGTGTTTGATTGCTGCAGCGGCGGAGATATTGTCTGGTATAATGAGCAACAGATTCTTTCAGGAACAATTGATCAGAGGACAATTACAATTAACGGAACTCAAAATATTCTCCTTGCCGGAACACAATTGTTTCTTCATGGCTGCACAATACTGATGGGGCCAAACGCCAAGGTTACAGTGGAAGACGGAGCATGGGTACGGCTTGGAAAGTGTACTGTGCAAGCATGCAGCGGATTAATGTGGGATGGGTTTTATGTGGAAAATGGCGGATATTTGCAAATGGATGGAAACTATCTGATTAAAGATGCTAAAAACGCTGTTGTATCAGTTGATGGAGGCGAATGCAGAATTGAGGCGAATTTATTTGACAAAAACTTCAAACATATAGATATTCGTACATACAATTCTACACATCAGGCCGTGATTAAGAAAAATAAGTTTTTTTGCTCCGGCACCATTTTGCCCCAGTATCCACCCGTTGTGGCCTACCGAACACAGGATGCGATTGTGGTAAACGGTGTGAGTTCTATTGACATCGGAGCGCGAAATGCAGGAAACACCATCGAAAACTGCGATGTGGGAATTTTTGCCATGAACTCTTTCGTAAGGGTTGTTGGAAACACATTCCAAAACATTGAGCCGGGGTCAGTTATGATAGGCCAGCCCAACCACCCGCGCGGATATGGCATTTTCACGGCTTCGCTCGATCTCACAGGCACCAACCCCTATGGATTGAGTACCATGCCGGCAGCGCTCAGCCTGCAGGGCGGAAACTCTTTTACCGATGTTACCTACGGTATTTATTCATTCAACAACGGACAAATCAATATTCGTAACAACACGCTCAAATATCCGGATAACCCCTATGCACACGGTACAGCTATTACTTTGGCCGAAATTTCGCACCCAACACAGTACAAGCTTATCACCACCAACACCATCGAGAACTACAACAAGGGTATTCTGGCGGGCAGTACCGAATACGTACGCATTTCGGGCAACACCATTAAGGATGTGAAAAATATCAGCACGTCTTTCTTCTCAACCCGCGGCATGGGTATCCGCATCGAAGGCGGCAGCAACAATGTGGTACAAGGCAATACGGTGATAAATACGACCAATCCTGACTGGAATCTCGAAGGTATTTCTGTCTCTAATTCAGGAAGTTTGGTTGTTTCGTGCAATACCATTCGCAAAATGGGAAAATCCATTCGCTTCCAGGGTGTGAACGACCCCGTGCAGATCAAGAAAAACGCCATGTACAACGGCACGGCCGGCATTGTGCTTTCCGATAACGGATTCATCAATGAACAGGGAACCACCGGCACGCCCTGGGATAATGAGTGGTATGCGTTTTCAAGTCGGCATTTGTATGCGATGAATAATACATTTGCAAACCAAATTCATTATCATATTTGGACTGGAGGTGGTCCTAAACATCCTGCCAATTTTGATAATGGAACCGATGGGAGTTCTTTTCCCTTTATAATATCATTTGAAAACAGCTCTTTGTTAATGCTTTGTGCAACCCCAATCATGTCGGCATCGCCTTCCTACAGCAGCTGGATGGACGACGTGGCGGCCAACACCAATGCCAACCTGCAGGCGCCCCTGCACCGCAACTGGATGGGACGCAACGAGTTGTTTAAAACATTGAAGCAGGACTCATTGCTTGCCCAGAATGCATCCCTGCAAAGCTTTATGCTGCAGCTCGAAACGGAAAGTCCGGGGCAATTGAAAAAAGTGGCCGATACCCTGCTTTTGGATGATTACCTGTCTGCCATGCAGATAAATCAGAACTTAGCAGCCTATACCAAACCGGATTCCTTGTCGAAAAATGTGAATTACATCTACATCTCAGCCGCATTAACAGGCGCTGACGACTGGGCAACAGCCATTACACCGGCAGGTTGGGACAGTCTCCGCTACTTTGCATCGCTATGTCCCTTCGAGTACGGAGAGAATGTATATTTGTCGCGCATTGTATTGAAGCTGATTGGCGACACCACCGAATATTTCAACGAATGTGAATTTGACGAAGCTGAAACACCAGGCAAAAATGCTGTTTTTGGCAACAACGATGATGCATTCACAACGGTATATCCCAATCCGGCTAAAAGCGAAATAAGCATCGAGACCGAAATGGTATTGCCCGCAACACTAACAATCTATTCAACACTTGGCGAAGAATTGTTTTCTGTTCAAATAACGGAAGAACAATCAACAATCAACTTTGGCAACATTCATCCTCAACTTGTGTTGTACAAAATCCAGAATTCAAATGGAGAAACCAGCCGAGGCACTTTAACCATTATTGAATAATATTGTCTAATATTGCAGGAGCGCATAAAAATGCACTCCTGCATTAATTTCTCAAAATGAAAAGTCTTCAACTTATATTATTATTTGCATTTCTTTCACTCGCAGGTGTTTCTCAAAACTTGGTTGGTAACCCAAGCTTTGAAACTCATATAATTCCATGTTGTAGCTTACCTTTGGGAACCAACAGTTCAATTAATTATTTGAGTTATTGGTCTGATGCATCTTCATTGGCTGATGCTAGTGTTTCACACAGATGTTTTTCCTGTATTATTCCATCATATTCTTTGCCTGATAATGCACCATTTGGAGAACAAAACCCAAGAACTGGCGATGGCTTTGCATCACAGTATGCATTCGACTTTGAAAATTTACCTCTTGAATATAGCGATTATATTCAGGGAGAGCTTCTTTCATCATTAATTAATGGAACAACATACGTGATATCATTTTGGGTTTCATTAGCTGATTTAAATAATTATACATACTCAGATTACAGCATATATTTCTCGAATACCCAATTAAATGAAAATTCTTGGCTTCTTGATAACTATACACCGCAAATAGTTACTAACACATTTATTACGGAAACAGAAGGTTGGCAAAACATCAAAATTCAATTTATTGCACAAGGTGGTGAAAGATTTTTCACGTTTGGAACATTTTTGCCTTATAACCAATTAGATACATTTCGCATTGGCTGCGCAGATTATGACTCTATTCATCCAAATTCATGCTATGATGCATGTGTTGTTCATCTTGACGATGTCGCCATCTACCCTGCCGATGCGCCGGTGTATGCAGCCGATGCGGGCGGCGACCGCCTGCTCTGTACCGGGGAAAGCGCAACACTCGGCAATGTATCACGCTCTCAGTATTTATATTGGTGGTACGATGAACAGGGAAACCTAATTGACACCACGGCACAGATCACCGTTTCGCCCGACAGCACTACGTTTTATGTGTTGCAACAAAAAGATTTCAAATTCGATGAAACAAGCGATACGGTATTTGTGTATGTAAGCGATTGCGAAAGCCCGCTTTACATCCCGAATATTTTC
>PHDB01000008.1 GCA_002842495.1 Bacteroidetes bacterium HGW-Bacteroidetes-6
TTGTTGGCGAGTCGGTATATATGTCGTTTGCTTATTCGTCGGCATTGGCTTTTGGTTTTGGTTTGGTACTCTATATTGCTGGCGATCGCAACAAATCTGAAATAAACAAACGCGATGGATTTCTGACTATTTTCATCACCTGGGGCTCAGTTGCTTTGGTTGGGAGTTTGCCTTTCTTTTTGAGCGGCTCTGCCAACAGCTATGGCGATGCGCTATTCGAAAGTATTGCTGGGTTTTCGACCAACGGCTTATCGCTACTCGATTTCAATCATACACCAGCTTCTATTGTGCTGTGGCGCGGGATAATTGAGTGGGTTGGAGGTATTGGGATCATCATTTTTATCATTTCGTTTATTCCTTTTTTTCGTAGCGGGCAGGCTCGTGTTTTCTTTTTCGACCGAAATGACGAAACTCTTGGCAAAATCACTTCGTCTATTTCAGGAACTGCAAGGCGTTTAATGTTGATTTACACAGGCTTCACAATTGTTTTGCTGATAATCCTTCTTGCTTTGGGTCTCAATTTGCACGATGCCCTACTCTATACATTTTCAACAATGAGTACATCAGGGTTTTCGCCTCTCAACGGCGAAGTAAGCCATTTGTCCGATGCAGTTCTTATAACAATTTCGGTGTTCATGTTTGTAGCTGGCTCCAATCTCTATCTTAGCTACCATTTACTCAAACTCAGGATGAAGAAAATTATCAGCAACGACGAGTTTAGATGGTATGTGCTTAGTATTTTCATTCCACTTATTTTTCTGATGGGACAATATTTTGCCACAGAAGGCTTCTCGGGCTGGCACGACACATTTCCAACAACATTCAATATTGTGAGTATTATAACCACAACAGGATTCTATATCGGACAAAACATACCTGTATACAATCACTTTTGGTGGATTATGCTTTTTCTGCTCATGTTTCTTGGCAGCGCAGCAGCCAGTTCGGGGGGGGGGATCAACGTGTTCAGACAGGTAGTACTTTTCCGATCGATGCGCAAGTATTTCCTTTCCATTTTTCATCCCAATATTGTGTATAAAGTTCGGTTTAACCAAATAGAAATTGGCAACAACACCATTAGCCGCGTAATGGGCTTCCTGCTCATTTATATTCTTGTGTTTGTTGTTGGCTTGTTGTTGTTGACTCTGTCCGGATTTGGCTTCGAAGACTCTATGGCTATGTCGGTTGCATTCCTGTCGAATACTGGGAATGCTGTTCGACTGTTGATTGTCGATTTCAATATGCACAATATTGAATGGTACGATAAATTGATTTTTGCCATCATGATGCTGTTTGGACGTTTGCAAATCATCCCTATTCTTATAATTGTGTCGCCCGCATTTTGGAAAAAGTAATGAAAAGCCTGTATCTGAAAATAATACTCAAGGTTATCGGGATGGCGCTCATGTTCGAAGCGCTTTTCATGTTTGCAGGTATTTTATTTTCCATTTATTATGCCGACGACGATATTTTTGCAATAGCTCTTTCATCGCTCATAACCGCACTCACTGGTGCAGTTCTGCATTTCACAATGCGAAAAGTCGATTATAACAAACTTGGCAAACGCGAAGGCTATGTTATTGTTGCTCTTTCGTGGTTTGTGCTGGGTGCATTTGGCGCATTGCCTTTTATGGTAAGTGGCTATATTCCTTCGTTTACAGATGCTTTCTTCGAAACGGCATCCGGATTCACAACTACTGGGTCGTCTATTCTCACCGAAATAGAACATTTGCCTCACGGCTTGCTTTTTTGGCGCAGCATGACCCACTGGCTCGGCGGATTGGGGGTAATTGTTCTCGTAATTGCAGTGCTGCCCTATTTTGGCTTTGGAGGAATGCAGCTGTTTGTAGCTGAAGTTACCGGACCTAGCAAAGACAAACTCCATCCAAGAGTCACAGCCACTGCTCGACGCATATGGGGTGTATATGTTTTACTCACCATTATTTTGGCCATTCTGTATTTGCTGGGGGGAATGGATTTGTTCGAATCGCTTTGCCATACTTTTGGAACCATGGCTACTGGTGGATTCTCGCCAAAAAACACAAGTCTCGCCGAATACTCTCCATATATTCAGTGGATTACCACAGTGTTTATGGTATTTGCCGGAACCAATTTCACCTTGTTTTATCTACTTTTGAAGGGTCGATTCCGCTCGGTTTTTCGCAACGAAGAATTGCACTACTATCTTTCGTTTTTTGTACTTGCAAGCGTAATACTCACACTATTGCTTGTTGCTACTCGCGATTACGAGTTTTTCGAAGCAGCACGCCATGCATCTTTTCAAGCCATTAGTATTATCAGCACTACAGGATATGCATCCGACGACTTTATGCTATGGCCGGTATTTGGCTACACATTTATATTTCTGCTCATGTTTGTTGGCGGAATGGCCGGATCGACGGGAGGAAGCATCAAAGTGATTCGTCATGTGGTTTTGATAAAAGCAGTAAAAAACACCGTAAAAAAAATCATGCATCCCAATGCAGTGATCCCAATCACTTACAATGGAAGACCAGTTTCGCAATCGTCGATGATGAATATTATTTCGGTGTTTTTGCTATTCCTCGCCATATTCTTTGTTGGAAGTGCCTTGCTTGCTATTGCTGGCGAAGGCATGATGGAGTCGGTAAGTGGTGTAGCAGCAGCCGTCTGCAATATTGGTCCCGGACTTGGAACCATAGGTCCAACAGGAAACTTTGCTGCATTTTCCGACTTTTCGAAATGGGTGCTTTCGGTCCTTATGATTATGGGCCGACTCGAGCTGATTACAGTTCTAATTATTGTTACTCCATCGTTCTGGAGAAAATAGAGTTACCGGCAGCTAAGAATACATTTTTTCTTGCAAAGCCTTCACGCCTGCATCTGCTAGATATTCGTCGTAGGTCATCAGTTTATCGATGATTCCTTTTGGTGTTAATTCGATTATTCGGTTCGCAACTGTCTGCGTAAATTCATGATCGCGCGAACTAAGCAAAGCTACATGCTTCCAGTCTTTCAGCGAATTGTTGAACGCGGTTATCGTTTCCATGTCGAGATGGTTGGTTGGCTCGTCCAATATTAAACAATTGGCATTGGTAAGCATCATTCGGGCAATCATGCATCGCACTTTTTCACCTCCAGACAACACTTTGGTCTTTTTCATGTATTCTTCGCCCGAAAACAGCATCTTTCCTAAAAATCCGCGCAAATAGGGTTCGCTATCGTCAGTCGAATATTGTTGCAACCATTCTATCAGATTCATATTTCCAGCAAAGAATTTTTCGTTTTCATTTGGCAAATACGATTTTGTGATGGTGCTTCCCCATCTCACTTCTCCTTGATCAGCCATTTCCAGTTCCATTAGAATATCAAATAAACTCGAAACAGCGAGGTGATTGCGCGACAAAAAGGCAACTTTGTCATCGCGGTTCAATGTGAATGTTGCTCCTGAAAACAGTTTGACTCTTTCGCCGGAGGTTTTTGAGAGATTTTCCACATGTAATATCTGGTCGCCGCATTCGCGATCGGCTTTAAAGACAATGCCCGGATATTTGCGTGTGCTGGGCTTTATTTCGTCGACTACTAACTTTTCAAGTAGTTTTTTTCGGCTGGTTGCTTGCTTCGATTTCGAAGCGTTGGCGCTGAACCTGCGCACAAAATCCTGTAGCTCTTTGCGTCGGTCTTCGGTCTTTTTGTTCTGATCGGCCCGCTGACGTAAAGCCAATTGACTCGATTCGTACCAAAATGTATAGTTTCCGGTGTATAGTTGCATTTTCCCAAAATCGATATCGGCCACATGTGTACATACGGCATCTAAAAAATGCCTGTCGTGCGAAACCACAATCACAATGTTCGGAAAATTAATTAAAAACTCCTCGAGCCAGTTGATGGTTTCCACATCGAGATCGTTGGTGGGTTCATCAAGCAACAAAATATCGGGATTGCCAAACAAAGCACTGGCAAGCAAAACACGCACTTTTTCTTTGTTTCCCATATTTCCCATCAACTTTTGATGCTCGCTTTCTTTAACCCCAAGTGCACTCAGTAAACTAGCGGCATCGCTTTCGGCGTTCCAGCCGTCCATCTCAGCAAACACCGATTCGAGGTCGGCGGCTCTCAGACCATCAGCATCGCTGAAATCGGGTCGTGCATATATGGCGTCTTTTTCCTGCATGATATTCCACAGCTTTTTATTTCCCATAATCACCGTGTTCAATACTGTGTATTGGTCGAATGCATGATGGTTTTGACTCAATACACTCATTCGCTCGCCGGGAGTGATGGAAATCTGACCCGTAGGAGCGTCTATTTCGCCCGAAAGAATTTTCAGGAATGTAGATTTACCTGCACCATTGGCACCAATAAGACCATAGCAATTGCCTTTTGTGAATTTGACACAAACTTCGTCGAACAGTACGCGCTTGCCGTAGCGGATGGATATATTTGAAGCAGAAATCATTGCAAAATATTTAAAAAGATGCAAAGGTACGCTTTTAAAGTGAGGGGAGAATATAGGAGGCTTGTTCTTGTTGTTGCATAGGGTCACGGGTATGAATAAGAGTGGACAAAAATAATTGTACAATAATGAATGCCAAAGAATTATAACAATTTCTGTATAATTCTTTTTTGAGGTTGGTTCCTTTTTTTTAATTTTGTGCTTCACCTATTCAATTTGAAACTATGGGACGCGCATTTGAATTTCGCAAAGCAAGAAAATTTAAAAGATGGGGCAACATGTCTCGCATATTTACCCGATATGGTCGCGAAATCAGCATTGCTGTTAAAGAAGGAGGACCAAATCCGGACAGTAACTCTCGTTTGAGAGCCATTATACAGAATGCGAAGCACGACAATATGCCCAAGGAGAATGTGGAACGGGCAATTAAAAAGGCCAGCGAAAAAGATACTGCTGATTATAAAGAGGTAACATTCGAAGGTTATGGAATGCATGGAGTTGCTGTTTATGTGATTTGTGCAACCGACAATCATGTGCGCAGTGTTGCCAATATTCGCAGCTATTTTAATAAATATAATGGAAATCTTGCTACCAATGGGTCGGTAAGTTTTATGTTTGATAAAAAATGTGTTTTTGTTTTCAAAGATGATGGCCAGGATGTAGAAGAACTCGAACTCGAACTTATTGATTTTGGAGCCGAAGAGGTGTTTAGAAATGAAGATGGGATTCAGGTTTACGGCGATTTTAGTAGCTTTGGCGAACTACAGAAAAAAATTGAGGCAATGGGCTTCGAAATTCAAAAAGCTGACTCAGACTATATCCCAACGGACCTTAAGCATCTCACCGAAGAGCAGCAGGCCGATGTAGATAAACTAATCGAGCGCATCGAGGATGATGACGATGTGGTACGTGTTTACACCAACATGGCCTGATATTTCAACCCCAAGCTTATGACCGAACAATATTTCAGCTTTCGTGAACAACAATTTTCGTATGCTATTCACGGACAAGGGGCTGCGTTGGTACTATTGCATGGCTATACCGAATCGAAAGATATATGGGATGGCTTTGCTGAAAAATTGGGTGAACGATACATGGTTGTAATGCCCGATTTGCCGGGTCACGGATCCAGTAGTTTGCTTACTCCACTTTCAACGGAACTCATGGCCGAAATGATTGACGAGTTGGTGAAACAATTGGGTATTATGCAGTTCACTATGATTGGTCACAGTATGGGCGGTTATGCAACAGTGTGCTATGCCGAATTGTTTGGTCATAAACTGAATGGCTTTGGTTTGTTCCACTCGAATGCGCGTGCTGACAAAACCGAAGTGAAAAACAATCGATACAGGGTTATTAAAATGATTGAGGCCGACCATGGCTCGTTTATCAGTGGTTTTATTCCCGATTTGTTTTCCGAAGGCAATCGAGGCGCTTTATCAGCTGAAATAGAAATACTGAAAAACCGGGCTTCTGCTATCAGCAAAGAAGCACTGATTGAATCGCAAAAAGCAATGGCCGAGCGGTCGGGAAGTATCGAATTACTTGCCGAAACAAATCTGCCGGTACTTTTTATCATTGGCAAACAGGATTCGCGTATCGATTTCAACCAAGTGTATGCACAAACTATTTTGCCTAAACGCTCATTTGTGTTGTTGCTCGAAAACTGTGGCCATATGGGTTATCTCGAGGCTCCCGAAGACTCGCTGGCAGCAATCGAAGGGTTTTTGCTGGCCTGTAATAAGAAGTAGTTTTCTTTTGAGAAATTATATTACATTTGTTTTTGACTATCAAATCAAATGTATGCGATTTTTGATTGTGGTTGTGGCTGTTTCGTTCAAGATGCTTATGGCACAGCAATCCGATTTTTCACCAACGCTTCTACCCGATGGTCCATGCGATGTGTATCCACTGGGTCCCAAATGCTTGAACGCTTCGGCATTTTCGTCGGTACAATTGCTGGTCGATAACCCATCGGTTCCAGTAAGCACCAATTTTACTGTTGGATACAATCCATCGGAGTACAGACGATTAACTTATTCGTTTACTTTCGACCGAAAACCATCGTACTTATTAACCGATATGCAAACAGGTTTTTCGGTGATGTGCGATTTTGTTCGAAGCCGCGACTATTCGCTTGCAATAGGCCTTTCGGCAAATATTGAACAGGTTGCAATGAAATGGGACAACATGATTTTTTCCGATCAACTTACTGTTTCTGATACACTGCCGGCAACAAATGAGATTAGCTTTATGGACGGAACCACAAGACGTGCAGCTACTTTCCACGGGCATTTTTTCTACAGCTCGCCTCACTATTTCCTGTCGGCACGTTTTTACAATCTAACCACACCCAATACTGGTTTTGTTTCGTATTCTCAAAATCCCATTGTTTTACAGATTAAGGCTGGATATCACTACGATACCCAAAGGGGATTCCGAACCATTGCGGGCGGATGGAAGCGAAATTATGCCGGCAACAATATTTACGAAGCTGAGACCATTTTCCAACTTCGAAAATTTGCAATAGGTGCGCAAATGAATAGCAGCTATATGGCGGGCGCCCTAGTGTTGTCGCAGTTTGGCAAAATGGAATTAGGTGCAGGTTTTTATGTTGCTAAGTGGCCATCGCAAAACCGGATTGTGCCGGCACAAGCCTTGGTTTTTGTTAACTATAAGCTCATCGAATAATGAAAAAATACATCCTTTTTTTGTTTTTAATTGTAGTGATGGGCTCGTGTAGCGAAAACCCCGACTTCAATTGGGATGAGCGAGTGAGAATTCCAAACTCATTTTCGCCGGATCAAGACGGCCTCAATGATGAATGGTGTATCGATTCGCAAGGTGTTGCAAGTTGTTTGCTTGTGGTTACCGATCAGGACGGTGTTGAATTGTGGAGAACAACCGATATTCATACATGCTGGAACCCTCAAGATGTTTTGAGCGGCAGATTGTATTACTATTTTTTGCACGTTGTGTTTACTGATAGTGCAGAACACGATTACAGCGGAGAGTTGTTTGTTCTTAAATAGTACATAGCGATAGTACAAAAATTTGCCGTTGGTTCCCAAATTCAATTTACTTTTGAGCTGAATTATTGATATTAAAGAACGATTATGTGTTTTTCAGCTACAGCAAGTTTCGGAGCAGGTGCCGTACTTTCCATTATGGGATTAGCTTCCATTAAAAAAGCGCAAACTCCAGTGCAAATTCCATTTGCAAGTATTCCTTTTCTTTTTGCCGTGCAGCAGTTTTCCGAAGGATTTTTGTGGTTATCGTTAACCGATCCTTCTTTTGCATCGTTGAGGGAGTTTAGTACTTATGCATTTTTGTTTTTTGCACAAATTGTATGGCCGTTTTGGGTTCCGTTTGCAGTATTGAAAATGGAACCAATTGCTAAGCGCAAAAAAGTTGAACGAATTCTCCTTGTTGCGGGTTCACTTGTTTCGGTCTATTTCATCTGGTGCATTTTCACTTTTCCAGTCAATGGCGTGATTGCCGATTACCATATTTTCTACACTTTTGGCTATCCGCCGCAAATTACACCCTGGGTGAGTGGAGTTTATGCCATTGCTACCATAGGTGCTACCATGGTTTCGAGTATTAAGAAAATGTGGGTGTTTGGCTTGCTGGTTTTGCTGTCGTATATCGTTACCCTTATCTTTTATTTTGATTTTTTTGTTTCTGTTTGGTGTTTTTTTGCGGCTATTCTTACGGTATTGATATTTGAGATAATGCGGCTAGAAAAAAAGCATCAATTGGATTAATGGATTTTATCCACATTATCCTCTCCCGATTTCGACAGAAAAACAAAACCCTGTTCGCTTAGCAGTGGGTGTTGCTTGGCTAGATTGAGTGCAACTTCGTCGTCGAAGCAGCCATATTTTTCAGAGCGACCATGCAAAAAAATGCAATTCCCCTTTTTGGTGATTCGCCCACCACCACAAATGCCAATTTCGCGGCCCAACGTTGAATAATGGCGACGCGCCTCAGCAAAAATTTCGGAATGCATGTTTGGAAGGTGAAATCCGAAAAACAACTCAAACGAATTTCCTGTTTTGTGGTCATTGAGCACCACAAATTTTAAATTTTTCAGGTATTTGTCGAGCAAAGATATTGTCACCTAAATCATTTTGAATTCAAAGTTAATGAAAACTATAACAGGGTTGCATATTTCAAATGGAACTACTTGGTTAATAATCCGGAATAAAGACGCAAAACTCAATATGGAAAAATTTCCATTTTAAGAAAACGGATTGATGCAAACAGCTAAATAGCAGGTGAATAAGTGCGTTGTTTGAAGTGCGATTAATTGTCAATGCGTAAAAACACCTACTATCTTGTAACGATTCATGAATGCAAACATGAATATTTTGGTTTAAGGTTATTATGAATATACATTTGTGTTGAGTTTTATATCGGGGGAAATCAAAATGTTCAAATATTTGCAAATCAGTAAGATACTAATTCGATTGTTTTCGAGTTTGGCAATTTTAGTCATTTGTTTTTTTGTGACAAATAATATTCAGGCACAGGTGTCTTCTAAATATACTTACTCGTATATTGGTACAAACGCTAATGTATATAATGCCACACCAACAATACTTCAAGCTTCCGGTTCTGTCGGGAATGATGCGGTTTTTGCTTCTCAGGCCATCGGGTTTACATTTAACTTCAATTGTATTGACTACACCACGGTTGGGATTAGCGCAAATGGCTTCATTTGGTTTGGAACTGGAACCTGTTCAGCCTCTCAATACACGCCACTCAGTTCCACCACTGGAGAAACGGGAACTGTTGATGGCATTATTTCAGCTTTTGGAACCAATGTCGTTCCTGGGACATCTGGAACACGAACTTTAAGCACAAAGCTTACTGGTGTTTCACCAAACAGAGTGTTCACGATTGAATGGCGAAAATGCTGCATGACTGGGGCAACAACTAATCCTGTTGATGTTCAGATTAAACTCTTTGAAACATCTAATAATGTTGAAATCAGGCTTTTCGACAATTCATATTTTATTAGCGGCGCTACAGCTACAGGACAAGTTGGCATGCGAGCAAATCTCACTGATTATGTCAATCGAACAACGAGTGGTGTGAATCTCTGCACCACAACAGCAGGCGGTGCGAATACAGCTACCTGCTCAATTGTGCCGACATCTGCCTGTAATTATGCATATTCTGGTAGTGGTGCAATTACATTTCTGTATTCTTTTACAGGTCCTTGCTGCACCACGCCAACCACCCAAGCAAATTCGGCTTCTGCAACTGGAGTTTCGTTTACAACTGCCGATTTAAATTGGACTACAGGCAGTGGCACTGGTGGCGATATTGTTTTCTTGAAACAAGGAAGTGCAATTACCACAGATCCAACAAATACCACAACATATACGGCCAATTCAGCATTTGGAAGTGGTTCGCAGATTGGAACTACTGGTGCATTTGCAGTTTATAGTGGTTCATCAGGCTCGGTTTCGATAAGCAATCTGATGCCAGGAACAACTTATTACTATAGCATTTACACATTCGATGCAGCTGGACCATGCTATAAAGCGCCTACTGTAACCACAGGCAGTTTTACAACAACCAGCTGCTCTTTTCCCGTCACACAGGCGTCTTTGTTATCCACAGTTTGTATTGGTTACAATACAATGAATTTGCAGTTCACAAGAGGAAGTGGTAGCCGTGCTATTGTTGTGGCAAGGGCCGGATCGATGGTCAATTCCGACCCAGTTTACAATACTTCCTACACCGCCAACGCTGCTTTTGGAAGTGGCTCGCAAATAGGCGTTGGCAACTTTGTTGTTTACGATGGCAACGATGCCGGAGTAGTCACGATTCCAATTACTGGATTATCGCCAGGCGTTACATATTATTTTAATGTGTACGAATACGATGGACCACCCAATTGCTACAACAATGCACCCCCAGCAACCACAAGTGGCACAACCAGAGCTCCTGGCGTTTATTCGTTGTGTACAACAACGCAGAATACAGCCAATGTTGCTCCTGGAACCCTTGCAGCCGATGTTGTGAAGTTGACAATTGTGGTAAGTGGAGGAGAAGATATGGCTGCGACTCTCAATTCCATTACTTTTACAACAACAGGGTCGACCAATACTACAACAGATATAACAAATGCTAAAATATATTATACTGGAAACAGTAATTCTTTTAGCAATGCAACACAATTTGGTCAGACTTTTACAACTTTTGGGACCAACACTGCAACTGGAAATTTTGCACTAAAAGCCGGGAATAATTATTTTTGGATTGCATACGATGTCCAAGCTACGGCAACCCTTGGCGATTTGCTCGATGCAACTGTTACTTCAATAAATGTGACCGACGATATTGGTACAGCCAATCAAACGCCAATAGTATCAGCACCAGTCGGAAGCCGATTGATAGCAGCGCCAGTTGGTCTTGTATATTGTAGTGGGGTGATTCCCGAAGCATGCTGTAGTGGTACTGGTTGCAATTTTTCATGTAGTCAAGGTGAAACATTGCTTGGAATTACTCTAACAGGTTCTGTTATTCAAAGCTTTGGCGGGTGGCCGTGCAACAGTACCTGTGGCGACGATAAAAATAGTTATACCGACATGTTCTATTCCAATGCATATGCGCTTAACCAAGGTAGCACAAGCACCATGTCTATCAATTTCGACACATGGTTTTCGATGGATATGTGGTGGGTACTTTGGGTCGATTGGGATCAAAATGGGGTATTTACAAATGCTGCGCCAGAGCGTTTTCCTGCAACTGGCTCCATCGATCAATGGACTTCGCAAACAATTACTGTTCCTGCGAGCGTTTCGTCTGGGAGACATCGTGCGAGGTTGTGGGTGCAAGAGTTTTCGTATAAACCAACTGATCCATGTCGTACAACACATGGTCCTCTCACCACCTCTATTGGGTATATAGTTGATTTTGATATTGAAGTTCCCGATGGAAGTTTAGTGAACCTCGACCCAATTGCACCCGTAGGAGCAACTTCTTGCGCAACACTTGCACCGATAGTTACAACACCTATAAATTATACATTGGGCGATGTTGCAAGTCAACTTACAGCAACAGGTTCGAGTTTACTTTGGTACTCGTTGCCAACCGGAGGCGTCGGTTCCTCAACGGCTCCTACACCAACAACAAACACTACGGGCACACAAACTTATTATGTTTCGCAAAACAATGGAAGCTGCGAAGGCCCTAGAACTCAAATAGCAGTTAATGTTTATCCACCAGCATTGCCTTTGGCACCCACAGCAACTGTAACTCAACCAACTTGCGATGTTGCTTATGGAATCGTCGATTTCGGCGATTTGCCTGCGCCAGGGGCATGGATAATCAATCCAAATGGAATTGCCGGAACCGGTGCAACGTATACTTTGTCGCCCGTGGCTCCCGGAACATATGATTATAATATTGTTGATGTAAATGGGTGCATTTCAGCAGCCTCAGTAAATGTTGTTGTAAATCCACAGCCAGTGACGCCTTCCATACCGGTTGTTGTGACTGTAACACAGCCCACAGGTGGTGTTCCGACCGGAAGCGTTGAACTTAGCGGATTACCAGCAAATGGATGGATAGTTAATCCTGGGGGATTCGTTGGATCAGTTGGGACCACAACATTAACCATCTCTGGATTGGCTCCGGGAACTTACACTTTTACAGTCACCAATACAGATGGTTGCACTTCGGATGCTACAGTCACAGTAACAATTAATCTGCCATTGCCAATTGAACTCCTGTCGTTTTCGTTGGAATGTGAAAGTGATTTTCCATTTTTAGAATGGAGCACAGCAAGCGAAGTAAACAACGATTACTTTACAATTGAGCATAGTTCAGATGCTGTTGAATGGACAATTGTTGGTATTGTTGATGGTTCTGGGAATTCATATTCTTTAAACAGGTATAGTTTCATCGATAAGCAATTCTACAGTGGCCCATCATACTATCGGCTTAAGCAAACCGATTTTGATGGTCGATACGAATATGTTGCCTTTGGCTCTGTTGAAAAATGCAGCTTTGAGTGTAGCGAATTGTCTATTATTCCGAACCCGTCAAATGGTGTTCTATATGTTGGTTTTGTTGGAGATGAGGCAATGGTAGAATTGATTGAGGTTTTTGATGTACTGGGAAATAAGGTTTTTAGTTCCGACGGTTATCAAACGCGCTTCGATTTTTCAAATCTACCCGACGGCATTTACACATTGCATTACAAACTTGATTCAAAAACAATCATCCAAAAGTTTGTTATTGCAAAATAATAAGAAGTAAAGCGACTTAATGTTTACTTTTTCCCAGCCAATAATCCACATGCTGCCAAAATATCGCGTCCGCGCGACTTGCGAATGGTAGCAATAACTCCACGTTGCGTTAAATCTTCTTGGAAAGCAAGCACATCTTTTTCGGATGGTGCTTCCAAATCGAGTCCCGGGATGGGATTGAAAGGAATAATGTTGACTCGGGCATTGTAGCGCAAGGCCAGTTCGCCGACTTTTTTTGCATGTGCTTTGCTCTGGTTTAGCCCTTTGAATAGAATGTATTCGAACGAAAATTTTCGGTGACGCGGCAAATCGAGACTGCTTATGTTTTTCAATAACTCGGCAATAGGGCGGCTTTTTTCTATCGGCATCAGCAGTGCGCGTTCTTCTGTAAATGGGCTGTGGAGGCTGATGGCAATATTCACGCGGGTTTTTTCAATCAAATCCTTTAGTTTGTCTTCGATACCAATAGTCGAAACGGTAATTCTGGAGGCACTCATTTCGCATCCCCAAGGGGCTGTCAGAATTTCGATGCTTTTGATAACTTCTTCGGCATTGTCGAGTGGCTCGCCCATGCCCATGTAAACAATGTTGGTGATTTTATCGTGTTCGTCAATCGCCATTATTTGGTTCAATATTTCGCCAGCCGTAAGCTGACCGTGAAAACCATTCATGCCTGTAGCACAAAAGCGACATCCAAAGCGACATCCGGCTTGCGACGAAACACAGACCGTTAGTCTGTCGGTGCCGGGAATAACCGCAGTTTCCACTCTTCTATTGCCCGAATATTCAAACAAGTATTTTTTTGTGCCGTCTTTCGAAATACTCACTGAAGCGTAAGGTTGGATTAATTTCGGGAAATCGGCTTTTAGTCGTTCGCGAAAAAATTTGGGCAGATTGCTCATCTGGCTAATGTCGAAAACACGACTCTTGTACATCCATGTTGCAATTTGCTTGCTTGTGAACGATTTTGTTTCGTATTCAACACAAAGTTCCGATAATTCACCAAGGGTGAGTCCAAATAATTGCTGATTTTTCATATAAAAAAACCCGGCTAACCCGGGTTCACTTTGTGTGGAGCATATCGGAGTCGAACCGATGACCTCTTGACTGCCAGTCAAACGCTCTAGCCAACTGAGCTAATGCCCCAACGTTTTAGGAGCGCAAAGGTAAAGATATTTTTTTGATTGAAGAAAATAATTTTGGCTTTTGGATGTTCAAAGATGGGAATGATTAATTTTGCTGTATCAATAATGGCCGACAATACAATTTATTATGGCAAAAATGACCGAAAGAACCAAGCTGAGCTACCGAGCAGGTATTGTTTCGCTTTTTGTGAACCTCATTTTGTTTGTTTTTAAATATTATGCTGGAATTATTTCTGGTTCTGTTGCGCTGATTGCTGATGCCTGGCATACTCTGAGCGATTCGCTTACTTCGCTCATTATGATAGGGGGTGTTAAACTTTCGTCGAAAAAAGCTACTCCTAAGCACCCTTTTGGATATGGTCGTTGGGAGCAAATTGCAGCAGTCTTTATTGCTTTTGTTTTGGCTATTGTGGCTTATGAGTTTGGTCGTGAAAGTCTCGAAAAATTGTCGATGCACGAAACAGCTAATTTCGGAACTATTGCATTGATTGCTACTATTACATCTATTGTTGTTAAAGAAGCATTAGCACAATATGCTTTCTTTATTGGACGCAAAACAAAAAACACATCGGTTCGTGCCGATGCATGGCACCACAGAAGTGATGCTTTGTCGTCGGTTATTGTATTGGTAGGAATTTTAATTCAGGATTATTTCTGGTGGATCGATGGCGCACTTGGACTGGCCATTGCGGGAATGCTGTTTTATGCTGTTTTCGACATTATGAAAGAGGCCATCAATAAGCTAATCGGAGAAAAGCCGGAAGATGAGCTGGTAGCAAAAATAACGGCACTTGCAATTGAGTTTGGTGGTGAAAAGCTCGAACCACACCATTTTCATATTCATACCTATGGCGAACATCGCGAACTCACCTTCCATATTAAAATTGATGGCAATATGCCTTTGGTCGAAGTACACGCATTGGCCGATGGATTGGAAAAAATGATACGCGAAAGTTGTGGAATGGAAGCAACCATTCACGCCGATCCAGCCTAAAAAAAGCAAAAAAAAGGCTACCCGAAGGCAGCCTTAATGTTTGTACATTGAATAATTATTCAGGATGAATTGCTTCAACAGGGCAAACATCGGCACATGAACCACAATCGGTGCAGATATCCGGATCAATTTTGTAGATAGAACCCGGGCTGATTGCTTCAACCGGACATTCATCAATGCAGGTACCGCAAGCGGTACAATCTTCTGAAATAACGTAAGCCATAACTCTGTAGTTTTAATCTTGTGCTGCAAATATATACAAATTTAGAAAAACAAGGGCTTTTTCTTTTTTTTTCGTCAAAAAAAAGACACCCGAAGGTGTCTAGAGAATAAATATCAACTATTATTTACCGTCGTAAGCCCATTTTAAATAAATGGCTCCCCAGGTAAATCCAGCCCCAAATGTTGCCAGAATAATATTATCGCCTTTGCGGAGTTGGTTTTCGTAATCCATCAGACAAAGAGGAAGTGTTGCTGCAGTGGTGTTTCCGTAACGCTGAATATTAATCATTACTTTTTCTTTCGGTAAATTCATGCGTTGTGCCGTTGCTTCAATAATGCGATTATTGGCTTGGTGAGGCACAAGCCAATTGATGTTGTCGGAAGTAAGATTGTTGCGTTCCATGATTTCAACCGCGGTGTCGGCCATTTTCGAAACAGCCCATTTGAAAACCGGTTGTCCTTCCTGATAGATAAAATGCTCGCGATTGGCAACGGTTTCGGCCGAAGATGGCCACACACTTCCGCCAGCTTTCTGGTGAAGGTGATGGCGACCAACGCCATCGCTTTGCATGATGATGTCAATAACACCAAGAGTTTCGTCGTCAGAAGGCTCAATCAAAACAGCACCACTTCCATCACCAAAAATCGGACAGGTGGCACGATCGGTATAGTCGGTAATAGACGACATCTTTTCAGCACCTACCAATACGATTTTTTTTGCACGCCCCGATTCGATATATGCAGTTGCAGTTGACAAACCATACAAAAATCCGCTGCAGCCTGCATTCAAATCGAAATGAAAAGCATGCTTGATGCCTACTTTATCACTGATAATACTTGCAGTTGCAGGAAATTGATGGTCGGGTGTCACCGTTGCACAAAGAACCATGTCTATCTCGTCGGGGTTGGTATTTGTTTTTTCGAGCAGACGACGAACAGCTTCGGCACCTAAATCGCTAGAGCCTTTACCTGGTTCTTTGAGAATATGACGCGTTTTAATGCCTATACGCGTCATGATCCACTCGTCCGACGTGTCAACCATACGGCTGAGTTCTTCGTTGGTGAGGATGTAATCAGGCAACACACCGGCAACGCCAGTGATGATTGCATTCTTTTTACTCATTTTCCGAAAATTTTGCGAATTTATGCACTTTTTTCAATTGCCAGTTTACCTTTGTAAAAACCACATTCTGGGCATACATGATGGTAAAGCACCGGAGTGCCACAATTCGAACACGACATAAAGGTAGGAACTTCAGCCTTTATTGTGGATCTTCTTTTCATTGTTCTGCTTTTTGAAGCGCGCGACTTTTGATGTGCCATATCTGATTCAGTTTTTTATTATTCAAAAGAGATTGTTTCTCCTCCATTCGACATGTCTTCGAGTTTTTTGATCATTTCCGCATCGCAATCACCCTTGTCGTGTACATTTTTCATAGGAAGCGATAAAAGTATCATTTCCCTGATCCATGGAGCTGTTTGAAGCTGGTGCTCGCTGCGGCTAACCACAACCATATCGTCATCATCGATTTCACCTTCTTCGGATTCCTTAATGATGAGCGACCTTTGAGCATCAATATCAACTGAAAGCGGAGCAAGACAACGATCACAGGGAATAATTAATTCACCGTAGGCATCGAAATTGAGTTTCATATGCTTTTCCGTTTTTTCGAGCACCAAATCAACCGAAATATCTGCACCGGTTATGCCTGAATAATCTTCTTTCTCAAAGAACTTACCGTCAACAGTCCAGTGAAAGTTGTGGTCTCCGACCGACAACCCCCTGAATAGTATTACGTATGTGTCGTATGTGTTCAACGAACCCTTTTTGAAACGGGCTGCAAAGTTAAGAATAAATTACTTACAGCAAAAATATTTTTTTACAGTATAATGAGTTGGGTTTTACTGTCCGCGTTGTAAGAATTTCATAAGCAGTTTGTCTTCGGTCGATGTTACTTGACGTCCGAATGGGAACGATTTTCCAGTAACCGGATGTATAAGTTCGGTGTTGAATATTTCGATATTACCATTTACAATACGTTTGATTGCTTTGACTTTTGCCTTAGCCAGATTTTCTTTGAGCGATTTTGCATCGTCAAGACCAATTTTCACTATGGCTCCCTGCCCGTTGTAAGTGATAGGGTATTCCTGCGAATCGGCATTGTAAGTTCCCACATTTTGAACAGGGAAGAATACGTATTCGTAGGTGGACAATATCTTGTTTTCCATGATTTCCTGATCGGCTTTACGTTTTGCATCGGCTTCGCGTACGCATTCTTTTGTTAAAACATCTTTCTGACGGTCGTATTCTCTAAGCCTTCGATCGTATTGCTCCGATGTTTCAAATTCGCCTTTGGGTTTCGTGAGATCGCTGAGTTTACTCAGTTTATCTTTCAAACAGTCGAAATACAAATACTCGTTAATATTCCAGATTTTTACAATTTTATCGGCTCCCGATGTGACCATTATTCCGCTTTCAGTATCCATGACCATCGCTTTCACAGATCCATTGTGAATTTCTTTTTGCTCAAGCATCGATTTGGTTTCGAGGTTGTAAACCTTTAGCATTCCGCTGCCATCGGTACAGAAAATATATTTGTCGCCTGGGAAAAAGCAAACATTGGTTACAGGTTGACTAAAATATTCGAATTTTGCAATAGTTTGTATAGTATCAGTTTTCCAAACCATGATTGTGTTGTCATCCGATCCCGAAACCATCATATCGCCAGTCGAAGAGAAATCAGCAGAGTTCACGGTACTCCTGTGACCTTTGTAAGTGCCGATTAATTTTCCTGTAGTTGCAGAGTGAAGCATTAACATTTTGTCCCAACCGCCAGAAGCGATCAATACGCCATCGTTGCTAAAAGCGATTGTGGTTACCGGAGCAGAATGGTCGGTGAGCTTGAATATTTCGCCGCCGGTCATTAAATCCCAAACAATAATTGTTTTGTCGTCGCTTGCACTTGCCAACTTCAATCCATCAGGTGAAAAATCAAGACTATTGATGCGGTCGGTATGAGCAGGGATTTCCATTTTTTTCTCCATGGTAGCTGCATCCCAAATAATGATTCTCTGGTCCGAGCCTGCTGTGGCAACAATGTTCTGTTCTTTATTGAATGAAATAGCAAGTACAAAGCCTTTGTGGTCCGTTATTTCCTTATTTATCTGACCTGTTGCAACATCAATTAAATACAACTTCATGTCGTACGATCCTGCCAGTACTTTTTTCCCATTATCGAGAATGGCCAAGGATTGTATTTCCATCGGAAAAGGTTGGGTTTGCTTAATGATTATTTGCCCATTCAGGCTCAAAAAACCATGCAATAAGACAAGAAGTAAAAAGTATTTCATAAGCAAAACGATTCTTAGGCAATTTGAGCGTAAAAATATAAAAAATATGCATTTGATTCTGTAAATCAGTGAAAAAAATAAAAAAAGTCTGCGTTAAGCAGACTTTTTTATGAAATATATTGTTTGATTAGTTTAGGTCGAAAGAAAAGCCAAATTCCATGGGGTACACTACCGGGCCTTCGCCAGACTGAAACATTTCTGAAAGGCTGTATTGTGCAAACAGGTTTACCGAATTCCATCCCAAGCGAACCATGGCTCCATAACGGAAGGGATTGAGGTGAAAATCGTCCTGTGATTTGTATTTGTCTTTGCCCCCGTCATCAGTAACCACTTTGCTGTGCGAGCCAACTTTTACCCCACCAAATACTCCGATCCCAAAATGAAAGCTTTTGTTATTGCTGCCGCTATTCGATTGCAATTCGAACATGAGAGGCAAGGTGAGATAGCTTACAGTGAGTTTGCTGCGGATGGTGTTGGAAACAAGGTCGGAATTGCTGAAAATTGCAGCCGAGTCGCCGGTGAGGCGTACTTCGTCTCCAAGGCGATAATTCATCACACTTAGACCTAAGCCGGTAGTAACTCCTAGTTTTTCTTTGATGATATTGTAGTTGAATTCCATGAAATTCAATTGAAGGCCGAATGAACGTGAGAATTCGGTTTCCATGAAAGCATACCCCGGAGCCACATTCATGTCGCCATAATTGCTCATGAAAGTATTCATCATCAAATCAAGCCCAGCCCAGTGACCATCGTATTCTCCATTATTGTTATGGGTGTTTTCGTCGTCATTATCGTAGCAATCATGATGATCGTCTTCAATGGAAATAGATGGAGTGTCTGAATCTGTAACAGGAGCATCGCTTCTTCTGATACTGGCGGCACCTTCGGCATCGACTTGGACTTCGGTTGGATCGCCTTTATATGTAATGTCGGAAGCTCCGCTACCAAAAGCTTTAAGATTGTCGGTAACTGTGAATTTTATATCAGATGCACCATCCGATTTTATATCGGCGTTTTTTGTTGTAAGATCATAGGCTTTCACATCGCTGGCTCCCGATAAATGCGCGGTGAGATTTTCAGCATTTCCACTTAATTTTGCATTGGTTGCGCCCTGAAAATTTAAAGTTAAATTTTGAGTCTCAATTTTCATGTTAAAATCGGATGCGCCATCTCCAACCAGTTTGAGTGTCTGGGTATTGAAAACATCTTCGGTTGAAGCACTGGCTACAGAGCTTAGCTTTAATTCGTCGAGCGAAGGAGCTGATACTTTAACGGTAGCGGTTTCCTTTACTTTCTTAGCAGTAATGGTGAGCGTGCCGGAGCTGATTGACCATTCAAGACCTTCCGGAGCTTCTTCGCTTCCGTTGAAATCGATTGCATAGCTGCTTGAGGAAACCAGAATAACATGAACATCGCCTGCAGCATCAATTTTTTGAAATGGATCAACCGGACGGGGCGAAGGAGTTTGTGATATAGCCAGTAAAGCCGGAACAAACAAAACGAGGGTGAGTAATATCTTTTTCATAACTGTTGATTTTGGGGATATGACGACTTTGCTAAACGAAAAGTTACAGAAGGTCGTTTTTTACACTATTCTGTAAACATTAAACGGAGTAGCCAGTATTCGACTGTTTCCCAATTGTAGATCAGGTGTTGTTTTTACTCTTGTTGGGTTGCTATGTGTGATTTTATTGGAAAAGGAAAACAGTAGCCTGATAAGTGTCACTTTGTGCTCATCCGAAGTGGAACAAGGAGAAATGTATCGAAAGATGAGTAGCAAAAGACTTATCACGCTTCGATACATCTCTAATTTAGTTCGAAAGGTCATGGGCATGGCAGTTGGTATGCCATAGGCCTATTTCTATATGGAAAAGACATTCAGGGTAATTTATTGCAAAAACAGTATTGCCTGCTAGTATTATTATACTTGCAACTGCCGTGCACGATTGAAAAAACGTCGTTTAGTTTTCAGCTCAATGATAATTGGTTTTATTTTTTTTGCTAATTTAGTCCTTCCAAATTTTTGGAACACAAATTGTAATGTTCAGCAAAACCATTTTTTATGAAAAAGTTGTTTCTCCTCACAGCACTTGTTTTGGCGTGTACCATTTCAAAAGCACAGGTCCCTGTTGACCCCGACACCAAGTTAATTACTTATCAGGAAGTTGTAAACCAGGAAGGCAGTACTAAAGATTCGATTTACATCCGTGGCATTGCGTGGGTGAATTCGTATTTTAAAAATCCTCAGGGAGTAACAACCATTCGTGATCGTGAAAACGGGATTATTTTAGGACAACATCGTGTTCGCATGGTTGATACTGATGCCGACGGTAATGTGCTCAACTCTAATACGATTGTTGAATTTACTTTTAAAATTGAAGCCAAAGAAGGCCGTTATCGTTACACCATTAACGATTTTGAGATGAAAGCAACTTCGCGATTCCCCCTTGAACGTTGGCTCAATAAAGACGACCCACAATACACTCCCAAGTGTGATGAGTATCTGGCACAAGTCGATACGCACATTCGTGAAATGATTGCTGATCTGAAAAAAGGAATGGAACCGAAAAAAGTTAAGGTTGACGAGTGGTAAAATCACTCTAATCTTCGTAAATTCAGAGTGCTGAAAGCTCTGAGCCCGGGTTGATAATCCTCCAGCAATATCAGTCCGGGTTTTTTGCAGGCCGAAATGCTTCCAAACATATTCTCCACATTTAGCATTCGGGCTCCGTTGATGGTGATGGCTTGCAATAAATCTTCGGGACAAATAGCAGGATATGCATCCAGCAAAATATCAATTTCTTTCAATAAATTCAACTCTTTGTTCGAAGCCAGACTGTCGGTTCCAATAACCAGATTGTGTGTTTTCTCGATAAAAAGCGGCACATTTGGCAATTCTTCAGTGATGTAAAGGTTGGATGATGGACAAAAACAAAACCAGGGCTCTTCGAAATAATGGACAAGAGCATCTATGTCTGTTTTGTCGGCAAAAGTGTTATGGATAAACACTACCGGAACTTCAGCAGGCAATTGACCGATTGCAGCATGAACTGCCGACGAGAATAAAGGTTTTTGGAAATCGACCTGCTCGTGAATATTTTTAAGTGGTCTTCCTTTTTCGAAGAAATCGACTTCTTGACTACTCTCCAGAAAATGAATACTATGAAGCTGTTTGTTTGTGGATATTTTTTGCATTAAACGGCTCATCAAATCCTCTGAAAGAGTTAATAATGTGTGAGCCGATAACGATGCTGTGTTTTTATTGCTGGATCCGAATTGTTCAAACAAATCCAATGCGGCAATGAGCCGCTCGTCAGCCTGAGATGAATGTCGGCTGAAAGTCTCAACGAATGTATGAAAACGAATCGGACAGTTCTCTTTGGCATTTAATGTGGTTGCAGTATTACTAATATCGGCCATAATACTCACTCCAAGTGTAAACTGTTCATCAATAATATGCCGAATGATTGATTCGGTGTTTTCGGGTTTTTGTTGATGAACGCCTTGCATCGCATCATAGAATCGTTCTATTCCTAAGCCTTCGGGTAACAGCCCTTGAATCCACGATAATTCGAGATGACAATGACTATTCGTCAGCCCCGGAAGCATTAAGCCCCGAAGCGACACAACATCATCCATGTCGGAATTGGCTTCCACGATGTCATCAATAATGCCATTATTGCGTACAACAACAATTTTTCCTGTTGCTATACAGCCCGATTCATCCAGGAAATATTCCGGAAAATATTTTTTCATGCATTGCAAAAATACGCTATTTCTTTATTTCTGATTTAAATCAACGAATCATTTGATAAAAACAGCCGTTAATGTGAATAAAAATTAAAACTACCATTGAATATGAACTTTTTTTAGTTAAAACATTTGGATTATTAAATTTATTTATATTTTTGCGCTTAGTAATAAAAATAAAGAGTATATGGCAAAGCAGGAAATTGATATCAGAAAAATTGAGGATATTGCCCAGCGATTAAGGGCAATAGCTCATCCAGTAAGAATTAAAATTATCTCCATGCTCGACAAACAGCAGGAAATGAATGTTACTACTATTTACAATAAACTTGAAATTGAACAGGCTGCTGCATCGCACCATCTGAATATTCTTAAATCGAAAGGCATTCTGCAGTCGCGTCGTGATGGAAAAAACACTTATTATAGCCTGAAGCCTAACTCTATCAGCAACTTACTCGATTGCATCAACACCTGCGCAAAGTAAGTTTTTTACATTGAATCTCTATTTTTAAGGAGTCCCGGATTTTTTTAGTATTGACCTGAAAAAGTTTTAGCGTATGCGCTAATCGAACTTTTGAGGAGTGGTGTCTTTGATTGGTTTTTGTTGAGGAACTGCTACTAAATAATACTTCAACAAAAAATACTTTATCTTTGTTTACGTTCATTATCGCATGCGGAAGTTTGCCGGTTTAATATTTTTTTTGTTCATCAGCTTGCAGGTTTTGGCTCAGCAGAATCCGGCAAGAAAAACTTTAGTGCTTGCATTTCCATTACCTGATACACTGCAACTCGATTCGTTTACTATTAACCCAGTATCAATACAAATTACATTGCCTGATGGTTCGGTTGCCGATAGTTCATTGTACAGTTTCAATATCAATACGGGGATTATTGTTTTCAAAAAGGATAAATTTCCACTGTCGGGCATAGCAACGATATCGTGGGAAGCTATGGGTGTAAACTTAAGTGCACACTGGAAACAGTAATAGCGAATGGCTCGAAACTGACGGACTGAACAAGACCGGAAGCATTACTCGTGGTTTTAGTGTAGGAAACAGGCAGGATTTCTCATTGAATTCGTCGCTCAACCTGATGTTGTCGGGCAAATTGAATAACGATTTGGAAATCCAGGCTGCTATTTCTGACAACAATATTCCAATTCAGCCCGAAGGCAATACGCAGCAGATTCAGGAGTTCGATAAAGTATATATCAGACTTCAGAAAGATAAAACAGCGTTTACAGCTGGCGACATCGAATGTCAGTCGTCGTCCTCTAATTATTTTCTTAAATATAACCGCAAAGCACAAGGTGGAGATTTTCAGACTACATTTTCGCCTCAGTTGACCAACAACGACGAAATGCATATTGGCTTTTCGGGTGCTTTTGGCAAAGGGAGGTATGCTCGTCAGGAAATTACATCTATTGAGGGAAACCAGGGGCCATATAAGTTAAAAGGTAACAATAATGAAACTTTTATTATTGTTTTGGCCGGAAGCGAGAAGATATTTATTGACGGAGCATTGCTTGTTCGTGGCGAAGACAACGACTACATTATCGACTACAATACTGCTGAAATTATTTTTACTTCAAAAATTGCTGTTTCATCTAAATCGAGGATTGTTGTCGAGTTTGAATATTCCGATAAAAACTATGCGCGATCACTTATAACAACCGACATCGACTATGTTTCGGGTAAATTTTTCACCGGATTCAGTATGGTGTCCGAGTCGGACTTGAAAAACCAATCGGTGCAACAAGATTTGAACAATGAGCAAAAACTCATCATGTCACTGGTAGGCGACAGCATCAATCAAGCCTACTCTTCGGGTATCGACAGTATAGGTTTTACAACCGAGCGAGTGATGTATGCGATGATTGATAGTTTGGGATACGACAGCGTTTTTATTTATTCAACAAGCAGCGACAGCGCATTGTATGCTCTCACGTTTTCGTATGTTGGCAAAAATAACGGAAACTATACACAAACAGGAAGCAGTGCCAACGGACGTGTTTTTAAATGGGTGGCTCCGGTAGCTGGAATTTCTCAAGGGGAATACGAACCTGTTATTTTGCTGATTACTCCCAAGAAAAAGGAGATGTATACATTTAAAGCCGGCTATCAGTTTAGTAAAAACACAGTGTTGAACGCCGAATATGCAATTAGCAACAACGACATTAACCTGTTTTCGAATATCGGCGACGAAAATAATGCTGGACATGCGCTCACCGTAAATTTTAAAAATTTACAACCCGTAGGAAAAGACACCATAAAAAAGTGGTCGTTGAGCACTAACATTCGCACCGAAGTGACTGATCGAAGCTTTGCCGAAATCGATCGATTCCGAAGTGTTGAGTTTTCGCGCGACTGGAATCTCGATTTGATGGAAATCAACAAAAACACCTGGTTTGGCTTAGTCAATGTACTTTTACAGAACGCACAAAAAGACAAATTTAGCATGAACAGTGGGTTTTTTATGCGCGATGCCGCTAATGCTTCGTATCAGAACAGCCTTTTGATCAGTAAGAGTTGGGAAAATTTGCGGATTGTTTCATCTGCTTCATATCTGGTATCGCCAGCTGGTGGCAACAATGCCCGTTTTTTGCGTTATCAGAATCAACTTGAACGCAAACTGGGGGTTTTTAGTATTGGAGTCGAGGCCAACGGCGAATCGAATCTCATCAATTCTATCGACAGCAATCGGTTGCATACCAGTTCGTTTGCTTGGCAATCGGAGAAGTTCTACACGGCATTTGCCGATAGTAGCGGAAGAAGTGGGAAAATGTTTTACCAATATCGCGAAGACCAGATTGCCGATAGCAATAGGTTGATTCCGCAAACCTATACAACCGATCTAGGCTTTGAAACATCTGGGCCGGTGTTTGGAGTTAATCAGTTGTTGTTGCGAACCACTTACCGAAAAGTGATTTACAAAACAACCACAACTCCCAACGAAGAATTTTTGCTTGGTAGAGCCGAGTACAACGGACGTATTCACAAGCGTTTTATGGTTTTTGGAATCAACTATGAAGCCGGTTCGGGAATGGAAGCTAAAAAGGAGTTTTCCTATCTCGAAGTCACTCCCGGGCAAGGTGTTTACACCTGGAACGATTATAATGGTAACAATATTCGCGAGCTCGACGAATTTGAACCGGCAGCATTTAGCGACGAAGGAAATTTCATCAGGGTTTACACACCCACAAACGAATATGTACGCGTTTTTTCGTCGCAGCTTTCCGGAAACATGGCGATGAGTCCGGCTGAATGGATTAAAAGAAACAAAGGTCCATTGAAATTTTTCACCCGACTCAACAACCGCTGTGCATTCAGCTGGGACAAGAAAACATCGTCGAACCAAGCGTCCGAAATGTACATTCCTTTCAACGGCGAAGCCAACGACACTATGCTGGTTGCACAAAATGCAAACTGGCGCAATGTGCTTGCGTTTAAAACCACCGATTCGCATTTAACCGTAAGTTGGATGAATAGCGATAACCACAACCGGGGATTGCTTACCAATGGTTTCGAAGACAGGCAAACACGAACCGATGAACTCAAAATAGGGAAAACATTTTTCAAGAGCTGGATTCTTGAGTTAGCCGGACAAAAAGGGATTAAAAACTACACATCGGAATATTTTGCCAGTAGTAACTACAGCATCGAAGAGCAGAATTTCAAACCGTCGCTTGCCTGGCAGCCTGGAACCACCTTTCGATGGTCACTTTTGTTTCAATATGCCGAGAAAAACAATACTATTGGAATGCAAAATGCGATTGTTCGAAAAGGCGGCACTGAGCTTAAATTCAGCAAAGCAGGCAAAGGACTTGCATTATTGCAATTCAATATGCTGCAAATCAGTTATAATGGTGTTACCGATAGTAATTTGGGCTACATTATGCTCGAAGGGTTGAAGCCGGGGCGCAATTTCACCTGGAGCGCCAGTATTCAACGAACACTTGGCAACAATATGCAGCTCAATTTCATTTACGATGGTCGTGCCAGCGAAGGTAACCCGGTTGTGCATACCGGTAATGTGCAGGTGCGGGTGTTTTTCTGAAGAATTTGAAGCTTGAAGAAAATTGAAATAAAGCGCAAAAGGTTACAAATTTGAACTAAAAACAGCGACTGTGATAAACTATAAAAGGCTACTGTAATCTTAATCATTTTGCCAAGAAGAAGTACCTTTGCTTTATGAATACAGCAGAATTTTTCGGTTCGGAGCAGCACGAATTGGCTCAAAAGATTTTTGAAGGGCAGCGCATCAGCGAAGAAGAAGCCCTGAAGTTATTTTTGGAATTCACTCCTCCGCAGTTGTCTTTGTTGGCTACTGAGCGTAAGCGCATGGCTTCGCAGGATAAAGTCTTTTACAATCGAAACATCCATGTTGAACCAACAAATATTTGCGTTTACAATTGCAGATTCTGTAGCTACAAAGCCAAATCGGAAGCAGACAGTTATTTGTTTTCGGCTCAGGAAATTGTTGACAAAATAGCCCCTGTTGCCGAAAATATTACAGAGGTTCATATTACCGGAGGCGTGCATCCCGATTGGGGAATTCATTTTTTTTCCAAAATGCTAAGAATCATCAAGGAAACTTTTCCAAAATTGCACATCAAAGCATTTACGGCTGTTGAGATTGGTTTTATGTGCCGGATCGACAACATGGGTATTGCCGAAGGTCTTGCTGCTTTGCGCGAAGCGGGTCTCGATTCGATGCCTGGTGGAGGTGCCGAAATTTTTGACGAGGAAATCAGGCTGAGAATAAGTCCCGAGAAACCATCGGGTCAAGAGTGGCTCGACATTAATGCTCAGGCACATGCGCTTGGAATTCCATCAAACGCAACGATGCTGTTTGGACATGTTGAAAATTTCAGTCAGCGGATTGCACATATGGGAGCTTTGCGTAGTTTGCAGGATAAAAGCAAGGGTTTCAATGCCTTTATTCCGTTGAAATTCAGAAATCGCGACAACAGAATGTCTGATATTGCCGAAACAGCTGCCATCGAAGATATGAAAACCTATGCCATTGCACGTATTTTCCTTGACAATATTTTTCATCT
The DNA here is from genome assembly GCA_002842495.1 of Bacteroidetes bacterium HGW-Bacteroidetes-6. Classification (GTDB taxonomy): domain Bacteria; phylum Bacteroidota; class Bacteroidia; order Bacteroidales; family DTU049; genus GWF2-43-63. The sequence continues at coordinate 27,227 of PHDB01000008.1, forward strand.
GAAAGCCTACTGGCCTGCGGTGGGTCGCGATTTTGCACAACTCAGCCTGCAGTTTGGCGTAGATGATTTAGACGGAACTATCAACGATTCAACTACCATCTATACGCGAGCCGGCAGTTTCGAAAACCCGGCAATGAGTACATCCGAGTTGCGACAACTTATTTTGGATGCCGGCTTTAGCCCGGTGGAGCGCGATTCGGTGTATAATGAGATTAAGTAACTATCTGCCCAATTGTAGAAATTAGAATGAAGTCAGAATTTGTAATTGATTAATACCCGATTTGCAGAATAGTTGGCATTATTGTGAGATAGAAGGGGCAAGCTGTTGAAAAAAAATGACGCATGTCGAGATAATGGTTCAATGTTTTGGATGGGACGATTTATGCGATAAGGCATATGTTTGTTAACTGGTTTTGATTATATGCAATGCGAAAAACTGCTGGATGGGATAATCTCCTATATTGCGTTACCTTTTTCTTTTCAGGAATGAATAGTTAAACAATTGATAGATTATCGCTATCTTTGAAATACAATTAAAGAAATGGCTAAACCCAATATTCTCATAACAGCTTCCACGCACCGCGAAATATCCTTTTTGCCGGATAAGGTACAAAAAGAGGGAGATTTGTACCGGATTGAAATACCGGATTGTGTGTGCTATCTGCATATCAGCGGCATTGGATCGGTACTAACGGCTTTTTCTCTGGGGAAATTGTTTCAGCAGCAACGTTTCGATAGGGCTTATCAGTTAGGTATAGCCGGTAGTTTCAGCGATAAATTTCCGATCGGCTCACTGGTAAAAATTAGCAGCGACGTCTTTGCCGATCTGTATTTAGATGACAACGGAACGCCACTGTTTCTTCACGAAGCTGGATTTGATTCTTTTAACCAGTTTCCGTTTCAAAAAGGAATTTTAAAGTCTGATGAAAAGCCGTTTTTGCACATTGAACTTCCGCAGGTAACGGCTATAACTGTAAATACAGCGACAGGGACAGCCGAAAAATGTGATTTCTGGCGAAAACAATTCAATCCGGATATCGAAACTATGGAAGGAGCCGCCTTTTATTATGCTTGTATGATGCAATCGATTCCATGTATGCAAATACGTGCTGTGTCGAATATGGTTGGGCCACGAGATACTAAAAGCTGGAATATTCCGTTAGCGATGCAAAATCTAGGCGATTTTTTTGTTGCCTGCATACTGAAAGAAGTTATTCAATGACCCTGTCTCTTGCCATTTCGCCTTGTCCAAACGACACTCTGATGTTTGACGCATTGGTGAATGCCAAATGTGGCAATGACGCATTGACTTTTGCGACAGAATTTGCCGACATCGAACAACTTAATCGTGGTTTACTGAATGCCAGATGGGATGTGGCAAAAATGAGTGTGGCCATGTTTTCGCTTGTACGGGATGAATATGTGATGCTTACGGCTGGCATGGCCATGGGTTTTGGAAATGGCCCTTTGGTTGTTTCTCACAATTCCGAAATCAATCTCGGTCAGTTCGTCGGGAAGATGCTGATCCCGGGGCAAAATACTACAGCAAACCTTTTGCTTTCACGATTTTTCCCAAATATCACCGATAAAGAGGAATTGCTTTTTTCGGATATTCTGCAAAGCGTTGCGAATCGAAAAGCATTAGCAGGATTGATTATTCATGAAAGCCGATTTACATATCGGCAATACAACTTGTACTCTGTTGCCGATATGGGTGAAATTTGGTGTCAGCAAACACAATTGCCTTTGCCGTTGGGTTGTATTGTTGCTCGTCGAAGCCTGGGAAAAGAAACCATATTACAAATTGAGTCGTTGATACGTCAATCGATTAAGTGTGGTCTTGAAAACAGAGCTGAGGCACTGCCATTTATTCAGCATTATGCTCAGGAACTCGATACAGCTGTTGTGAATAGCCATATCGATTTGTATGTAAACAAATATTCTGTCAACCCGGGCAAGGATGGACTGAATGCAGTGTTGACGCTGCTTCGTTCTGCTCCTGAAAATCATTCCTTATCTTTGTCCGATATTTTTGCAACATGGGAAAAATAAACATAGTTACCGGTGCAGCCGGATTTATTGGATCGGTTCTCAGTCAGCAGTTGATGAATGCCGGCATGGAAAACATTGTTGCAGCCGACGATTTTAGCATTGAATCGAAAAAGCAAAACTTCGACAATAAGCCTTTTGCCGACCGGATTCATCGCGATAACTTACTTGCTTTTCTGAACAAATACCCGAACGATATTGGTTGTATTTTTCATATTGGTGCACGCACCGATACGACCGAATTCGATGTTTCAGTTTTTGACAAGCTGAATCTGAATTACACCAAAGACCTTTGGAAGTTTAGTTCGGTCAAGCGGATTCCTTTTATATATGCGTCATCAGCAGCCACATATGGCGATGGTGAATTGGGTTATAAAGATGACCATGATTTAGTCAAAAAGCTCAAGCCATTAAATCCGTATGGCGAAAGCAAAAACAACTTTGACAAATGGGCTGTTAATCAGGCTGAAACACCACCGTTTTGGGCTGGACTCAAGTTTTTCAATGTTTACGGTCCCAACGAATACCACAAAGGACGCATGGCTTCGGTGATTTTTCATGCATTCAATCAAATCAAAAAAACTGGAGGAATGCAATTATTTCGATCGCATCGACCCGATTTTGCAGATGGTATGCAAAGTCGTGATTTTATTTACGTGAAAGACATTGCGTCCATCATCAGTTTCCTTTACGAGAAACGCCCTGAAAGCGGACTTTATAATGCCGGAACAGGTATGGCGCGGCCATTTTTGCATCTTGTAGAAGCTGTTTTTGCAGCATTGAAACGGCAGCCACAGATTGGATTTATCGACACACCTGAAGATATTCGTGACAAGTATCAATATTTCACCGAAGCCGACATGAATAAACTGATTCTGGCCGGATACAGCAAACCTTTTGTTTCGCTTGAAAGCGGTGTTGGTGAATATGTTTCGGAATACCTTGTCTCACATAAATACGAATAAACTATGAATTTTAGATTGATATGTATTTCCCTTTCACTTTTAATGGCGTTATCCATGTCGCTGAAAGCGCAGGATTCAACTAAAACGGAAGCCAATAAAATAGTAAGTTTTCATTTTCATTATGGATTTATGCTTCCTGCAGCCGACATGGCCCTGCGTTATGGAGCCAATTCGAATGCCGGTGGCGGATTTTCGTATAAAACCAGCTCGAACTGGGTGTTCGAAGGCGATTTCAATTATATTTTCGGAGGGAAAATAAAAATTGAAGACAGTTTGTTTCAGGATATTGCTGACGACGATGGAAATATTATTGATGGTAACGGACAATTTGCCGAAGTTTATACCTACGAGCGTGGTTACTACATTATGGCCGGAGTTTGCAAAATTACGCCTTGGTTACGTGCAAATGCAAATAGTGGCATCACTTTTGGGCTTGGTGCGGGGTTTATGCAGCATAAAATACGTGTTTACAACCCCGATAACACAGCTGTGGAAGTATGCGGCGATTATGTGAAGGGCTATGATTATTTGAGCAATGGTTTTGCAATCAGGCAATTTGTTGGGTACACCATGTTTGGCGAACAGCGAATTTACAGTTTTAAATTCGGATTTGAGATTGTGGAAGCTTTTACGCAGGGGCGACGCGATTACTTATTTCCAATGCATGGCCCAGATACAGCGAAAAGATTAGATATTCTTTATGGTTTGAAACTGGTTTGGACCATTCCTTTTAAAAGATCGACCGGCGACGTGTATTATTACTTCTGAGATGCGTTTTTTTTATTCCGTTTCCATACAACTTTACATTTTTGCTATCAGGCTGGCAGCTGTTTTTGGCAATAAAAAGGCACAGCTTTGGCTTTACGGAAGAAAACAACAGCGTAATGAATGGAGGAGACTTCATTTAGACAGAGAATGGATATGGTTTCATGTGTCATCGTTGGGCGAATTCGAACAAGGCCGTTCACTGATTGAACATTTTCGGTCGACACAACCAGACAAAGCTATTTTGCTTACTTTTTTCAGCCCATCCGGATTTGAAATTCGCAAGAATTACAGTGAAGCCGATCTTGTGTTGTATTTGCCTGCCGATACGAGAGCTAATGCCAAAAGATTGCTGAAAAACTTTAATATTGAAAAAGCATTCTTTGTGAAATACGACTTTTGGTTTAATTACCTGAATGCTTTACACAAAAACAGAATTCCTTTGTATTTGGTGTCGGGTATTTTTCGTCGCGAAATGCATTTTTTCAAATGGTATGGTAGCTGGCAGCGAAAACAATTGAAATCTTTTACCCGTTTTTTTATTCAGAACGAAACATCGCTTCAGTTACTGAAAGATATAGGCTTTGATAATGTTACTCTTTCCGGTGATACTCGATTCGATAGGGTAGTCCACATTGCTTCTGAAGCAAAATCGTTTTTGGAAATAGAACAATTCATTCAGGGAAGGCAAGTCTATATGGCGGGTTCGTCGTGGGAACCCGACGAAAAATATATTTGCAGGCTGATCGAGTTGCACCCTGAAATTAAGTTTATTATTGTTCCACACGAAATCGATGATGCCAGAATTGCCCGATTGCAAAAAATGCTACCCTGCAATTCGTCGCTTTATACGGAGTGTTCACAAGCTGGTTTTTCAGACAATCAGGTGTTAATTATTAACACTATAGGAATGCTTAGTAGTTTGTACCGATATGCAACAATTGCTCATATTGGTAACGGGTTTGGTTCTGGAATTCACAATACCCTCGAAGCTGCAGTGTATGGAATTCCTGTGATTTTTGGCCCCAACTATCATAAATTTCAGGAGGCTGCTGACTTGATTGAATCGGGTGGGGGATTCAGTTTTGCCGACGAATCGGAATATTTAAGTGTTTGTGAAAGCTTGCTTGGTGATTTTGCGGTCCGGCAAGCTGCAGCTCAGGCAGCAAGCAATTATGTTGCATCGCGATCGGGAGCAACAGCCATGATAGTACATGAAATTGAAGCATGAAAAACGCATCGAATCAGATGCGGCTTTTTTGAAAAATCATGTGCGATTAGTCTTTGTCTGGATTATCACCGTCTTTTTCAATAATTCTCTTGATAAAATCTGGATTCAGGGGACAGACAACTGGTGGCAAAGTAAAATACCATTGTTGTTGTGCATCTCACAATGTATAACTGAAAAAGTGGAAAAATTACTTTTTAACAATCTGGGCCATCATCTCGGCTTCCATAACCATTTTCCCACCAACATAAGCATTGCCATACATGTGACAAATGCCTCTGCGAATTGGCGAAGCCAGTTCGAGATAAAATACCAAAGTGTCGCCCGGAACTACTTTTGCGCGAAACTTAACGCCATCTATTTTCAAGAAATAAGTAAGATAGTTTTCAGGGTCGGGAACCGAATTGAGAATGAGAACTCCGCCAACCTGAGCCATGGCTTCTACCTGAATAACGCCGGGCATCACAGGTTCTTTTGGAAAATGACCAACAAAAAATGGCTCATTCATCGATACATTTTTAATTCCAAGAATACTATTCTCGGTTAGAGCCATGATTTTATCAACAAAAAGAAATGGAGGACGATGAGGGAGAAAACGCATTACATCTTCAACATTGAAAAGAGGCTTGGCAAACAAATCGAAGTCAGGCAATTTCAATTCCATAGGTGGCATTTATTTGGGTTTGTATCAGTTTTGCAAACTCTACATTGGTTTTATGTCCGGGCTTGTTGGCAATAACATGGCCGGTAAAGCGCATACCAACAAGTGCCAAATCGCCAAGCACATCAAGCGTTTTATGACGTGCCGGTTCGTTAGGGTGATGAAGTTCGATATTGTTGAGAACACCTTCTTTGAGCACCGATACTTTGGGCTGATTGAAAACAGTTGCCAAATGATCGAGTTCATCCTGAGAAAGCATACGATCAACAAAAACGATAGCATTTTTAATATCACCACCCTGGATTAAATTTAGTTTCAGTAAAGCTTCCACTTCGGACAAAAATACAAATGTGCGCGAATTGGAAAACTGATCATTAAATTCAGAAACAGTTTTAAGTAAGGCGTTTTGTGTTGCCAGTACTTTGCTGTCGTAATCAATCATTGTAGAAATACGATACTCTTCGTCGGGCATTAGCCACATTTCAACATCTTTTGCTTCATCTTTCAGATAAATTTTCTCAGTCACCTGAAATACATTTCGCGGAGCGTTCTGGTTTTCGATGCCGGCTTGCAAAAGAACTTGAGTAAATGGACTCGAACTTCCGTCGAGAATGGGTGTTTCTTCGCTGTCGATTTCAATCAAAATATTATCGATATCGCAACCAATAACTGCTGCAAGAACATGTTCGACGGTTCGGACAATAGCATTACCATTGCGAATTGAAGTGCCACGGCTGGTGTCGAAAACATTTCCAGCCAAAGCCTTCACTATAGGTTTGTTTTCGAGATCGACTCTGCAAAATGCATAACCATGGTCGGGGGGTGCCGGAAGAAAACGCATTGTGGTAATACATCCCGTGTGAATCCCTTTTCCATGGATTTCAACAGCTTGCTTGATGGTTTTTTGTGTAATCATTCTGTGTTTGAGCGCACAAATGTAGTTATTTATTTTCAAGCGAATTGACTTTTCGAGCCAGTTCGTCGAGTTTTCTGAAAATAGCGTAAATTCTAAAATAGCGACTCGATGGGATTGCGGGTGAACCCATAAGTGAAGCTTCGTCGGGAATATCACTCATAATGCCGCTTTGAGCAGCAATTTTGCATCGACTGCCAATTTTAATATGACCCGAAAACCCAACCTGACCTCCAATCATATTGTGATTGCCCATTTTTGTGGAGCCAGAAACGCCTGTTTGAGCCGCAAAAACATTATGCTCACCAATTTCGACATTATGAGCAATCATAATCAGGTTGTCGAGCTTGGTGCCTTGTCCAATTCGGGTAGAACCCATGGTTGCCCGATCGATAGTAGTGTTAGCACCGATTTCCACATCGTCTTCGAGAATAACATTGCCTAATTGAGGTATTTTGCTGAAATGGCCTTTTTCGTCGGGGGCGAAACCAAAGCCATCGCCACCAACAATAGCGCCAGCATTTAATACGCATCGATTGCCAATCACCGAATCTTTGAGCACTTTCACTCCGGGAAAAAGAACAACGTCGTCACCAATAACCACATTTTCACCAATAAATACCTGGGGGTAAATAGTGCAATTCTTTCCAATCTGGACATTCTTTTGAATAACAACAAATTCGCCAATTAAGCACGATGTGGGAATATTGACTCCTTCGGCAATAAATGCAAGCTCAGATATTCCTGTGGCACGTGGTTTCTGTGATTCGGCAAAGGCCATCAACTTTGCAAATGCTTCGTATGGATTATTTACCCTGATAAGAGCGGGGGAAACAAATTTGGAAGGTTTGAATTCTTCTGAAATTATTACAGCCGAAGCCTGTGTTGAATACAAATGCTGTTCATAAGCCATATTGGCTAAAAAACATAAATCGCCCGGCTTTCCTTGCTCAATTTTGGCAAACGAAGAAACTACAGCTTCGGTGTCTCCATCGACGCTTCCGCCTATAAAAGCAGCCACTTGTGCTACGGTAAACTGAATCATAACAGCTGAAATGTGCTGCTAAAATAATACAATAATTTGAGCTAAAAGACTTGTTGTTGCAAAAATCAGAATATCAGCAGAATATAAAACTTACACTTCACTGTTTTTGTCTATGTTCTGATTTTATCCAGCAATTCATTCAATGTCTTTACCTCTTTCAAACTTAGATTGTGAAGCAACTGATCGCCTTTTTTTTCAGCCGTGTCAAGTTTAGAGAGAACGCTGAGACCCGATGGAGTTATTGTTACATCTTTTTGTCGGCGATCGGCATTGCATTCAACCCGGTCGACCAGTTTCTTATTAACCAGTTTGTCGATAATCCGACTCATGTCCGATTTCCGATCAAGCATCCTTTTGCGCAAAAAATCAATCGATCGTGGTTCGGCTCCAAATCCACGCAGAATTTTCAAAACGTTGTATTGCTGCGTTGTTAGACCTTGATTTTTGAGCAGTTGATGAAAATCGGCATGCAACATGTTAGCCGTAAAAATCAGATTGATTAATCCACGGTGGTAGTCGTTTCGGAAACGTCCGTCGAGTTCTTCGTCGATGTGCATAACACTTTTTCTAAATTTATCAATCAGAAAATACAAACATTGTTCTGTCATCCTGAGTTTTTCACGGATAGAGCGAGAAAAATTGCCGTGAAAAGTATCGAAGGATGGCCATAATACAAAATTCAATTTTCAAACTCAACCAAGCCATTGAAATTACTTTGCAAAATATTGTTTTTCAGTTTAATAAGCAGTCGCACTTCGATACGAAAAATTCAATGTGAATTTATTTCTGAAACGTTGAATTTTTACTGCTAATGACATTAATGCTTATTGCGCTGTTATTTAGGCGGTTGAAAAATCAAAAGCCGACTTCCCTTCGTCTGCGCTCAGGGCAGGCTGGCTCAGCCTGACTTTTGATTTTTGTCATTTTTTATTTAGGTTGCAAAATAGGTTTTGCTGGTGATATCAGCATGACTGAATTTTTGTTCTGAAATTTATAGTACTTCAGCAATTTCATCAAATCCTCTGCGTGGTCGGCGTGGATGCAGAGGCATGGCTTCGTTGCGATATCCTAAGGTGATATTCATTACCACAGCTTCGTGCTCGCCCAATCCAAACTCCTTGTGAATTCCTGCGAAGTCGAAACCATTCATCGGATGCGAATCGATTCCAAGTGCTTTGGCTGAGTACATTATACTCATAGCTAGCAATCCGGCATTGGCTTCGGCAAATTTAATCTGCATCTCTTCCGAAGAACCATATACCCAAGCAGCTCCAGATTTGGCAGTGTCAACAATTTCCTGATTTCCGCCAACACTTTGCAACATTTCGTCCCATACTGTATTCGAGGCATCCCAGCCATATCTGTTTCCAACTATCAGCAGATTTATGGCTGCTTCTTTCACCTTAGGTTGCTGAAAAGCCAGATTGAATAAGCGCTCTTTGGCTTCATCGCTTTTGATGACAATGATGCGCCATGGCTGTAGATTATATGCCGAAGGAGCGTTCACTGCCAGATTAATAATGTTTTTCAGTGTTTCGTCGTCTATTTTCCGAGTTGGGTCAAAGATGTTCACCGAGCGGCGATCTTCTATCATTTGTTTTGCGTCCATTGTTGTTTGTTTTTGATGAGGCAAATTTACGTCTAAACATTAAGTGTTGCAACACATATATTATGATGTTTATCATACCCTTTGTTTTTTTTATTGATGTGTGTCAATAATCGGAAAATTGATACAGATGCTCTTTGATATGTATAGAAAATCGAAAAAAATATACATTTAAAACCTTTTGTGTATAGAAAATCGATTTTTCTATACATTTGTTTGTATCTTTGTATAGAAAATTGAAAAATCTATACATATGGAATCGAAAAACACATGGTTGCCAACTGATTTGCCTTTAGCAATCGATCTGGAGACAAAACCCATCCTGAAAAGTCTTCCGTCGGCTCATGCAGCATTGGCTGAGTTGAAAGGGATTGCGTCTTCGATACCAAGTCAGAACATTTTAATTGATACGCTTGGAATGCAAGAAGCAAAAGACAGTTCTGCTATCGAAAACATTATTACAACCCACGACGATTTGTACAAATCGTCGATGCAGGCAGAATCGAGCCGATCGCTTCAGGCAAAAGAAGTGCAAAACTATATTGCAGCCTTGAAAAAGGGATTTGCATCGGTAAAAAAGACCGAGCTATTAACCACAAAAACAATCCTGCAAATTCAGGAAGTACTCGAAAACAATCAGGCTGGTTTCAGGAAGCTGCCAGGAACAGCACTGAAAAGCACAACTACTGGCGAAACCATTTACACACCGCCTCAAGATTACAATGAAATAGTTCGCTTGATGTCGAATCTCGAAAAATTCATCAACGACCGAAGTATCAGCGATCTCGACCCCTTGATAAAAATGGCCATTATTCATTTTCAATTCGAAAGTATTCACCCGTTTTACGACGGAAACGGAAGAACAGGAAGAATTATCAATATTCTGTATTTGATTACCGAAAAGCTGCTGAACTTGCCCGTTTTGTATCTCAGCACTTATATTATTCGCAATAAAGTTGAATACTACAAACACTTGCAAGAAGTTCGCGAAAAAAACGCATGGGAAGAATGGATACTGTACATGATTCGTGCGGTGGAAGTCACTTCACGTGAAACCATTGAACTTATCCAAGGAATAAAGGAACTTATGACCGACTACAAGCACAAACTTCGCGATAATTATAAGTTCTATAGCCAGGATTTGCTCAACAATCTTTTCCGCCATCCATACACAAAAATCGAATTTATTGTTCGCGATCTTGGAGTGACCCGTCTTACGGCCTCGAATTATTTAAATAAACTTGCTGATGACGGACTCCTGCGAAAAGAAAAACTGGGCACAGGCAATTATTTTGTAAATGAGCCTTTGTTTGCACTGCTTTCGGCGAGGTAAACTGCTCACACTCCCTTCGGCCACGACAAAAAGTGCTTTACAATGTTTTTCGAAATCATGTTTTGGCTGAACTGATCGGAAGCCTCCGTGATGTCTCTTCCAATGCCGCCACGAAACGAAATCAGTATTTTGTCGATTCCTGGAGTGTAAGTGTTGTTTTGAATTTCGCCCATACTTACAAAATAAGCAGCTTCGTCGGAGCTTAATCCCAGCGATTTGGCAACCGAGTTGCGCAAACCGGCAACATATTCTGCGCTGAATGATTCGTTCGACAATTCTGCCCGGAACAGCCGCCTGTTTACCAATCCGATTGAGAGCATACTCAGCACTCTATCGGGATGCTGCTGCCACACTTTTATTGACGAAATAATATCGCTATCGTCGATGGCCATAAACATTCGAAGAGTTTCAGCATCGAGGCGTGTTTCGTCGATTTGGTTTTCGAGAAAATATGCCAGCGCTGGTGGAGCAAACACGGAATTTCCCTCAAGTGCAAGTTTATGTGCCCGCCGCAAAATGGAAATAAGCATTTGTTCGGCAGCAACAACTGTTTTGTGGTAATAGACCTGCCAATACATGAGTCGGCGTGCAATAATAAATTTTTCAACAGAGTAAATCCCTTTTTCTTCAACGGCCAAGTCGTCGTTTACAATGGTCATCATTTTCAAAATACGCTCAGTACCGATAACACCTTCGGAAACACCTGTAAAAAAACTATCGCGCGACAAATAGTCGAGTCGATCTACATCGAGTTGGCTCGAAACCAGTTGATGCAGGAATTTTTTGGGATGCTGATTTCTGAAAATCGAAATGGCTTCGTCCAACTCGCCTTTAAGTCCACCATTAAGCAGTTCCATTAATTTGAGAGAAATGACTTCGTGGGAAACATTGTGTATAAGGCTGTTTTCGAGTGCATGCGAAAATGGCCCATGACCTATATCGTGAAGAAGAATGGCTGCAAGAGCAGCGCGTTTTTCGTTGGGTGAAATTTCGGTGCCTTTTTGGCGCAATATATCCAAGGCTTCGCCCATGAGGTGCATTGCTCCAATTGCGTGATTGAAACGGGTATGCAAGGCGCCCGGATAAACCAAGTATGTAAGACCCAATTGCCTGATTCGGGTAAGTCGTTGAAAACAACTGTGGTTGATAAGTTCGAAAATTAATTCATCTGGTAGGGTAATAAAACCATACACTGGGTCGTTGAGTATCTTACGTTTATTCACGGCAAATAATATTTCGGAAGTCAACTTTTTAAAGGCGATTTTTTGTATCTTTGAAAAAGATTTTGCTTGTGGACAAAACCTTCCCGGTAAAATACGGGCAAATGTAGTGAATAACATGCAAAAACTAAAAAAATGAGTAATAAAAGCAAGATTCTGTGGGTTGATGATGAAATTGAAATACTGAAGCCTCACATTCTTTTTCTTGAACAAAAAGGTTACGAACTAGCTCCGGTGTCGAATGGCCCCGACGCCATCGACCTGCTGGCAAAAGAAGATTTCGACATTATTTTTCTCGACGAAAACATGCCCGGACTTACTGGTTTAGAGACACTGAGTCGCATCAAAGGACTCAAACCTAATATTCCTGTGGTAATGATTACTAAAAGCGAAGAAGAATCTATCATGGAAGAAGCTATCGGGAGCAAAATCTCGGATTATTTAATTAAACCGGTGAATCCAAATCAGATTTTGCTGATTCTTAAGAAAAATCTTGACGATCGCAGACTCATTCAGGAGAAAACAACAATATCGTATCAGCAGGAATTTACCAAACTGGGAATGGAAATATCACCGGCACTCAGTATTAGCGAATGGGTCGATTTGTACAAAAAACTTGTGTATTGGGAGCTTGAACTCGAGAAAACAGGCGATGAGGGAATGATGGCCATTCTTCAAACACAAAAAGAAGAAGCAAACAAAGTCTTTTCAAAAGCGCTTACCCGCAATTATCGTGATTGGCTCACCGACGATAAAAAAGCTCCTTTGCTTTCGCATACCGTTTTGCCCAAGGTTCTGCTTCCAATGCTGAACAAGAAGGAAAAAATATTGTTGGTTGTAATCGATAATCTTCGCTACGATCAATGGAAAGCCATTCAGCCAGCTATCGAAGAAAATTTCAGAGTGCTTACCGATCAAATGTATTGCAGCATTCTTCCAACAGCTACACAGTATGCCCGCAATTCGCTTTTTGCCGGTTTATTGCCTACAGAGATTCAGCGTAAATTTCCCAACCTGTGGGTTGATGATGACGACGAGAATTCAAAGAATCAGTTTGAGGCAGAACTTGCCGGCGAATTACTGAAACGCATGGGGTTGAATATTCGCTTCAATTTTTCTAAAATTCTGAATTTACGAGCAGGCCGTAAATATGTGGAAACCTTCAGCAATATTGCACAAAATCAGCTCAATATTCTGGTTTACAATTTTGTTGACATGCTTTCACATTCTAAAACCAACATGGAAATCATTAAAGAGCTGGCTAATAACGAATCAGCATATAGGTCAATTACCAGCAGCTGGTTCGATCATAGTCCATTGGCAGAAGTTTTCGAATTGGCCGCCCGAAGTGGCTTTACTGTTTTACTTACTACCGATCATGGAAGCATTCGGGTGAAAAATCCGGTGAAAATTGTTGGCGACCGCGAAACTAACTCAAATATTCGATTCAAGTTCGGTCGAAATCTGAATTCGGATGGTAAAAATGTTTATGAACTAAAAAATCCTGCCGATTTGTATCTGCCACGTCCTAACGTAAGTACCAGTTACATGTTTTGCCAATCGACAGATTATTTTGTATATCCCAACAACTACAACTACTACGTCAACTTTTTTGCAGACACCTTTCAGCATGGAGGAATATCGCTCGAAGAAAATCTGATTCCACTTATTACACTGACTCCACGATAAAAATCTACATGAAGAAATTGTATAGCAATATTGACAGTAAGGAACTAAAGGAAGTAGCTCGCGAATTGATTCAATGGGTTGATCGGTTTGCTGTTTTTGCGTTTTATGGACCGATGGGAAGTGGCAAAACAACAATCATATCGGCTATTAACGGGCTTTTGAATGGAAATACAGATGTTGTTACCAGTCCTACATTCTCGTTGGTAAATGTTTACGAAGGCCAGCATCGCATTTATCATTTTGACTGCTATCGGCTCGAAAAGCCCGAAGAAGCTTTGAATGCAGGTTTGATTGATATGATAGAAGAAGGAACTATATGTCTGATTGAGTGGCCAGAATTGATTGAATCTTATTTGCCTGAAAAGCGAATCGACATTTATATATCTGTTTGCGAAAATCCCACTGAACGAAATTTTGAAATCAATATTCCCGACCATGACTGAAAACAGCAAGTATTACATTGGCCCAACGGGGCAGTTGATGCCAGCCGAAGAGCGTCTCGAGATGCGTAAGAAGAAAAATGTTTTGCGTATCGGAGTTCCACGAGAAATTGCCTTTCAGGAGAATCGGGTATCGTTGGCTCCGGATAGTGTTGGTCTTATTGTTTCGAATGGGCATGAGGTTTTTGTTGAACGTGGAGCAGGTAAAAACGCACATTTTAGCGACGAAGAATATGCCGAAGCCGGAGCTACACTCGCCGACTCGCCTACCGATATTTATCAAAGCGATGTGATTTTAAAAGTTGCGCCATTGCTTCATAGCGAAATAGCTATGCTTCAAACACGTCAGACTGTTATCTCGGCTTTGCATCATACCATGCAAAATGCCGACTATTTTCGTAAACTGATGCAGCACAAAACCACAGCTGTTGCATTTGAATTTATCAAAGACAACAGCAATATTTTCCCTGTTTTGAATGCCATGAGCGAAATATCGGGCTACGCAGCTATTCAGATAGCTGCCGAGTACTTAAGTAAAAACGATATAGGAAAAGGGAAGCTTTTGGGAGGTGTTCCGGGAATTGCTCCTGTTGAGGTTGTTATTCTGGGAGCCGGAACTGTAGGTACCAACGCAACCCGTTCGGCATTGGGTTTTGGTGCTGAAGTGAAAATATTTGATAATCGTATTTATAAGCTTAGAACTTTACAAAAAAACATTGGCCATCAGCTGTTCACTTCTATTATTCAGCCCAAAGTGCTTTCAAAAGCATTGAAATCGGCCGATGTCGTTATTGGAGCACTTCACTCTCATAAAGGACGGACACCTTGTGTTGTGACTGAACAAATGATTAAGGATATGAAACCGGGCTCTATCGTTGTTGATGTGAGTATAGACCAGGGAGGGTGTATAGAAACATCGCAATTGACAAACCATAACGATCCTGTTTTTATTAAACACGATGTTATTCATTACTGTGTTCCCAACATCCCATCACGAGTATCGCAGACGGCTTCGTACGCACTGAGTAATTTTTTTACGCCGGCTATTATCGAAATGGGGGAAGAGGGTGGAATAGAGGCTTATTTAAAAGCCAATCCAGCTATCCGCCAGGGGGTGTATTTGTATAATGGAATTCTAACCAATCGAATTGTGGGAGAAAGCTTTAACTTGCCTTGCAGAGAACTCGATTTGCTTATAGCAAGTTTTCAGATGTAAGCGCTTTATAACAAAATCATCTTGAATTAATAGCGAAAACGGCTTAACAGTATTTTACCAAACAAATGCAACCTTTTTTACTAAAGGCTGTCTAATATATTGCAATACTTTTGGACTTAATTTGGTGTTTTTTAAAACAAAAGAAAGGTTGTTATGCGCACAAAAAAAGACAGTCTGGATAGTGATAAACCAGTCGAGGATGGTCTTTCGAAACTGGATAAGCTGCAAAAAATGCTCAATGCGAGGTTAATTTCGGATAGTGATTACGAACTATGGCGAAAAGTGTATTTAGGGCTTAAGGGTTCCGAAAAAGAGGAAAAATACGGCCAAAAGAGACGGCGGATGGGGTAAACATGGGGAAAGTACAATTTGATTTTTCTTTTTTACAATTCAAAAACTAAATTCTGTCATCAAATAATGGTAAACAGTATATTATAAAATGTTTGTCTGGAGATAATATGTATTTTTATTCTTTGAAAAACGAAAGATGAAAAAATCTCGGACAAAGCACATATTATACATTCTTATTCATGTTTTTGGATGGTCGATTCCATTTCTCGCACCTTTTATTACATTTCCTCTGACACTTGATATTGAGTTGGATAGATTAAAACTTCAGGTTCTATTCTTTTTTTTCATGGCAGGAACATTTTATCTGAATTATTTTCTTCTGATTCCGAAACTTCTTACACGTAGAAAAATTCTTATATTTATCCTGGTTTCATTTCTCAGCTCTTCGTTGTTGGCAGTAGCGCTTGATTACATTATCTGGAATAAAGTTGAGGTTTTTTCTAAAGAAACAAAACCAGAATTTCACCCTCGCCCAGAACATGAAAACTTTCAAAATGATGCTCCAAAGGGCCCGTTTTCTGACAGGAATAACCCCATTCCTTTAAAAGGACTTCCTTTTTTTATTACCATTGTATTATTAAGTATTGGCTTGCGAATGACACAGGAATGGCTGAAATCGGAAAAGAATACAAAGGAGCTTGAAAATGAAAAGCTTAAGGCTGAATTGGCAGCACTAAAAGCTCAAGTGAATCCTCATTTCTTTTTTAATGTGATGAACAGTCTTTGCAGTTTGGCCCGAAAGAAGAGTGATGAAACAGAAACATATATTATCAAACTATCGGAATTATTGCGCTACAATCTGAATGACCTTAGCGAAAATAAGGTTCCGGTCAGTAAAGAACTGGATTTTATACGCAATTACATTGATATTCAACATTTGCGCATTCCTTCACTCGAACCTGTAAATATCATAATCAAAGGAAACACCGATTCGGTACTAATAGAACCAATGTTGCTGTTCCCTTTTGTTGAAAATGCTTTTAAACATGGAGGAGGGGCCGGACAGCCACTGAATGTGAAAATTAATCTAGAAACAACAAATAATTCAATTCTGTTTAGAGTAGAAAACTCTGTTTCAGCCTTACGCAGTAGTATAATTGACCCTGATAGCTCGGGTATTGGTCAGCAAAATATAAAACGACGTCTGGAGCTATTGTATAATAACAAATACAATCTTGAAATAGCAAACGAAAACGACAAATACACTGTATCACTTCAACTCCAACTATCATGATATCGTGCCTGATTATTGACGATGAGCCCCTTGCATTAGAATTGATGGTCGACAACGTTTCAAGGGTTTCGTTTCTGCGTCTTGAGGGGACATGTAACAATGTCATAGAAGCAATGACTATTATGAATGAAAAGCAAATCGATTTGATATTTCTTGATATCGAGATGCCATCTGTCAACGGGATCACATTTCTAAAAACCCAAAAAGTAAGTCCGATGGTAATTATTACTACGGCTTACGAAAAATATGCTCTCGATGGATTTGAGCTTGATGTTATTGATTATCTCCTCAAGCCAATTGGTTTTGAACGTTTTTTGAAAGCTGTTTCGAAAGCGGCAGAGTATCAATGTCAACAAACTAATCAATCGGGAAATAACGGCATTAAATACTTATTTGTGAAATCGGAACACCGTATCGTGAAAATTACTATTTCTGAAATCAGATATATTGAATCGATGAAAGACTACGTGAAAATATATATAGGAGAAAAACCCATTTACTCGATAATGAGTATGAAAAAACTGGAAGAAATATTACCTTCAAATGAGTTTGCCCGTGTTCATCGTTCGTTTATTGTTTCGCTTTCGCATATCGACTTTGTCGGAAAATCTAAAATAGTAATGGAATCGGCGAGCATTCCTGTTAGCAATTATTACCGCGAAAGCTTTTTAAAGCTATTGAAAAACGAATGATTGGCAAATTCTCTTAGGAAGAATAAAGCTTGTGAGAAGAAAAACAGAATGGATATCATTAAGTAATTCTCGGGCAATTTTGATTACAGCGTCTTTATCCCAGTTACATGTTTTTAATAAAATCATAGAGCACTTCAAACTATTTGGGGTTGACTCTTGATGACAGAAAAAGAGTGCCAAAAACTTCTGGTGATTACGCAAAACAAATTGTTTGATGGAATCAGAAACCATGCTTGAAACGATTAGAATGTGGGTAAATAAAATGTGGATAAAAATGGCCCTTGCGTTGGTTTATGAAGAATAGCGTCTGGTGCTGATTTAAATGGGATTACACCTGGTATATGTTGCGGTTTGATAGGAGTTTGCATTGAGACGCCAAGTTGCCTTCAATACGATGCCTGTAGCAATGGGTGTTATTTTCCAAGCCATTTTTTCATATCCTGCGAACGCTCGGCGCTTACATAGATTTCTTCTTCGGTATCAGGTTTTAAAACCACTTTCAATCGCGATTTCGGCATCAGGAAAACCTGATCGACCGCATCGATGCGGGCAATAAACTTTCTGTTGAGTCTGAAAAACAAGGCTGGATCGAGCTGCATGTCCAGTTCTTCGAGCGTGTAATCCACCGGAAAATCGAAACCATCGTTGCTGCGTAGGGAAACAATTTTATTGTCGGCCCTGAACCAGGCAATATCGGTGGAATTAAAAAAACGCATTTTCTGTCCTGTCTCTATCGCAAAGCGGGTTTTGTAAATTGTTTTTCCCGTTGCCGCACGTCGAATCAGCTCTTTGAGTTCCAGATAATCGGGTTTCCCTCCCGCTAGCTGCTCGTATTTTTTCAGTGCCGACGAAAGTTCCTCGGCATCAATGGGCTTTAGTAAATAGTCAATACTGTTAACCCTGAATGCCCGTAAAGCATATTCGTCGTAGGCTGTGGTGAAGATCACCGGTGGTTTCACTTCAACGCGCGTGAAAATTTCAAAAGCAGAACCATCGGCCAGGTGAATATCCATGAATATCAGATCGGCCTCATTTTCGACAAGCCATTTCACAGTATCATCTACCCCGGTGGTGGTAGCTTTCACTTCAAAATTCGGATTACACTGCAACAGCATTCGCACGAGACGCCGGGAGGCCAGTTGCTCATCTTCCGCAATTAAAACACGTGTCATAACTATCTAATTAGTAATGGAACAGAAACAGAAAAAACGGCTCCCCGATTCACCGATACTTCTTCTCCTGTGAGCAGGAGGTAACGTTCAATCAGATTAGTAAGGCCTAATCCCGTTCCGCTTGTATCCTCCAGACGGGGAATACAGGTGTTTTCAACAATAAGCCATTGATCTGCACAACGAACGGTGATCTGAAGCGGTTTTCCGGGTACGAGCGCATTGTGTTTGAAAATGTTTTCAAGCAAAATCTGTAAAGTCATCGGTGCAGCTCCCAGGCGATCTGTATCACAAGCTAAATCCCAGGTCACCTGCATGGTGTCGCCAAATCGTATGGACTGCAGCGAGAGGTAGCGTCTGGCTAGTTCGATTTCTTCAGAAAGTTTCACGGTTCTTTGCTCCTGCATCTGAAGGCTCATTCTGAAAAAGCGAGTCATATCGGAGAGATATACAGATGCTTTGCTGTGATCTTCTTCGATGAGTGCCGAAAGCATATTGAAGCTATTGAAAAGAAAGTGTGGATTCAGTTGCTGTTTCAGCGATTCGTAGCGGGCTTTTTCGTTTTCGATTTGAAGTTTTTGCTCGTTAAGAAGAGTTTGTTTCCAATTGAGAAAAAGAAAATAACCTTCATGAATTGTCACAACCAGAAACGTGAACACATACACCAGGACGATCTGTACTTCCGGAGCCTCCTGAAATGATCGTTGCTTAAGCAAATAAGGTTCAAGGAGGTTGTCACCGATAATCACCACAAGGGTTGTCCATGAAAAAACAAACAATATCTCAAATATAATATGTCTGAACGGCCTTTTATTCCACGGAAACTTTCGCCAAAGCCAATGCAAAATAGTGCGGCAACCCAACCATATAGAAGCCGTATAATAAACCGATACCAATATACTACGAAAATGATCGGATGTAAAATATTCTCCCGAATAGGGAAATGCCAGAGGAATACCAATACTCACAACAGGCAGAAATACAAGCAGAGCCCATTTGTCATTAAATCCGAATTTATCTTTCATGGTTAGAACTCTATTCTGAATTGAGGAATTATCAACCTTCCCAACTGGTAAAGATACGATATTTCACCGGTTTCAACATTGATCTTCTGCGAATAAATATTTTTGATATTCAGCGCATTCTGTGCATCGAGGTTCCATTCCATGGTCATTTTTCCCACGCTGCGCCTGTATCCTATTTTGATATCGGTGCGGAAATAGTTTTTATACTGTTCGGTAAAATCTTTACCGGCCATGTATTTTTCTTCCCTGAGGGCAACGGTTGCTGCCACATCGTAGGGTGTGTAACGCTGACCACCGGCGTAGGTTACTTTTACATCAAAGATGAAACTGTTTTGACCACCTTTTTTGTTTTTCCATGAAATCTCCTTGCCGGCCAGAAGGTTAAGCACATAGTTCCCGTCAAAAGCTGTGCTGTGTTCCACGCCGTCACTGCCTGCATACTTCGACTCGTACAACGATGCCGTTGCGAGATAATACCAACCCTTGTTCAGGTATCTTTCAATCGTTAGCTCAATACCGTAATTCTTACCGTTACCGGCATTTTTCAGAGAATCGGGTGCGGAATTTTCAAAGCTCGCCCCTTCGTTCAGCATTGAAAATGAGTTATTTGTTGCTGCATCTACAGGGACATCAAACATATCCTCATAATAGATTTCTGTTTTTAGTTTACTGTGTACACCGGTGCGGTATTCCCACCCAAGCACGTAATGATCGGCTTTCATAAAACCGAGGTTCAGGTTGGGTTCCACATAGCTTCCGTCCGGAAGCCGGCTTTTAGTAAAATAATACAACAGGTTCATCATGTTGCTGTGTCTTCCGTAACCGGCGGTAAAAGTGGTTTTTTCACCAATCTGCCAGCGCAGTCCCAGGCGTGGCTCAATTCTGTTTGCATTGTTCAGCACCAGTTGCTGAAAATATACACCTCCGTTCACCGTAATGTTTCCTGTGGGTTTCCACTGCCCTTGCCCGTATGTTTGCAAAAAACATGTGCTGCCCTCCTGGTCACGCAAAGTAAGAAAATACGAAGAATCGCTTTTCCACACGCTGTCCTTCAGGTTATATCCGAGGTTACTTATTTCGGTACCTATCCTGATATTAAAGCGTGAGCTTAGCTTGTTGATATATTCACTCTTGGCCATCAGCCGTGATTCGCGGAAATCGTTCCTGTAATAGGGAGTCAGGATTACTTCAGGCCATTTTATGCTGTCAACATCAGTAGTAAACTGATGCCAAGAGGCTGAAGCCGTATTCTTCAGATAGGATTTCCTGTTGATTGGAAGTACATTGACTATTCCACTTATAGCCATGGTCGATCCGTTGATCAGATTGTAATCGGAATCTGTATAAAAATCGGACCCCACATTGGTTGTATCCACTTCGCTGTTCATGAATTCAATATGGCTTTTCCCGGCAAGGCCGAACCATTCGATACTACCTATTTTTGTAGAAGGAAACGCTATTTTCCAGGTGCCGTCCATGTATTCGGGAATTGCCGTGCCTGTGCCGAAGTCAACACCCAGCGTCTTAAAGACTCCAAGTGTGGAATAACGCATATTCACAAGGTAAGACGAATGGTTTTTTCTGCTGATGGGTCCTTCAGCACCCGTTTCAAATCCATTAAAACCAATCTGACCCATAAATTCATGTTTCTCGGAATTTCCGCTACGCATTCTCAAGTCGAAAACGCCCGAAACAGCATTTCCGTATTCAGCCGGAAAAGCAGCCATCAGAAAATCGGAATTTGACAACACATTATTATTAAGCATGGAAACAGGTCCACCCGTTGAACCCGTTGCTCCGAAATGGTTGGGGTTAAAAATATCAACACCATCCAATCGCCAGAGGAGGCCCATCGGACTGTTTCCCCTAATGATAATATCGTTGCGGCTGTCGTCGGTAATATTTACTCCTGCAAATCCTGAAGCCATTCTGGCAACATCGTTTCGGGCACCTGCATATCGCTGCGATTCCTCGACTGAAAAACTACGGGTGCTTACGGTAGTCATGTCATTGTTTACAGAACCGTCGTCTCTGTTTGCGGTTATCACTACAGTGCTTGTTGTTATTATTTTTTCTTCCATGGCAATTTCCAGATTGGTTTCCTTTCCGGAAATCAGCAGAATATTGTTCAGTACAACATCGTTGTAGCCCACATAGGTTATTTTTATGGAAATACGTCCGATCGGAACATTGTCCAGTACAAAATATCCATCAATGTCAGAAACGACACCTTTCTGCAGAGTAGTATCTATAAGCATAATCGTTGCTCCGGGCAGCGGCATATGGCTTATGTTATCAATAATATGTCCGCGAATATTCTGCGTTGAAACCTGAGCAATCGTTACAGGTAGTGTCAATACAAAAAAACCCAGCATAAGGATAAATCTTTTCATTCTTTTTTTCTGAAAAGTGGAATGTTTTTCCAAATGGTTGTAATGAGAGCGAGAGTTATGCGAAATGCAATCACAAGAAGCAAAAGCAGGTGTTTTCATTTGTTTTTGCTGCAAATATGAGCCAATTGAGAGCTATGAGCAAACAAATGGGTGTGAAACGGGAAAAATCAGGAGTGAAACAAAAAAGCAAAGCTTTGAGAAAAGCTTCGCTTGAGCAAATTTAACCAACCAGAATTTTAATAAATTGTAAAAATGAATTGATAAATAACAGGTTCTTCTTGACTGTATGTGGGATGAGTATTATTGTTGAAGTATTCAGCAACTCCAGCTATCAATTCCGGGCTGCTTCCGTTTATTTGTGTTACAATCAGATTCCCGGCTGTATTTCGGTTCAACTCAACTAAAACGAAACCTTCAATGCCTCTCTCATACGCTTTAGATGGATAAGGCATTGCAATTGTTATTCCAGTCGAAGTAATAACTGTTGCGCTTTGGGGCTTCTTGCTTTTGCCTTCTTTATTGGTGGCCATTAGTGGCATTTTAAGCAAAAGAATTGCAGCCAGCATCAATAATGTTTTGTTTGTCATATGGGTTAATGTTTTGTTTGTCGTTCTTACACGGCAAAAGTAAAGCGAACAGATTAAGAGAACATTGCTGCTATTCAAAATTTTCGATAGTAAAATATTATCAAATTCTGCATTTAATCGGGGTTTATGATTAATTTTTGGAGAAACTAACACTAATATAGCAGGACTCTTTAATAATTATAGAAAACAAGCTGAATTATTATTGAGAAAATTGTAACTTTGCAGTCCGATTATGCGGATGTGGCGTAATTGGTAGCCGCGCCAGACTTAGGATCTGGTGCCGAAAGGCGTGGGGGTTCGAGTCCCTTCATCCGCACCATTAGCCCGAATTTCGGGCATTTGTTGTTTCTAAAACAGAATGATTATATGAATTTCGAATTTGAAAAAACCGGCGAACTTACAGCATTACTGAAAGCAAATATTGAATCGGCCGATTATCAGTCCAAAGTTGAAGAAAAATTACGCCAGTACCGCCGCAAAGCTTCGATGCCTGGTTTCAGACCCGGAAAAGTACCTTTTGGTGTTATCAAAAAAATGTATGGTGCTTCTACTTTGGCCGACGAGGTTTTGCACACTGCATCGGAAGCCGTTTACAAATATCTTGAAGAAAATAAAATCGATTTCATTCTTTCTCCTTTGATGGACGAAGACAAAGCTCGCGATATTGAATGGATTGAAGGCAATACTTTTGAATTTAGTTTTGATATTGCAATGAATCCCGAAATAGATCCTGTTGCCGACGATAGTTTAAGCTTTATTCGCTACAATGTTACCCGCGACGAAAACGATGTAGACAATTATTTGGCCGACATCCGCGAACGATATGGCCGTTTTGAAAAGGCCGAATACGTTGACGACAAAAGTTTCATCTCGGCACAGGTGGTTGAAACCAATGCCAAAGACGAAGAAAAAGAAGGTGGAATCAATAAGTTCATTCATTTACGTGTTCGCTCATTACCTGCAAATTTGCAAGCCATGTTTATGGGCAAAAAATCGGAGGATGTGCTGAGTATCGACATCGAAAAAGACATGCCCAATGCTGACGATCGCACCGAAGTTTTTAATACCGATATAGAAACTGCTCGCGCCATGAGTGGCTTTTATCGTCTCACTTTGCAAAGTGTACTTACTATTATTCCTGCCGATTTCGACGAAAAACTTTTCAACGAAGTTTTCCCAAATCATCATATCGAAAACGAAGAACAGCTCCGCAATGCTATCCGCGATGACGTTGAGCGTACTTACGAAAAAGAATCGCGTAAACAACTGTATTTCGACATTCAGAAAGAGTTGAAAAACAAATACAGTTTTGAATTACCCGAAGCTTTCATGAAAAAATACATCAAGCAACGTTCGGAAAAAGATCTTTCGCAGGACGATATCGACAAAGGATATCCGTTCTATGCCGAAGAAATGAAGTGGCAACTCATCGAGAATAAGATCATTACAAAATACAAGCTTGCTGTTGGTCGCGACGAAGTACGCAGCCATATCAAAGAATTGCTGGGACTTGCCGATCTCGACGAAAACGATGCGGATGTAAAACAACGAATTGATCAGGTTTATGAGATTATTGCTCAGGATAAAGAAAAAATGAGCAATATGGTTGACAACATGACCGATGAAAAAATTATCAAACTTTTCGAAGACAACTGTAAAATCGAAACAAAATCGCTTAATTGGAAAGAATTTACTACTTTAGTAAACGAAAAAAACTAAACCAATGATGAACTTTAACGACGAATTCAGAAAATACGCGATCAGGCACCGCGGCATCAACAGTTCGGTGTTCGACCAATACAAAGGTGTTGTTTCAGGATATATTTCACCCACCATCATCGAAGAGCGACAGCTCAATATTGCGACCATGGACGTTTTTTCACGTCTGATGATGGATCGCATTATTTTTCTGGGTGTTCCCATCGATGACTATGTCGCCAACATTATTCAGGCTCAGCTTTTGTTTCTCGAATCGGTTGATGCAAGTAAAGATATCTCTATTTATCTTAACACGCCAGGCGGCTCGGTATATGCTGGTTTGGGTATATACGACACTATGCAGTATATTGTGCCTGACATTGCTACTATTTGTACAGGTATTGCAGCCTCGATGGGTGCAGTTTTGCTTTGTGCCGGAGCTCACGGTAAGCGCACAGCGCTTCCTCACAGCCGTGTGATGATTCATCAGCCTATGGGCGGAGCTGAGGGACAGGCATCGGACATCGAGATTATTGCTGTAGAAATTAAAAAACTCAAAGACGAACTGTATCAGATTATTTCGGATCACAGTGGACAGTCTATCGAAAAAGTCTGGAAAGATGGCGACCGCGACCATTGGATGATTGCCGAAGAAGCACGTGAATACGGAATGATCGACGAAGTACTACGTCGCGAAAAGAATCGCTAAGGTATGGCCAAACCAACTGACCATTGTTCGTTTTGCGGACGTAGCCAACAAGAAGTAAAGCTCCTCATCACAGGAGTGAGTGGCAATATTTGCGAAGCCTGTGTCGATCAGGCGCAAATAATTATAAACGAAGAGCTTTCCCAAAAAGGAAAAACTTCATCGTCGCCCGAATCATTCAAACTCCGGAAACCAAAAGAAATATTTGAATTCTTGAATCAGTATGTGATTGGGCAGGATCAATCGAAACGTGTGCTCTCAGTTGCTGTTTACAACCATTTCAAGCGAATCGGTGTAAAAAATTCCGATGTTGAAATCGAAAAAAGCAATATTGTTCTTGTAGGAGAAACCGGAACCGGAAAAACACTATTGGCTAAAACCATTGCACGCTTTCTCGAAGTACCTTTTGCTATTGCTGATGCTACAGCCCTTACCGAAGCCGGCTATGTTGGTGAAGATGTCGAAAGCATTCTTGCTCGTTTGCTTCAGGTGGCCGACTACGACATAAAAGCAGCTGAAAGAGGAATCATTTTCATCGACGAAATCGATAAAATTTCCCGAAAATCGGACAATCCAAGCATCACCCGCGATGTAAGTGGAGAAGGAGTTCAGCAAGCTTTGCTAAAAATGCTTGAAGGAGCTATAGTTAATGTTCCGCCACAAGGAGGCAGAAAGCACCCCGAACAAAAATACATTCAGGTAAATACACAAAATATTCTTTTTATTTGTGGTGGTGCGTTCGATGGTGTAGAAAAAATTATTGCCACCCGCTTGAAAACATCGGCTATTGGCTTTCGCAAAAAAGGAGATCAAAAGGAATTCGATAAGGAGAATATGCTTCAGTATATTGCTTCGGAAGATCTCCGCAAGTTTGGTTTAATTCCTGAATTGGTTGGCCGATTACCGGTTTTGGCTCATTTGCATCCGCTTGATGAAAACGCGATGCTTCAAATTCTTACCCAACCGAAAAACTCTTTGGTGAAGCAATACAAAGCTTTGTTCGAAATGGATGGTGTTACACTTGATTTCACCAACGACGGTCTGAAAGAAATAGCACATCTGGCTATTGCAAGCAAACTGGGCGCAAGGGGATTGCGGTCGATTATGGAAAAAATAATGACCGATCTTATGTTCGATCTTCCAGAAAAAGATACAGAAAAGAAGGTGAAAATCAATGCTGCTTTTGTAAGATCGAAGTTGAAAAATCATCCGGAGATACAGATGAAAGTTGCTTCATAATTGGCAAAAGAATTGTAATTTAGTTTGAAATTAAATCCATGAGACTTGCCTTTGTTATAATAGCTTTGTTTGTTTTGTGTGGACTAGCACAAGCCCAGGACCCCAATCCAAATGGTGAAGTGAATGGGATTGTTACCAAGGCTGTTATTCTTGAGGGCGATACAGTTCCTTTGTTTTGGCTTCCTACTGTGCGAGTTTATGGTCCTATTATTTTTAAATCGAAGGTTCAGGTTATTACGTTTACCCGTCTTGTGCGTCATATTAAACGGGTTTATCCTTATGCCAAGTATATAGGTAACAAGGTGAACGAATACAATAAGTATTTGAATTCCATTTCAAATGACCGGCAAAGGGAAAAAGAGCTTGACCGGATTGAATCAGAACTCCGTGGACAATTTGAAGAAGAGTTGAAAAAGCTTACGTTTACGCAGGGGAAAATTTTAATGAAGCTTATTTATCGCGAAACAAGTACCACAACATACAATCTGATTAAAGATTTCAGAGGTTCCATTACTGCATTTTTCTGGCAATCGCTGGGTTCAATATTTGGATATAACCTTAAAGTCACTTACGATCCGGTGGGCGTTGACCGCGATATCGAAAACATCGTCATCATGATTGAGAATGGTACCATTTGATTGTTGGTTTTTTAAGAACAGTCGAACGCTCTCAATTGAGTAGTAAGGAATCCAACGCGAATATTTTTGCTCCAAAATCGATTTTATTTTCACAAAAAAACTATCCGAAAAAAAGTTTTGAAAATAAAAATAATATTGTACCTTTGCAGCCCGATAAAAAAGAGAAACATGAATTTATCATCAGAAGACAGAAAAAACCTTGCTGAGAAATTTGGCAAAAATGCAACTGATACAGGAATGCCCGAAGTGCAGGTAGCTATTTTTACTCATCGTATTAAGCACCTCACAGGTCATCTCAAAACCAACAAAAAAGATTTTGTTACTGAGCGTTCATTGCTTCGTTTGGTAGGTAAGCGCAAAAAGCTTCTTTCTTACATTAAGGAAAAAGACATTGAAAAATATCGTACACTGATTCAACAACTTGAAATCAGGAAATAATTTTCACAAGATTTCGAATCGGGGAGGCAATCAATGTATTGCCTTTCTTTTTTTAAACACATACAAAAATGAACGCTATCACTCAAATTTTTGAACTCCCCGACGGGCGAACCGGAACTATCGAGACCGGTAAGCTGGCTCGTCAGGCCGACGGTTCTGTTATTGTACGCATAGGCAACACGATGTTGCTGGCAACAGTTGTTTCTAATAAAGAGGCGAAAGAAAATGTGGATTTCATGCCACTTACTGTTGAATATCAGGAAAAATATGCTTCTACCGGCCGTTTCCCCGGCGGCTTTTTTAAACGTGAAGCTCGTCCATCGGAATATGAAATTCTGATAGCCCGTTTAGTCGATCGCGCTTTGCGTCCATTATTTCCCGAAAATTACCACGCCGAAACTCAGGTTCTTATTTACCTTATTTCGGGCGACACCGACACACATCCCGATGCTTATGCCGCTCTTGCAGCCTCATCGGCTCTTGCTGTATCCGATATTCCTTTCAATGGACCGATTTCCGAAGCACGTGTTGCCCGTATCAACGGACAATTTGTGATTAACCCTTCGGTGAAGGAACTTGAAAACGCCGACCTTGAGTTGATGGTGGCTGCCAATGCCAAAGACATTAATATGGTGGAAGGCGAGATGAAAGAAGTGAGCGAAGAAGTAATGATGGAAGCTTTGAAATTTGCCCACGAAGCAATTAAAAAGCAAATCGAAGCCCAGCTACAGCTTGCTGCAAAAGTTGAAAAATCAAGCCCGAAACGCGAATATTGTCACGAAATTCACGACGAAGAATTGCGTAAAGCAGTTCAGGATTTTTGCTATCAGCGCGCTTATGATGTGGCCAATCGTCGTACTCCAAACAAACACCAGCGTCAGAACGATTTTGATGCTATTGCCACAGAGTTCCTTGAAACATTGCCCGAAGAAGAACGCGATGACAAAAAAGGTCTGGTGAAGCATTATTATCACGATGTGATGAAAAAAGCTGTTCGTGATATGTATCTCAATGAGCGAGTTCGCCTCGATGGCCGCAAAATGGACGAAATCCGCCCAATTTGGTGTGAAGTTGATTATCTTCCTTCTCCTCACGGTAGCGCAATTTTTACACGTGGCGAAACACAAAGCCTTACCACTGTTACTCTTGGAACCAAGCTTGACGATCAGATTATCGATGGTGCTGTTTTCGAAGGCACCAACAAATTATTACTCCATTATAACTTTCCACCGTTCTCTACGGGGGAAGCAAAAATGATGCGTGGTACAAGTCGTCGCGAAATTGGTCATGGGAATCTGGCTTTACGAGCTCTTAAGAACATGATTCCGATGGATGATGCAAATCCTTATACTATTCGTATTGTCAGCGATATCCTTGAATCGAACGGCAGTTCTTCTATGGCTACAGTTTGTGCCGGAACCCTTGCTTTAATGGACGCAGGTGTTAAACTTAAAAAACCGGTTTCCGGAATTGCAATGGGCTTGATTACTGATACTGAAACAAATAAATATGCAGTATTGAGTGATATTCTGGGCGACGAAGATCATCTTGGCGATATGGATTTCAAAGTTACTGGAACCCGCGACGGTATTACTGCCTGCCAGATGGATATTAAAGTAGACGGCCTTTCGTACGATATTCTGGCCGAAGCACTTGCTCAAGCAAAACGTGGCCGCGAACATATTCTCGACAAACTTACAGAAACCATTTCAGAACCACGCGAAGATTATAAACCAAGCGTACCACGCTTCGTTAAATTCAGTATTCCTCGCGAATTTATTGGTGCAGTGATTGGACCTGGTGGAAAAATCATACAGGAGATTCAGCGCGTAACCGGTGCAACTGTTCTTATTAGCGAAGAGGGCGACTTTGGTATTGTTGAGGTATTTGCTGTTTCGAAGGATGCCATGGATAAAGCTGTTGCATGGATTAAATCGATTGTAGCTGTTCCCGAAGTTGGCGAAGTTTACGAAGGAACGGTTAAAGCCATTCAAGCTTATGGTGCTTTTGTTGAAATTCTTCCGGGAAAAGAAGCGCTGTTGCATGTTTCGGAACTAGCTTGGGAGCGTGTTACCGACGTTAATACGTACCTGAAAGTTGGTGACAAAGTAGAAGTGAAGCTTATCGGTGTTGATGAAAAAACAGGAAAACTTCGTCTCTCTCGCAAAGTTTTGATTCCCAAGGAACAATAATTTCTCGTACATAATCATGTAACATTCGGTTGTATGCATCGTATAAATGCGTACCCAACCCTGAGAGAATTTTATGAGGCAATTAAAAATCAGCAAGCAGGTAACCAACCGCGAAACCGCGTCGCTGGATAAATATCTGCAAGAAATCGGACGAGAGGAATTGATTACTGCTAACGAAGAAGTGGTCTTAGCTCAGCGTATCAAGCAAGGCGATATGAAAGCTCTTGAAAAACTGACCAAAGCCAATCTGCGTTTTGTGGTTTCGGTCGCCAAGCAATACCAGAATCAGGGTTTGAGTCTTCCCGATCTTATCAACGAGGGAAATTTGGGCCTGATTAAAGCTGCTCAACGTTTCGATGAAACTCGAGGATTCAAGTTTATTTCTTATGCTGTATGGTGGATTCGTCAATCTATTTTGCAGGCTTTGGCTGAACAATCGCGTATTGTTCGCTTACCTCTCAATAAAATCGGAACCATCAACAAAATAAACAAAGCTTTTGCCCAACTCGAGCAGGAGTTTGAGCGTGAGCCTGATGCGCATGAGATTGCCGCCATGCTCGACATGCCAGATACCGAAGTAAAAGACAGTCTGCGCCATACAGGTCGTCACGTGTCTATGGATGCCCCTATTGTAACGGATGAAGATACGAACCTTTACGATCTTTATGCTAACGAGGAAAGCGAGCGACCCGACAAAGGCCTGCAGTTCGAATCGTTGAATATTGAGATTGAAAGAGCCATTGCTACACTAACACCTCGCGAGCGCGATGTATTGAAGTTTTATTTTGGTCTTAATGGCGCAGCACAGCTTACTCTTGATGAGATCGGTGACAAATTTGGGCTCACACGCGAACGTGTACGACAGATAAAAGAAAAAGCTATCCGCCGCCTGAAACATGGTAGCAGAAGCCGAAACCTTAAAGGTTATCTGGGATAGTACCTTTACCTTATTTATACCGAACATAATCCTGCCTTGTTGCAGGATTATTTTTTGACAATAGTTATACCACGGGACTTACTTCGCATCTTCCCGTGGTTTCTAATATCTATAATAATTTTATTGTTGCGCTGTTTTCTTCTTTTTTGAGTCGAAGTATAATTTCACAAAGAATCCGGCAATCATTAGTAAAAGCAGTAATGATGATGCAAAACTTACTTTTGTGCTCATGAGAAATGCTTTCGGGTGAATTTTCATGACTATATCATGACTTCCTGCAGGAATCACAGCTGCACGCAACACATAATCGGCTCTGATGAGGTCAGTTTTGTTTCCATCAATATACAGTTCCCATTCTGGGTACCATATTTCGCTGAATACGGCCAACTGAGAACTTGCAGCATTGCTTTTAAATATCAGCTCGTTTGGATTGTATGATACTCTCTCGATAGTAGCAGTACTATCGGATTGAATGCTTAATCCATTTAAAGCACTTTCGTATCGTTTGTCGATAACAGCTTCGCTGTGCGGGTCGATTTCGCCAACACGCTGAATTTCTTCATCTGCATTCTGAACAAGCATATACGAATCAACAAACCACACATGTCCCAGTGCATGCGAATTTACAAGAGGTGGGCGAGACGGATCGAGAATAATATATTTTGTGTCGAGCATATTCAGTACACCCAAATGCGACAATACCGTATCGATACGTCCCATGGTTGTACCTTCTTTGAGGTTTTCTCCAAGAAGTGAAATTTCGGGCGAAATCTGATTTTCGATAAGCTCCTGATAACGTATTAGTTTTGCTGCATGATAGCCGCCAGTAGAGCGATGATAATATGATGTGGTTGCATCCATAAAAGAGCTTACGGAAAGGTTGAGAACTCTTGCGCCGGCAGTATTGTCGGCAATAATCATTTGATCGGCAGCAGAAGGAGTAAACGGATTTTCAGCTTTGCGTTTGGCTTCAAAATGAGATTCATTCAAATAGCGTTTATCTACCTGAACCAGATCAATAAATACAAGTCCAATAATAAGCCCGATAAACAAAGGCGCTTTGATTTTCTTTTTCATTAAAAGAAATGTAAGAAAGCCTCCTGCTAAAATGAATAGGAACGATCGCAATGCGTCGGCTTTGAAAATGGCTATTCGAACTGAAGTGAGCGCAGTAACGAAATCATCTATTTGATATCCCTGAGCTCTGTAGTTATCGAAACTCTGCTGCTCGGCACCGGAAATAAAACCGAAAAACATCGTAGGCATCAACCAAAAAATAAAGGCTATACCACCTGTGAGGCCAAATGCAATATAAAGAGCATTCATTCTCTCCTTAAGCTTGTCGTTATTGGTGATGAGTTCATGCAGTGCCAAAACAAAAATAAAAGGAATCACAAGCTCGGCAATCACCAACCACATCGAAGGAGCCCTAAATTTGTTGAGCATGGGTAAATTGTCAACAAAAAAGTCAGACAAAAAAGTGAAATTACCTCCCCAGGCCAGCATAATACTGAAAGCTCCCGCAATCAGCATAGGCCATTTCAAGCGATGCTTCACAATTATCATTCCCAGTACAAAGAAAAACATTACAATGGCACCCACATAAACAGGTCCCGATGTTCCGGGCTGTTCACCCCAATATTGCGACCAGTCGCCTACCATTTTCCGAGCCTGCTGATCAACACCCGAAAGTTTGGCTTTGTTATCTATCTTGATTTGTTGCGAGGCACCACCTTTTATATTGGGAATCATCAAACTCCAGGTTTCACCAATTCCATAGCTCCATCCATAAATATATGTTTTATCGAGACCTTTGGCATCTGCAGCACTCTGGGTAGAAAGCTCAGATTTTCCACGGATGGTTTCTTTCGAATATTCGTAGGTTGTGTAAAGATTAGAAAAGTTTACTCCAATAGCCAAAACAACTCCCAAAAGCAAAACCGCCGATCCAATAAGGAAACGTTTAAATTGCTTCTCCATCACAGCCCATACCGCTTCGAAAATTACGAAAATCAATACAGTAAAAGCGAGATAATAAGTAATCTGAATGTGATTGCAACTTAGCTCCAATGCCAATACCACAGCAGCCAGCAAGCCGCCTTTCAGATATTTACCTCTATAGGTAAGATAAATGGCAATGAGATATGGCGCCATATATGCCATAGCATGAGCCTTGGCGTTGTGACCTGCTTGCAGCACAACCATAAAATACGACGATAAAGCAAAGGCAATGGCCCCGGCAAGCGCAGCCCATTTATTGAGCTTGAGTACTGTAATCATGAAAAAGAAGCCTACAAATGCAAGAAAAATATATCCCATAAAAAATGGCATATATAGAGTCAGTAATTTATCGACCTGCAAAAAAAGATTTCCCACATGCTGAATAGTGATTTGGTACACTGGCATTCCACCAAACATGGTACCAGCCCAATAGGCTTGCTGGCCGGTAAGCTCGTGATAATCGCGGGCTTCTTTCGATGCAGCATTCCAGCTTTTAATATCCTCTTGGGCGATTGTTTTTCCTTGTAAAGCAGGATAAAACATCACCAAAAGCACTATCATGATTGTGCCAAACGCAATCAGATAAGGCAACGCCTTTTTGAAATCGATTTTCATAAATTGGGAATTAAGAAAGCAAAGTTAAAAATATTCGGGGATTATGCGATTGAAGTTGGGTGGAATTTGCTTGCGACGAGATAATTCATCCGATACTTATATTTATTTAAACAATCATTTTTGAAGTGGAATTTAAAGCAATTATTTTCATCAAAGATTCAGCTCTTTTCGACTCGGGGAAATTATTTGATATTCTTTCTGCAGATAACTTTGATTGTTGTTCTCTTTCAGTTTTAGATAAACTCAAAGCTGATCGGATTGCACTACAAAAACTCTCCGGATCACGTTTCTTCACAACAAAACCAAGGTTGCCGGCAATATGAGGCATTGCACCAACTGGAGATACTATTGGGATACAACCATTAATCATACCTTCACAAAGTGCATTTGGGAATCCCTCTGATATTGAAATCTGAACAACAAACTCTGCTTTTCTAAACATCTGGTTGACTTCAGCAGAATTGAGTTGTCCAAGGATTTTTACATTTTCGGGTATTGCAGGGAAAAAAGCAGTGATATTATCAACACCACAAATGTAAAAATTAGCTTCGGGAAACGACACAGCATTT
The DNA here is from genome assembly GCA_002842495.1 of Bacteroidetes bacterium HGW-Bacteroidetes-6. GTDB lineage: Bacteria > Bacteroidota > Bacteroidia > Bacteroidales > DTU049 > GWF2-43-63. Next base: position 60,841 of record PHDB01000008.1, read on the forward strand.
TCAATAATCAAATCTAAACCTTTCAAAACAAATCGCTCTTTTGTACTTCCTAAAGCCACAGTAATAAACGAATTTGGCTCTTTTTCGCTAATCAGCTCAGAATCAAGAATATAATCGTAGCCATTGTGTATAGTTGTAAATGGAGTTTTCAGTTTAGGAAAAAAACACTTTATTCCCTGCTCCGAATTATCAAAATATAAATTGTGCGTATGAATTAATGATTCATCAACAGGGCAAATAGCTGACGCTAAAGAATACGACCAACCAATTATTCTTCTTAAAAATGGTTTTCGAAGGCTCCCATAATTAATTGAAGGATATGAAACACAGTCGGTTCCGCCGGCAATAATTACAACTCGCTTGCCAAAAACCTTTCCGAGTAACGCAGGGATATAGCTCCAATACCCACCGAACATTACAACAACAGCGTCGTACCGTCCAATGGTAAAAAGCAATTGGAAAAACTGAGTAATAAATTTCAACGGAATTAGTAATGGCGTTTTGTACCAATTTGAAATTGATAAGCGAATTTGATAAACACCAGAAAGAAGACGAGCATCTTTCTTAACAAATGTAGAATTGCTTGGAGCAATGTACAACAGTCGTGGAGTTGTTTTCATTCAAATTATTTCAACCGATATCTCAGCTTCCTCAAAATTATCTTTTGTTTTGGCAGTTGAGTGTATTTAGTGATGCTGTTGTTGCCTTTCTTCAGCATGTAATACACATAATCGTATTCGGCATGTGTCAAAGCATATTCTTTCATTTCTAACATGATGAAATTATGCTTCAAAAAATAGGGAAACAATTCATTCTGCGAAATTGGTTGATCGACAATTTGAAGAAGCTCTGGTCTATTTTTTTTGAGGTAGTGAATCACCTGAGGATGTGGAATATTGATAAAAATAAATGCTCCCTCGTTGGAATGAGAGCTCAAATTGTCAAACAATTGAGTATAACGCTCTACAGGAATATGCTCTAAAACATCCGCAAAAATAACAAGATCGAATTTTTTATTCAAATCAACGACATCTGAAAAATCGAAGTATTTGAAGTCAAATCTCTTATTTGACAAACGTTTTGTAGCCAAATCAACATTTTTCTCACTGATATCAACACCTGTAACATTTGCTGCGGGAAACAGTTTCCCAATTAGCGAAGTAAATGTTCCAACTCCACAACCAACCTCAAGAATTGAAGAAATATTATATTTAGTTAGTGCCGCGAGTTTGCTTGCCAAAAAATAATGGCGTAAAGTTAGTCCTGTTTTCTGCTGCTGGGAGGAAAAATTGTCGTAGAATTCAGAAACCGATTCCTGATTAATACTGTTTTCTGTCATAACAATCTGATTGAATTTCTTGTATGCAAAGATACTCTTTTAGAACAGAATTTGACAAAAAAATGCCTTGATAACAAACAGTTTCAGGGCATTTCTCTATGAAAACAAATTCAACACTATTTCATTATCATTAGTCTCGAATTCATAATGGTATTTTTATCTGAACTTAAAATATGAGTGTAATAGATCCCATTCTCTAAAGAAGGCAAGTCAATAACACTGGGAACATTCTCTTTTATAAATATTGAACTTTTATACACAAGTCTGCCATGAATATCGTACAATTCAAAGTCGCATTCGCCCAAATAATTCTCCGACAAAACACTAACACTTTCGTTCGCTGGATTTGGATAAACAAACAGATTTGTATTCTGATTGCCATCAACTTCAAAAACACTTAAAGGTAGATTATCGCAAATTGAAAGATTGTCTTCTTCAGCGGTTATGATTCTTGACAATGCCCCTGGAGTCATTGTGCCAATTTGGGCATAGTTCAATCCAGTAATAGTGCTGTTTATTGAAAAGGTTATAGGAGACCCCACCAACTCAGCCGAATGAAGCGCATCGGAAAAGACTCTGAGCCTAACCTCGTCTGTTGCAGTTCTCTCTAATACAATAAAATATTCCATCTGAGAAGAGCTAGCATAAATCCCTGAAGGAGTGTAAGTTCTTGCATTTCCCTTTTTTGCCTCTATAATAAATTGCCAATTATCCATATCGTTGTCGTATTCACTATCAGACCACAGTAGTGCAGCAATACCATCTTGATTGGTTTCAACTAAACCCGCATTATAATCATATGATGCAAAGTCCAGGTCTCCTGCGGTTAAAGCAATAAGTACGGTTCCAACTCCTTTGTTAACTGGATTCTGATTTAAAATATTGAGTGAAACTTCGACTTTCCAGTAACTATCCGAAACCGCTCTTGACATTTCGGTATACGCTCTATGATAATACCTGCCGGTTATAGTGTTCAGAAAACAGACGTTATTGGTAATTGATACATTTCCCTGAGTTGTCCAACCTGCAGCATTTGAAAAATCTTCCTGCACCAAAAAAGAAACACACGAAGTATCCAAAAGCAAATTGTCACAAATCTTTAAACTATCAATTTCAGCAGATAGCTTTCTATAATCAGAAGCAGCTGTAATACCGCCTTGTTGAACATAATCAAGACCGGTTATTGAACTATCAATATTGAAAGTTATTGGTGAGCCGGGAAGTTGTGACAAATGAGCTCCATCATAAAATACACTAAGTTGAACAGCAGCGCCAACTCGCTCAAGAGATAGATAGTATGTAGAATTGGACGAACTTAGCGGAATCCCAGTTGTAGTGTAAGTTCTTGTTGAACCTTTTTTTGATTCAATAATAAACTGCCAGTTATCGATATCATTATCAAATTCGCTTGCCGACCAAACAACAGCAGCTATTCCATCCTGATTTGTCTCAGTATATCCAGCCGCTATATTTGAAGTAAAGTCGAGATTCCCAGCTGTTAACCCAACAACAATTGCTCCAACACCACTTCCAGAAGGATTTGTAGCTGTGATTTCAAATTTAGCTTCAGCTTTCCAATAGCTATCCGAAACGGGTCTTGATAACTGTTGATATGCTCTTTGATAACTATGACCTTCAATGTTGTTGAACGAGCAAACCCCTCCGGAAATCGAGACATTTCCTTGAGTAGTCCATAATGAAGAATTTGAATAATCATCTTCAATCAAAATCGTCTTGCACGAATCCTGGCTAAAAGCGGCCTGAATGGCTATTGCGACAAAAACAATTAAAAAGGTTAATATTTTCATTGTGTATTTTTTTCAAAAGTACACAATATTTTATTAATAAATTTTTGTGGATTTTCCAATAAACTAAAAACAAATATCCTGAGTGTTCTAATTGAACCACTTTTTGACACAGCTAAACAACAAAGCTCATCGTTTATGTTATCTGATTAGAGTAACCGAGCCAAGTACATGCTTTCGAATTCTTGTCCCGCTTGTGGCAATCCAATAATCAGCAACCCATACATAAACATCAATAGGGCAGTCTTGTCCATTGAAAGAACCATCCCAACCTTCATCGATAGAAAAAGACTCAAACAATTGCTGTCCCCAGCGATTGTAAATTAATAGGCGAAACTCTTCAACATTTCTTTCCATTGGCTTAAAAATGGAATTGATTCCATCGCCATTAGGTGAAAAAGCATTTGGGAACCAAATATCGCCAAAACAATTTTCAATCAGAACATCAAATTTTTCATCAACTTTTCCACATTGATTCCCCACTTCAAACACATAATGGCCTGCCTCAGATATCCAACGGGAAAGATCTAAGTACCCATCAAGCCAATATGCCGTATCCCATAATCCAATAATTACAGGTTCAACAAATAATTTACTATTGGAACAAATTGAAGTGTCAGATATTAGAAATACCTGTGGTTTAAGATCAATGGTTAAATTGATTGAGATGGAGCTATCACAACCATTTGAAGACAAATAGTCAAACAGATATTGCCCCGGATCTTCAATTATGTGACCATCGAATATTATAAACTCACCCTCACAAATTGTTGTATCAATAATAACAGTTGATGTATCATTAAAAAATACACGCAATGAATCTTGTGACACACCACAATGTCCACTTACGAAAATACTATATACGCCACTTGAATCAACCAACCGCGAGTTCCCAATATATCCATCCATCCATTCTATTGAAAAGAATGAACCCCCCAGATTCGGAATTAGCAAAAACTCTTGCCCCTCACACAGAGCCGTATCATTTGGCAGCTCGACCACTGGTGACAAATCTGTAAACAAGTTCAGAACAATAGTACTATCGCAACCATATTGTGAAAAATAATTAAAGGTATATTCTCCGGCTATTGAGAGAACCTGCCCTTCAAAAACAAGCTGGGCTCCATCGCACAACAATGTGTCTAACTCTAAATAGCTTGTGTCGGCAAAACCAACATCAATTGCATCCGATATGGCTCCACAATTTCCGGTTGCCTCATATGAATACAATCCGGCACTGTCGATAATTCGGATTGATGAGGCCAAGCCATCCACCCACCCGCTACTACTATACGAGCCAGAAAGGATTGGGTTAATTATCAACACTTGACCTTCACAAAGAATAGTATCTGTAGGGAGTGCTACATTTGGAGTTGTTTCTGCTGATATAGACAAAACAAAACTACTATCACATCCATGTGAAGAAATATATGAAAACTGATAAACTCCAGTGGCATTTAACAATTGCCCTTGAAACAATATTGAATCCCCATCGCAAAGAACCGTATCAACATTAACTATCGTTGCATTGTTAAACACTGCTACGATAGTATCTGAAACATTGCAACCTGAACTATCTATCGCTGAGACGACAAAGCTTCCACTTTGAGTCAAGTTGAGATAGGAAAGGGTATCAAATGTATTCCATAAATAAGTGTCCCAAATCCCTAAGACTTGAGCAATAACTGTATCGCCGCTGCAGGCTGCAATTGAATCAGTTTGAAAAAGTGTTGGCTTTGGTGCTACTTCAATCCAAAAGAGCAAAGAGTCATCCGTCTTGCAACTATAGGAAACTACTGCCGTAACGCAGTAGCTACCAGATTCGGAAAATTCATGTTCCGGCGAAAACAGCGTTGATGAATTATTCAAACCCGACAAAGAGTCATCAAAATCCCAAAACACTCCGGTTGCCGCAGTTGAGTCAGAAATAGTAAAAAAATATTCTTCATCATAACAACCGGTCACAGAAGCATCAATTGGATTGTTTAGAAGAAAATCATTTGCAATCAGAGATGGCAATCCAAGCTGTCCATTTCGTGAATTTAGAGATATTGCATTATCAATTAAGTTGCAAGCAAGCCCAGCATTATTTGGACTACTGATTACACCCAAGTACGGTTGATTGTATTTCACAATATAAATTCTCCCATCCGGGCCTAACTGCATTGCACCTGTTTGATAATTTGCCGCTCCAGAAATATTGCCAACTAGAGTTTTTGAAGCATCAACTGCAGCTTGATTATATACCGATAGGTCGTATTGAAAAACATCGCCTGGTCCAAGGTTTTTCACATATAAAAAACGGCTATTCGGACTAAATTCCAAACCATATGCTCCATATGCAAAGTTTGTTGTTGTTTGAATATTGGATAAAGATAACGGGTTGCTTAACGCTCCTGAAGCGGCATCGAATTGAAAAACTTCGTAAAGGCTTTTTTGTCGAACTGCAACAGCAATTTTTGTTCTATCGGAAGAAACACGCATGTATCCTATCCAATTGTCGGTGTTCAGCCCTCCATTTACATCATGCACCGTCCCAACAGCACTAATGACAGGAGTAGATGAAATACCTGAAGAAGTAAGCAGATAGGAGTAAAACTCATTATTGTTCCAACCATGGCAAACAATCCAAATATCTACACAATTTGAATGTTTGATGGCAGCTATTTTCTCAACGACAGGAGTTCTTATGGTTACATTCTTTTGAACAACAGCCCCAAGGCCACTATTTTGACTTATATCTACAATAGAATATCTTAACCCATCAGATTCAGCTTCTTTTGCCACAGTAAAAATATAATAAAGACTATCACTTCCCGGCAATGGAACAATAATAGCACTTTGTGTTGAGCTCCAACTTCCTAACAAGCCAGAACCATTAGCCATTGTAACATGATTCCTATTATAAACAACACTCCCATCTGTATAAAACATAATCTGCCCCAAATTATCACTAATTGAAGCACAGCCTTCAAATGTACTTAGCTGACCATTTGTAAGAGCAGATGGAGGATTCGTGTTAAAAGTTAATCCTGCATGAGATCCAAAATACCAATTGTTGTTGTGATTTTGAGCAAAACACAAGCTATTAAATAGTGCAAAAAATGAAACAATGAATAAACAGATTAATCTCATCAAGTGTTATATTAACAAAGCGTTTTACACTCTAACGACTAGGATGTGTTCCTTGCTTACCACGAACAATAGTAACATCGGAACTATAACTTCACAAACGTAGAAGTAGCTTTAATGCTTCCGTTAGCATCAATCAAGCGTAAGAAAAAGATGCCGGGCTGCAAACCACTTACATTTAGTGACGTCTCTATTGAATACGACATCACAATGTTTCCGAAAATATCAACGATATCAATCTGTTTAACATCGTCGTCAATATTGTCTAACGACAAATAATCCATTGTTGGATTGGGATAAGAATTAATCTTATCAATGCTGGTCTCAAAAATACTATTAAACGGACAAAGTTTTTCAATATCTGAGCTTGAGAAATCTCTATTATAATAGCGAAAATCGTCTAAAGAACCTTCAAAGTAATGTGGAGGTCCCGGGTTAACATCTGTATCAACTCTGCCTAAAGAGCCTGGGGAACCAGTGTATTCCATGTTCCCTCCAGTTCCAGAATATGTTCCCCCATCATTGATACAATCCACATAAATATCCATATCTGTTGCACCCCTGATGACACCTATTATATGATACCAAATTCCTGTTTGGATAACTGTTGTTCCTGTTTTAGAGCGACGAGCTGAAGGAGCTGTTGATCCACTTGCATCGCCAAAAGCAAAAGATATTCTCATCCCTGGATCAAGATTTACATGAATGCCAGAATAGTTGTTTTCTGCATAATCTGTATCAAATAGAAAACTCATTAAATAATCGTTCACATCGTATTTTACCCAAAATGCAATTGTAACAGGCAAATCAGGATGCAGCAAGGTGTCATTCGGCCAATCAATATATTGATCTATTCCATTAAAATGATACGCTTTGTTTGCATTTCCGTTATGATCAGTGGTCAAATCGGCATTTACCACTACAGCATCAAAGCCATTTCCACTTGAGTCGAGACAGTTTCCATTCATTGGATAATAAAGCAGCAAACTGTCGGTCAAGTTTTGCGAAATCCCCACGAAAGAAATTGCAGATAGAAAAATTGATAATACTGTTTTCATGATAGCGTGGTTTATGTCAGCAAATATAAAATAAAATTTACAATAATTTACATTGTTTTGAAAATTGCCGGGCATGGCTCTGTTATTAGATTTTGCGATAAAAATTTTTAATTGCTGGATTGGTATCTCGTATTTTATATTAAGCTAAGCAAAGAAAAAAATATTGGAATCTATAAATTACGATTTAACGATCTGAAAAATTTGAAGTTAATATCTTTTATAACCCGCCATTACCTTTGTACAGCGAAACAGGACCTTCGAGGGTCACTTTTAGAACGGTCATGTATTTGTCCTGAACTCCTTCCGGAATATCGATGTAAACCAGTCCGGGTACTTTGCTCCACGAAATTTTCCCGACGACTTTGTGCTTTAGTAGTGTTCCATTTCCCAGGACCTCAACAGACCGAATTGTATTATTGAGCCCTTTTAGGATCACATTCCCACATTGATGGCCTTGCAGAAAAAGATAAAGGGTAGTTGAATCTTGTGAGATGGTTGTCGGACCATAGAAATGTCCCTGGGATATTCCAGCTCTGCTTTCGAAAATGGCTTCGCTGTGTTTGTGTGTCCAATAGCCCAATTCGGTAAGAATTTCCACCTGTTCCCGGGGAATAGTTCCGTCGGATTGAGGCCCAATATCAAGCAAAAGGTTGCCTCCCATGCTGATGCAGTCAGCAAAAATGCTGATAATTTCATAAGGGGTTTTGAAGTTGGTGTCGCCAAGATAATATCCCCACGATTCGTTGGTAGTCATACACAATTCCCAGTAATCGAGATTAGGACGTGATACCGGGAAATTCTGTTCGGGAGTGTCGTAATCACCGTAGCCTTGCAGGCGGCCATTGATAATAGTATTGGGATTGTTGTTTAAAATCATTTTACGAATTCCGGAAGCATCCCACTCTTCGGCACTATGTTCCCAGTCGCCATCGAACCACAATAAGTCAGGGTTGTACTGTCCGAGTAGCTCGGCAATTTGACCATGGCAAAATTTCAGGAAGCGCTGCCAACGCATTGGATCGTCGGCAATGGTATAACGTGATGAATCTTTCAAAAAACCGGGATAGTCGGGGTACGACCAGTCAATCAGCGAATAGTACAAGCCTACTTTTAATCCGGCTTTTCGGAGTTCATCAACAAAAGGGGAGAGGACATCGCGTTTAGCGGGGGAGGACTTTTCGGTGCTCAGGTTGTTCATTTTTGTGTCCCAAAGCGCTACACCGTCATGGTGTTTGCAGGTGATAACAGCATAGCGTGCTCCGCTTTTTTGTATAAGGTCGGCCCAAATAGCTGGATTGTAATTGACGGCAGTGAATTCATCAATTTGTTCCATGTAGTCGGAATGAGTGATGTGTTTGTTGTGAAACGCCCACGACTCCGATGTTTTTCCGGTTGAATATATACCCCAATGAATAAAAATGCCCAGTTTTGCGTCGGCAAACCATTGCATTCGCAATGAATCAGGTTCGATGGTTTGCGCCTGTGCTACTAAAAGAGAATGTGTGGTCAGAAGCGTCAATAAAGCAGAATAAAAAACAAATCTTTTCATGCAGATAAAAGTTAATTCTTACGGCAATGCAAAGTAAAGAAATGTATTGGCCCGGTTCAGCTGTATTTATATCAAATGACGTTGTTTTTTTTGAAATACATGAGTAGCTCAAATAGAAAAGTCTGAACGGCAGGCTGTTCTTTATGGATTATACTTTTGGGGATCCCGCTATTCAGAAGGGCAAGTCCTAAAAGAAAGCTTGTCGCCATGATCACTGTGTCAACTGACATTTTTTTACAATAGTACTGGCAGAAAGCCCATCTGTATGATCAGTTTTCTATTTTGTGAACTTTATAAACTTAAAAATATCAGCGGATTAATTGAAGTATGCTGAATTGTTAACTCACAACGTGCTCTCTTTCATTAGTTTCTCAATTTCATCTGCTTCTATGGGGAAGTGTCTCATCAAATCAATAGGTGTATCGTCAACAAGAATGTCGTTTTCTATGCGAATTCCGATTCCTTCTTCTTTGATATATAATCCGGGTTCACAGGTGAGAACCATTCCTTTACGGAGTATGGTCGTTTTAAGTCCAACATCGTGAACATCGAGTCCCATGAAATGCGAAGCGCCGTGCATGTAGTAGCGAAAATAGAGCGGTGATGCGCCAGAAGCTTGGTTTTTTACATCTGCAGCCGTGAAAAGCCCCAAGTCAATCATTTTTTGCTCAAGCAGCAATGCAATTTGTTTGTTTGTTTTTTCGATTGATGCTCCGGGAACAAGCAGTGTTTTGGCTTGTTTGAAAACATCGAGTACAGCATTGTAGCATTGTTTCTGGCGAGGTGTGAATTTTCCGTTCACAGGAATTGTTCTCGAGCAATCGGCAGCATAGTTTCCATAAACAGCACCAAAATCAAGAAGCAGAAGTTCGCCATCGCGTAAAACAGAATCATTGGTAATATAATGCAACACACAAGCATTTTCGCCACTGGCAACAATGGGGCTGTAAGCGTGACCCGATGCTCCGCGACGCATGAATTCGTAAGATATTTCGGCTTCCACTTCGTATTCCATCATTCCGGGTTTGGTTGTTTTTAGCACACGCAAAAACGCTTTGCGGGTAATATCAATGCTTTTGGCAATATACTCGAGCTCTTCAGTCGATTTCGAAAGACGCAATTCGGTTATTTGCGGGGCAATTCGTTCAAACTGATGCAAAGGATACAAACTTTTCAATTCATCAATCAGACGCCGGTTGCGGTCAGCAACGGGAGTCGAATATTTCAGGTATTCATTCAACTCCATGTATATGGTTCGCGATTGCATAACCATGTCGCGTAGTGTCGATTGAAAATCGGAGGTCCATTTTACGGTTTTGATGCCTGACAGGTCCGATGCTTCTTCTTGGCTAAGACGCTTGCCATACCAAATGACCATGGTGGGATCGGCGTGTTTTACAAACAATACTTCGCGCAGCGATGGGTCGGGGTGGTGTGGACACAGGCAAAGCATGGCGTTTTCTTCGTCGATGCCGGTGAGGTAGAAAAAATTGGAGTTTTGACGAAAAGTAAAGTCCTGATCGCCGCTCCATGGCATGGTTTCGTTTCCGGCCAACACTACAGTGCTGTCGGGAAGCAATTTTTCAATTAATCGTTTGCGATTGCGTTTGAAAAATTCCGGAGTCATGGGTTTGTAGCGCATAGCAGATTTTTTTGTAAAAATAATAATTTAGTTGCTTGGGGGATAACAGATTGTTTTAAATATTGAAAAACGTTGGGGAAGTTTTTTTTGCTACCAAGCCGAAAGATCGGGGCGTTGGTGATCTTTTATTGCCTGAGGTGAAGAATATAAAAGCTATGCTGTAATAGATTGCATATTGACTTCATCCCAAAAATATGCAGTATCTTCGTTGAAAATACTGTGATATGCAGATGCAACAAATGATAAATATATTTGACCTTGAAGGTTGGAATCGCCAAATGGAGCTTTTTACTCCGCTGTTCGAACAACCTGCATTCAGGTTCGAGCGCATTCTCACTGCCGGACAAACTTCGCCGGCATCGGGATGGTACGATCAGGACGAAAACGAAATGGTGATTCTGCTTCAGGGAAATGCAACGATTGAGTTCGATGACGATGTTAAAAGTGAACTTAAAGCCGGCGATATGCTTATTATTGAAAAATTTCGGAAACACAAAGTGAGCTACACTTCGTCCGAACCGCCTTGTATTTGGTTGGTTGCGTTTTGGAGAGATTAGGCTAAAACCAATTGCGAACAACAAGAAAGCCGGATAGCAGGTAATTGAGGGGGTGCTTGTTTAAACTCATCCAGGCTCCGTAGAAGTTGTAAAAAAACAACCGAAGCCGGCAATAATACAAAAACCAGAATCATTACAAATGTAGCAAACATGTCTTTTGGGGAATTTCTGAGGTTGATGCACACCATTTCGAGAAGAGTAATTTCGATGAAATAACTCCAGATACTAGAATCTTTTCTGACTATATGTGATGCCAGAACAATGATAATTGTAGCAATACTCCAAATGATTTCGGATTTTTTTCAAAAGTTCCTCTGTGTATCGCGAAACATACATGTTTATAAACATGACCATGGGTATCCAGCCAATTGCAGCTACAAGAGTAATCTGGTTGGCGTAGTAAAAAACAGCCATAACCCCAAATCCGACTAAAGGTATCAGGCATTTGTATATCAGAAAGATCAGATTGAGTGGTTTCATTTTGATAAACTTGCGCACAAAAATAATTAAATGTAGCGTTCTCTTGTCGATGTGAATGGTAGCGATATGTAGCCTTTGTTTCCGTTTGTATATTTTTCGAAATATTGCATTCAAAAAGCCAAAAAAACGCTTAATTTTGAGGCGAAATTTAATTGCCAATCATGAAAAAAATTATCATTTCAATTTCGTTTGTGTTTATTGTATCATTTCTTTTTGCTCAGAGCAATAAAACGAATGATAACGACAACAAATGCTGGTACAATCAAGACTGGAAAACCGACAAAGTTATGGGAGTTTCGTCTGATAAGGCCTACAACGAATTGCTGAAAGATAAAACGCCCAAATCCGTTATTGTAGCCATCATAGATGGAGGAACCGATATTACACACGAAGATCTGCAAGGCGTTATCTGGACAAACGAAGACGAAATTCCGGACAATGGAATCGACGACGACCACAATGGTTATATTGACGATATTCATGGATGGAGTTTTATTGGCAATCCCGACGGAAGGAATGTGAATCAGGACAATCTGGAACAAACACGTATCTACCGCATGCTGAAACCTAAATACGAATTTGCCGATCCGCTTGTAAATATAAACAACGAAGAGTACAAGCTTTATGTAAAATGCCGAGATGAGGTAGAATCGGAATTGGCTGCATCGAAAAATGCACTCAAAAATGTTAATACACTTTATAAAAACCTGAAATATGCCGATAGTGTGCTTACACTCTATTTCAAAACCAGCGAATACACCATGGATCAGCTTAAAGGTGTTAAATCATCGGTGATGCTTCCACTGGCCGAGTTTGTAATTTACTGGAAAAAAGAAGGAATTGGTATTCCTGAAGTTGAAGGAATGAGAGAGTATTACGAAGGAAAAGTTTTGTATCGCTACAATATCGATTTTGATCCGCGTGATATTGTTGGTGACGATTGGACCAACAACAGCAATCCGTATTATGGTTGCAACGACGTAACCGGACCAAGCGCCGATCATGGAACCATGGTGGCTGGTAATGTGGCCGCTGTTCGAGGCAATAATATTGGAGCTGATGGCGTAACATCGAATGCGCAGCTGATGATTATTCGTGTTGTTCCCGATGGAGATGAGCGCGATAAGGATGTTGCCAATGCAATTTTGTATGCGGTAAACAATGGAGCAACCATTATTAACATGAGTTTCGGAAAATCGTATTCGCCGCAAAAGGAGTTTGTCGATTCAGCTCTGCGTGTTGCAAACCAATACGATGTATTGATTATTCATGCAGCAGGAAACGATGCCGATAACAACGATACCATCGATCATTATCCACTCAACCGCGATGCCAATGGACGTGTACTTGACGAAAAGTGGCTTACCATTGGTGCCAGTACCAGTAGTGGCGATAAAAATCTCCCTGCTTCGTTTTCTAATTATGGTGGTAAAACAGTTGATGTTTTCGCTCCCGGCGAAAACATTTATAGTTGTGAACCCGGAAATAAATATTCCTATGTTGATGGAACATCAATGGCTTGCCCCATCACTTCGGGTGTGGCAGCAATCATCAGGGCTTACTATCCAACACTTACCGCTTTGGAAGTGAAAGAAGTGATTATGAAATCGGTACAGCCTTACACCAAAAAAGTGATTGTTCCTAACCAAAATGGAGATAGTGTGAAAATGAAATTCTCCGAACTGTCAGTCTCTGGAGGGGTTATCAATGTTTATAATGCGTTGAAACTAGCTGAAGAAATGGTGAACGCGAAAAAAGATTAGTTGCATTTTTGACGGTTGCCTCGCTGTGCAAAAAAGCTAGACTTGTTACAGCATATTCTTTTACCTTTGCAGCATGTGTGGCATAGCTGGCATATTTTCGTCCGACGAGCAAATACGCTTGCGTATCGACGCAATGAATGCGCTTATGAGTCATCGCGGACCCGATGCACAGGCCGTCTGGTCCGAAAAGAGTATTTCGCTTGCTCATAGTCGTTTGTCAATTATAGATATTTCGGAGGCAGCTCACCAGCCTATGATTTCGGCCGACGAGCGCTTTGTTATCGTTTTCAACGGCGAAGTGTATAATTACCGTCAACTTTCAGAACAACTTCAGTCCGATTTTCCTGAGAAATATGGACGAAACGGATTTCGAACTCAATCCGATACCGAAATTGTTCTCGAACTTTTTGCAGCCTATGGCTCATCGTCGGTGAGTATGCTCAACGGAATGTTTGCGTATTGCATTTACGACAGGCTCGACGAAAAACTATTTTTGTTCCGCGATCGGATTGGAATCAAACCTCTGTTTTATTCGATTCAAAACAGAAATTTGTGTTTTGCTTCCGAATTGCGGAGTCTGATGCAGGCTTTACCATCAAAGACATTAAATGTTCAGGCTTTGCCGCTCTATTTGCATTTGGGATATTTTCCCGAACCGCATACTGTGATGAACGAAGCCAATAAATTTCCAGCCGGTTATTTTGCCAGCTGGGATGGCCACGAGTTAAGAACCGAATGCTACTGGGATGCAGCCAGTTTTGCGAAAACAAAAAAGAATATTTCTTTCGACGATGCAAAAGGCAGCTTTAAATTGCAGCTCGAAGAAGCTGTTTCCGACTCGCTCATCAGCGATGTGCCGCTTGGAGTTTTTTTGAGCGGAGGCATCGACAGCAGTTTGGTGGCCGCTGTGGCCGCAACAAAAGCTACGGGAAGAATAAAAACTTTTACCGTTTCGTCGCCCGACAAAAGCCACGACGAAAGCGAATATGCACGCAAAATTGCCTCACATCTGCAGTCGGAGCATTTCGAAATGGCTGCCGACGAAAAAACGCTAACCGATTTGGCCGAACCTTTGTTGCAGCAAATGGATGAGCCATTAGCCGATTCTTCGTTTTTCCCGGTTTATTTGATTTCGAAATTTGCACGCGAACACGTTACTGTGGCGCTTGGCGGCGATGGTGGCGACGAATTGTTTCAGGGCTACGGCTCGTATCGTTGGGCTCAACGGCTCAGCAATCCTTTGCTTAGAGTAGCTTGGCCATTGGCGCGTATGCGGCTCAAAAACACCCGCCATGCACAGTTTTTCAATGCTGCTCTTGCCGATAGCTTCTATTCCAACATTTTTTCGATTGAGCAAAATATGTTTCCCATGTGGGAATTATCGTCGCTGAATTTGTCTTCAAAAAAGTCTTTTCCAAACGATGTCTCATTTCTGAACAGTTTATCGCCTGCCGATGCTCAGGCTTTTTTCGATCTCACTCATTATCTCAAGGACGATTTGCTGGTGAAAGTCGATCGTGCATCAATGCTCACGAGTCTCGAAGTGCGTCCTCCGCTGCTCGACCACCGTTTGATTGAGGAGGTACTGCAACTTCCACTGATTCACAAAATTAAATCGGGCGAAAGCAAGTATTTGTTGAAGGAAATTCTTGCAGACTATATTCCACGCGAGCTTTTCGACCGTCCCAAAAAAGGTTTTTCAATTCCAATGCAGCGTTGGTTAAAGAAAGAACTTGGTTTTTTGCCCGAACGCTATTTGCAGAACCAAAACTTGCGCGTTTTTGAAATAAGATCGTTCGATGCAGTACAGGATATTTTGGAGAAATACAGAAGCGGAAGTCATAGTTGGTACTATAACCGGATTTGGGTACTTGTTGTGCTGAGTCAATATCTCGAAAATCATCCCGAAATCGAAATAGGCCAATGACAGAAAAAGCGGTCATATACCTCAGTTACGACGGACTTTGCGACCCTGTGGGAGCATCGCAGATATTGCCGTATATCAAAGGTTTGACCAAAAATGGCGTGCGCTTTTTTGTAATCAGCTTCGAAAAGCCCGATCGTTTGGCCGAAGGCCGCCAACGGGTGCAAGCCGAATTGAACGAAAATGGTATTGTGTGGTTGCCATTTGGCTATACCAAACGACCACCGGTTTTATCGACCATGTTTGATCTGCGCAAAATGAAAAAAGCCGCCAAACAAATTTGCAGCAATAACAAAGTCGATTTTATTCACGCCCGCAGCTATATTTCTGGTTTAGCAGCCCGTCATATTTACAAAAAGAAACAAATTCCTTTTTTGTTCGACATGCGTGGTTTCTGGGCCGATGAGCGCATCGATGGAGGCCTCTGGAGCCTTCGTAACCCAGTTTACAAAGCCATTTATCGCTTTTTTAAGCGAAAAGAAAAGCAAATGTTGGCCGATGCCCAACGGGTTGTTTCGCTCACTTTTGCTGGAAAAGAAGTGATGACAAACGATTGGGGCGTTGATGCTTCAAAAATATGCGTTATTCCTTGTGCAGCCGACTACAGCCACTTTGCAAGACCTGAAAATGCAGTTCTTGACGAAGCAAGAGCGAAATATGATTTGTCTCAAATAGATGGGAAAACGCTCATGTACACTGGATCGACCGGAACATGGTATATGCTGCGCGAAATGGCTGATTTTTATAGTGATTTCCGCAATCGATTCCCAGAATCGCGTTTTGTGCTTTGTGTAAATGAAGTGAATGCAGCTGTGGAGGAAATTCAAAAGCAATTCCCTGACGAAGTAAAAGTGTTCAAACGCATGCCTCGCAACGAAATGCCTCAAATGCTTTCACTTGCCGATTTCAGCATTATGTTTATTAAGCCTGCATTTAGCAAAAAAGCTTCGTCGCCCATTAAATTGGCCGAATCGTTGGCTGTGGGAGTACCAGCAATTTGCAACGCCGGAGTTGGCGACTTGGGTTCAGTCGAAGACGATGGATTTGGGTTGCTTATTCGTGATTTTAACAAAGAAGAATATTCGGCACTTTGCGAAAAAATTGCAGCAAGCCAATTCAATAGCGACAATCTGCGCAATGCTTCATCTGAAATGTACGAGTTGAACAACAACATTGCTCGGTACCAGAAATTGTATTCGGAAATGTGATGTGTGCGAAAATCTTATTGCCTGATCAACATTGCCCGCGAAACGGCCTTGAGCGGATAACTTGTAACTGAAGGGACATCTTTGCTGCTGCCTCCCGTTACCCATGGTGAAGCCGTAGAAAAAGTGAACATTTCCACCGTGAGTTCCAGATCGTTAAGTTCGTATTGCACAAACAGCATCGACGATTCCACCTCAAACAGATTGACAAGTTTATTTCCGACAAACCAGCACTGAATTAAAATATCGTTTTGCTCGTCCATCACCCAATGGTCGGTTTGCTTAATCATTTTATATTGGCGCACATCGCTTTTATCTTCCCCATAAATAATGGTAAATTGAACAGTGTCTTGCGAGAAGTTGCTTTCTATCACCAATTCGTGATATACTTGCATGGGCTCGCCACTTGGTCGAAGCCAATCGAGCGTGCCTTTCCAATTGCCTTCCCAACCTGCGGGGAAGGTGGTAGCAGGAAACTGAGCGTTGGCAAACAAAAATCCAAAAGCTAAAGTCAGCGATAATAATATTGTCCTCATTTTTCCTTAGTTTAAGAGAAGTTGTTTAATATCGTTCACTATTTCGGAATGGTCGAATGCGAGATCCGGAAGATTATCGATCGAAAACCACTTGAGGGTTGCAGCGTCGTCGCCGGCTATAGCATGGTCTGGAATTTTGTCGATAATGGATACAAAGACCATGGTTATGGTTCGTTGTCGTGGGTCGCGGTTGAGATTGCTGTATGCACGAAATTGTTCCAGAGTGCTAGCTTTCAGTCCGGTTTCTTCCATCAATTCGCGTTCGACGGCTTGTTCGAGGGTTTCGTTTTCTTCAACAAAACCACCAGGCAATGCCCAACTACCAGCAAACGGATTGTGTTTCCGTTCTATCAACAATATTTTCCATTCATTGTTTTCCGATACCAGCAATGCTGCATCAACGGTCATGGCTGGTCGTGGATAATCGTAGCAGTATTTCATTGTTTGGGCATCGATTTGATATAAACGTCTTGTTGTGGGAATGGAATTTCGATGCCATGTTTGCGAAATGCCTCAAAAATACTGAACCGCAGTTCACTTTTGGTTTGTTCGACACGGAAAGCAT
Source organism: Bacteroidetes bacterium HGW-Bacteroidetes-6 (assembly GCA_002842495.1). Taxonomy (GTDB): domain Bacteria; phylum Bacteroidota; class Bacteroidia; order Bacteroidales; family DTU049; genus GWF2-43-63. The sequence continues at coordinate 78,396 of PHDB01000008.1, forward strand.
TTTCGCTGAAAAAGAAAACAGCAAAATCGACCGACGAATTTCCAAAATCGGTAAGGCGCACAAAAGGCTCTCTTTGTCCCTTTTTGATGATATTGGGATGTTGCATGGCGCATTCGAGTAGCACAGATTTAACATCTTCGGGATTTGATTTATATGAAACACCAACATCAATTTTAAAGCGAGTCTCGCGCTGGCTGTGACTCCAGTTAATAATGTTGTTTGTCGTAAGCTTACTGTTCGGGATAATCATAGTGATGTCGTCGCGTGTATCAACTTTCGACGTACGCAAGCCTATCTCTCTCACTTTAGCTACCAAACCGTCCATTTCTAAAACATCTCCAGGTTTGATATTGTGTTCTGCAAGAATAATTATACCCGAAACAAAATCTTGAAATGTTCCCTGCAAGCCAAAACCGATACCAACAAATAATGCAGCAGAACCAGCTACCAAAATGGTTACATCAACCCCGATTTTGTTTATACAGAGCACAATCGATACTGTCCAAATAAAATATTTAAGAAGTTGAAAAATTCCCATATGGCGGCTATCGTGAGGACCAGCTTTAATTGCCGCTCTGCGCAATATTAGTTTAATGAAAAACACAATAACCCACGTAATCGTTAGGATTAGCAATACCAAAACAAGATGGTAAACGGTGAGCGTATTTCCATCGACGCTGAAAATTACCGTTTCAAGAATTTGACTGAATTTCATTTTTTTTATATCTTTACAATAAAAAATGAGAACATTTTTAACAGTGCTTTTGCTGTTTCCAATTTATTTGTGGGCTCAACTAAGCAATAAAAATCTCACAAGCGCAAACGATTCACAACAAAGTTACCAAAATTCTTCCGAAAACACAGAAAGTTCTCCGGCACACTTTTTCGACAAGGCTGAAAACCTCAAATTGCGGCAAATCAGTCCAGAACAAAAAAACATGATTCTTGGCGATACGCTTTATATTCTGAACGATACATTGATATCAGGAAGCTGGTCGTTTGCCGGAACTCTGGTTGCTTACGATACAGGCAAGGTTCTGATTCAGAATGCAACGGTTATTCTCCCGGGCGACTTGGTGGTGTATGGCAACGACGCCAGAATTGATATTGTCAACTCAACAGTTTATCAACCGCAACAGTATTTTTATCAACGTTCGGTTGTAGCTGTTGGTCATGGCGTTTTTCGTGCCGAAAACAGCACATTGAATTACAACAATCTGTCGCACAATATGGTGATTGGCGAAAACGGTTTGGTTGAACTTATCGATGTCACCACTATTGGCTTCAGAACATGCGGTGTGAGTGCCCATGGTACAATCAATATCAATGGAATAAACGAAGCTGGCGAATTTGTAATAACTGATTCGGCCGATATCAATATTCGCAATGCAAGCACTGTTTTGCTGTGGCATCAATTTCCCGACGGAAGTTCACTAACGCATACTTTCCCCGATGGCGACACATTGATTGCATACAATTTCAATTCGTCAACTCCCGGTGTGTTGGGCATTGGCTACGATATCGACATCGATTCGTGCACACATGTGATGTGGGGTCTTATGCCAGAGCCCAATACCAATATCGACATCAGCAACAGTTCAATTCGCGCAATCGGATTGTGGTTTACTGGTTCCGATTCGCTCGATGTCTCTGGTTTAGTGGATCAGTCGACCTACACCAATCAGACAATGAATATAAGCGATCGCACACTCACATTGCAAAACACAACAGTTCAAACCTGGAGTCTTTATTCTTTTGATACTGTTTTTGTTGATGTTCACTCATGTATTGTTGGCGAAATTGGCTCGTTTGGCTACTCTCAGGTTTTTACCAGTAGTACCATGATTGATGGCAGCGGTGGTTACTTTTTTGCCAACGACAACAGTATTTGTTTGGCTGGTTTTTCCACAACCACATCTGCTGTGCGTTCGCAGCGCGATGGAATTATGATTTATGCCAACGGAAGCATTTTGAATGGAGCGGTTGAAGCATTGAACGAAAGCATTCTCATTGTTGTTCAGAGCAGTTTGCCGCAAGATCCGGTTTATCGCGACAATGCCTGTGTCTGGTTTGCTATGATTGATGGACCTTACAATGCATATTATGGTCAGAACTATCCCATCTCGGGTTCGGCCTGGATCGACAAAGACCCGGCGTCACCAAAAATGGATTTCGATCATTATCAGCTTTTTTACAGCACCGATCAGGGTGTCAGCTGGATTGCCATAGATACACCACGAACCATCGAAAAACATCACGCTTGGCTTGGCGATTTCAATACCGCATTGTTGCCATCGGAGGGTTCTTGTTTGCTCAAATTGTCACTCACCGACAATCAAACTATACCATTCACCATGGATGCGGTTGTTGCGTTGAATGTTTTGCCGGCATATTTGGGCTTGAGCGACGAAAACACAACGTTGAAACTATATCCCAACCCAGTAACAACACAAATTACTATTGAGAGCGATTTACAGTTCGAGGATTTTCGCATTTTCAATACAAAAGGGCAGCTTGTGAAGTCGGGTTTGGTGAACGAAAACAATACCGTTGATGTTGAAAATTTACCGAATGGGTTGTATTTCCTTTCGTTGGATGGAGAAAAACAATTTCGTGGACGTTTCCTGAAAGAGTGATTGGATTTCACCAACACTGACAAATGTCACTTTTTATCGTTGAGCAGAATGAAAAAAATGGTTATTTTTGAAAAAACTTTTAAACATGGAAAACAACAAAGCATTAGACATTCTGAAAACTGCAATATTGATGGAAAAACGTGGCATGGCACTATACGAAGAAGTGGTTGCCCGCACGCAGAGCGAAGAAGTGAAGATGATATTTCAAATAATGGCCGACGAAGAAAAGGTTCATGCTAAATATTTAGCCGAACAATTCAAAAGCTATATGTCAACCAACACATTCACGCGTCAGGATCTTTCTACCAGCGATGGCGACGAGAAAATTGTTGACATGATTCTGAGTGGAAATATTAAAAACCAGATTAATGCTGCTGGTTTCGAAGCTGCTGCCATTGGAGCGGCCATCGATATGGAAACCAAAGCCATCGAAGTGTATCGCAACCGTGCCAACGAAAGCACCGACGAAAACGAAAAAGCACTTTTCAACTGGCTTGCCGATTGGGAAAGAGGACATTACGAAGTTCTGCTCAAGCTCGACAACGAACTCAAAGAACGCATTTGGGCCGACAACGATTTTTGGCCGTTCTAATACATAATTGTTTTAAACTTTAAAGGAGACATGGTGAAAACAGTGTCTCTTTTTTGTTTTCCTGGTAGAAAAGTATGTTTTACCCGTAATTTTTTAAATTGTGCAAAACAGGATCTATCCGGAATTTATTTTTTATACAACCAATACACAATTTACTAATTACCAGTAATTCAAAAGTAGCGCTTGCTATTTAGATTGTGTCTAAATTTTAAATTGTATTTTTTTATTACATATTTCAACTATTTTTGTCAGAATAATCATTTTGTACAATTAACGAATTGTGTGTTATGTCTAAAACACTGTTGAAAATGTCCTCTATTTCCCAAAAGGTGTTCATGGCACTGGCAGGAGTATTTCTGCTTGTATTTCTGCTTGTTCATCTGGGCATCAACCTGTTTCTGCTTCGAAACGATGGCGGCGACTGGTTCAATCAGGCAGCCGCTTTTATGTCGTCAAACTACATTGTGAAAGTCTTCGAGATTTTTTTGTTTGGCAGCTTTTTGTTTCACATTCTCATAGGTGTAATTCTGAAACTGCAGAACTGGGGTGCGCGCCCAAAAGGATATGCAGTTGCCGGAAAAGCAAAAACATCGTTTTTTAGCCGATACATGATCTGGACGGGGCTGACCATTTTTGTGGTGCTGTTTATTCACCTTATCAACTTCTATTTTGTCAAGCTTGGTTTGGTTGCCGTTCCAGATGGAGTAACTGACAAACACGATTTCTATAGTATGGTGATTTTGTTGTTTCAAAATCCGCTTTACTGTGTTATTTATTACATATGGTTACTGGTTCTTGGTTTGCACCTGTATCATGCTTTTCAGTCGGTTTTTCAGACATTTGGGTTCAACCACAATAAATATACTCCTACCATTAAGATTTTGGCAGCATTATATGCTCTGATTGTAAGTATTGGTTTCATGATTATTCCGACTTTTTTTCTTTTGTTTCATTCATTTTAAAACACAGTTTCTATGACAAACATAGATTCCAAAATACCTAAAGGACCACTCCACGAAAAATGGACTACCTATAAATCGGACGCTAAACTGGTGAGTCCTGCCAATAAGCGAAAACTCGATATTATTATTGTAGGAACTGGTCTTGCGGGTGCGTCGGCTGCTGCTTCGTTGGGCGAACTGGGCTATAATGTAAAGGTTTTTTGCTATCAGGATAGCCCTCGCCGTGCTCATAGTATTGCAGCACAAGGTGGAATTAATGCTGCCAAAAACTATCCGAACGATGGCGACAATGTTTTTCGCTTGTTCTACGATACCATTAAAGGTGGCGACTACCGTGCCCGAGAGGGAAATGTATATCGTCTGGCCGAAGTGAGCAATGCCATTATCGATCAGTCGGTTGCGCAGGGTGTTCCTTTTGCCCGCGAATACGATGGTCATCTCGACAATCGATCGTTTGGAGGTGCGCAAGTATCGCGTACTTTTTATGCCCGTGGTCAAACAGGACAGCAGCTTTTGCTTGGTGCTTATTCTGCGTTAAGCCGTCAGATTGCAGCCGGAACAGTTGAACTCTTCACTCGCCGCGATGTACTTGATATTGTATTGGTGGAAGGCAAAGCCCGTGGAATTATTGTTCGAAACCTTGTTACCGGCGAAATTGAACGTTATGCAGCTCATACTGTGGTTTTGGGAACGGGAGGATATGGCAATGTGTTCTATTTGAGTACGAATGCAAAGGGCTCTAATGTTACTCCAGCCTGGAAAGCATATAAAAAAGGAGCTTTATTTGCCAATCCCGCATTTACACAAATTCACCCAACATGCATTCCAGTTCATGGAGATTACCAGAGCAAACTAACTCTTATGAGTGAAAGCTTGCGAAACGATGGTCGTATTTGGGTTCCTTCGAGCAAAGAATTGGCTGAAAAGCTAAAGAAACGTGAAATAACACCCGCAAGTCTCACCGAAGAGCAACGGGATTATTATTTAGAGCGTAGGTATCCAGCCTTTGGAAATTTGGTTCCCCGTGATGTAGCCAGCCGTGCAGCAAAAGAACGTTGCGACGCAGGTTGTGGTGTTTACACATCGGGGTTGGCTGTGTATCTCGATTTTCGCGATGCCATTAAACGTTTGGGTCGCGATACCATCGAAATGCGCTATGGAAACCTGTTTCAGATGTACGAGAAAATCGTGGATGAAAATCCATACGAAACCCCTATGATGATTTATCCTGCTGTTCATTACACGATGGGTGGTTTGTGGGTCGATTATGAATTGATGAGCAATATCCCAGGTCTTTATGTGCTTGGCGAGGCCAATTTTAGTGATCATGGAGCCAATCGTCTTGGAGCTTCGGCTTTGATGCAGGGGTTGGCCGATGGATATTTTGTTTTACCTTACACTATAGGCAATTATTTGGCCGACGAAATCAAAACACCACGTTTCAAAACCGACTTGCCTGAGTTTGAAGAAGCTGAGAAAAATGTACGTAGCGAGTTGAAGCGAATGATTGAGACAAAAGGCAAACGTAGTGTCGATGATATTCACCGCGAGCTGGGACACATCATGTGGGAACATTGCGGAATGGGACGCACCGAGAAGGGGCTGAAAGAGGGAATAGAAAAGGTAAAAGCATTGAAGGAAGAATTTCGCAACAATCTTTTGGTTCCCGGCGAAGCCGATGGATTCAACGAAGAATTGTTTAAAGCCGGACATTTGGCCGATTTTATTGAATTGGGCGAAGTGATGATGCTTGATGCTCTCAATCGCAATGAAAGCTGTGGTGGACATTTTCGTGAAGAATATCAAACTCCCGAAGGCGAAGCATTGCGCGACGACAATGGTTATGCTTATGTGTCAAACTGGCTTTTCAAAGGCGAAGGTGTAACTCCCGAGCTTGTAAAAGAAGAACTGAAGTTCGAAACTGTTGAACTCAAGCAAAGAAACTATAAATGAGAATCATAACTGCATTTTTATTGATGGTTTTATGGCTTGGTGCAGCTGCGCAGCAAGATAAGGTGCTCGAAATTCGTGCGCATTACAAGGCTGTTAAAGTCTGGACCAACTGTACCGATACTGATTCGCTGATGTATTCGGGCTATTATGCCGATCAAATGATTCGAAATGTAAACGATGCTCCCTGGCGAGCCATTGGCATTATGCACGACACCATCACTTTTTGGTATACCGACGAGATGGAAGCCGAAAATGCGGATGGTAACGAAAGTGGCGATAAGTCGTGGGCTTTGCAGCTAGTTACTCGCTCAAGCCAATATGCAATGATGTTTCAGTATCAGGAATGGTTGTTTTCGGATGGTAAACTTGTTTTTCATTACGACCGTTTTGATGGCTATGATGAAGAATCGACCTACGAATATCGTTACTACTTCGACAATAACAAGCTTATTCGTTTTATGAACGGAAACCAGATTATAGGCTTCGATGAAAGCATCGATCCCATTTTGCAATCGGGTGAAAGAATGAAAACTCTTTTTCTAGTATTTTGAATAATTAACAGAACGTAAAACCACACACTATGAAGTTTACGTTGAAAATATGGCGCCAGAAAGATTCCCAAAGCAAAGGGAAATTTGTGAAATACGGTATTGACAATATTTCAGCCGATTCATCCTTTCTGGAAATGCTCGATCAACTCAATCAGAAAATTATCACCGAAGGTGGTAGCAAACCAATTGATTTTACCCAATGTCCGGTACATTTCGATCACGATTGCCGCGAAGGTATTTGTGGTATGTGCGGATTGTATATCAATGGCCGTCCGCATGGTCCCGACAAAGGAATTACTACATGTCAGCTTCATATGCGCAAGTTTAAAGACGGCGATACCATTGTTATCGAACCATGGCGCTCGAAGGCTTTTCCTATTATTCGCGATTTAGTGGTTGACAGGTCGGCACTCGATAAAATCATTCAGGCTGGTGGCTACATTTCCGTGAAAACGGGGAGTGCTCCTGAGGCGAATTCTATTCCTGTTCCCCGCTATTTGGCTGAAAAGGCGATGGATGCTGCTGCTTGTATTGGTTGTGGTGCTTGTGTTGCAGCATGTCCCAATAGCTCAGTGATGTTGTTTGTTGGAGCTAAAGTGGCTCATATGAGTTACCTTCCACAAGGTAAACCTGAATCTTCGCGTCGTGTACAAGCGATGGTAAAAGCGATGGATGAGTGTGGCTTTGGAAATTGTTCAAATGCATACGCCTGTGAATTTGAATGTCCGAAAAATATCTCGGTTACTCATATTGCCAAAATGAACCGCGACTTTTTGTTTGCGAGTGTTTGTCACGAAAAAGAGATTTTTAGTTCTGGGAATTAGGTCTCTTCCGTTTTTGTACCATTAATTCCGAAATGATATGAAAGCACTCAAATTGTTGGTTGCGACATTTCTTGTTTCGCTGCTTATAAGCAACGCTAATGCTCAAACTTATTCAGAGGTTTTTGAGAATATATGGACAGGTGCTTCAAAAAGCCGATCCGAAATAACCGAAAGTGGGTATTTCTATTGTACAGAAAAACTCAGTATCAGCTATTTTGAGGAGTCGGATAACACTTTTACCGGGGTTGCGAAAACTATTTTTTCACTCGATGGAATACAATACATTTCGGAAGTTAATGTTTCAGGCTCGTTTTATTCGAGCGACAATACAATGACTGTGCGTCCTGGGACTGTAATCAGACAAGACGCTCTACCTGATGGTCTTTATTGGATTAATACAACTCTGTATCTTACAGCTTATTTAAGCGAGGATCATTCTGGATATTATATATTGTCGGGAAAATCCTCAAATCAGGAGTATTCCGATGAATACTACGAAGTGACGGACTATCAGTATTGATTTTTTGCTGCTTCAAAACTACAACTTGAAGTTAGTTGAGTGAAGTTGTATTGGCGTTGACGATTATTTATTTTACTGAAAAAAACAATGGAAAAAGGTAGACTATGAAATTGCTATTGATTTATTGCGACAAATTTGGGTACAAACCAACGACCAAAACGGTAGAAGATGCACCTGAAAATAACATACCGGCGCAATTCGAAAATATACAAACAGCATTTATTCAGGTTGAACAGGAAGATGTTGAGCGCGAAAAAGATGTAGAAACAAAACTGGTAAAGAATCTGAAGTGGGTTTGTGGAAAAAATCAGGTGAAACAAGTGGTTTTGCATTCGTTTGCCCATCTGTCGGATAGCAAGGCCGATTCTGGATTTACCAAGCTTTTTTTCGATAAAGTTGAAGCTAGAATGAAAAATGCCGGCTATGAAGTATTTCAAACGCCCTTTGGATATTTTCTCGATTTGCAGATTGACGCACCAGGTTTTTCACTGGCAAGGGTTTTTAAAGATATTTAGTGTGGTTCAGCAACTGTATATTTACAGTTCTTAATTCTTCAATTTATTTTCAGTTGTGCAAAAATAAATTTGAAGGAACAAGATGCTTTTTAGATAAATTATTTTTCATTTTAATGTATAAACTTTTGCTATCTTGCAGCCCCAATTTGTTAATTTAATTGAATTGAAATGGAAGACCTGCACAACGACAAGCCAGTAGAATTGCCCGAAAACGCGTATCGCGAATTAAATGAAGGCGAAACCTACGAACCGGTAATGCCGGCAAATAAAAAATTTCCTGAAGTAACCGTTTGGTCGGTTGTAATGGGTTTGCTTATGGCCGTTATTTTTTCGGCTGCCGCAGCCTATGCTGGTCTTAAAATAGGACAAGTATTTGAAGCAGCTATCCCCATTTCGATTATTGCCATCGGTGCTTCAGCGTTGTCGCGTAAGAAAAATGCATTGGGGCAGAATGTGATTATTCAAAGCATTGGAGCCAGTTCGGGTGTGATTGTTGCCGGAGCCATTTTTACCATTCCTGCGCTTTACATTCTTCAATTTAAATATCCCGAAATCGAAGTCAACTTTATACAAATATTTCTCGCTTCGTTGCTTGGAGGGGTGCTGGGGATTTTGTTCCTGATACCATTTCGCAAGTACTTTGTGAAAGAACAACATGGAAAATTCCCATTTCCTGAAGCCAAAGCCACAACTGAAATTCTTATTTCCGGCGAAAAAGGAGGAAAACAAGCTGGAATTCTTATTGTGAGCGGTCTCATTGGAGGAGTGTACGACTTCCTGTCGGCTCAGTTTAAATTTTGGGAAGAAACAGTTACTACCCGTGTTATTCCTTGGGGTGCAGAGTTGGCCGACAAGACTAAAATGGTATTCAAACTCAATATCAGTGCTTTGGTTTTTAGTTTTGGTTACCTGATTGGTTTGCGATACGCATTGATTATTGCCGTAGGCTCTATGCTTTCGTGGTTGGTCTTTATTCCGCTGATTAACGAAATTGGCAATATGGTTGCTGCATCGGGTGGAGGTGTCAATATTTTTGCAGCCATGTCGCCCGAAACTATTTTTTCAACTTATGTTCGCCCGATTGGGATTGGGGCCATTGCCATGGCAGGAATCATTGGTATTATCAAATCGTCGGGAGTGATTAAAAAATCGTTTGGGCTTGCTTTCTCAGGTTTTTCAGGCAAAAAAACACAAGAAAAACCAGAGCGCACTCAAAAAGATATTAAGATGACTTTCGTGTTGTTGTTTATCCTTTTCACTGTAATTGCCATTTTTATTTTCTTGTATGCCGGAGTGCAAATTACACTGATTCAGGCGTTGGTAGCTCTTGCAACATTGGTTATTGTAGCATTTCTCTTTACGACCGTGGCAGCTAATGCCATTGCTATTGTAGGTTCTAACCCTGTTTCGGGAATGACACTGATGACACTTATTCTTTCATCGGTGGTGTTGGTTGGTGTTGGTCTCGAAGGATCTTCGGGAATGGTTGCAGCGCTGGTTATTGGAGGTGTTGTCTGTACTGCCCTTTCGATGGCCGGAGGTTTTATCACTGATCTGAAGGTGGGTTACTGGTTGGGCTCAACACCGGCAAAACAGCAGTCATGGAAGTTTCTTGGGACATTGATTTCGGCAGCAACTGTTGGTATTGTGATTTACATTCTCAACGATGCTTATGGTTTTGTGAAAACATCTGCTACTCCCGACCCGATGATTGCTCCGCAAGCTAATGCAATGGCTTCTATTATTGAACCTCTTATGCAGCCTGGGGCCCATGTTCCTTGGATTCTATTTGCAATTGGTGGCATTATTTCTTTGCTGGTGAACTGGCTCAAAATTTCACCTCTGGCTTTTGCACTCGGAATGTTTATTCCATTACAACTCAACACCCCTCTTATTGTAGGAGGCTTGCTTCAAAAATATATTTCGAATAGCAGCAAAAACGAAGCACTTAATAAAGCACGCGAACAACGCGGAACACTTATATCAAGCGGATTTATTGCTGGTGCAGCTTTGTTTGGTGTTGTAGGGGCATTGTTATTGTTCTTCAAAATCGACCTCAATTCGCATCTGAATCAGGAAATGGTTGACGGATCGTGGCGTTTTATCGAAGGATGCCCATGGCCCGAACTACTTGCTCTCATTGCATTTGTAGGACTAATAATCTACTTTGTTTGGGATAGCAAAAGAGCTAAACTGGATTAATCAAATAAAAAAGCCGGCATCAAAGCCGGCTTTTTTATTTATGCAATATTTTGACGTATTAAAACAATCCATACAAAATATTTGCTTTCTTGTTTTCGTTTCTTTTGATAGACATCAGGTTCCTTTTCTTTAAATTCAAAAACCATGAAAAATCTAATCATTTTTCTGCTGGCTGTTTTATGTAGTTTCTCTTCGCTTTTTGCGCAGGGATCTTGTAAACTCACGGTAAAGGTAGTCAACAATCGTATGGCACCCATAAGCAAAATGCCGGTGACGCTCATCGAAAAATCGACCAAAGAGTATATGTCGAAAAGCACAAATCAAGATGGTGTTGTGGTATTCGATATTACGTCCGGAAGAGAATGGAGCTTGAATGTAGATAGTATTAAAAATTACCGAACCATCGAAGTTCCGGAAGCAGGATCTTCAACCCGCTCAATGTCTATCACATATGATTATGCCGATTACAAGCGAACCCATCGGGTACCGGTTGATCGGAGTACGCTGAATCTTAAATTGGTCAATCCTCCACCTTCCGGCACAAAGCGTAATCCTGAAACCGAAGATTTAGTTAGGCTAAAAATCCTGAAAGACAATAATAGCCCGCTGGTTAACTTCCCCGTGTTTCTAACTTGCTATAAGTTGGGATTGACCTATGCTGGAAAAACAAATTCTGCAGGTATTGCTGAGTTTTTTGTGCCGGGCGACAACGAATTTGAGGTTGATATTGACGGTTTCGAGAGTTTCACTTATGTCGATGTACCCAAAGGTGCCGGATGTTCGCTTCAGTTTACGTATGAGCCAACCAACATCACCGAAAACAATAAAAACGATACTATCACTCAGGTGCTGACAAATACAACCAGTGGAACTTCGTCGCGGGTGCTGGTGAGAATGAATGTTTCGCAACCAGGAATTGCAAATCTGGGAAACGAAGATGTGTATTTGCGAATGCTGGGATCCAATAAAGTGTACAAATCGAAAACAAACACCAAAGGTGAAGCCTATTTTCTTGTTCCCGCACGACGAAAATACATGGTAAGCTTTCGCTACCAAAAGGATGTTGACGTGTTGAATTATCTCGATGTACAAGGAATTGCGAATGCACAAGTGAGTTTCACCTACATGCCCGATCCCAAGTTGCAATTTCCCGAGCGATATATTCCAACTCCGCAAGACCTCTTGGTTCAATCGTTTCTCGAATTCATTACTGAGCAGTTTCCTGAACCTGAAAACGATGATGCACTTGGAATGACAGTTACCTGGGCAAATGGAGAGATTAATGCTCAATCGAAAGAAGCTGTTTTGCAGATTGGCTTCAAAGCACGCGACGACAAAGGCGATATTTATGGACCTCCGCTTAATATTGCGCTTGTTGTCGATAAAAGTGGCTCAATGGAGGGCGACGACCGTATTGGTGCATTGAAAAAAGCCCTTTTGAATTATATTGGCAAACTCCGACCCACCGATATTGTTTCGTTGATAGCATTCGACGAAGAATCGACAGTATTAGTTCCTGCACGACCCCTTGGTGATGGGAAATATTTCAGAGATATGATAGAAGATATCGAAGCTGGTGGAGGTACCAATATTTACAATGGAATGGTGGATGGTTACGAACAAGTGCTGAAAAACTTCATTTCCAAAGGTACAAACAGGCTTGTTCTGCTAACTGATGGCTACGGCACAACCCCGATTGAAGAAATTGTGAATAAATCGAAAGAATACAATGCCAAAGGAATCGAACTTTCGGCTGTTGGTGTTGGCGAAGGTTACAATCAATCGCTGCTTACATTGCTGGCAACATGTGGAGGCGGGTTGATGCAATTTGCCGGATCGGCAGCTGAAATTAATCGAATCTTCGAAAGAGAGCTTTCCAGTGTTTTGAGTCCGTGCGCCAAAGACGTACACGTGGAAATAGTGTACAACGATCAGATTGTTTTCAAACAGCTCTATGGTTTTCCGACCGAACAACGTGATACAAAAACCGTCGATATGCGCCTCGACAATATCTACAGCGGATTGAATACGCTCGCCTTGGTGAAGTTTGATTTGAAAAACCCTACTCCTGCCATCGAGAATGAACCTGTGATAATTCGCATGACATATTTCGATTTCAAAAAGCAAAAAGAAATAACCCGGGAAGAAAAAGCATATCTCAAATGGTCACCTGCCACCGGGCAACTCGAACTGTTGCTCGAGGCACAGCATAAAAAGTTGTATGCCATTGCTGTTTTGAATCAGTCGCTTAAAGTGATGGCCGAAGCCCATGCTGCCGGCAATGAACAGGGAGCGCTTGACGCCATTAATAGTGCCATCGAACAAGTGAAAAAGCTGTATCCCGAAGCCCAGGACGAAGATGTGCAAAAATTGGTCGATTCGATGAATACCTATGCTGCGGGGCTAATTCAGGTAATGAAAAATAAGAAGGGACGGTAGGAGGGTTTTAAATTCCTTTCAATAAAACTAAGCGTGGTGTGAATTATTTGCAAAAGTACGACCAATTTTTACAGGGCTTTGGGTTTAACTATATTCAGAAAAATTATATTTTTGTCTGGATTTAATGAAGTTTTCAATCAATATCTGAAGGGTGAAAAATAGAAGAATTGCATTGATGTTTCTTGTGATTTCAGGATTCTTAAGTTGCTGCAACAATGTGAATTGCGATAATGCACAGATTTGCGTTAAAAATGTTGGTAACGAGACTATTCATTACTGCTGGAATTGCAATTCTTATGATGATTCAATTGCTCCGGGAGAGAGCACCTGTCTGGATGTTGGCCCTATTTACATTAATCTTACAACAACAAGTACGGTTTGGGTTGAATTTGATAGCGATCATGGAACATACCGAACAGAAGTAAACGACTGTTATATTGAGAAGGAAATAGAATAAGCCAGGAACATTTTGTACAACAAACCTTTTGCATATAGCTATAGTCTGGCAAATAGCATGTTTAAATTCGGTCACAAGCCTTGCATCTCTTTTCAGCAAATTCATTACTTTTGTAGCAAAATCTGACCACAATGAAAGCATTCGTTTTTCCGGGCCAGGGTGCCCAATTTCCGGGAATGGGAAAAGACATGTATGACCGTTTCCCTATGGCCAAAGAAATGTTCGAAGAAGCCAATCGTATTCTTGGTTTCAATATCACTGATATTATGTTTCAGGGTACCGAAGAAGACCTGCGTCAAACCAAAGTAACCCAGCCTGCCATTTTTCTGCATAGTGTGATTTTGGCCAAATGTATGGGCGATAATTTTAAACCCGACATGACTGCTGGTCATTCGTTGGGTGAATTTTCGGCACTTACTGCCGCCGGAGCTCTTTCGTTCGAAGACGGATTGCGCCTCGTGTATGCACGCGCAATGGCCATGCAAAAAGCCTGCGAAGCTCAACCTAGCACCATGGCTGCTATTTTGGGGCTCGACGACGATAAAGTAGAAGAAGTTCTTGGCAGCATTACCGACGAAGTGGTGGTTCCTGCCAATTACAATAGTCCAGGACAACTTGTGATTTCGGGCTCTGTTCCCGGAATCGATAAAGCCTGCGAAGCTTTAAAAGCTGCCGGAGCCAAACGCGCTTTGCCGCTTAAAGTTGGTGGTGCTTTTCACAGTCCATTGATGGAGCCGGCACGTGTAGAACTGGCTGCTGCAATTGCAAATACCGATATCAAAACCCCGCTTTGCCCTGTTTATCAAAATGTAACCGGAAAACCATTCACCGAGCCAGCTCAAATAAAAGAAAATTTGATTGCTCAACTTACTTCACCAGTACGTTGGACTCAAACTGTTCAGAACATGGTTGCCGATGGTGCTACCGATTTTATTGAGGTGGGTCCGGGTAACGTATTGCAAGGACTTGCTAAAAAAATTGCTCCCGAAGTAAATACAGCTGCTGGGAGTATTGAATAATTTCCAAATAAGATTTTAGATTTGTCAAAAATCGCTTTTCAAATCTAATCTCAAATTTCTCATCTCGTATTTCAAATCTCAAAATCTCAGATCTCAAAATTTCTCCATATGGATTTAACCAAAATCATCGCAGTTTCCGGAAAGCCCGGTTTGTTTGAACTGGTTTCGCAAACCAAAAGTGGTATGCTAGTCGAAAGCCTAATCGACGGAAGTAAAATCCCTGTTTTCGCTACCGACCGCGTGAGTTCGCTCGAAGATATCAGCATTTTTACAACCGGCGAAGATATGCCTCTCCGCGAAGTGCTTGTCAATATGTTCAAAAATCTGAATGGCGAAAAAACCATCGATCCTAAGTCGGATAAAAAAGAATTGCTTGCTTTCATGGATAAAGTGCTCCCTGAATGGGATAGTGAGCGGGTTTATCCGAGCGACATCAAAAAACTCCTGACCTGGTACAACATTCTTCTCGATCGTAATTTGATTGACGAAGAAGAGCCAGTTGAAGAATCAACCGACGAAAAAGCCGAGTAAACCTATCTGAAAATGAATAAAAAAAGCAAAGAAAAGCTTCCCGTACTGGCCAACACTTGGTTGAATGAGAAGCATTTCGTGCTTACGCTTCAGCTGCCAAGCGGATATCCGGAAATAGTACCGGGTCAATTTGTGGAATTATTGGTGGAAGGAAGTCCCGACACTTTTTTACGCCGACCTATATCGGTGCACGATGTTGATGCGGAGAAACTGACACTGGACATGATGGTGAAAATTGTTGGCGCAGGAACAGCCAAACTTGCCAAACTTAAAGCTGGCGACACCGTTGATGTGGTTTATCCCCTTGGACACGGCTTTTCGCTTGCACGTGCCGGCGAAAAAGTACTGTTGGCTGGTGGTGGATGTGGAGTTGCCCCTATGCTTTATTTGTCGCGCATGTTAAAAAGATTGGGTGCCGATTGCTATGTGGCTATTGGTGGAAAAACCTCGGCCGATATTTTGCGTCCCGAAGTATATACCAATCTGGCACAAGTTGCTATTCTCACCGAAGATGGCTCGCTAGGCGACAAGGGAATGATTACGGCGCATCGTTGGTTTGGGGAAGAATTGACTCAATTCTCGAAAGTATATTGTTGTGGTCCCGAACCTATGATGAAAGCCATCGGAAAACTGGCCTCGGAAAAAGGTGTTCATTGCGAAGTATCGCTCGAAAATATGATGGCTTGCGGAATTGGATCGTGTTTGTGTTGCACTGTTAGCACTCACGAAGGAAATGTTCGTGCGTGCATGGAAGGTCCTGTTTTTGAGGTGAATGAGTTGAAAGACTGGAATCATAATCCTGTTTGCCATGGCTGATTTGCGTGTAAATATTGGTAATCTCGAACTTCAAAATCCGGTGATGACTGCCAGTGGAACCTTTGGCTATGGTTTCGAGTTCGACGATTTCCTCGATGTAAACAAGCTGGGTGGAATTATTGTAAAAGGAACCACGCTTGAACCCCGACAGGGGAATGCCTATCCGCGTATGGCCGAAACAGCTTCGGGAATGTTGAATGCGGTAGGTTTGCAGAACAAAGGTGTGCATGCTTTCATCAATGATATTCTGCCAAACATTAAACATTACAAATCGCATATTGTTGTCAATCTGGCTGGCTCTAAAGTGGAAGACTATGTAGAAGCAGCAGCAATTCTCAACAGCGTTGCCGAAGTTCCCGCTATTGAACTTAATGTGAGTTGTCCCAATGTGAAATCGGGCGGAATGGCATTTGGCACCAGTTGTCCTTCGCTTGCCGAAGTAGTAAAAGAAGTTCGTACTGTTTACCACAAACACCTCATGGTGAAGCTTTCGCCCAATGTGACTCATATTGCCGATTTTGCCAAAACCGCCGAAGACAACGGAGCCGATTCGGTTTCGCTAATCAATACTTTGATGGGAATTGCCATTGATGCCGAGACACGAAAGCCGAAATTGTCAACTATTACAGGTGGACTTTCAGGTCCTGCTATTAAACCCGTAGCATTGCGTATGGTGTGGCAATGTTCGAAAGTTGTGAAAATTCCCATTATTGGACTTGGCGGTATCATGAATGCAACCGATGCTGTCGAATTTATATTGGCTGGAGCCACAGCTATTCAGGTAGGCACTGCCAATTTTATCAACCCCTCTATTGCAGAAGAGATTGTACAAGGACTTGATGATTACTGCCAACGTCATGGCGTGAAGGATGTGAAGGAACTGATTGGAGCGCTGAAAGATTAAATTTTTCGCATCCGGAGTTTTTAAAGGAAAGCTAATCAGGCTGATAATTTATGCTTTCGGTTCATGAAATCTGGTGTTTACTTCAATAGACCCAATTTTTATGTCATCTTTTCTGCTCTCAGAAAATTCTCCCAAATCCGTATTTTTAACGTACCTTTGCGGCCTGAAAATTCGAGCTTTATAACTTTTCTGTATCATGCCGGTCACCAAAAAAATCACTTCTGCACTTATTTCCGTTTTCGACAAAACGGGTCTTGAACCAATTATTCAAAAGCTGAACGAATTGGGTGTTGTATTGTACTCCACCGGGGGAACAGCTGATTTTATCAACAAACTCGGAGTGAATGTTACCGATATTTCCGAGCTTACTGGTTATCCGCCTGTGTTTCACGGTCGTGTAAAAACTTTGCATCCTGCTGTGTTTGGTGGAATTTTGTATCGCCGCGATAACCCAGGCGATTTGGAGCAAGCCAAAGAATTCAATATCCGCGCAATCGATTTGGTGGTTGTCGATTTGTATCCTTTCGAAGAAACCCTCAAGAAAACCAACGAAGAAGCCGAATTGATTGAAAAAATAGACATTGGCGGAATCAGCCTCATTCGTGCTGCAGCCAAAAACTACAACGATGTGGTGATTGTTCCGTCGAAAGAATACTATTCCAACCTCCTCGAAATGTTGCAAAGTGGTGAAACCACAGCTGAGCAACGACGTTTATTTGCTGCACGCGCTTTTGAAGTGTCGTCGCATTACGATTCGCAAATTTTCACCTGGATGAACAGCAACCACGATGTTGAAGCTACGAAAATAAGTCTCCACAACGGAAGCGAATTGCGCTACGGCGAAAATCCAGCACAGAAAGCCCGTTTCTACGGAAACATGAATGAATATCTCACCAAACTAAACGGCAAGGAACTCTCATACAATAATTTGCAAGATATTGGCGGTGCCCTCGATTTGCTGGCCGAATTTGATGATAACAGCTGCGTAATTGTGAAGCATACCAATGCTTGCGGAGTTGCCTCTGCTTCAACTGCAATTGACGCTTGGACGAAAGCCCTTAGCTGTGATCCTGTTTCTGCTTTTGGTGGCATTGTTGCTTTCAATTGCAAGCTCGATGAAGAAACTTGCATGAAATTGAGTGAATTTTTCTTCGAAGTACTTATTGCTCCCGATTTCGACGAGATTGGTTTAGCGCAACTAACTGCAAAGAAAAACCGTATAATTGTTCGCCTGAACAAAACCCCGCGGGCAACATCAATGGTTAAACAACTCTCTTTTGGCTACCTCTGGCAGGAAACCGATACCTTGACTGAAAATCCCAAAAACTGGACACTTAAAGCAGGTTCAGCTCCTTCGAGTGCAGACATGAACGATATGTTATTCGGAATGAAAGTGGTTAAACACCTCAAATCGAATGCAATTGTGTTGGTAAAAGACCGAATGCTTATTGGAAGTGGAACTGGTCAGACTAATCGTGTTGATGCCGTGAAACAATCGATTGAAAAAGCAGAGAAATTTGGATTTGATACAACAGGGAGCTTTTTGTGTTCCGATGCGTTCTTCCCATTTGCCGACAGCGTCGAAATAGCTTTCGAAGCCGGAGTGAAAGCCATTGCCGAGCCGGGGGGGTCAATCCGCGACGAGGATACGGTAAAATATTGTTCCGATAATAACGTTACGCTCTTATTTACCGGAAACCGACACTTTAAACATTAATCATATCTCACAGGACTATGGGACTTTTTAATTTCATGACGAAGGAAATAGCGATGGACCTGGGTACGGCCAACACCGTTATCATTCATAACGATAAAGTGGTGGTTGATGAACCTTCGATTGTTGCTATTGATCGTACAACCAATAAAATTATGGCTGTGGGGCGCAAAGCTATGCTTATGCATGGCAAGACGCACGAAAACATAAAAACCATCCGTCCATTGCGTGATGGTGTTATTGCAGACTTTATGATTGCCGAGCACATGATGCGTGAGCTTATCAAAATGATTTACACGCGTAAGCCTCTGTTTCCGCCTTCGCTCAAAATGGTTATCAGTATTCCCAGTGGCATCACCGAAGTGGAAGAACGAGCGGTGCGCGATTCGGCCGAACAAGCCGGCGCCAAAGAAGTTCGTCTGATTCATGAACCCATGGCAGCTGCTATTGGTATTGGACTCGATGTTCTTGAACCTACCGGAAACATGATTATTGATATTGGTGGAGGTACCAGCGAAATTGCTGTTATTGCTCTTGGTGGTATTGTTAGCAATAAAAGTATTCGTATTGCCGGCGACGATTTCAATGCCGACATCGAAGAATACATGCGTAAAGCTCACAACTTGAGCATTGGAGAACGCACAGCAGAACGTGTAAAAATTGAAGTTGGAGCAGCCATGGCCGAGATCGATAATCCACCACCCGATTTTCCTGTTCATGGACGTCACCTTTTGTCGGGAATTCCTCGCGAGGTAATGGTTTCGCATGCCGAGATTGCTCAGGCTCTTGACAAAACCATCAGCAAAATTGAAGCAGCTATTCTGAATGCACTCGAAAATACACCGCCCGAATTGTCGGCCGATATTCTTAATACCGGTATTTATATGGCTGGTGGTGGTTCGTTGCTTCGTGGTCTCGACAAACGTATCGAACAAAAAACCAAGCTCAGGGTTCATGTTGCCGAAGATCCTTTGCGTGCGGTTGCCCGTGGTGCCGGAATTGCATTGAAAAATTTCGACAAATTCCCATTCCTGATTAAATAATACCCAGAAGCGCTATGCGGAATCTGCTTATTTTCCTGAAGCGTATTCGCATACTGTTGCTGTTTCTTTTCCTCGAGATGCTGGCTTTGCTGGCTACAGTAAACAAAAGCACTTACCACAATGCTGCGTTTTACCAGTTCTTTATGGGAATCAACAGTAGCATTCTGTCGGTGCGCTCCGATGTGGTTTCTTTTTTTAATTTGCGCGAAGAAAACAAGAAACTTATTGAGGAAAATATGCGTCTCAGGGCTCGGCTGAAAAGTTCGTATATCATTTCCGACCAGCGCGAATTTACAGTGAACGATACTCTCTATCGTCAGGAATTTGAATATATGTCGGCTAATGCCATCAACTACACTATCAATTATCGAAACAATTATTTGACTCTCGATAAAGGTTACAATCAGGGAGTCGAAGAAGGAATGGGTGTTTACTCGCCCGAAGGTGTAGTTGGAGTTGTTGAACATGTTTCGCAAAATTACTGTTTGGTGAAATCGTTTTTGCATTCCGAAGTAATCATCAGCACTCAGGTAAAAAACAAAGGTGCTATTGGCACCAGCGTTTGGGATGGATTAAACTACAATTATGCAATTCTCAACGATGTTCCACTGCATGTGAAAGTGAAAATTGGAGATACTTTGGTTACGAGCTCTTATAGTAGTATTTTTCCCGAAGGAATACCGGTGGGTTATATTTCCGATATTTCAACCGATGCTACGAGGGCTTTTTATACCATTCGCTTTCGGATTGCTGCCGATTTTGGGAATCTGTCGACAGTTTATATTATCCGCAATTTGATTAAAGACGAACTCGAAGAACTGGAAAAAATGAAGAATCTGCCCGATGAATAAACTCATTGTTTCCAATATTATCCGATTTTTTGCTGTAATGCTTTTACAGGTGCTGGTGTTTAACTATATGAACTTGTTTGGTTTCATCAATCCGTTTGTTTATTTGTTTTTTATTTTATTGCTGCCATTTGAAACACCTGCCTGGTTATTGCTTGTCTTGGCTTTTTTTACAGGCTTTTCGGTTGATATGTTTGTCAATACAGGAGGAATTCATGCGGCGGCCACACTTGCCGTTGGCTTTGCCCGGCCCATTTTGCTTCGTACACTTGTTTCAAAACGCGAATTCGAAACGGGGATTAAACCTGGTGTGGCTGATCTGGGCTGGAAGTGGTTTGTTAGTTATGCTGGGATTTCAATTCTTATTCACAGCTTTATTGTTTTTTATTTGGACGCACTTCGTATCAGCCATTTTTTAGAAACATTAAGAGTCGCACTATATCAGGCTGCTGCAACCTTCTTTTTTATTGTATTGATTGAATTTGTTGTGAATATCAGAAAACGTTAAAGGGATGCAGCCCTAAAAAGGATTGCTGTTTAAGTTTAAAATTCTCTCAATTTTCAATTACCTCAATATACAATGTGTCTGAGTTCAGACCAGTGAAAATACCATATCCATTCTCTATGCATGTTGAAGGATTAGTTAAATTCTGCGAACTGGTGCTGTTTTGTTCGTACAATGAAGCATAATCGGGAAGAACATGAAACAATACCACACGGTAGGTACCAAAATACTCAAATTCTATGGGGTTAATTTCTTCATATGAAGAATTGGTTGGTGATTTTCGAAAGATTCTTTCAGGAGCATCTCCATCGTCGCCAAAATCGCGGATGGGTTCCGGATCGGATTCAAGATTTTCAACCACAATTAAATAATAACTTTCATCTGTATTGTCCCAGTTAATCTGAATTGGGTCGGGCATTGAGCCCGACGGAGGCCCCGATGTGCTGTCCATTTTGTCCATAGTTATTGAAGTAACCGATTGAGTAACATTTACAGGTTTTGTGGGAACGTAAGTGTAGGCGTGTACTGTCTTGTCGTTATAAGTAAATGTGAGCGTATATTCATCTCCCTCGGTAACAATGATGGAACTATCGGCATATATACCTCCACCAACAGCCTCGAGAACTGAGGATATTCCGTTGCAGGTAATGATTATTTCCAGATTATCGATGTCGTCGGATGAATATATGGCTACATTTGGCGAGAAAGGTATTTGTCGCGAAATATTCACTGAAAAATAATGCCCATTTTGCAGATATGCTTCCACTATGGGTGTATCGGTGAAGGCTGCTTCGTTGTTTTTGTTGCATGATGAAACAAGCAAAACCAAAATCAAAAATCCGTTTAAAATAATAGGTGAAGTTTTCATTTACCAGAGTTTTAGAGATAAAATAATGTTTGGAGTGAAGCCAAGATAGTTGACATTGGTTTCGATGATTCCACCGTCTTCGATGGTGAATTGCTTATACCATACATTTTTATGATTGTAGAGGTTGAATACCGAGAATCCTAAATTTCCGATTTCGCGGCGTTTGGTGTCGGATTTTACACCTTTGAGCAGCTTGTATGTTGCTGCAATGTCGCAACGATGATAATCGGGCAGACGAAGCATGTTTTTGTCGGTTACGGTATAAAAATCTTGAGTTGTCCCATCGAGCAGAGTGATAGTGTAAGCTCCCGATGGAGATGTGTATGGGCGCCCTGTCGCATAAATCCATGTGAGCGAAAAATCCCATCGTTTTTTCGAGTATAAAAACACCATTTTGAATTCATGGGTTACATCTTGGTTGGCAGCAAAATACTTATCGGAATACACATCGAACTGGCTTCGGGATTCACCTAAAGTATAACTTACCCAGCCATTCAATTTGCCACTTTTTCGTTGTGCCAGAAATTCGATACCACGTGAATAACCCTGTCCGCTGAAAAAGTTTTCGTTGTAGCTTACACCCACCGGACTGGGGTTGAATCGCAGCGAATATTCGGTAATATTGTTCAATTTTTTGTAGTAAGCTTCAGCACTCAATAATATACTGTTGTTTTCGAACACAAGACCGGCAATATAGTGATCGGCTGAACTCACAGGGATGTTGTTTCCATCGGACAAAAGCCAGAAGTCTTTACTTCCCGACATAATGTCTTCGCGTGTAACACGGTTTGCAAATTGGTAGTAGCGACCTGTGGCTGCTTTTAGAGAGATTCGTTTCGTTAAGCTTAGAGATAACGAGGCCCGAGGCTCGTAGTAAAGCTTGTTGGTTGTTTCGAACCAACTGGCTCTTACTCCGGGTAAAATAAGCAACTTGTCGCCAAAAAACTGTAACTTGGTTTGTAAGTAACCCCCCGTCAACAAAGCTTGATTGTGTTTGTCGAGTACAGTAGATGTATCGTTTTGTGCATACGAATACTGAATATCGTAGTATGTGCCAAAAAATCCAAACTGCAACTGACTAAAATGAAATATATCCCATTGGTTTTCGCTGCGGAAACTGAAGTCGCGCAAGTTGTTGTTTTCGAAAATACCATTGTTTGTTGTTGTTGTGTCGTCATCGGAACTCACCGATAGGCGTTCCTGCGAACGATCTCTGTCGCTGTAATAGTTTGAATAACTTAAAACATTGTTTCCATAAAACTTATCGGTCCATTTTCGTGACCACCGAAGGCTGCTCCCAATGTTTCCATAGTTTGTCAGGTCGGTTGAACTCATGCTGAATCCCGAATTTGATGAACCAAACATGGGTGCATTCATCGACGAGCTGTTGTCGAGTTTATCGGTTCCATTGAAAAAACTGAGTGAAACTACATCGCGTGTTGTTGGACGATAGGTGAATTTGCCGTTTAAATCGTAAAAGTACGATGTCACTTTTGTCTCCTGAGTTCGGGTTCCTCCAGGTCCTGCTATTGGTTCATCGGTTGTGTTGTCGTTTTTATTAAACTTGTCGAAAATAAGATTGTACAATGCGCCTTTGTAGGATCTTCGGTAGGTGATAATTGAAGAAAATTTTGTTCCGAAAGGAACTTCAACAAACCCATTTATGCTTAAAAGACTTAAATCGACACCCATGTTAAATCGTTTCTGATTACCATCTTTGCCGGTTATTTCTGTTACGCTCGAAAGCCTGCCTCCGAAGCGCGATTCGAAGCCACCTTTGTAGAGTTGCACATCTTTGACTGCGTTAGCATTGAATGCACTGAAAAAACCATACAAATGATCGACATGGTAAACCGTAAATCCATCGTAAAGAACCAGATTCTGGTCAGGTGTTCCACCACGCACATACAAGCCCGACGATGATTCGTTTGATGCGCTGATGCCAGGCATTAATTGAAAAGAACGCATGATGTCTTTTTCGCCAATACCGGGAAGCTGATCGAGTTTTTTAGGCGTAAGTTTAATAATACTAACATCGTTTTTGTTTGCCAGCACCAACTCGTCGCGTGAACCAAAAATTGATACTGTTTTAAGATTAAATTGCGACGACCGAAGGCTTATGATGAGGTTCCGTTGTTGGGTTTGAGGCGTCAGATAAGTTTCTGATTTATCGTAGCCTACATATTGAACCACCAATACATTGGTGTCGCATGGAACTTTTAGTATGGTGAAAAAACCGTCGGCGTTGGTAGAAACACCAATGGAGGTTCCTTTTACAAATATTGTAGCATAGGGCAATGTTTCTCCTGTTGCAACATCGCGCACAATTCCGGTTATTGTATAATCGAATTTTGCTGGAGGGCCAAAATATACTTTCTTTGCTATTGTTCTGTCAGCATTGTTGTTGTTGGAGTTGTTGTTGGAGTTTTCTTCTACGTAGAAAGTACCGTACTCTTCTTCCACAACTTCATCTTCGTGATAGTAAGTGCGGTTCTCGTTGAAATCATCTTCTACTTGCGAAGATTCGACATTGTTTGTTTTGTTGACATGTGTGAGTCTAATGTTGTTAAAAATTGAACTCAGTCCGCTTGCTTTAATATCAGCCTCATTTATACTTGTATCACCAATAAACAGAAACACGTTGTTTCTACCATTGATGAAACCCGAAGTGAGAAGGCTGGCCAAAGCATCAACACAATTAAGTTTCTCGGAAGCAGAGCCTCCTCGGTTGGGCATATAGGTGATAAAATAGTGCCAAAACGTAGGTTTGTTTTTGAGCGAATCGTGTGTCCATGCATCGAACGCCGATGTACTTTCCTCTCCAAGTATAAAAATAAACGGGCGGTTTCGGGAATCATAATCATTGTTTGCTGCAAAGCAAATGTATTCGAAGTAACAAGAACTCCCTAAACTGTTGAACTTATGTGTTTGTTGACTCCAAAGCTTTATTGAAGTTCCTGAGAAAAACAATAAAACCAGTGTGAATCGAAAAATGAATTTAACCATAGATTGCAGAATTTTTTTTGATATTGAACTGGACTCAGTTATTCGTAGCGCAAAGCTTCAATCGGATTCATTGCGGCAGCTTTTCGAGCAGGCGACCACCCGAAAAATATTCCCAAAACTGCACAAACTCCAAACGATAGAAATACTGAACCGGATGAAACAAATACGGGCCAATTAAAAATATTTGATACTATTGTCGATACTCCAATGCCCAGAATAATGCCGATGATGCCGCCAAACACACTCAGTATAGTGCTTTCGGTTAGAAATTGAATCATAATTTGCGATTCGGGCGCTCCAATAGCCATTCGAAGCCCTATTTCGCGTGTTCTTTCAGTTACCGTAACATACATTATATTCATTATCCCAATACCACCAACCAGCAACGAGATTCCTGCAATAGCTCCGAGAAGTATAGTGAGAACACCGGTAATCGATGAAAACATGTTGAGAAGTTCTTCCTGTGATCGAACCGAAAAATCGTTTTCATCTTCGGCTTTTAATTTGTGATTTCGACGCAACACTTTTGTGATTTCCTCAACGGCTGCATCGCTTGAATTTGCGTCGATTGCTGAACATAAAATGGTTTGAACATGCGTGATGGCCAGTATTCGTTTTTGTACTGTAGTGTAAGGCGCCAGGAGTAAATCATCCTGATCTTGTCCGAATGTACTTTGACCTTTGGTTTCAAGAATTCCGATAATTCGGAATGGTATTTTATTGAATCGAATCAGTTTCCCAATCGGATTAACGTTTTCGGTAAAAAGATTGTCGCGTACTGTTGTCCCAATTACACATACTTTTGCAGCCTTTTTTACTTCTGCAGCATTAAACATTCTTCCCTGTTCAACTTTAATGTTTTTAATATCGCAGTAAGTTTCGTTTCCTCCATAAATAGAGGTTGGAGCGTTTTGGTTGTCGTAAATCACTTGCCCCGACGACATATATTGCGGGGATACACTCCCAACCGATGGGCATTGCAGCTTAATGGTTTCCACGTCTTTCATTGTCAGGCTTTTTGCAGACGAATTTCCCATTGATACTCCACCCATCCTTTGTGATTCGGGCATAATCATAATCAGATTGGTTCCCATGCCTGAAACCTCGTCTTTAATACTTTGACTCGATCCTTGTCCAATGGCCAGCATGGCAATTACAGATGCTACACCAATGATGATTCCCAACATCGTTAGAAATGTGCGCAGTTTGTTTCTGATTAATGCCATCAGCGCTATTCGACCGAGCAGACGCAGGTTTATCATGATGTAATTCCTTGTGGTTTTGGGGTTGAGATGATGTCTTCGAGCACAATTCCATCGCGAAATTCAAGTTTCCGGCCCATCCAATCTGCAATTTCGTCATCGTGAGTTACAAAAACAATGGTGATGCCTTTTTCATTCAATCGTGTCATAAGCTCCATGATTTCGATTGATGTTTTTGAATCGAGATTACCAGTGGCTTCATCTGCTAAAATTAAAATGGGGTCGTTTACCAATGCCCTGGCAATTGCTACTCGTTGTTGTTGTCCTCCTGAAAGTTGACTTGGAACATGTTTCATTCTGTCGGAAAGACCAACAAGTTCGAGCATGGCTTTGGCTTTGTCGCTTCGTTCGGCAACACTCATCTTGTTTTTTGAATAAAGTAGAGGCAGTTCGACATTTTCCAATGCCGATGTTCGCGAAAGCAAGTTGAACGATTGGAAAACAAAACCCAATTTTTGATTACGGATAGCAGCTCTTTCTTTTCTACTCAATAAACCGATGTCGATGCCATTGAGGAAATATTTTCCACCACTGGGCTCATCGAGACAACCAAGCATGTTTAGGAAGGTTGATTTACCCGAACCACTGGCTCCCATTACTGCCACAAAGCTGCCTTCGCAAATTGCAATGTTAACCCCATTGAGTGCATGAACAACCTGTTCGCCAAGGTGGTATTCCTTGCTTAGGTTTTCGGCTCTGATAATCTCACTTTTCATAACAACTAGTGTTTGGGAGGTGTTGGCATAAATGGGCTGCTGCCATTACTATCTGTAGTTGTAATTTCTTGCTCTGTAAAATTGGTAACCAATTCATTGCCAACAGAAATGTTTCCTTTGACAATCTGAACGAAAATCCCATTGTCAATACCGGATTGGACCGCAACAGGCTTAATAATGTTCCCACTTTTCACCCAAACATAGCTTTGCTTATTATTTTTATCTAAAATACGGCTGAAATAATCGGTTACAATTTGTTCCATTTCAGCTTTTTCTTTTTCGGTGAGCTGCTCGATATAAGTTGCCAACTCAGTCTGGGTTGGTGAAAATTGCAATGCTTCAGCTGCGACGAGTTGCACGTTCTTGGCTTCGTTGGTTACTATTTCAATACTTGCAGTCATCCCGGGCATAAGTTTCTTTTCGGGATTGGGTGCATTGATGATGACTATATAGGTAACAACATTCGATGTGGTAACCGGATTGAGCCGAACCTCGGCAACTTTTCCTGTAAATATTTCATCAGGGAAAGCATCAACGGTAAATTCAACGGGCTGGCCGGTTTTGATTGATCCAATATCGGCTTCATCTATATTGGCTTCCACTTTCATCCTTGTGAGGTCGTTTGCAATTGTAAATAATGTTGGAGTATTGAAACTAGCTGCTACCGTTTGCCCTTTTTCAATCTGGCGGTCAAGAACAACCCCATCAATAGGAGAATAAATATATGCGTAGTTTAAGTTGGTTGCCGCTTTCTGGTAATCGGCATTGGCCGAATTGAGCGATGCTTTGGATCGGGCAAGATTGTATTCGGCAAGCTCAATCGAGCTCCGTGTTGATAGGTTTTTGTCGAACAATGCTTTTTCGCGATCGTAACATGCTTTTTGATAAATATACTCAGCCTTTGCACTTTCGAGTTGTGCCGATGATTGCGAAAGCGAGATTTGCAATGGTTTTGTGTCAAGCACGGCAAGCAAGTCGCCTTTCTTGACTACAGAATTATAATCAACATTCAGCTTGTCGATAACACCACTTACCTGGGTTCCAACTTCAACGGTTTGGATGGCCTCAACAGTCCCGGTTGCAGTTACAGTAACTTCGATGTCGCCTTGGCTTACTTGCACTGTTTTCAGATTTACTGTTTTGCTGGTTTTGCCAAGCGCCGATATCAGTATGATTGCAACAATTATAACAACTGCAGCAATGGATAATCGGATTATTGTTTTTCGTTTCATTTCTGATTAATTAATAAATGTCCATGAGTTGGTGTACAATTGCAAAATGATTTCTGATAAAATCAGGTTGTATTTTGCTTTAAGAACATTGTGTCGGGCTGTGTTTAACTGTGTTTTTTGCATAAGAAGTTCAATTGTTTGTAGTTTCCCAATGGAAAAACTTTCAAGAGCTGCATTGTACGACTCAATTGCCAGATTGAGCTGCACCGATGCCGATTCTAGTTCTGCTTGAGAGGCAACAATATCCTGAATCAATTCTACAATAGAAATTTTGAGGTTGTACACGCTCGATTCGTAGCTTGTTTTCTCATTTTCAAGATATATTTTGCTTAAAGCAATGTTGGTACTTGTTTGTTTGTTGTTGAATATGGGAATGGTGAGCGATAGACCAGCCGAAGCATTGATTCTTCCGGTTGCAGTTGTGCTGAGTAAATCCTGATTCCATCCCGAAGAAACGCGAGCACTCAAATTCGGTAGCCGATTTGCTTTGCTTATTGCTAAATCTTGTTCTTTAATTCCAATATTTATTTGTGCCATTTTAAGCTCTGGCCTGGAATTTAATGCAAGTTGCCAAATAGAATCGAAGCTGTTGACAGATTGATTTGTTTGTGTATGCCATTCTTCGGGTGGTATGAGCAGAACTACACTATCGGTTGACAACTGCATGAGTTTGTTCAGGTTGAGTCTGGAACTGTTGAACTGGTTTTGGGCTTGAACAAGCTGTAAATTGTTGTTGGCTTCATCGGCTGCAATCTGAAGATAGTCGGTACGGATAATATCCTGAAGTTCGAGTTTTGTTTCGGCTATTTTAGTTTGTTCGGTGGCCAGCTGCAATTGTTCTTCGTTTATTTTCAATTCTTCTAAACTGTATAGAGATTGAAGATAATAGGTTACAATGTTTTCGGCTAGTATTAAATAATTGTATTCGAGATTCATGCTGTCGGATGCCATTTGAAGCAAGTTCCTTCGAATATTTAAACTTATTTGATGTCCGTTGAATAACGTAAGATTGGCACTAACACTCGCGCTAATGTTTTCGGTGTTTGACGATGTGCTGTTGCTTGTTGATGAAACCCACGAGTAATTGTAGTCGGAACCGGCCGATATGTTTGGAAAACGTTCGGC
Organism: Bacteroidetes bacterium HGW-Bacteroidetes-6; assembly: GCA_002842495.1. Classification (GTDB taxonomy): domain Bacteria; phylum Bacteroidota; class Bacteroidia; order Bacteroidales; family DTU049; genus GWF2-43-63. Next base: position 107,636 of record PHDB01000008.1, read on the forward strand.
CTTTGCCTGGAGGACCATCAGGCTGTCAGTTCTCAAAACACTTTCAATAATGTTGATATTGGAACTGTGATTGATTGCATATTGAATGCATCTGCCGGGAGTCCATCGGATAGAGTCTTTTTGTGCAAAAACCGATGATGCTAATGCCAAATACAAAGCTACAACTATAAACGTTGTTATTCTTTTCATTGTTAATGTTTCAGGATTTGGATGAATGTTATTGTGATGACCCGGAAAAATCCATAAGGCAGGATCGCAAAAAACAGGGTTTGCTGAAATTCGTTTTAAGTCGAACAAAGTTGCATTACGAAACACGTCTTTCAGCTTAAGCAGTATATTAAATACTTGGGAGATTTAAGATAACTGCCTTCTCGTTTTGCCTAATGAACCAATCCGGGTCCATCACAACCAACCATTTTGCTTCAATTCTTAGAGTTTATCCATGAATAAGCCATTTTGTTTACTCAGGCAACAAATCTACGTTCTACTGTAGCTCGGGCAAAAAATAATGGACAGAATACACTTGTTTCCCGACAGTTGCCCGTTTTTACAGGGTGCTTCTCAGGAATACCTAAGTGCCTGAGATGCCTTGTTCAAATCCGTTTATTTGTACAAATGGTGCTCTTTGCCCTCATGTGGAAATCAGTATAACTACACAAATGCTTTTGGTTATGTTTCTATATAAATAGTATTATGATTCGTCGTATTCATCCTCATGTGATGTTTTTTGTTTCTTTTGGGGAATAGGATGCCGTGGGAGCCGCTTCACTGCAGGCATTTTTACAGAGGCGTTGTATGCAACGTCTCTGCTCTGATAACATAATATTGTAAACTTTTCAATCCTGTTTAATTCCAAAAAGTTCTGCCAGACTTTCTATGTTGAGTCCCGATGTTTCACTTCCGGTAACTTTGCCGTTGGGTGTTAGCTTGTCAATTACATTGGGCAGAAGCTCAGTGATTTTTGAAATGAAGGTATTGGTATCTGTTCCATGTTTGGTAGCCATGTTTTTCATGGCGTCTTCCCCAAAAACATTGATGATTTGATGTGTAGAAACAGGCAGATTGTTTCCGGTGCCAATCCATGACCCTATGATGTCTCCAAGTCCTTTCGATGCAAACAAACCCATCAATCCTTCGAGTCCTCCGCTTTGCCCCTGAAGCAAACCCAGAGTTGAACCTAATAAATCACCCATATTCATTTCACTTCCATTGCCCGAAACTGATTTTGTGATGTCGCTGATATCCATAGTCGTCTCTTTTTGTGATTAGGATGAACAAAGATAATGAATATGGAGGAAGGAAAACCTCGAAAGATAACAAAAAACGGAGTTTTGGTACTTTATACGCAAAAGTAGATTTGGTGCAAAAATTCTCTAAATAACCACATTCACAATTTTTCCCGGAACAACAATCATTTTCCTGGGAGTTTTGCCTTCGAGCCATTTTTCGCTTTCGGGCGCTGCCAAAACAGCCTTTTCTACATCTTCTTTACTTGTACCAGCAGCCACTTCGAGCAGAAAGCGCATCTTTCCATTGAACGACACAGGGTATTTCACCGTACTTTCAACCAAATAATCTTTGTTGCAAACAGGAAATTCAGCCTGTGAAACCGATCCGACATGTCCCAGCTTATTCCACAGCTCTTCGGCAATATGCGGAGCAAAAGGCGAAATAAGAATGGTAAGTGGCTCCAGAATAGCGCGTTTGCGACATTTCAGGTCGCCAAGCTCGTTCACACAAATCATAAATGAGCTCACACAGGTATTGAGCGAAAAACGTTCGATGTCTTCGGTTACTTTTTTGATGGTTTTGTGTAAAACCTTCAGCTCTGCAGCATTGGGGGCGTCGTTGGTGGCGATTAGGTTTTCTTCATCGTTGACAAAAAGTCTCCATAGCTTGCGAATGAAGCGATAAACACCTTCGATACCGTTGGTGTCCCATGGTTTCGATTGCTCCACAGGCCCAAGAAACATTTCGTACATACGTAAAGTATCGGCACCATATTTTTCAACCAGATCGTCGGGATTCTGAACATTGTATTTCGACTTCGACATTTTTTCGACTTCCCAGCCGCAAACATATTTGTCGCCTTCGAGAATGAATTTGGCATTGTTGTACTCAGGACGCCAATTCTGGAATGCTTCCAAGTCGAGAATATCATTTGTGACCAGATTTACATCGGTATGTATCGGATACGAATAGTTCTCGCGTCCGTAAATATTGGCCGATACAAAAATGGGTGATTCTTCCCACTCTTCAATTTCTTCGAGCATAGGAACATCCTTACCGGCCAAAGCGCGTTTGATTTTTGCCAGCACCTCGTCGGTATGAAGAATTACATCAACAATACTGAACAAGAGAAGCTTGAAATTATGTTCCTGTGCATATTTGGTGTAGGCCGGGAGCAACTTTTCGAGATTCTCCCGGCGTTTTACCTCAATGATTACGCTCGAGTCCTCACTATAGAAGTCGAAACGACGCGTTCCTTCACGAAAGTCTTTTTTGAATTCAAAGCCCAGTTGTTTGTCACGAATCATTTCCCATAACACAAATTCGGCCATTTCTTCGGGTTTCACGCGGTAAACAAAATTACTCCGACCCTGAATCATACCCTGATTTACCATCTTGCGGAACGGCTCATCTTCGGGAACCAAACCCAAATCGAAGAGGAACTTGTTCCAGAAACGCGAATAGATGAGGTGTCCGGTGGCATGTTCGGCTCCGCCAACATAAAAATCGACGCTTTTCCAATAATTTACGGCTTCGGGCGAAAAATATGCATCCTTGTTTTGCGGATCCATGTAACGGAAATAATAGGCGCTGGAGCCTGCAAATCCGGGCATAGTAGCGGTTTCGTAGGGATATCCTTCGGCAGTTGCCCAGTTTTTAGCCCGTGCCAAAGGTGGTTCACCGCTTTCGGTAGGCAGATATTTGTCAACTTCGGGGAGTTCGAGTGGTAGCTGCGATTCGTCAAGTGTGCAGGGAATTCCGTTTTTGTAATAAACCGGAAAAGGTTCACCCCAATAGCGCTGGCGGCTGAAAATAGCATCGCGCAAACGATAGTTGATGCGTCCGTAACCAATGTCGTTTTTTTCGGCATATTCAATCACTTTGCCAATGGCATCGCGGGCAATCAGTCCATCGATAAAACCACTGTTCATGCAAACTCCTTCTTTCGATTCGAAAGCTTCTTCGGCAATGTTGCCGCCTTTGATTACTTCCACTATAGGCAGTCCAAAATGTTTTGCAAAAGCGTAATCGCGGCTGTCGTGAGCCGGAACAGCCATCACGGCGCCCGATCCGTAACTGCCAAGTACGTAGTCGGCAACCCATACCGGAACAGCTTTTCCGTTGAAAGGATTGATTGCATACGAGCCGGTGAAAACTCCGCTCGGAATTTTCGCATCGGCAATACGTTCGCGCTCGCTGCGGTTGCGAGCATGTTTTACATATTTCTCCACTTCCTCAGCGAAATCGGGTTTGGTGAGAAGCTCAACGTATTCGTGCTCGGGAGCAACCGACATAAAAGTAACACCAAACACTGTATCGGGGCGTGTTGTGAAAACTTCAAGATGTTTATCGGGGTTGTCGGCAAGCCAAAAACGCAGGGTGGTGCCTTCGCTCCGGCCAATCCAGTTGCGTTGTATTTCGCGGATATTTTCGGGCCAGTCAACACGGTCAAGACCATCAATGAGTCTGTCGGAATAGGCCGTGATGCGCAGCGACCATTGTTTCATATGTTTGCGTTCAACCGGGTGACCGCCGCGAACGCTGAATCCTTCGCTCACTTCGTCGTTTGCAAGCACTGTTCCAAGAACCGGACACCAGTTTACCAATGTGTCGGCTAAATATGCAAGGCGAAAATGCATCAGTACATCCGACTGAGCAGCTTCGTCCATCGCCTTCCATTGAATAGCATCAAAAATAAAATCGCAGGTGGTTGCAGCGTCGATATCGCTGTTGCCGCTTTTTTCAAAATGCGCAATAAGCTCTTCCACCGGACGGGCTTTTTGCATTGCTTTGTCGTACCACGAATTGAACAAGCGGATAAATGTCCACTGGGTCCATTTGTAATAAGCCGGATCCGAAGTACGCACCTCGCGATCCCAATCGAACGAGAAGCCGATTTTATCGAGCTGTTCGCGATAGCGTTTAATATTTTGTTCGGTTGTTATTGCCGGATGCTGACCGGTTTCGATGGCATATTGCTCGGCAGGTAAACCAAAAGCATCGTAGCCCATGGGATGCAGAACATTGAAGCCCTTGTGACGCTTGTAGCGGGCAAAAATATCGGAAGCGATGTATCCGAGCGGATGACCAACATGCAAGCCGGCTCCCGAAGGATAAGGAAACATGTCGAGAATATAGAATTTCGGCTTGTTTGGGTCGATTGCAGCACTGAAAGTCTTGTTTTCGGCCCAGTATTTCTGCCAGCGGGCCTCGGTGTCGCGATGATTGTAATCCATAGTGTGTGTGATGTCTGAAAATCGGTGCAAAAATACGCATTTTGCCCGAAGAATGCTCTGTCAATTCTTTCGTTTGTTGCAGAGCTGAGGCTTTTATAAAGGAACTGTCTTGATTTCTGAAACGAAATACTTAGCTGCTTTGTGTAGTAGTTTTGTTTTGTAATACAATCGCCTGAGGTTTATAGCCATCTGCAAAGGCCGCAAATAAATTTCGTTTTAACACAAAAGCCATCGTTTCACTTTACCAAACTTCAGCAAGTGCTACTGAAACAATTTTTTCTTCTTGATTGCTTCTGCAATAAACACAGGCACATCGTTTTCCCAAGTAGCATCGTTGGTTTTAATGCGTCTTAGCACATCTTGCGAATGAATATGCAAAATGTTGCGCCTGAATTGCGTAAGCCCGATTATCTTTTCGTTGTCGGTCAGATATAGATACAGCGATTGCAAATGGAATGGTAATGGAAAGTTTACGGCTGTAATGAGCTCGCCACTTTTGGGGTCCAAAAACGGGTACACCAACAACCTTGTATCGCTTTCGAACAGCATACCCATTGCCTCCAGAATGCCACCTTTCAACTTTTCGTAATATCCGGGATCGAATATTTTCATCAGTGTATTGGCGCCAACTATCAGCCGTAATGCACTCAACTTCATTGCGCCGAAATAGCGCGAAAGTTTATAAAATTCCATAAAATCGCTTACCATCACATTCTGCCCCATACCATTGAGTAAATCGACCCGATCGAGAAAATCGCGCTCGTTCACTTCGTTGTCGGTTACGAATGCTTTTATGTTCATTTCGCACAATACAACCGTATTTTCGCGTTCGAACGAAGAATCGCGCCGGCATTGTCCCGAACTGGTTTTTAGCATATCGAAACCCACATAAGTTATGGGTCTGAATGACCCGCGCAACACAAGCACATTCTTTTTGTAAAGCATATCCGACGGATGTTGCACATTTCCGTAGCGGTCGAACATCACAGCGTGGGTCATTCCGTTTTTTACCAACTGAACGCTTAGCAGTC
>PHDB01000077.1 GCA_002842495.1 Bacteroidetes bacterium HGW-Bacteroidetes-6
TGTGCCGGGCAAAGTACCAGCCTGTCGGCATCAGGAGCATCTACCTATGCATGGAGTTCCGGCGGATCGGGAACCCCAATTTCCATTACTCCCGGAAGTTCAACTACCTATACCGTTACAGGAACTAGTGCTGCTGGTTGTACAGGAACTGCTACGATAAGTGTTACTGTCAATCCCCTTCCGATTGTCACAGTCAATGCCGTACCAACAGCCATTTGTGCTGGGGAAAGCACAACTCTAACTGCATCCGGAGCAAATAGTTATACTTGGAATTTGGGATCAACCGCAACATCGTTTAGCGATAATCCAATTGTCACAACCACTTATTCGGTCACAGGAACTTCGCTTGGTTGCACTGGTACAGCAAGTACCACCGTGACGGTTAATCCTTTGCCAACAATTACGGCAACGGCTTCACCCAATGCAATCTGTGTGGGATTCAGTTCTACAATAAGTGCTTCAGGTGGATACAGTTATAGTTGGAACAATGGAAGCACTTCTACATCATTTAGTGAATCACCTCTTGCCAGCACCAGTTATGTTGTAACCGGAACCGATGTGAATGGTTGTACCGGGACGGCGTCAGTATTTGTCACTCTTATGCCGGGACTTACTGTTTCAATTACTCCTCCTGTCGATAATATCTGTGAGGGGGAATCGGTTTCTCTTGTCGCATCCTCGCCTGGATTGGGAGTGGGTTACACTTGGGACTCAGGACAAAATACCGCAACAATCAATATTTCTCCGTCTGCAACAACAACTTATACTGTAACCGGAACCGACGCGCAAGGTTGCTCGGGAACTGCCGATGCTGTTATAAATGTAAATCCACTACCGATAATCCAGTTCTCAGGAGAGCCATTAAGTGGCTGTTTACCGTTGAATGTCGATTTTACAGATATGTCAACAGGTAATATTGCATTCTGGAATTGGAGTTTTGGCGATGGAGATTATTCCGGAGTTCAGAATCCGAGTCACACATACAACACTGGCGGTTCGTATTCAGTAACATTGGTTGCCACAACCGATTATGGCTGTGTTGATTCTCTTACTTTTAATAATTATATTAATGCAATGACACTACCAATTGCATCGTTTATTGCAGATCCTCCTCTTACAACCGAAGATGCCCCGACTATCCTGTTTATAGACCAAAGTATTGGGGCAACTCAATGGGAATGGGAATTTGGTGATGGCGGCACTGGTTCTGTTGTTCAAAATCCAAGCTACACCTATTTAGGAGCCGGTGAGTATTGGGTTACATTATTGGTTACAAATGCTGTTGGTTGCGTTGACTCAACAGAAGCTTTAATTACCATTAAACCCACTTACACATTCTATATCCCCAACACCTTTTCACCCAATAATGACAATCGAAACGAAGAGTTTCGTCCGTTTGGAATGGGATGGGATGTGGATTTTTATGAAATGCGTATCTACAACCGCTGGGGGCAGCTTATATTCACAACAACAGATGTGAACAAGGGTTGGAATGGAAACTTCAATGGTTTACCTGTAGAAGAAGGTGTCTATACAATTAAAGCCCAGGTAAGAGCTTTAGATGGCAAAGCTCATAACTACATTCAATCGATTAATCTCATTCGTTAGCCTGAATGAATTTAATCGAAGAGGGGGGGCATAACAGACGCCTCTTTTTGGGGTCAAAATTTCATTTCACATCGTCCGGTTTTTCGGATTCAGATTTGCTGCTGGTGTTATACAATAAAACTCTATTAACATCATATTCCTCAATTTGATATTTGCAAAAAGCATTAATCTAGTTTGTATGAAAACAATTCTACTTTTAACCATTCTGATGTTGGCAAGCAACTTATTACAAGCACAAAAGTCTGTGATATTGGCCGACATGGAGTTTCGCATTCGCAATAGCAGCAGCGAAGTTATTTGGTTTGGTCTCGAAAAGGGCGACCGCATTGAATTTGAGGTTAACGTGTACGACAGTGCAACACTTAGAAGTGTCGCTTTTTCGGAATACGAAGCCGGAGACATCTTCAAGGAAATCAACCCTACACACATCAGCAAAAAAAACATTGATATTGTACATCGTGGGATTTATTATTTCACACTAACTCAGGCTGGATTTTTGGCAGGAAAGCGTTTTGGGAACATCAAAGTGTATCGATATCCAGCTTCGGAAGCTTCACAAAACTTCAATACAACGGTGTATTGGAAAACCGTTACCGACACTGTTTGGTACAATGAAACCGAGATTATTCTTGACCATATCGATACTATTTCCGAATCGATTGTTATGCAACATATTGTATTGGGAAAAAGAAACAAAGACAACCGTGCCGTTATCAATTTCAGCATTCCAGACAGCACGCAACACTGGTCGTGGTTTATTGTTGCAGGATCGGATGGAGATATGACATATAATGGGCTCAATGAAAGCATGAGTGAAACCAACGCCATAGTCCGCAATCAAGGTCTGATGACATACATTGCTTTGGGAGGGAAAATTGGTTACACATTAAAACCCGGCTCATCATATGTGAATGCTGGTTTTACCGATTCAACATCTATTGCCGATAAATTCTTGCTCTCAGGCTATGTTAGCGATTCTATCATGAAAAAGGCAGCTGTTTATACAGGCTCACAAAGCGACACCATTTACAAACCCATGTCAATTCTTCTACTCAATAACACCCGCAAAAAAAGCTTCGTCTTTGTTTACATCACAGCTGTAAAAACAAAAGATATTTTCATAAGTAAAACTGTTGAAAAATTCAGAATTGAAGAGACTCAGGTTCCCTATTTACAGCAATAATATCACCACACGAACATTTCCAGATAAATAATCACAATCACTCCAACCATCAATAAAGCTTTTAATGGAGTGAAGCCTTGATTTTTTTGTACTGCATATCCCATTTTTGAAGTACTCACATCGAACCATCCTCCTGCATCGGTAAAAGTAAGCGGCAAATATACATACGAGGCAACTGCAACTCCATCTTTTTTAGCAGGAGACCATGGGGGCATTTTTTCCAGCGATTTATTTATACTTTTTTCGAGATATACATTGCTTATAGTTTGATAATCACTACTATCGAGCAAGCCCAAAGGCGAAAAATACAATTTAAGAACCACAAAAAAAGAACTATTTGCATTATCGCCAGTCATTAGATGTGTTGGTCGCACCCGCTGCTCGAAAAATGCACACAAATCTTCTTCGGTTCCACCATACAATGCAAGTGTATCTACATCGCAATCGGTATAAATAGTTCCGTACTGATGCAGCTGGTTTTGCTGAGCGAATACAATCATAATCTGCATGCACAACAAGCACGTTAATAAAAATCTCATCCGATTTTTCCACCAAATTTACATGAAAATTTATTTTTTACACAAAAAAGCCGGCAACAACAATTTGCTACCGGCTTAGTAACCCATCATACAGTTCACTTAACTATCACTAATTTTTCTTGATGAATCAGTTCATCGTCACTAAAAATCCGAAGAATATAAACGCCATCGTCAACTCCGTGCAAATCAATTTTGTGATCAATAATTTGCAGAACAACATTTCGACTGTCGATTGAAATCAATTCAATTCGTTTAATAAGTTGTGTGTCAACACCATCTAAAAGAACATAATTTCCGAAAGAAGGATTGGGGTAAATATGAATCTTTGATTCAAGTTGAGAAAGGCCAACAGTTATGGTAACTTCAATTGAATCGGTTGCAGAACAACCATTTGCATCGGTCACTGTAACATAATACCAACCTCCGGCAATGCCCGAAATAGTATCGTTAACCGATGAATTGTTCCACTCATAGTTGTATGGGCCAGTTCCACCCGATACAAGCACCCAAGCTTTGCCATCGGATGCGCCCGGGTATGTTTCGGGTATCGACGAGAGTGCTATTTGGAGTATATCGGGTTCAGCAACCACAAAAGTCTCCATCGACTCGCAACTATTAGCATCGGTTACAGTTACATAATAAGTACTGCTGCACAAGCTGTCTGAAATGGATGTAGTATCGCCATTGCTCCACACATAGCTAAAAGGAGCTGTTCCTCCGGTAAGTAAAGCTTCTGCCAATCCATCGCATTCACCAAAACATGAAACCGATTCAACATATGGAGTTACAATAGGTGCATTTGGATTTGTAATAGTAAATGAAATGGTATCGAGACAGCCATACGTATCTTCAACAATTACGGAATACACACCCGCTGAAAGATTTCCCAAGCTATCGACAGTTGCCGAGTTAGACCAATTGTATAAAAAAGGAGAATTTCCTCCTGAAACATGAATTGCAGCAGAACCGTCGGACAAACCGCACGAAGCTTCAGTTAACGTTGCACCGGCTTCGGGTTTGTCGTTAAACGCAATTTCGACATCACCAATTTCGCTACACATGCCGGTGGCTTCAGTAACTGTGACACGGTAAGTACCATTGGAAGTAACATATTCAATCTGCGACGAAGAACCGGTACTCCACATATACGTGCAGCCAGCATTCTGAGCGTTGAGTTCGACAGTGTCACCTTCGCAAGCAATAATATCGGGTACTCCCAGATCTTTGTAAACAGAAAAGCCTGAAGTGATATCAACAATGGGGCTGGCTACAATAACCACAGAAATAGTATCGACGCTTTCGCAACCAACAACATTTGCAACAGTAACAGAATAATTGCCTGAGCTGGTAATTTCGATAAAATCGGATGTTGAGTTATCGCTCCACAAATACGAATCGTGTATTCCTGCTTCAATGTATAAATAATCGCAAACGCTTGTATCGTTGCCCAGATTCACAATGGGCAAAGAGCTAACCGTTAATTGCAGCGTATCGGTATTTTCGCATCCATACATATCGCTCACAATCACCGTATATTCACCAGAATTGGAGACAGAAATTGAAGATGATGTTGCTCCGGTATTCCAATTGTATCCATTTGCTGTTCCGGCATCGAGCAATAGTGTATTTCCTATGCAGATTGTTGTATCGTTGCCCAAATCGGGTGCCGCTATTGAATGAAAATCAACATGCACAGTGTCGTAAACTGTTCCGCATACTGCACTTACAGCTATTACAGAATAATCGTTGCTCGAGGTAGCAATAATTGTTCTTGAAGTTTCTCCATTGCTCCACAGATACGATAAAAATCCAGCCCCTGCATCAATTTCAATGCTATCTCCAACGCATGCTTCGATATCAACTCCAAGATCTACCGATCCTACCAAAACGGTTGCCGTATCGTAGCCGGTGCAGCTTCCATCCTGATAGGTAAAAACATAATATTCGGTTGCTGAAGGAACAACGCTGTTTGTTAAAGAAGTTGAATAGAATCCACCCGCCGAAGTCCATTCAAAACCACCTGTTGGAGTAAAATCGGAATAAATACTTATGTTATTGAGAATAAAACGTCCACTCAAATCGGAACCTGCAATATTATCGGCAAAACGAATCACGACCTCACCATCGGCTGTTAAACCAGAAAGACCTGTAAAAAACAGCGTATCTGAAACGCAGGAAGCAGCAATTGGTTTTGATCCAAACGAAATACCGTCAATTGAAATATCTATTGTGCCGCTATTCGCTGTTTTAACCAAATACTCAATCATCACTATATTTGTTCCGGGATCTACAGCTGCAGTGATTTCGACCCAACCCGTGGAACCTGCTGTATATCCTACATTCACCCCTTTATCGTTTCCACACATAGTCGATGTTGAGGTCGGCGTTGATACTGTTCCGCTTTTTGAATAGAAATGACTGGTGATATCTTCTCCGAAATTGAAGCTGTCGGTTTTATGCAAAACGTATTCAGGTCGAAGGTTAACAGATGAACTACTACAAATAACTGTATCGGGCAACACCTGAACATATCCACCGCCTCGATAATTTACCAAAACTGAATCGCGGTACTTACAACCGGTTGAATTGGTTACTTCGAGCCAGTACAGGCCACTTGAATTCACATCCAAATAGCTTGCAGTTGAACTGTTTGACCAGTGGTAAGCTGTATGATTTCCTTCTCCTACAAGAGTATAGGGATGATTTGAACACACAGAAGTATCAGGTCCCAGATCGACTGTTTCGTTCTCAATCAATGAAGTGATTGTTAATGAATCGACTGAACCTGCACATCCCGGAACAGTAACAGTAACGATGTAAGTTCCTGCATTACTAACTGCAATTGCTTTGGTTGTTTCGCCAGTATTCCACTGATATAATCCTGTAATATCCGGCTCTATAGCAAATGGAATATTTGCACAAATTGATGTATCGTTGCCCAAATAAACATCGTCTTGCAAAGAAATAAAAGAAACTGTTTCGGTTTCAGAATATTTGGTACAGCCTGCAATAGCACTGAATATTTCGACGTAATAATTCCCTTCCTGAGTTACTGTAAGCACTGTATCTGAGATTCCGGTAAATACGCCATCTTTATACCAATCGAATGTACAACTTGGAAAATCTCCATTAACATACAAATTAACATACCCTCCCAAGCAAAACTCTATTGGGGTAAAATACTCAATTTCAGTCCCATATACTCTTGGAGCAATTAATATTTGAATATTTACCGTATCGGGGACTAATGGACAGCCATTCACATCTATTCCTTCGACTTTAATGTTGTCGTAACCTGATGTTGATGAGGTAATTTTTGCGGTTGCAGATGTAAAATCAATAATATTTACCACAGAAGAAACAGTTGACCACAAGTATGTATCGGCTCCCGATCCATGTAATTGAATGGTGTCGTACTGGCAAAAAATCGTATCGTTTCCTGCAGTTAGTATTGAAACCGGTGTACATACTTCAAATGTTATTACTTCACTATGATCCGATTTAATACCGGTAGCCAGAACTCCATTGGTTCCAGGCAACAAAGCATAAATAGTACCACCAATGAAGGCAACTGAGTCGAGAAATGCACCAGTAGCCATATCAACTTTTTTTATTTCTGCATAATCGGCAACATACATATACCCATCCGATACAGCGATGCCATTGGTTCCATACATAGCATAATAAGAATTGGTTGTTTTGATTGACCATTGCTCCACGCCCGATGAGTTGTATTTCACAAGATGTGCACCTAAATCCAACGGCACTGCACCGGCGTTATCGTAACCAATCGAATAAACATTTCCACCATAGAAACAGTTGTCTGCTATTTCAATATCGTTATTCCCACTGTATTCCGAAGCCCATTGATATGCCCCGGTAGAAGAAAACTTCATGGTTACCATACTTTCACCAATGGTTGTGTTGTAACATCTTCCGGTAACATAAACTGCAAATGCAGTTCCCACTCCACCTATCGAAATTGATGTTGCGTTATCGGCCGAGACAGAATAATCACGTGTTGTAGCAAATTGCTGAACTCCCGAACTATTATATTTTAGTACGAGAAAATCGGCCGAACCCAAAACAGTTGCAGTTCCTGAAATATAAATATCTCCTGTTGTTGCACGTATTGCAATATCTAAACCCTTCTCTATATCGGTTGAAACAGTACCACTTTGGTCGTACGATTGCGCCCATGTTAGTGTTCCTGCCGAATCGTATTTCATTGTTAAAACATTTGCATCTGTAGCCGAAGAATAGCTATAGCCTGTTATTACAACATTCGTATTAATTATATCGGACGCTGTTGCTGTAGCACCTGCAACTGAAGATGTATTTTTATGCCATCGCAAATTTCCGCTGGGAAAATACTTCAGAATTAATACCTGATTAACACTGCCCATAACAGTATTCCCTGTAACGTAAATATTTTCAGCGGCATCGAGATGTACGCGAATAGCCATATCGTCGGCACCATTATCAAAAGTTTGTGACCATTGCAACTCGCCTATTGAATTGTATTTTATTAAAACAATATCAAGGTTAGAACCGTTATCGATCTGCGACGCAACATAAACATTTCCCGAGGCATCCTGTACCAGGTCTTTACCAAAATCGTCCCAAGTATTGCCCGCCGAGAATTCGGCTAACCACCTTTTGGTCATCGACTGCGAAAACAAAGAAGCCGATATAAACATCAGCAAAAAAACAAATAAGATTTTTTTCATAGTTGTCCGTTTTAAAATTGTGAATCTCACGAAACAAAAATCGTGATGATTCTTAACATTTTTTGAAAGCATATGTTTAAAATCAGCAATCGGAACACATTGCTGTTTTTGCAATCTCTAAAAATACAATTGCAATTTTGAGTTTTATCTCAAAAGCCTAACAAACAAACACTTAATCTAAGTTGATGTTTTTATTTGTTTTTTGAAAATACGCAGGAGTAAGACCTGTTATTTTCTTAAAAGCATTGTTGAACGAAATTCTGGAGTTAAAACCAGCAGCCGAAGCAATTCCTTCGAGCGAAAAATGTGATTTTTCAGGATCGAGCAACAATCGGCGGGCTTCTTTCACACGATATGTATTGATAAAATTGTTGAAATTGGTTTCGTGAATTTCGTTAATAACTTGAGAAAGATAACGACGATTTGTTCCTACACGCTCAGCTAAATCTTCGACCGACAAATCGAGTCGCAGGAAAATGCGACCATACTCCAACACTTCGAGCAGCTTCTCGTTTATTGCTTCTTTTTGTTCGTTTGTTAATGAAGATTTTTGGTATTTTTCGTCAACTCCCTGCGGATCTATATCAACAATACCAACAGAAGGGACAGATAAAGCACGCTTTTCGTGCAACAACAATTCTTGTCTGGCAAGTTCAATATTCTGCTTAAGCAGAACCTGATATGCGCTTCGTTTCTGACGATACAAATACATGAAAATTGCACCGAATACAATACTCAGAATTAATCCAATTGCAACAAAAAACATAATAGCCCGCTCGCGTCTGATCCGACTGTCCTGTTCCTTAATTCGCAAAGTTTTAATTTCAATTTCCTGATTTTTTTTATCGAGCTCGTATCGCGACTCCATTTCGGCCATCTTGGTCGCAGATGTCTCGTTGAATAAAGTGTCTTTCAACGCCATCGATTTTTGCAAATATTCGAATGCCTGCTTATAATCGCCTTGTTGTACTGCTATTTTAGTCAACTCCGAATAAGCATATTCTTCGTCGCGTGTTGAATGAATGGAGTGTGAAATTTCAATTGCTTTTTCGAAATGATCAATAGCCTTGGTATAATCACCAGCAAATCGATATGCCTGACCTAGATTGTTCAGCGAAAATACCTGCCCCAAAAAATCGGACAGCAACAGTTGAATCTGATATGCATCTGAAAACCACCTGATTGCCTCTTCAACATTTCCCCGGTCGAGATAAATATTACCAATATTATTATAGGATGTAGCGATCATAATACTATCTTTCATCATAGTACTAATATCAAGCGATTTTTTATAATAAGCCAATGCAGAGTCGGGTTGACCGAAATTGCGATAAACAATTCCCAAGTTTTCGTACGACTGGCCAATTCCCTTTTTATTGTTGATTGATTTTTCGATTGATAGCGATTGCCGATAATAGTCGAGAGCAATTTCGTATTTCTCCCAAAAGAAATATATAGCCCCTATATTGTTCAATATAGCCGCTTTCCACCTTGCATCACCCAGCGAATCCATTACAGAATAAGCCTTTTGATAGTAAAACAAAGAGTTGGTATAGTCGCCAATATAATCGTACACTATTCCTGCACTTGTATAAAACTCACCCAGAATATGAGCCGAATCGGCTTCGTACGACAATTGGACTCCTTTCTGATACACAACCAAAGAGTTAACATAGTCGCATCGTTCAAAAAGGCTATCACCAACTTGCATAAGAGAACGCAAATTCACATTGTCAGACTCCTGAGTTTTGCCAGAAGCAGAAAACACAACCAACAAAACAGAGAATGCACAAAGTCTAAAAAGTCCCATTAAAATCTATTTTTCAATTACAAATATTCTATTTTGAACGTGCAAACATAGTTAATTTTTGAAAAACATTGCTGCTTGAATACGAGACAAAAAAAGCAGTTGACTAAAAAACCAACTGCCTTATATAGTAAACTAAAATGTAATTGATACTAAAGAACCAAAGTCTCCCAAAATTTCTCAGAAACATCTGAAAATGGAGCATAAGTTCCGTTTTGTTCAACAATCATAATAACACATTCAGATCCATTAATGAAAGTGCGAATGTTACATTTTAGCCCAGCACTGTTCTCGATTTTTGCAGTTACTTGAGTACCCAGTTTCCAGGCGCGAGGTGTACTTCGAAATACTATAGTCCCACTTACTTTGGCACAATGAGCATCGACCAAATCGTTAAGCACTTTATTCACATTCACATAGGCAGCGCTTTTTTCCTCATAAATTAAAGTAAAGCGTGGAAAACCGGTGGTGATTTGCTCAAGCTTTATCTTATTTAACACCAACGGATCGGTTGAAGAAAGAACTGTGCGTGTAGGGGTTGCTGGGAAATTGATTTTAAACCCCAACGCATCGTGATGAGTAACCCACATAGGAGCTGAAACAAAGGACATAGCTGCAAATGCAATTGCTGCAATCAAAACAAAAACTGACTTTTTCATAGTTGTAATTTTTAAAGGTTAGTGATTTCTCAATTGCAAATGTAAAGCCTAACACATTGATAATTAGCACGTTTGTGTAAAGATTGCTGAATCGGAACAAACCAAAACAGCAATCACCTGAAATTCAAAACGATACACAAATATCAAATCTGAAAATTTACGATTTAATACATTGCTAATTCTACTAAAATCAATAACAATAAAATTTTCAAACAATCTCACCCGACTGATGTATTTACCCACTCTATACTCATATTTGCACATTTCGTTGAAAAAAATTTGCAAGTATGCATTCCGCATTGTATTTTTACGCCATATTACCAAATCTTAAAGATTTTGTTATGCGAACATTAATTGGGCTGTTTCTGATTGCACTTATCTCCACGCTTTCTTTTCATCGTATCAATGCCCAAAACTTCTACGACCCCTCGGCTATTTCGAGTATTGAAATACAGTTTTATGATGTCAATTGGGATTACAAACTCGATTCGCTCCGGGCAGCTGACTCCGATGAACGCATTTTGGCCGACATAACCATCAATGGCGTTTTACTCGACAGTGCCGGAGTTCGTTACAAAGGAAACTCATCGTACAATGCCAGTCAACTCAAGAATCCGCTCAACATCAAACTCAATTATGTCAACAATAATGAATACGAAGGTTACAACTCATTAAAGCTCTCCAATGTTTTTAAAGACCCTAGCTTTGTCCGGGAAGTTATGGCCTACGAAATAGTTCGTAAATATATGCCTGCATCGCGTGCCGGATATGCAAATGTGTATATCAATGGCTCTAAATTCGGACTTTACACCAATGTTCAAGTTGTTGACGACATTTTCACAGCCGAACATTACTACAGCGAGAATCGTCCATTTTTCGAAGGCGACGACCCAAGCGGTCCCCCACCCATGAGTTGTTTCTCGGGCCCTCCAACACCCTGGGGATTTATGGGAACCGATAGTGTAAATTGTTATCCTGAATTCTACGATAGTAAAATAGATAATTCGTGGAAGTATATTATACACTTACTCGACACCTTTAACAATCAACCTTCATCGATGGAGGAAATTTATAATATAGACCGGCATTTGTGGGCAATGGCCTTTGATATAGGATTCGTAAATCTGGATGCACCAATAAGCATGACACACAACTTCTATGTTTATTACGACCTGGCCAACCGCTTCAATTATGTAAAATGGGATCTGAACGAATGCTTTGGAGTTTTTGTTCGCTTTGGATCAGGACCTTCGAGTGTTAACCTCACCACAACACAGATGCAACAGCTCGATCCGTTTGCTGGCAACAGCACCGATAATCCTGTTGTATATAAGGTTTGGACACAAGACAGATGGAAAAAAATGTACATAGCCCACATGAAAACCATCATGGAAGAAAATATTGCATCGGGATGGTATCTGACACGGGCTGTTGAATTACAAACTTACATCGACACAGCTGTACAAAATGACCCCAATAAATTTTACACCTATGCAGACTTCCAGAACAATATCTCCACGACTGCATCCGGATCGGTTGGTATCAGCGAATTGATGGCTTCACGACTAACTTTTCTGAACAGCAATTCATGGTTTACAGCGACACAACCCGACATATCTTCAATCACAAACAATCCGTCAACCGTTTCAGCTATGTCGTCGGTAAGCATTAACGCTAACATAACCAATGCCAATTATGTATATCTTGGCTATCGCTACTCGGTTTCGGACAAATTCGAAAAGATGGAAATGTTCGACGACGGTTCCCACAACGATGGTGCTGCATCCGATGGCAACTGGGGTGCAACCATTCCGGTTTACAACAGCGATATTCAGTATTATATTTATGCCGAAAACAATGATGCTGCACGCTTTTCGCCAGCCAGAGCAGAATACGAATTCTACACTATTTTGGTTAACGGCAATGTGGTCGTCAATGAATTCATGGCATCGAATACAACGACGGCAACCGATCAAAATGGCGAATACGACGACTGGATAGAACTTTACAATAATTCGAGTTTGCCAATATCGCTCAACGGATATTATCTCAGCGACGAAATGGGTGATCCATACAAATGGCAATTCCCCGACACCACAATTGCGGCCAACGCTTATCTTATTGTTTGGGCCGATAACGATACTACACAAAGTGGACTTCATGCCAATTTCAAACTTTCAACTGCTGGCGAAATGATTGTCTTGAACGATGCCGGTAAAAATTTGCTCGATCAGATTTCGTTTACAGCTCAAAGCAGCGATATTTCAACCGGCCGCTATCCCAACGGAACTGGTTCATTCACCACCATGTATCCAACGTTTTCAAATGAAAATATGGCTGGAATGGGAATAACAGACAACGAAATCGTGACAGAAATTGTCATTTATCCAAACCCTGCAAATTCAGAATTTACTATTGGTATCAACGACAATAATTTGCATACGGTTCAACTTTACTCAATGGATGGGAAACTACTTAAATCGTTTGAAATGACAAGGCTGCAAACAACCGGCATCTCAAATCTCGAAAACGGTATTTACATTATTGTAATCGATCAATCAACCAATCGTAAACTAATAAAAGCCAACTAAATATGAAATTCAAATTCATTTTTGCAAGTATTGTGCTGTTGGCAATTGCCGCTTGCAGCAAAGAAGAAGGTCCTGGCGGAAACTGCACCATCGAAGGCAAGGTCTATGTTCTCGATTACAACCAAGAACTCACAACAAAATTAGGAGAATATTACGGAAGCGAAATCAATGTTTATCTCATCTATGGCGATGATATCATTTACTCCGAAGACTTCAAGACCAACTACGATGGCTCCTACAGATTTGACTACCTGAAACCAGGGAAATATACTGTATTCACCTATTCCGAAGACACAACACAAACATCCGAAGATAATAAATTCGCCATTTTCAAGACAGTCGAATTTACAAAAAACAACCTCACTACATCTTTGGAGGATTTTATCATTGTCAGGTAATTCGGCCATATTGCAGCCACTCTTGCAGGAATTCAGTCCTATCAGCCTCACAGACATAAAAGCCGTGGAGTTGATGGACAGGGTTGATGTGAAATTTATTTTACACACCAACCAATTATCGTTGCTATTGCAGGAAGCCAAGGGAAATTACGAAATCTTACAAATAGGTGATAATATTTTAAATTCGGAATACCATACGGTATATTATGATACGGCAGACTGCTGTATGTATTATCTGCATGTAAAAGAACGTGCAAACCGATACAAAATACGTGTTCGCGAATATGTTGACTCATCCACAAAATTTCTTGAAATCAAGTTCAAGAATAACAAAGGGAATACTTTGAAAAGCCGGATAAAAACTGAAAATAGTATGGGCTGTTTTAATGCCGAAGAAGCCGATTTCATCAGCAGCAACTCCCCTTTTGCAACACAAGAACTGCTTCCTATTCTCAGCAATCGATTCAAACGCATAACACTTGCAAACCGCGAATGGAAAGAGCGGATTACCATCGATACATATGCCGAATTCAGTTGTCAGCAGTCAAGCATATCTCTTGGCAATCTGGTTGTTTGCGAAATAAAAAAGAATCCGGGACAACATATGACACCCATGGAACATCTTCTGCGAAAAATGCGCATTCATCCATTCCGAATAAGCAAATATATTCTGGGCAGTTCGCTCATCAACAGCAATGTGCGACCCAACCTGTATAAACCCAAAATCATTCTTCTCAATAAAAAAACACTATCATGATACTTTCAAAAATATTTGGCGATGGCGCATTCCTTAATATGGACTGGATAAATGTGTCTGACTTTCTGGAACTCTCTATCAGGTTCGGATTCAACCTGATAGTTTCTCTTATTATAACGCGGGGTCTGTATTACAGCAATACAAAACGAAAAGATTATTTCTTTTCATACCTCATGATTGGAATTATCGTTTTCCTGCTATGTTTTCTTTTAAACAGTGTTAAATTGCAATTGGGTTTTGCCTTGGGTCTGTTTGCCATTTTTGGAATTTTGAGATATCGTACCAACCCCATGCCTATACGCGAGATGACCTATTTGTTTATTGTGATTGGCATTTCTGTCATCAATGCGCTTTCGAACAAAAAAATCAGTTATGCCGAATTGCTTTTCACCAACTTTGGGATTGTAGCAGTTGTTTGGTTGTTTGAGAAAGTTTTCTTTTTGCGCCATTTAGCTGAAAAAGAGATTGTTTACGAGAAAATTGAACTCATAAAACCCGAAAAACGAGCCGAATTGATTGCTGATATAGAGGAAAGAACAGGAATTAAAGTTCAGAAAATTGAAATTGGGAAAATAGACTTTTTGCGCGATTCGGCACGTCTCATCATATACTACTATCTCAGCGATGTGAATGCAGCCGATAATGCAACAAATTCATTTAGCAACGATGATGAATAAAATGGCTTTTGTTTTGCTGGCTCTGCTGTTACCAATTTTGGTAGCTGGTCAGCAAACTTATTCTGGCATATGGCTTTCGGCTATATCCGAAAAAGACATGGGCAAAAAATTCAGCCTCAACAGCGAAATTTCTGCTCGCTGGACAAGCGATTGTAGTCGTTTTTCGAAATACTATATCGAAAATGAAATCGAGTATAAATTCAGCAAAATATTACGTGCTGACGCATCGTACCGACTTTCTATGAAATACGAGCCCGATGGCGCCTACAATCAATTTCAGCACCGGTTTTCGATTGGATTTACAGCCAAGCAGGATATAAATCGACTCACTTTTGGTTTCACTGGTCGCTTTCAGCAAAATATCAGCCGGGATTTCGGCTCTGTGTACAGCATACTTCAATCGGAACCTTATATCCGCACAAAGCTTTCGCTTAAATACAACATCAGAAAGAAACCCTTCGAACCTTTCTTCTCAACCGAGCTGTACATCCCAATGTATTCGTTGAGTCCACGTACATACCAGCCCGATGCTTTCCGTTATGTTTTGGGCAGCAAATATAAAATCGATAAGAAAAAAGCACTGAAATGGTACCTCATGTACGAGAAAGAATATTTTAGCTCACACTTTACCAACAACCTAATAGGAGGTATCGATTTTGTTTTTAGCTGGTGAAAATGCCGACTGAATATATTCGCTTATTCACATGATTAATTGATAGACTTGTTGATTTTATTTGCAAATACATACTCTTCAATGTACTTTTGAATAAACTCTTTTAAATCATGAAACTTTTCATTATTGCTTGTATTCTAGTCTTGAATACCGCTTGTTTAGAAGCTCAGACTTACAGAATTGTTGACACAAAACAAACTCAGTTTTACGATACTACTGTTCAGATTGGCTCCATTGCACCTGGTGCGGCTTTTTACGGCCAAGATGCCAGCTATAGCGGCAATCAACCTTCGTATACCGACAATGGAGATGGTACCATCACTGACAATATAACCGGACTCATGTGGCAAAAGACCCCCGATCGCGATGGTGACGGAGATATCGATTACGACGACAAATTGAGCTATCAGGAAGCTCTCGACAGCGTGGC
>PHDB01000078.1 GCA_002842495.1 Bacteroidetes bacterium HGW-Bacteroidetes-6
TTGTGCCGGTCACTGTATAAGTGGTTGTGGAAGATGGCGAAGCAGAGAATGAAGAACCGCTACCACTCGGACTCCACGAATACGAAGAGGCTCCGCTGGCACTGATTGTTGTACTATTACCATTACAAATTGTAGTGCTTGAAGCCGAAGCCGATACGGCTGGAGTAGCAACTACAGTAAATGTTGCTGAGAGAGTATAAGCACAGCCCAATACGGTTAGTGTATAACTTATTGTAGTTGTGCCACCCGACAATGCACTCACAAGACCAGAGGAGGAATTGATGGTGGCTACACCTGTATTTGAACTTGACCATACACCACCACCTGATGTTGCGGTCCATGTTGTTGAATTGCCGGCGCAAAGCGAAGTTGCTCCAGAAATTGAAAAAGGTGCATATGCTGTATAATAATTACGAAATTGGGCTGCCCCCCCACATGTAACAGCGCTTGAGTATTGGTAACCGCCCCCGGTATTTACAATATGATTGAAATTTCCGGCCAGGTAGAAATAAACACTATCCGATGCAGGCTCGTAAATATCAAAGCCGCTGTAGCCTGAATAACCCGTGGTAAATCCGTAATATCCCAACCATTCCAAATTATCGTTGGTGCCAAGTTGTGCAAACATCACATTCTGATTTGAACCAACAATAGCGGAATTATAATACCCTGTTCTACTGACATCAGAAAGTCCGGCAGCAGTTTGCGTTCCACAAATCCACAGATTATTGTGTGAATCTTTTTTTAATTTTTTCATACTGGTATAACCAGCACCTCCGAAAAATGTAGAGTAGGACATTGTTCCACTGCTATTCACCTTAAAAAGATATCCGTCTTGTTGTGAGGCAACGTTTGCAGTAATACCAGTTCCGTCGTTAATGGTTCCATCGTAATAAGTACATGCCCCCGGATTAACAAGCGGAAAATTTGCACTATATGTATGCCCGGTAACGTATAAATTGCCACTGGCGTCAAGTTCAATATCTCCATTCATGGCACCAATGTTTATCTTATCAAATCCTGCACCGCCAAAATATTTACCATATGAAGGTACTGCAGCATTGGCGCTTGTAAATTTCATGTAAAACATGTCATCTGCACCCATGTACGTTATGCCGGCTGAAATCAAAGCCGTTGAAAATGTATATGTAGCACTCCATAAGTCATCACCGGCAAGAAAAACATCTCCATTGCTTTTGTTGATTGTAATATCGCAAACCCGGCCAGTAGAGTTTGTAGTTCCGGGTAGCCATGTTGACCATGTCAAGGCATTACTACTGTTGAAGCGGAGAATGAAATTGTGCGATGCCGAAGAACTGGTGTAATTGCCCAAATATCCCGAGCCATAAGGAATGCTAATACCAGTACAAGTAAGAGTTGATCCCGATTTTCCACAAATATAAATATCGTTATTTCTTCCACATTCTATGTCGAAAGGCTCAAAATTGGCTCCATTGTCGATGTATGTAGCCCATAATCTGGTATTGGAAGAATTGAATTTCAGGATGTAGCCGCGTGTTCCGGTGCATGTTCCGTTATACGCCTGGTTATATGCGCCGGCTAATGTCTGTAATGGTAGGTCGCCTTGCGAAAATGTTTTCCCTGTGATATAAAGATTATTGTTGTCATCGAGTGTTACCGCACCACTAATATCGTCGTCGCGAGTACTACCATATCTGCAAACCCACGACAAATCGCCATACTTGCTGAACTTGGAAATAATGATATCGTTATTCGATGCATCAGAACTATAAAGCGTACTGGTTCCGCCAGCATTAAGGTAATTCATTACATCAGTAGCGCCAGGACTCCATTCCCAATCAACAAAATAATACTGTCCACTTGTGTTTGCAACAACTTCACCCCAGGTACCATAGCCATTATATTCAAGCGAACTTGCCCAATAGAGGCCCGGATCCACAATGAGAGTCTCAGCTTGATTGTAGTTGCCCACATTAAAAGAGATAGTATTATCATTCACAACATATGATGTTGAAACAGCCTCGCCCTTACAAGATGAAATAGGGGTCTTATCGTAGAATTCAAAGGCTCCAAGACTAAACTGAACTTCATTGTTTGCATTGATGTGAATATTTTCAACACCATCCCAACGAAGACTTATTTGGTTGGGATTTGCACCTGGAGCTACTTCAAAATAATATTTCAGAGAAAATCCATCAAAAGAAAACACCAAATCTATCCCCTGCCAAAGATTTTTATATCGAACCTTATCATATGCTGGCACTTTCAAAATACCATCAGGACAATGTCCCAAATAATAATCTACCTGAACGGAATTCTGCTCTTCGCCAACAACAGAAGTGTTTGTATTGCTGTTTTCAAATACAAGGTCGAATCTGCGGGCAGTTGTAACTGCCGAAAGTCTCTTGGCTCTGTTTTCGTCACCCTTTGCTTTAGCATCAAGCGATTGCTCGTTGTCGATATGCGATATTTCCTGTGTGATAAACACAACCCTGTCGGGCATAAAATAAGCAAACACATTGTTGTTGTGCCAGTGGAATTTCAGTGAATCAAACATTTTGTACTGTCCTGTTTCTTCAACAAAACCAAGCTGTGATGTGTAATTCTGAGTAGTGCTAAAAGCTGCCGGATTGATGTTGACATCGGCAATTTGTTGCGCGCCGGTAAACAATGGAAGCAACAGTAACATCAAAAAGGCGGTGTAAATATTTTTCATAGCGGTGTGATTTAGAAAAATTCTCAGACTTAATATTTCAAAAATGTTTTTGCAACTTTCTGTTCTCCCGAAATGCAGAAAATGGTGTACGCTCCGGGTGCAATGTCGTTTATATTCAAATGAATTTCGGTTTCATTTTTTTCTGTATGCACCGGAATTACTCTGCCAGTTGCATCAGTGACTATAAATTCGGCATTGTTAAAATCGATGTTGGTCATCGAAACAATAATTCTGTCAGAAGCAGGATTTGGGAAAATGGAAATACCGGGCTCATTGCTGCAATTGACAACCACAATTCCCTGCTCGTTTATAGTGCCATCGAAATCGCTTTGGATGAGTTGATAATAGTTTTCACCCTTTGGGCAATCGGAACAATCAAAACTATATTTTTGAATAGAATTGGAGTTGCCTGCAGCGGGAATGGTGGCAATATTATCCCAGCTTTCGTTGCGAAAAATTTGTAAAGAAAAATTGTGGCTTTGTGTTTCGGTAGCTGTTGACCAATTGAATTCTGGCCCGTGATTGCCACATGTTGCATCGAATTGTATCAACTCTACAGGAAGATTGCTGTAGCCCAGTTTGGCAATATATCCGGTCGAGCGTTGTAAGGTTAGTATTCCTGCGTCGAAATACATAGGATTGGAAATACTGTAGGCTAGTCCACCAACAATGAGTTCGCCCGAACTGAGTGTGCCAAGTGAAGGAACATACGATGTAAGACTGGTTCCATAAATTCGTTTGCTAAAGATTGGAACACCTGTGCTTTGATTTAGCCGAAGCACAAAAACAGACGAGTTGGAAGTTGATGTTTGCGGAAAACCACTAAATGGCGCGGTTCCAACAAAATTTCCGGCAATATTGAGTGTTGTGCCTCCTATAGCACTCACAGTTCCTGAGTAAATGTTGCCTGAACTGGCAAACTGTTGCGACCATTGATGTGTTCCAGAGCTGTTAAGCTTAGTGCAATAAATTGTTGAGTACGAACTTGCGTTTGATAGATTCGAACCCCAATTGATTGAAGCACCGGCCGGAATACTTCCGGAAATGTAAATATTGTTGAACGCATCAACAGCCGGAGGCTGTGTTGTGAGGTAGTAATTTGAAATGCTTGTTGTGCTATAACCCGTTTTTACCCATTGGCAGGTTCCGGCATTATTGTATTTTGCTAAATAAGGATTACTGATAGTAGAACCAGCTCCGCCACCAGATGTGACGTTGAAGCTGCCAAACGTGGCCGTCGATTGAAAATCGCCGAAAACATAGAAATTGTCTGATGCATCTGCGCTGATCCCGGTTGAGTAATCGGTCTTGTTGCTTCCTGCGAGCCGAACCCAAACGAGATTCCCACTCAGGTCGTATTTTGCGATGAAAACATCGGTCGAATACGAAGCTCCATCCATGGTCGATGTGAGATATGTGCCTCCGAAATTTGTGCGACCATTAAAAGTACCGGTAACATAAATTCCGCTTGTAGTCACTTCAATTCCCTTTACCGATTCGCTTCCTTGTGGTGCTGTGGTCGAAGATGCAATTTGTTTAACCCACTGAAAAGTTCCAGCGCTTGAATACTTTGCAATAAATCCATCGTCGCCATACACCGAAGTGAGGACTGTTCCTCCCGAATTAGCTGTTAAGGAGCCGCCAAACCGACAGTCGCGTGAGAAATTGCCTGCAACATAAACATTTCCTGAAGCATCAGTCGAGACACAAATGCCCTGTACGTTTCCGTCTTGTGTGGTCCCCCCGCTACCAAAACGCTGAGCCCAGAGCACTGTGCCCGATGAATTATGTTTGCAAACATATCCTGTATAATGAAATGCCGATCCATAGCCATTTGCTGTTATTCCGTCAAACGATACTGCATCGGTAGAAATACCTGCATAGTAACCTGTAGTGACAATGTTGTTTGATGCGTCAATGCCTAAGTCCTGTGGCCATACACATGCATTCACATTTCCTGCAGAATGAATATGCGCCTTGGCCCAATCCCACGATTGAGCATTTGCATTCTGGAGAACTGGAATAACCGAAAAAAGAAAGAAAATGACAATACGGATGTTTGTTCTCATTTTTTTGGTTTAAAAAAGTTACCTTCTGTCAGGTTCGAATATCTGGCAAACTATTCGTTTATGTGAGATGTAGGCAGCAAAACATGGAGGTGCAAAATACAAAAGCATTGCAGCTTTTGCATTACAGTAAAATAAATTCGTTAACTTAAGAAGTTTGTTAATCGTAAAATTTTGCCTCATAACCCCCCGGTCTGACGATTTTGAGTAAAATTACATATGCTGTATATTATAAAATGCGCGGATGAGCAATTGGAGTAAAAAACAGGATGTTTTACACGGATGAATTATCAAAGCAAAATGAATATTTTGCCTAAATGTGTGTTTTTTAACATTCTGGTGTACGAATGGTGAAATTTACCTAAATATTTATGGCTTCTATCGGAAAAATTCGTAATTGTATTCCAGGGTATAGCGTATATCGGGTGCATCGCCCAGCCTGTTGATAAACACAGCACTGCTTACAACAAGTTTTGTTTCCGGATTGTAAACTCTGGTTATTTCGTACAGTACTTCATCGTCTTCACGTGTTTCGAGTTCATGAGTGGGGTTGTTTTCGGCATTGTATTCAATAGCAGTTTCCGAAATATGCCTTTCGCTTTCGTATTTCACGAGTACTATATTGCCATGCTCGTTGTGGGAGTAATTGTGGGTCTCGGCATTTCCGTGGGGGTCTGTTTTTACCACTTTTACAATTCTGTCGCCTTCGTATTCAATGGCTTCGGTTGAATATCCGGGCTCTCCTGAAATGAAAGACTTCATCGAGACAACATTCCCTGCTTCGTTGTAGCTCCATTCGTTACTCAAAACCATTTCGCCATATTCAAAAGCCTGTTCTTTTTCCAGATTTCCCGCTGCATCGTAATACCAGTTGTGAATACCGCTTTGCTCATCTTCGTCGATATCTATGGTGATTTTGCTCACCGGCTTGTTGTTTTCGTATGTCCAGGTACTGGTCGAAACGGTTCCGTCGGCATAATGTATCGATTCGGTCAGAATTTTCCCTTCACTGTCGGTTTCAATGACCGTTTTTTCGCTGATTTCGTTTTCGTCGATATAATACTCAGTAGTAATGGTGTTGTTGTTATACGATTTAACCACCTTCTCTTCTAAAATATTCTCCTGTGCGAAAGTAAGCGATTGGAGGATTCTGCCTTGTTCGTCGTATAGCACATCTTCGGCCACAAATACCAATTCCTTGGGTTCAATACTGTCGAATCGTTCAAAATAGAGTTGTCGGCGGGTGACTTTCTTCGATTTGATATGCAATTCCATGATGTTGTTTTTTACTACCTTTGAATTGCAAAAGTAAAAAAAAGCACTTCACTATGAAAAAAAGCAGTTTTTTAATAATTGTAACCATTTTAGTTATGCAGGTTTCAGCACAAAATATTCATTATCCCGAAGCTCAAAAAGTAGATCAGGTTGATGATTATCATGGTAACAAGGTTGAAGATCCTTATCGTTGGCTTGAGGACGAGAATTCGCAAGAGACAAAAAAATGGATTGAGGAAGAAAATGTAATTAGTCGTGAATATCTCGAAGCTATTCCGTTTCGTACTGTAATTCGCGACCGTTTGCAGGAATTGTGGAATTACGAAAGATCGGGGATCCCTTTCAAAAAAGGGCAGTGGATTTTTTGCTTTCGCAATACAGGTGTGCAAAATCAAAGTGTTTTGTATGTGAAACAAGGCTGCGATGGTAAAGAACGTGTTTTGCTCGATCCCAATAAATTATCCGATGGTGGCACCACCTCGCTTGCCGATTATTCAGTTTCGCACGACTACAAGTATTTGGGATATTCCACTTCGGTTGGAGGAAGCGATTGGAACGAAATTTATGTTCTCGACATTGCCACGGGTAAACTTTTGTCCGACCATATTAAATGGGTTAAATTTAGTGGTATTTCGTGGTATAAAGATGGTTTTTATTATAGTTCGTACGATGTGAAAGATGAAAGCAAGGCTTTGACAACCAAAAACGAATACCATAAAGTGTATTATCATAAACTGGGTACGTCTCAAAAAAGCGATGTCTTGATTTATGAAAATAAAGAATTCCCTCTTAGAAATTATGGGGTTTACACCGATAGAGACGAAAAATATTTATTTCTTTCCGAAAGTGCCAGTACAAGTGGAAACGCATTTTACTTTAAATCGCTTGAAAGGAAAAAGGCAGATTGGATTAAATTGGCCGATGGCTTTGAATTCGATTATCAGATTGTATCGGTGATCGACGATAAATTCTATTTGCTTACCAACGATGGAGCGCCCAACAATCAGCTTTTTCTGGTAGATCCTAAGAAGCCTTCCAGAGATAACTGGGCGGTTGTTATTCCGGAAAAAGAACATGTTCTTGAATCGGTGAACCATATTGGGGGTAAATTTGTGGTCAACTATATGGAGCATGCTTCAAATAAGTTGTATGTATATTCATTGGCCGGCGAAAAGCTGAAAGCAATTGAGCTTCCCGGAATTGGTACTGTAGGCGGCCCTGTCGGGGAACCTGATGAAAAAGAATTTTTCTATTCCTACACCAGCTATACTGTTCCATCAAGAATTTACACCTGCAATATCGATAATATTGCCAGCAAGTTGTATTTTGCGCCTTCGGTTCAGCTCAATTCCGATGAATATATAACTACGCAGGTTTTTTATCAAAGCAAGGATGGAACAAAAGTACCCATGTTTATTACGCATAAAAAAGATATAGAACTGAATGGAGATTGCCCTGTATTGCTTTATGGATATGGCGGGTTCAATATTAGCCTCACGCCATCGTTTAGGCTTACAGCCATTCCGTTTCTCGAAGCCGGAGGTATATATGTGGTTGCCAACTTGCGTGGAGGAGGAGAATATGGACAAGAATGGCATTTGGCTGGAACAAAACAAAACAAACAGAATGTGTTCGACGATTTTATTGCAGCAGCAGAATATCTGATTGAGAACAACTATACCAATCCCAAGCGCATTGCAATTCAGGGTGGATCGAATGGTGGTTTGCTTGTCGGAGCATGTATGACTCAGCGACCCGATTTATTTAAAGTGGCTTTGCCTGCTGTCGGAGTAATGGATATGTTGCGTTTTCAGAAGTTTACTATTGGCTGGGCATGGACCGGAGATTATGGGAGTAGCGACAATGCTGAAGATTTTCAGTATATTTACAAATACAGTCCTCTGCACAATATTCAGGAAGGTGTGGAATATCCGGCCACTTTGGTTACTACAGCCGACCATGACGATAGGGTGGTGCCAGCCCACTCTTTTAAATTTATGGCCACCTTGCAGGCAAAAAACCGGGGTGACAATCCTGTCCTGATTCGTATTGAAACCATGGCAGGACATGGTGCCGGAAAGCCAACAGCCAAGCAAATCGAAGAAGCTACCGATGTGATGTCGTTCATGATGTTCAATTTGAGAATGGAACCGGCACAATAAGTTTTTGATTTCGATATTGAAGCCTTTCCGGTATAATTCGGAGAGGCTTTTTTACTATTTTTATAGTAGGAAAAGTTACGTCCTGCTTTCTTTTTTTGTTTTTCCCAGTTCCTCTGCCAGCTTTTTGATGCGCCAGCAAGTCATTTGTCTGATGCCTGTGTCTTCGGCCAGCGAGTAAGTGGAAACATGTGGATTATCGATAATGATTTTTATCATGCGGAATGCTTCGGGTAAAGCAATGCGGCAATTATGAAACAGCGTGTGGCTTGTAGCCGATTCCTCGGTTTTGCATTTGGTACAGCGCCTGCTGTAGGGCTTTTTCCCCGCACAATAATTGGTGTTTCCACACTTTCTGCACACAAATCCATCTTTCCACTTGATTCCTGCAAGGAATTTCAGACATGCATCTTCGGAGTCGAAGCGCAGACGTAATTCTTGTAACGATATGGTTTTGAACTCTTTCAAATCTTCTTCAAAATTAGTAAAAATAAGTGATACTAAAACGATTTATTTTTTATATCTTTGCAAAAAAATAATTGAGTCGTATGAAAATTGGATTTCTGACATTCTCCGTTGCAGCTATTCTTTTACTGACTGCCTGTTCGGGAAACCCGAAGGAGAAAAACAACGAAAACACTGCTGATGGAAAAGAAATTAGCAGCAATAACAGCAATGCCAAATCAAAAGAAGGCGTTGAATACCTGAACACGCAATCATTTATTGATAAGGTGTTCGATTTCCGCAACGAGCCCGAATGGAAATACAAAGGTGATATTCCGGTAGTTATCGATTTTTATGCCGACTGGTGTGGCCCATGCAAACGTGTAGCTCCAATCATGGAAGAGCTTTCGGCTGAGTTTAAGGGTAAAGTCCGTTTTTACAAGGTTAATACCGATATGGAACAGGAACTGGCCAATGCTTTTAATATTCAAAGCATTCCCAGTATTATGCTGTGTCCTATGCAGGGAAAACCAACCATGTCGGTGGGTGCCTATCCCAAAGACGAGTATGTGAAAATGATCAACGAAGTGCTTTTGAAAAACAAATAAAAACAAATATCATGGAATTCCTGACAAAAGAAACTTTTAAGCAAAAAGTTTTTGATTACGAAAAAAATACCGAATGGAAGTTCGAGGGTGAACTCCCCTGCATTATCGATTTTTATGCCGATTGGTGCCAGCCTTGCAAAATGGTTGCTCCTATTCTCGAAGAACTCTCGCAAGAGTTTGCCGGAAAAATCAATATCTACAAAATTGATACAGAAAAAGAGCAAGAATTGTCGGCTGTTTTTGGAATTCAAAGTATTCCAAGTTTGCTGTTCTGCCCCAAGGATGACAAACCTCAGATGGCTATGGGCGCGCTTCCAAAGCAAACTTTTATCGAAGCCATCAATGATGTATTGTTGGGTGCGAAGAAGTAATTGAAATTTTCTTCTGTAAAAGGCTCTGTGTTGTTCATAGAGTCTTTTTTTTGTCCCCGGCAGATCTAATTCATTGCAACAGTAAGCTTGGTGAGCTCTCCAAGTTCATTTGCATTGGTTCCCTGTCGCTGTGCTTTTTGCTCTTGTATAGAATTCACCGATGGCACATGCACTTCGGTGCTGGTAGGGTAATTGTCGCGTGAATCAACAACGGTATAATCGTTCGCTTTTTGATCTATGCCGATATAAACAGGAATTTCTTTCACAATAGTATCAGTACTGCTGTAGTTGAGCTTTTGAATGGCAAAAAGATGCGAAGAGGCATTGTTGGTTGAATTGTGCGATTCGGGAATTCGAAAAAATAACGCGACAATTAAAGCTGCTGCAATTCCAACAGGCCACAGCAACGATACTTTTCGTTTCAGAATCCGGTTTTTAGTTGTATTGTTTGCTCTGTCTTTCCCCGATGCAAACTGGTTCCATATTTCATCGGCACCTCCACGGGGCAGGGTAGTCGACTGCGCTTCGGCTTGCATGGCCTTACTCACTCTCATGAGTTTATGCATGATTGCATATTCGTCGGGGCCGCTTACAAATTGCATGGCGAGCGCTGTTTCCGCTTCGCTCAGGGTGTCGAATTGCTTCGAAGCCAGCAGTATTTCAAATTGTTCAAACAAATCGTTGGTTTTCATATCCACTCGCTTAATTGGTGAGTTTGAAGGTTTTCGGAGAGTTTTTTCATGGCGTAAAAAAGCCGCGATTTCACTGTTCCTTCAGGAAGTCCTGTAATTCTTGCTATTTCGGGAATACTCAATTCTTCGGCATGCCTGAGTACAAAAATGGTTTTTGTTTCATCGCCAAGTATATCAAGCGCTTTGTTGATAAATTCGGTCGATTGCTTCAGGTCAAACAATCGCTCGGTTTGGGGCATCTCGCCGGCCGATACATTTTTTATCGAATTGCGGAATGTGTTTTCGAGTTGCTGTCGGCGTAAATCGTTTTTAAACAGATTGTAGGCTATGGAATACAGCCAGGGCGAAAAGCGTTGTGTGTTGTCGAAGCCCGAAGCTTTTTCGAGAACTTTCAGGAAAGTGTCTTGTGTGCGGTCATCGGCCATGTAGCCATTAAAACTGTACAAACGCAGAAAGAAATACCTGATGCGGCCTGCCCATCGCGAATACAATTCGGTGAATGCAGCCCGGTCAGACTCTGCTACAAGCTCCATGAGCTGATTGTCGCTGAGTCCGACCATTGAAATACTGCGGTTGTTCATACTTCCCATTATTCGTCTTTGAGATACTCTTCGATGTACTGAGTGTATCCCTCATTTCCCGATTTGGAGGCAATAAGCCGGAGCATGACCCCCAGTTTATTCGCCTTATCGTTGTCGCCACTGAGTTTGTAATGGTCGTAGAGCTGTAGAAAAGCCGGAATATAATTTAAGTTGGAGCGATTCACAATAGACTGCGAGACATCCGACAACAATGGAGCTTTGATGTAATCGAGCAGGAATACTTGTTCGTAGTTTTTGCGAATTACAGCTACATTGTCATAACGCCCGCCCGAATATTTATACACCAGTCCTTCAAGGTAAAGGCTGTCTTTCAGCGAACTGTAATTGCTTTCCGACATGGTATTGGAAATATACACTGGCCGATTTCCGCTGTTTTTGCAAATATGTTCAATGATGAGACCTGTGTAATTCATATAGTTGGTTGAATCTACTTTTGTTTTGAATGGTGCAATTCCGGCCTCTTCAAACAGGCGCTTGCGGTAATCTTCAACAAGTATCAGGCTCATGTTGATTACCTGAACATCTTGTCGGATACCATTTACATCCTGCAGAGCCCATTTCATATAGGTGTCGTTATCGCCGCCCGTGAGTACGATTGCATTTTTTTCGAGCGGAAAAAGTGCATTGTAATTCCAGGCCATTAATCCAGTCGAATAAGGCTGCTTTTGTTGTTGCTTTTCAAGTATTTTCTTTTTGTCGGCATATTTTCCATTGATTTCATCATAAACAATCAGGCTTGAATATATTTCGGATCTTTCCTGATCAATTTCATACGCTTTCAATAAATATTTGTTTTTTGCCGGATCGTTACCACCGTTGTAAAACATCAGATAATTGTACTCATACGATTCCGGGACTGCTTTTTCCATTTCAACCAAAATGTCGTTCAGCTTCTTATAACTTTCTTCGCTGAGTTTGTATTGGTTTTCGGCACACATCATGTCGGAATAGCGGGTTGCCTTGTAGTAATTCATCCAGGCATCGGCATTTTTGTTGTTTTTTTCGGTTTCTTTTTTCCAAAGATCTGCCTGAGTTTTGTACCAGTCGCATTCGTGTTCTTCGATAACAAACGAAACAATTGTTTCAGGTTTCTGGGCTGTTCCTGCTAAACTCAATAGTAGTATTGCTACAGCAAAAAGCATCTTTTTCATAAGGATTTTTGTTTTGATTTATCCAATGATACACGTAAGGGATTAAAAACGTTCAAAGATGGGAAATATTTTTTTGAGAGTGTTTAGCTATGTGGCTTCCCGGAAAAAGGTGTACGTGTTCGAGTCTGATGATTGCCCGGGAAGACTGATTTTCGGAACTTGTGCGGCATAGCTATACAGCATTGCTGTTCTTTTGAGAAGTTTTCTGTTTGCAAGTCAAGACCCGATTATTATAGAATCAGACTAAATTCTTTCTCCATCGATCAACTTAATAGCACCGGCAGGACAAACCGAAATACATTTTTCACAAAAATCGCATTTGTCGATATCGAACACATAACGAGTTGGTTTGCAAGGTACATCCAGAGAAACACAGTATTTTACACAACGGTCGCAATCGTAATTGCTGATACGAACAATGGCTCTTTTATCACAGATATTATAGCATTTACTGCAGTTGTTACATAATCGGCAATCGACTTCGAGCGTCTTAATGATATTCACGATTTTATTTTTTGGTTTTCAAAAGTAATGGTTTTTTCACAGCCAATAGTCAACCAATGCTCTCAAATCGCGTACCTGGGCAATGAATTTTTTCACTTCTTCGTGCACCGGGTGGGTCTGATAGATCTTCAGCGACTCTTCGCTGTCGAATGTGCAAAACAAAGCCAAATCGTATGCCGCAGCTTCGTTTGTAATGTTGATTCCGCATTCAATGGAAAGCATTCCGGGGATTTTCCCTTCCATCGACAAAAGCCGGCGCCGCGCCTCGGTCAGGTTGGCTTCCTTGCAGTTTCCGGCAGCCTGTTCATGAAATTTCCAGAGAACAATATGTCGTACCATACGTAATTATTTTTTGATTTTTGACTGAAGTGTTGCAATGCATTTTGCGATGCGTGATATACGGGTTTCGGGTTTTTTGGCTTCGAGAATAGCTTCCACATATTCCCGCTTGTGAGAATACGACATTTTTTCAAATACGGCCTTTGCTTCGGGGTTTGTATTCAGTGCGGCCTGCAGATCGGAGGGCACTTCAACGATACGTTCTTCGGTGTCTTCCACAATAATCACATCCACCTCATCGCCGGGACCTTTGCCGATGGCATCGCGCACCTGTTTGTTCAGCCCGATGATGTGGCAGGGATGTCCCATTTTTACCAGCGAGCCGCGGTATTCGAAACCGTCGAAATACGCTTTTACTTTCACCTGACCTTTTTTGCCGAATTCTTTTTGCACATCGAACGGAAATTCGATATATGCAGCATCGATCTTTTCCTGCTTGAGAATGGTGGTTTTGAATCGAAATTCTTTCATGATTGCAAATATAATAAGAGAAATTGCATTTGTGCAGAATTTGTATTTTTACTCCGACAGTTTAGAAGAATGTATTTTATGTTTCGTCTAAAATTGAGATACTATGAGAAAGATTTTTGCTTTTTGCTTTATTCTTTTTACGCTTTGCTCTATTGGGATTGCTCAAAATACACAGCCTCCGGCATATGTAATTATGCAAGCCTACAGTATTCCACTTGACGATAAAGTGTGCGAGCCACTTACGTATATCGATTCAGAAACAGGGCAGGGCAATCTGGTAGCTACTATTGTTGAAGCCGTGAAAAACAAGCAGATTGTAGCTTATTCGCCCGAAGATGGAAGTGAAAATGTTGCTCTGAGTTGGGATGAGATACAGGATGCATTGGGACGCACGTTCGACACAACATATGTTGTCGATTATGGACTCAATGGCGAAATATACACTGGCGATTTAGTAATCGAGAACCCATACGAATTGAATAACGTTAAGAAGGTGTATCTGAACTATCTCACATCTTTCGATGCCAATAGAAATCAAATATCGCAACAGTTAATTGAGCTTTCCTTGGTGTCACTTGTTGTTGATGAAGATGGCTATGAACGGGGTTATAAGAGAGCATTTGTTGTAAAAATGAGCGATCTTGGATTGAAAAATTTACTAACCCAACAGAATTCGATGCTTCCCGGTTTTTTGCACAGGAGTTTTCTCGATTTGCTCAGTTCCATTCAGTCGAAATCTTTTTTATCTATAGAAAACTTTGTGAGCTTTTCGCGTGTAAATGAGCTTGTTGGCGAAAATAAATTTGTTCAAAATATAAATAATGAGAATTCAAATTTACCCAATTTGATCAATGAGAAAAAGGGGAGCCTTGTGATACAGAAAATTGTTATTCCCGAAGAGGAATTTGGGAAAGAACCACTGTATTGTAATTATTTTGAACCATCATATGGCAGAATTGATAGTCTTGTGCTTAATTCGGGCGATTTGTCAGCTTTTCCATTGTTTTTTCCATTTTCTGAAATAGGTGGTTATAAATCGTTGTATTGCATCATTGTTGAATCTGTACGGAATAACAATCTAGACTTTTTTGAAACAGATTCAAAGTCTTTTTTCGATTTACGAATGGATAGTGCTTCGGTTTTTTCAAGATTCATAACCAACGATACAGTTAAAGCATACGAATACAATGCGGATGGGTCTGAAGAATTGGTTCGATTAGTGATGGAATCGGTTGTAACAATGAATAGTTTTTTTATTCTTGAGTATACTGAAGGTAAAAGCAGAATTCCAATTGCTGTTTGTCCAGTGGCACAAGATTATAATCAACACGGCGAGAGGATTACTGAACCGAGACCACTTTGCTGGATTCCTCTCAATTCTTCGTTTCGTTCTTCGCTCGAAAAGCAAGAAGCCTACTGGCCGGGAAAACTACCTGTGATGAGTCTTTGGGACTATTTTTGCGCAAATTATTATGGTGGAGAAATCATTTCCGAACAAAAAATCACTCAAGCCGAATGGAATAAAATGCTGGAAGTGTTGTCCAATTAAAATGTTTCAAAAACTATACAAAAAGAATCAGAAAACTCTTTCAACTTTCAACTCAGATAGTCCACTCATCGTGCACAACACCTACCAACCAGGTTTTACCTTCGATGGTTTTGAAAACCAGGCACAATGCTTTCCAGTCCATTCCATCGAAATCGGGGTTTTCGCCTTTGATGAAGAAATCGACATAATCGCAGCCGGGATATGCTTCTTCGATGTTGTTTGTCGTGTTTCCGCGCTGGCTGAATTTGTTTACTGTTACTTCGCCCGACCCGGCAAAGGCAGCATCGGTTACAAAGTCGGCAAAATAATCGGCCATGGTCATTTCAATCGGGTCGCCCGAACCATCGAAGCTGCCCCAGTTGAGCTTTTCGGTCGATGAAGCTGCAGTTTTTATTTTGTCGGCGCTCAGAACCACGTCTTTTGTAGTGTCGATAAAAGCATAAGCCGAAAAGCGTACACCTTCAGCCGAAATCCACTCGGCCAAAGCACGGTAATTTTCGGTATCGAAATTTTTAAAAACGTGATTTGAATATTCAATCAGCATGCTGTCGGTAGGCTCAACTACTACATTCGAGCTGTCTTTCACTTCGTTATTTTCTTTTTTTGAATTGCCCGAGCAACTGAACAGCGCAACTACCAATACGAGAAAAGCTATATGTTTCATTATTTTGGGTTTGAGCTGCAAATGTAGATAAATTGTTAATACTTGAAAAAGCAATTTCGCGGATTTTTAAGTTGCACCAGCAGAGACAACAATTCCCGCAGATGCTTTACTTGTTTTACTACGCAAAACAAGCAAACAATTGATCTGCCAGAATCAGATTCAATCTCCGATTGGAGCTGATCCCATCTGCGTAAATTGATAGGTGGTCTCACTGGAATTGAAGCTTATTCTGCGTAATCCCTAAAATCTGCGGACTGGTAATAAACACATTATCCGCAGATGATACAGATGACACAGATTTTTGAATTGCACCAGCAGGGTCAGCAATTCATGCAGAATGTTTGTATATATTACTTCGCAAAACATGCAAACAGTTGATCCATT
>PHDB01000119.1 GCA_002842495.1 Bacteroidetes bacterium HGW-Bacteroidetes-6
TTCCACGTGGAGAAAGGACTGATTGAGCTTTCCCAGCGATAGCTAATGTTGCCCAGACCGGTTCCGGCAGTAGTACTGGTGATGGTTGCCGGGTCTCCTCCATAACAAATGGTTTGATCGGCGGCAATAGCACCAGGCGTTACCACATTAATGGTTACAGTAAAACTTACACAGGATGATGGGCCACAAGTATTTGACCACCTGACGTAATAAGTTGTCGTAATCGCGGGTGAGGCTATGGTTAGGTTGTTTCCTGTGCCAATTGGAGTGCCACCGCAACTGCCGGTAAACCACTGTAATTCATCTCCCGAACCTCCGGTAGCTGAAAGTATTATATTCCCATTGTCGTTGTAGCATATGCCGTCGCGGTCAACCGATGCGGAAGTTGGCGCAACAGCCAGTGGCAATACGGACACGGTTACTTGTGCACAAGCTGAAACACCGCAACTGTTCTCCCAACGTGCATAGTAGGTAGTCGTTGCCGTTGGCGATGCAATGGTGAGGGGATTTATAGCGCCTATTTCAGTGCCGCCGCAACTTTCTGTAAACCATTTTAATGTAGCTCCGGATCCCCCTCTGGCTGTCAGGGCGATATTGCCTGCATCATCCGCACAAAATCCATCACGATCCGATTCGGCTGATGAAGGGGCGACTGGCAATTGTATAACTGTAACTGTAGTATTGGCACAGGTAGAATTACCGCAATTGTTTTCCCAACGGGCATAATAGGTGGTGGTTACTATAGGTGATGGGATGGTCAAGGGGTTTCCTGTGCCAATATCGGTTCCTCCACAGCTACCGGTAAACCAGCGCAGGGTAGTACCCGAACCACCTACTGCTGTAAGGGTGATATTGCCACCGGCATTGATACAAACGGAAACAGAATTACTGGAAACAGAAGTTGGAGGGACGGGGAGTAGATCAACAGTTACATACATAGCACTTGGTGCTCCAATTCCGCAGCTATTTGAAGGTTCGGCCTTAATATTACCCGAAGTAGCTCCTATGGTTACTGTAATTGAATTGGTTGTGCCCCCGGCGGTCTGTGTCCAGTCAACAGGAAATGTCCAGTTGTAGGTAACCCCGGCAACATTGGTAACACTGTAGGGTTGCGAAGATCCCTCGCATACTGTAGAATTTCCTGAAATAACTGATGGCTGATCAGGCTCAGTTGAAGTCGTTACTGCAAGGCTACGTGCTGGTCCATCTCCGCAGTAATTGGAAGGGGTAACAGTAATATTACCGGCATTGGCACCTACTGTGACCATTACGGAATTGGTTGTTCCTCCTGCCGTTTGTGTCCAACCAGCTGGGAAAGTCCAGGCATAGGAAACACCTGATACATTGGTAACACTATAAACTTGTGAAGAACCTACGCAAGGTGATGCAGGGCCAGTAATGGTTGAAGGTTGAGCAGGGACATTATTTGTGATAGATTGATTAGAAGATGTAAAAACAGAATTACATGGTCCACAGCTATTATTATTATTACCAAACCAACAATCTCCTTCTTTAACAACATCAAAAGTAAGGTTATTGATTCCGTTTGCCAGTGGGGTTGTATATCCCGTTCCATTTATAAAATTTGAAGCGGTAATTGTAAAAGAATAAGTTGCCGTTTGCCCTGGTGCTAAATCGTTTGCATCTGTTCGAACATAATAATCAGCCCAACTTGTTCCATTTGTGTTCCATTTTAATCCAATATTGACATCAGTACCTGAATTCGTCCATGTTGCCTGACCAACATTCTTCACTGTAACCGTTACTATTCTGGTTTCACCAGCACACCAGGTTGTTGAACCGATATCCATAGAAATAAATTGGGCTTGATAATCCGGAATACTAATAACAACTTGACCAGCAGCTCCATTACCGCCTGTTCTAGTGCCACTTGATGATCTTAGACCACCACCACCACCACCACCAGGTGCGCTCCCAATTGTACCATTACCTTGAGAG
>PHDB01000079.1 GCA_002842495.1 Bacteroidetes bacterium HGW-Bacteroidetes-6
ACTACTGGGTCGGTATCGATAACAGGACCTACTTTTGTAGCGACTTCAGCTTTTGATGCCACATACAATTCTTCGTGGAACGATGTGACTCAACCAGGCACAACTCAAAAATTAGATGGAATTGGAGGAGTTCCTACCTACAGGGCTCCATGGAGAAGTTGGACGGGCTATAACAGTTTGCTCATGAATTGGGGCGTTTTGATTAATTCTACAACAGGCCAAAGAGCTTTGAAGTGGATTGAGTTGCGTCAAAATCAATCAACCGGAGTTTGGAGTCTATATCAGGAAGGCACTTATATGCCCGATAACGACACACGTTTTATTGGCAGTATGGCCATGGACAACAATGGTAGTATTGGAATGTCGTACGCAAAATCAAGCTCCTCAACATACCCAGGACTTTACTATACAGGCCGATTGGCAAGCGATCCGCTTGGACAAATGACTTTTACAGAACAAACAATCATTGCAGGCTCATCATCTCAAACTTCAATGAATCGATATGGAGATTATTTCCATCTCTGTCTCGACCCCGATGGAGTTACTTTTTGGGGTACAGGCGAATACATTTCGAGTGGTGTAAAAACCCGCATTTATTCATTCCAGCTTCCTGCCGGGCCATTGGCTCCTGTTGCCAATTTCACCGTCGACAATACAGCCCCTTTCTGCTCGAATACTGTTCAGTTTACCGATTATTCTACGAATACCCCAACTTCGTGGTTGTGGAATTTCGGCGATGGACAAACTTCGACTTCACAAAATCCATCACATACCTATGCTGCAAATGGAGTATATACTGTTTCGCTTAAGGCTACTAATGCCATAGGAAACAATACCATGACCAAAACTAGTTATATAACCATTAATATGTCGCAAGCACCTACAGCTACTGGCGCTTCGCGTTGCGGTACTGGAACGCTTACCCTAACTGCTTCGGGAGCAAACACATTGCATTGGTACGATGCTGCAAGCGGTGGGACTGATTTGGCAACAGGAGCATCATTCACGACTCCCAGCTTGAGTTCAACAACAACGTATTATGTTGAGAATGTAATTTCGGAAACCCCACAGAATGTTGGTCCGGCTGTTTCAGGAAGTTCATCAAATACAGCTTCATATTTAACATTTGATGTTTCGAGAGAATTAACACTCATTTCTATTCAATCGAGAAGACAAAATTCCGGAAATGTAACCATTTCACTTCAAAACAGCTCTGGAGTAACTCTTCAAAGTACATCTGCAACCATAGGAACATCTACCACAACTATCCCACTCAACTGGGTGATCCCTGCCGGAACCGGATACAGACTTGTAACTCCTGCAAATTCGAGGCTTTTCAGTATGACCAGTGGTGTTTCATACCCCTATTCTATTGCCGGACTGGTTAGTATTACAGGTTGCAACTCAGGGTCTTCTATCTACAGTTCATATTTCAATTGGTCTGTTCAGGGATATGGCTGTGCCAGCAACCGAACACCTGTTGTTGCAACCATTAACCCAACGGTGACACCATCGGTTGTAGTAACACCATCAACTACCACAATTTGCGCCGGAACCAATGTTTCTTTTACTGCCGCACCAACCAATGGCGGAACACCAACATATCAGTGGAAAGTGAATGGAAGCAATGTGGGAACAGGCTCAACATACAATAGTTCTTCACTTGCAAATGGCGATGTTATTACATGTGTTATGACTTCAACAGCATCTTGTGTCTCGCCAACAACAGCAACATCCAATTCGGTCACAATGGTAGTTAACCCAACTCTTGCTCCATCTGTATCAATTGCAGAATCTGCTAATAATATTTGCACCGGAACAAACATCACATTCACTCCAACACCAACCAACGGCGGTACACCAACCTACCAATGGAAAGTAAATGGAAGTAATGTGGGGACTGGTACTACCTATAGCAGTTCTTCGCTTTCGAATGGCGACATAGTAACCTGTGTGATGACTTCATCCGAAACTTGTGCTTCACCTGGAACTGCCACATCGAATTCTGTAACAATGGTTGTTAATTCATCTATTACACCTTCTGTATCGGTTGCTGCTTCACAAACCAGTATTTGCTCCGGAACCAATGTTACATTCACTGCAACACCAACCAATGGAGGCACTCCTACTTATCAGTGGAAACTTAATGGGGCCAATGTGGGCACCGGAACTGCAACCTATAGTAACAACACTCTTGCAAACGGAGATATTGTTACTTGCCAGATGACTTCTTCGGAATCGTGCGCTTCGCCAACAACAGCCACATCGAACAATGTAACAATGATCGTTACGTCTTCGCTCACCCCTGCTGTATCGGTTGCAGCATCTGCTTCAACTATCTGTGCTGGCAACAACGTTACATTTACCGCTACACCAACCAATGGGGGTACACCAACATATCAGTGGACTCTTAATGGAAGTAATGTTGGAACAGGAGCTTCTACATACAACAACAGTTCGCTTGCAAATGGGGATATTGTTGCTTGCCAAATGACTTCATCGGAAGCTTGTGCCTCACCCACCTCAGCTACTTCAAACAATGTAACCATGGTTGTGAACCCAAGCCTCACTCCAACTGTATCTATAGCTGAATCGGTAAATAATATCTGTGCTGGAACCAACGTCACATTCACTCCAACTCCAGCCAACGGAGGAACACCTTCGTATCAGTGGAAAGTGAATGGAGGTAATGTTGGAACCGGAAGCACCTATTCAAGTACTTCGCTCAATAATGGCGATTTGGTCACATGTGTTATGACATCGTCCGAAACTTGTGCCTCGCCGGGAACTGCAACGTCAAATACTGTAAACATGGTGGTTAATCCAGCTCTTATTCC
This sequence comes from Bacteroidetes bacterium HGW-Bacteroidetes-6, assembly GCA_002842495.1. GTDB lineage: Bacteria > Bacteroidota > Bacteroidia > Bacteroidales > DTU049 > GWF2-43-63. The sequence goes on from PHDB01000079.1 coordinate 2,838, forward strand.
ATCAGTTTCAGCTATTGCATCGCAAACCAGTATTTGCGCAGGAACCAACGTTACATTCACAGCCACACCAACCAATGGCGGCACACCAACCTATCAGTGGACACTCAACGGTAGCAATGTTGGAACCGGTACATCGACATATAGCAACAACTCGCTTTCTAATGGTGATATTGTTGTTTGCCAGATGACATCTTCCGAAACCTGTGCTTCTCCAACAACGGCTTCGTCTGCCAATATTGTGATGACCGTTAGTTCAACTCTCACTCCTGCGGTTTCGGTTGCAGCCAGTTCAACAACAATTTGTGCCGGAGCCAATGTAACTTTCACAGCCACACCAACAAATGGCGGTACACCAACCTATCAGTGGACACTCAACGGAAGCAATGTTGGAACAAGCGCACCGACTTACAGCAACAGCTCTCTTTCAAATGGAGACGTTGTGGTTTGTCAGATGACTTCTTCTGAAACATGCGCTTCGCCAACCAGCACAAGCTCTACACCAGTTGTAATTACTGTTAATACCGTTCTCACTCCGTCGGTTTCTGTGACTCCATCTGCTACAAACATCTGTGCAGGAACCAACGTTACATTCACAGCAACGCCAACCAACGGAGGAACTCCAACCTATCAGTGGAATCTCAACGGAAGCAATGTGGGAACCGGTACATCGACCTATAGCAATAATTCGCTAAACAATGGAGATGTTGTTGTCTGTGAAATGACATCGTCCGAAACTTGTGTAACCACAGCCACTGTTCAATCGTCGCCGATTGCAATCACTGTCAATTCATTACTCACACCAACAGTCTCAATTGACGCAAGCGCAACCACCATTTGTCAGGGCACCAATGTTACATTCACAGCCAACGTTACCAACGAAGGCTTAACTCCTTCGTATCAATGGCTGGTTAATGGCAGCAATGTTGGAACCGGAAGCACTTTCGCTTCTACAACACTTGCCAATGGCGATGCTGTTTCGTGTGTACTCACTTCGTCCGAAAGCTGTGTTACAACAGCAACCGCCAATTCGAACATCATCAACATGAATGTGAATTCGACTCTGGTACCTGCAGTTGTTATTTCATCATTGCCTGCGGGACCAGTTTGTCCGGGAACTATCAAGGAATTCACTGCCAACCCAACCAATGGTGGAACACCAACATACGAATGGTTTGTTGATGGTGCAAGTGCCGGGACAGGATCAACTTTAACCGGTGTGTACAACGATGGACAAATAATCACATGTACAATGACATCGACCGAAACATGCGCTTCGCCGACAACTGCCGATGCATCGGCAGTAACTGTCAGCATTTACACTGTAACTCCTGTCTCGATTTCGGATCTTGGCGGAACATTGTCATCGTCGGCGACCAGTGGAAATCAGTGGTATGAGCAAACCAGCGGAATCATCGCCGGTGCTACAGGCCAAAATTTCACTCCTTCGGTGGACGGTTTCTATTATGTGATTGTGACAGACGCACATGGTTGCAACGACACATCCAACGTGATTGAAGTTATTGTAACTGGCATTCCGAATGCAAGTGACGCCAACTTCACATTCTTCCCTAACCCAACCAGCGGAAGACTAACAATCACTTTTGGCTCCGACATTGTTGAAGGGACGCTCAAACTTGAAAATGCAATTGGTGAACTGATTTATTCCCAAGCCATTTCGGCTGTTACGGGCAGTACCATCAGCATCGATTTCAGCAAATACGCACAGGGGGTCTATTTTGTTCGCATTCAGGATAAAAACACCGAAATCCGCGAACGGGTAGTTTACGAAAAATAAACTATTCTGATCTAAACCAAAAAGCCGCTCTTTTCAGAGTGGCTTTTTGGTTTAGGGCTGAATTATCAGATTTACTTATTTCAAATCACAACATTTTTTCTCTAATCGCATTTTGCAGCATTTGAAAAAACCGATTTCGTTGTTTTTCGGCCATCCCGCTAATTTGGGTCGATTTGCGAATGAGACCGTCAATCCATTGGCGGGTAGTGTCGCAAAAAGCAGTATCGGAAGTTTCGAGCGTATTGAATGTTGAATGCCGCAGAAAGACGGTTCTGTTTTGACCGGTTTCGGCATAAATACAATTGTTGCCAATTTCGATATCGCAAATATAGAAGGAGTAGTTGCTATCGCCAGCATGGGTAATCTGTTTGGTTCCTGATTCGGTCATACTGCGAACCGACTGAAGGAGATTACTCAGCTCCGTGTATAGTTTTTGCACTGTTTCGGCATGCGCAAAAAAGCCACTTTCCTGATAAAAATCGATCTGTTTGAGAATACTATTGAGTGTTTGCTCGCTCCAAATCTCAGTTGAAGGCACTATACGATAGGCATCTAAAATCTCTTGTCCGGCAGCCATCAACTGATGTGGAGCCTCAACATCTTCGAAAAAGCCCTGTTGGTATTCGGGCACATTCATCACCGAACGCATCCAATAATAGCATTTGAACCAAGCTAATTCGGGAAATGCAAACAACAAAAACAGTGGAATATCGTCGGCAACATAAAACAACCGGCGCTCGGGAGCTTTTTTGAGCATCAGCAAACCATCGCGGATGTGCTCTATAAATAGCTGAAATCCGTCCGACGTATTCCCCGGCAAATTGTAACGAAAATGCACCGAACCTCCTTGCGCAGCATAAAAGCTATCGAACGAAATATGAAAATGATTGCAGAGAGTTACCACCTCGCTCAACGAAAATTCGGTTTCACCGCGCAAACGCCTGTAAGCACTATCGATACTGAGTTCGAGCAAATCGGCAATTTCGTTAACCAAGCTTATCCCTGCAGGCATTGTAGCCCGCATCGAATCGATAAAAAGCTCCTGAATTTGTTCTTTTTGTGCCATAAATTTCAACGATTTTTCAATGATTGAAATGGAAATAATTTGCAATTTATGCAAATTTCTAAACATGATTTGCAAAAAACGCAAATGCGAATTCCTTTTGCACGAAACGATCTCTCACTTTTGCACAAAATGCGTCAAACACATTTACTGATGCGGGTTTCCGTTTTGTCAGGGCTCAAGGTGGTACTACCTTTACCCCATGAAACTCAAAAAACAAAACGCCATGAAAACAAAAAATTTCTTCTTCGCCATTTGCCTGTTTGCAATGAATGTACTTTTTACATTTAATAATGTGCATGCACAGGAAAAAGTAGCTGTAATGAACATCTACACCAATTTGCCCGGATACAATTCAACCACCATGGGAAATCTTTACAGAATTCAGCTTGCCAAAAGCACCCGATATTCTGTGATTGACCGCTGGGACATGAACACCTATATTGCCGACAAAAAACTCAACCCGGAATGCAACAACACCCAATGTTTGTCGGAAATCGGCAATGTGATTGGGGCCGACAAAATGGTTACCGGCTCGGTTGAGGCATTCAGCAACAACACTATAATGGTAACCGTGCGCATGATTGATGTCGATTCGGCCAAAGCAGTGAAAACCATTGTTGATGATTTCATTTACAATCCGGCTGAAATAGTAAACATGATTGACATTGCCATGAAAGAACTGCTTGGGATGGAAGTGAATCCCGACTCCAAGCGCAAACTCACCGACAAGAACGATTTTGCCAGCTCAAAAAACACACGTTCGGGCAGGTTAAATGCATCGGGGCCGCGAATTGGTCTAACAGTTTTGACTGGCACACAAGCCGATCGTTTTGCCGAACCCATGCAAAAAGGTGGTTTCGATGGCTACCCAGCCATGTTCCAGTTTGGCTATCAGATGGAAGCACAATATCTGAACGAAGGAGCATTCCAGGCATTGTTTGAATTTATCCCACTGATTACCGGACTCGACCAAGGACTTTTCATTCCATCGTTCACCTTAATGAATGGATTACGCAACAACCGCAACGGATGGGAATTCGCCTTCGGCCCTACAGTTGTACTGAATAAAATGGCCAATGGCTACTACGAAAACAGCGAATGGCATCTGGCTTCGGAATGGACCGATTCTATACCCAATCCAAACTATCTCTGTTCGCGAGTCGATAGTCGTGGCGACTACAAAATCACATCGGGCTTCGTGTTTGCTTTTGGTAAAACATTCAAGAGTGGAAATTTAAATATTCCTGTCAACATGTATGTCATTCCATCAAAGGAAGGCATTCGCTTCGGAGCTTCGTTTGGCTACAATTCTAAAAACAGAAACTAGCTTGCTTCAAAAATCGACTGACAAAAAGTAGTCACATTGAGCTCCGTCGAAATGCGGCTACTTTTTGTCTTTAGCAACAATTCGATCCACGCATTACTTAATAAGCTCAAAGCCATGAAATCAAAAACAATTTTCGCCATGATTTGCCTGATTACTTTGTCTTCGTGTGGCATATTCAATGAAGGACCGCGATACAAATATCTCAACAAAATTGCAGTAGATAGTCCCAATAGAGGCTTAGGAAATAATTCTAATCAAGAATCAAGCAAAATTGAAAAGGCAACTGCAATTTGCGAACAAATTCAAGTTTTTGAAGATTCAAATCGCATTAATATTCAAGAAGAAATCAATACTGACTTAAACAGCGCCGTTACACCGAAACAACAGGTTTTTGCCACCGATTTCAAAAAGGTTAACATACCAAGCCATGTTTTAAAAATCAGGAATTCGAATTGCTGCAGTCTTTCACGTAATTCAAAAAAGAGCGAAGTTGGTGGAAAAATCATTTTGTGGTTAATTGCTATCGGCACATTGCTGATAATAATTAACTGGATTACAGGCTTGGGTGAATTGGGATTGCTTTTACTCATCGCATCGCCAATTCTTCTTATTGCTTTAATTATTGTTCTCATTATTAGCGCTGCAGACCAGGTAGAAAAGCACAAATCAACAACTCGTCGGCATTTATTGAGCCAAAAGAAAAACCTGAAAAAACGTCAATCCCTGTTAAAGAAAAACAACATAAAAAATTCCCATACGGATGGGTTGCTTTTGGAGTATTAATGCTTGCACTTATCCCACTCATTGGCGGAATACTTCTATTGGCAGCTTTGGTCATTGCAGTTCTTGCTGGCAGTGTAGCTCTAGGACTTTACATTTACAATCAACTCTCAACTAAAAAATAAAACCATGAAAACAAAAGCGTTTTTTGCTATTGTCCTTTGTTTGGGATTATTAGCATCCAAAGCACAAAACCACAATTATAACCGGATATTGGAGGTCAGCATTGTTTCGACCGATCGATTCGAAGAATCGCGATTAACACTTGTTCGGCTCACCGATAGTCTCCACTGTATGCTTATGAGCATGAGTGAAATTAAAGATGGAAGCAAACCCATGGAGTTCGACATCGAGTTTTTGACCGACGATGCAGGGTACAGTTTGGTTGACTCACGTCTGGCTCAACTTGGACATATTGCTTTCAAAACTGCCGGGCTTAAAAACATGAATCCGGAAGACTCAACACTATTGAAAAAAGCGATTACACGCGACTCAACCCTTTTGTCAATTCTCGAGAATAATCTTACCGAAAAAAATCCGGAGTTTAATAACTTGCTCAATCGAATTGATGATTTACGAAAAACAATAGCAGAGAACGAGCAAAAGCTATCTTTAATGCAGCACACTCCTCAATATCGTAACAGGATTATCATTCATCTTCGGAGCTGAACCAAGTTCGCTAAGGCAGCACAACCGGTTCTCCCAAGAATCTTGGACTTTTATTGAAAATCAAATCGATAAAAACCTTGACCCGGGCAAATTTCTCGCGAACTTTGGTGAGAAAGCCACCATAAGACTTCACATCGGCAGCGGCATAACCAACCACATCGAGGTTGTTTTGGCGGGCAATATAAACAGCCCTCCGAATATGAAACGGCTGCGAAATAATGGTGAATTTCGTCTGCCCAAATATTTTCCACATTCTGATTACGGAATCGAGTGTTCGGAAGCCAGCATAGTCACAATAGACACGCTCTTCGGGCACCCCACGCTTCACAAGTTCATCTTTCATGTCTTGTGGCTCGTTGTAGCCCTCAATATGATTGTCGCCACTCACAACAATGCACTCTATTTTGCCCGCATTGAACAATTCTACTGTTGCATCTATGCGATTGAAAAAATACAAATTTTGCCGGCCCGACTTAAGAGTTTTCACTGTTCCTAAGAGCAAGCCTGTCTTATTTACAGGGACTGAATCGACATCGGAAAACAAATAACTTTCGGTCGATTTCACAATCACAATATCCGATAAAAAAAGCAAAACAATAATAAATATCAAAAAATAAATACTCCAGCCAATGGCCATTCGCAATAATCTTTGAATCATCTCTTTGTTTTTGCAAATGTAAAAAAATCGGACAATCACCCGCGAGCGTTAATCTAAAAAAAACAATCGTTTACTCACAAATAATGCACTCTGGTCTAATACAAGACAGCAACACATCCAACTATTCAAAATTTGTTGTATATTGCAAAGGTTTAAAAGAACCCACAAAGCCCAAACAATATGAGAAAAATTTTTATTTTGAGCCTGTTGTTGTCATTAACAATGGTGTTTTTTTCGTGTCAAAACGACAAAAACGACCCTGACGGCAACCTGAACTACGGATACGTAAAAGGCACTGTTTATACTCCATCCGGGATTCCCGTTCCCGCTGCCAATATTTTCATCGACATGGATGGAGAAATTTATTTGGTTAAAACCGATAAAAATGGCTACTTCTACCTTCGCGCACCCGAAGGAGAACAAATCCTCAACATTCAGGGTGGAGACGGAAGTATATTTCGCAGCCAATACACCATCAATGTTGTAGCTGACGAAGTTCTGGAAATCCCGGCCAACTCTTTAAAATTGAGTCAGGCTGTAGAACTGGCATACATTCCTGGCGCATACGATCAGATTGAAACTATTCTTATTGATTCCATGGGCTATTCAGCCGATATGCTTACCATAGCAGATCTTGACAACTCAGCGTTGATGGCAGACTATGCAGCCATTTTTCTTAATTGCGGTAAACCCGGCGCACTCGACAGCGCTAAATACGCTAATCTTGAAGAATATGTCATGAATGGTGGCAATATTTATGCATCCGATTATGCAGTTGAATATTTAACCGGAGACGGTTACTATCTTACCAACCTGACTCAGCCTTACAAACCTCACATGCATGGAGAAGTAACCACCAACAACACAAAATCGGGCTGCAACACTCCCGAAATAGGAGGCTTTATTGACGATGTAACACTTTGCACTGATAAGGAAGGGCCTTCAACCATGCTATATCAGGTTGACATTATCGACACCAATATTCAGGCATTTTTAGGCAAAACCACCTTGGATATTGAGTACGATCTCGGCGCATGGGAAGTAATCAAAGATCTCACTCTCCCATGGGAAGTAATGGTTCAGGATCCGGTTACATATGGTCCACTCGCAGTTAAAATGAACATTCCTACACAGGCAAGTGTAAAAAGCATGCTTGATCAGGGTTGGGTAACTATTTGCCATATTCCTCCCGGAAATCCGGCTAACGCTCACACCATTACTGTTTCGGTGAATGCGTTACCCGCACACCTTGCACATGGCGATTATGTCGGCAGCTGCCAAGGTGGAGCAGGAACAATTATTTTCACAACATTCCACAATCATGTTCAGGGAAATATTGGACCAGATGTGTACCAAACCCTGCAGTATTTCATCATGAATCTGTAAACAAACATTATTTATAAAAAAAGGCTTCCTTATCTGGAAGCCTTTTTTGTTTATACAATTCAAATTTATTTTTTTCCTGTAAATCGGCTAACAGCATTAATATCGGAAAAATCAACATTTTGCTTTTCGGCTGCCCGAATCATTGAAGGCGGAATAAGATAAACCTTTGACGAATCCCATGTAACATCGCCGCCCGAATAATAACTACCATCGCCATTGGCTAAATAAACATGAGCTGTGGAATCGTAGGATGAATAATACTGAATTGTTTGGTAAATAGCCATTGGCCCGGCCCCATTTGCCATGTTCCATTCCTGAGAAAACGCAGAATAATAAATTAAAATAAGACTTTCATCAATCTTCGAAGCCGGCAATGTGCCAAATGTGTAATCGGCGCTATAGCCATTTAATGACTCTAACGTTTTTGAACCATATGTAAACAGATACACCTCTTCATTTCCAGCTGGACCAGTCGGGCCAGTAGGACCTGCGGGGCCTTCGGGTCCTTTACAGGAAATCATGAATACAAACATCAAAGCTGCACTCAGCGCAAAAATTGTTTTTTTCATATTGTTTTAAATTTAATCCACAAATTTACTATTTAATTAGACGAAACACTAAATATTTTTTCCGCCAAAATTGCAGACATTTTAGTTAGGCAAAGTATTTGACAAATGACTGCTTTAAAACAGAACAAATGAAATATGCAATAATAACAGGTGCCACTTCGGGAATTGGATACGAAACAGCCCTCAACCTCGCCTCACGTAAATGGAATATCGGCATTACATACCGAAACTCAGAAAAAGGAAAATCGACCATTGAAAAGCTGAAAAAAGAAAGTGGTAATGAAAATATTGCCGGATTTTTATGCGATCTCAAGTCGTTTCAATCCATTAAAGAATGCACTTCGAAAATAGCTGAAAGCTTTCCTTATATTGACGTTCTCATCAACAATGCTGGCACATGGGAAACGAAATTCACCCAAACACCTGATGGAATTGAAGAAATGTTTATGGTGAATTTTCTCGCGCCTGTTTACCTGACAAAACTGCTGTATCCTCAATTGAAAAAATCGGGCGAAGCAAGAGTTATCAATGTTTCGAGTGCGGCTCATATGATGGGGAAAATTGTTCGTACCGATCCCGAATCACGAAATAATTTCAAGCATATCAGAGCCTATGGCAACTCAAAATTGAACCTGCTTCTAGCTACAAAGTTACTAGCTCGAGAATTTGCAGCCGACAAAATAACAATAAACGCATTGCATCCGGGAGTTGTTAACACCAAGCTTTTCGATAAATTTTCCGGTTTCTTGAAATGGGCAACACGACTCATGACCATTTCGCCCGAAAAAGGAGCCCGCACAAGTATTTATCTGGCTACCGAACCAAAAGGTGGAAATGTAAGCGGAAAATATTTTGCAAAAAGTGCTATCAAAAAAGCTTCTTCGCTTGCCGAGAATACAGGCAATCTTGTTTATATTGAAGGATTGCTGAATAAATACCTAAGCAACAGATAGAAAACGCTAAAACAGCTACCTATTCTTGTATTCTTCCAATGCTTTTTCGGCTTCCCGTCTGTTGTTTTCATCGTCGAAATAGCCCTTTGGGTACTTGGGATTCATTTTTTCGAGCACTTCAACAACCTGTTTTGCAATCAAGTAGTTTCTGTACCATTTGTCGTCTGCCGGAATGATAGTCCATGGCAAACCGGGGCTGCATTTTTTAAAAATATGTTCATATACTTTAATATACTGCTCCCAGCGTTTCGATTCAGAGATGTCAGCTGGGTCGTATTTCCAATATTTTTCCGGATTGGTAAGCCTGCGTTGAAAACGCTTCACTTGTTCGTCGCGTGAGATGTGAAGATAGAATTTAAGAATTACCGTCCCATGATCGGTAAGTAAATTTTCAAATCCGTTCACATAGTCGTAACGGCGTTTCAATTTATCATTAGGCAAAATGTTATGAACTTCGGGAACCAGAATATCTTCGTAGTGTGAACGATTGAAAATATGAATTAACCCAAAGGCAGGTGCATGTTTATGAACTCTTCGCAAAAAATCGTATGAATATTCCTCTGGAGTTGGCTTCTTAAATGGCTTCACCCGAACACCCATTGGATTAATTTTCCCAAACACATGCTTAACTGTACTGTCTTTACCCGAAGCATCCATCCCTTGCAAAATAATCAGCAAACTGCGTTTGTTTTCGGCATACAAAGCACACTGCAATTTTTGAAGACGCACAATCAATTCTTCAAACTCTTCCTTTAACGATTCCTTGGTTATTCCTTTAGGTGCTTTGGTTGAAATTTTCTCGAGCATAATTCGAATTTTAAAGACTTTCCCCGTCGGATTCTTTTTCGTTGCGAACACCAAAATAAAGAGCTGCATTGATTTCGAATCCAATAAGAAAAATCAAAGATAGAATAAACAAAAATAACATGAGAATAAATAGTGCAGATATGGCACCATAGACCTCGTTGTATTTGGTAAAATCGGCAATAAACCCATCAAATCCAACTGAGGCAACTACGCAGAAAAATGCAGCAATGATACTTCCCGGACTAAAGAAATGGTATTTCGTTCTTTTTGCTGGTGCCAGAAAATATATCCATGAAAGAATCATAGAAAGAAACAAAAAAAAGAACAGGTATTTGATAAAAAAAACAATCCCCGACGACCAGAACGAGCCTAGTACATGTTTGAGTTGCAACCAATGAATTACTTTTTGGTTGAGTAAAAACACCGACGACCCCACTGCCGCAATAACAATCAGAATACCAACCATTAGAAATGCGACAGCAAACTGCCTGAGCAATGGGCGAGTTTCTTTGATGTGATAGGAGCCATTGAAAATAACCATACTTGCCCGCATTCCGTTTACAGCAAAATAAATGGTTGCAAAAATTGTAAGTGAAATAACGCCGCCATCCATACTACCCGACACCTCGCTCACAGGCTCCCGAATAGATCCAAAGATATTGGATGGCAAAAACTCGCTTAATATAGAAAAAAGCACATCTTTGCTTTCTTGCGGCAACACAATGGGAATAACCATATTCATCAATATCAAAGCAGGAATAGCGGCCATCATAAACTTGAAAGCAAGCGCTGAAGCACGCATAGCTAGAACAGAATTACGAAAGCCTTCACCCATCACTTTAAGGACAGTGTAAATACTATTGCCCCCACTCCAAGGAAATCGGTGATTCTTAGAATATGTGTCCCATTTTTTATAAACGGGAAACTGCGTTAACGATATTTTGTTTTTCCGCTTCTTAGTCAAGGGCTTTCAGACTTAAGTCGAGGCTTTTGATATGATGCGTCAATGCTCCGGACGAGATATAATCGACACCCGTTTCTGCATACTGTCGTAAATTTTCGAGTGTAATTCCACCACTGGCTTCGGTTTCAGCACGGCCTGCTACAAATGCCACTGCTTCTTTCAACGCAGCCGGTGTAAAATTGTCGAGAAGAATTCTTTTGGCTATTCCCAATCCAATTGCCTCCTCAAGCTCTCTTAGGTTACGAACCTCAATCTCGATATCAAGTGAGAGATTTTTATCGATCAGATATTGTTTGGCTTGATTCAGCGATTTTGTGATTCCTCCGGCAAAATCGACATGGTTATCCTTGATTAGAATCATATCGAACAAGCCAAACCGATGATTGTGTCCACCACCAATACGCACAGCCATTTTTTCGAGTTCCCGCAACAACGGCGTTGTTTTCCGGGTATCGAGAATTTTCGTTTTCGTTCCTTCGAGAATATCAACCATCTGTCGCGTGCGAGTAGCAACCGCACTCAGTCGTTGCATAAAATTGAGTACTAAACGTTCGCAAGTAAGCAAATCCTGCACGGGTCCTTCCACAATAAAAGCAATATCGCCTTTTTTCACTCTGGTTCCATCTTTCAAAATAAGCTGCATTGAAATAGCAGGGTTGAACTGATGAAAAATCATACGAGCAAGATCGACACCGGCAAGCACTCCGTCTTCTTTTACATAAAGAGCCATTTTACCACGTTTATCGGCCGAAACTGTGCTTAATGTTGTGTGATCTCCGTTTCCTGTGTCTTCTTTGAGAGCGTATTCAATAATTTGCTCAATAGAAAGGCCGCTATGCATCATGTTACTGGATTTCAAATTTCAAAATATGGAGTGTAATTTCACTATCGGTTCGCTGAATCACATAGTATGCCTTGAATTGCACCGAGCCGGATGTGTAAGTTCCCAATGTGTAGAAATTAGTCCCCGACGATTTCCCTTCGGAATTTACCGAAAAAGAAGATGGTGGATACTTTTTGAAAAAATCCTGCATAATAATTTCCGCCTGTGTTCGACTAAAATCACCTTTTTTGCCAGGCACACTCAATTGAATAGTTGGAGCAAAGTAGGCAGCAAGCGCCGAAGCATTACCCGAACGTATTGCATCGGCAATGTAATCGCTGATTTCATAAAACATCTGATCTTCGGGAACCAGCGGTTCGCTGGCATTTCCCCGAAAAAATACAGATGTAAATATGATTATAAGGAAATATTTCATTTTTTTGTACTTTGTTCCGGTTGCGGGGAGCAAAATTTAAGCCAAAGATACAATTTTTCGAATTGACAAACCCTTTCATATGAAAATAGTCCTTCTCAATGCAGGTAAAACAAGAGTGTCTTTTGTTGCCGACGGAATCCAATTCTACACCAGTCGTATCAACCGATACACACAGTGGGATATTATTGAAACTGCCGACACAAAACATATGAGTGACATCAAAGCCATGCAACGCGACGAAGCAGAAAAGCTTCTGAAACAAATTCAGCCAACCGATTTTGTAATATTGCTCGACGAAAAGGGCACACAACACGGAAGCATAGCCTTTGCCGGAGCATTGCAAAAGCTCATTGAATCCGGCAATCGACGAATTGTGTTTGTGATCGCCGGAGCTTACGGAGCTCACGAAGTACTACTCGCAAGAACCAACGAAAAATGGTCGCTATCGAAACTCACTTTTCCGCATCAGCTTGTCCGATTAATTTTGACAGAGCAAATTTACCGGGCATTTTCAATCATGCGCAACGAGCCCTATCATCACGAAGGATAAGAAATATCTGTTTTCGTCAAACGCCAAGCAATTTATTAATTGCAGCAACAATTGACTCGGGCAATATTTTCATCATACAGTCAAAATGACCTTTCGGACATTCTTTAAATCCCAATTTACTACAAGGTCTGCACGTCAACTCATTATTTTCGAGAATAACAAAACTACTCTCCTGCCCTGCAGGATAGTATGGATACATTCCAAAGCCGGGCACTGTATTTCCCCAAAGCGAAACAAGTGGTTTTTTGAATGCGGCAGCAATATGCATCATCCCTGTATCGTTCG
>PHDB01000120.1 GCA_002842495.1 Bacteroidetes bacterium HGW-Bacteroidetes-6
GGTCTGATTTCGGAAACATCCGTTGGCATCGGTAACCGTAACAATATAATTGCCTGAGAGTAGCCCGCTGAGCGAAGCAGTGCTTCCTGAAGGACTCCATGTGTAGGTGTAGGGAACAGTGCCCCCACTGATTGTCAGGTCAATACTTCCATCGGCAGCACCGGTACACGATTCGTCAACTGAAACATAACTGATATCGGGAGTCTCATACACCACAATATCAATACTATCGATGTCGCCACAAGCTCCCGGAATAGAGTAAGTAATAGTATGTGTACCAGGGGTTGCTGTTGCAGGATCAAATAGGCCACTTACAGCATTCAATATTCCACTTCCCGACCATGTGCCACCATTGTCGGCCGCAGAAAGCACGATTGCAGCTTCGGTTTCGCAAAATGAGCCAACCGGAGTAATAGTTGCATCCATTTGCTCAACAACAATTATTTGAATTGTGTCAGAATCGGAACACGCTCCGGAGGTTGTGTATACAATTTCATGTGTTCCTAAGCCAGCAATAGCAGGATCGAATGTCCCATTCGAAGTGTTGGTGATTCCTGTTCCTGTCCATGTACCTCCTGAATTTGCAGCAGTAAGTGTAGTTGCTGCGTCGTTCAGGCAAAATGGGCCAGCAGGATTAATAGTTGCATCAAGAACGCTAGTTACGGAAATAGTAATGGTATCGGTGTCAGGACAAATTCCTGTAGTTGTATAGGTTATTTCAAAAATACCAATCCCTGCTACCCCGGGATCGAATGTCCCATTTGAAGTATTGGTGATTCCTGTTCCTGCCCAAACCCCGCCACTGTTTACTGCAGTTAGATTTGTTGCAACATCAAGAATACAGAATGGACCTGCAGGGTTCATGGCTGCATCAGCAACAGGATTTACTGTGATTTCAAATGGAACAAGCCCTCCGCTGTTGCCACAGCCAGCTGCTGTAACAGCCTGAATATAGTAAGTTGTTGTTGTTCCCGGATTAACCATCATGGGAGCATAGCCTAGCATGGTGCCACCTGTTGTGTCTAACCATACTTCGTAAACAACGCCTGTCCCTGAGCCTCCTGCTAGCAATGCTGCCGTTTCACCTTCGCATATCGAAGTGTCGGAAGCACTTACAACCGGTGGTACAGGCAACGGGTTAACAATAACAGTCACGGGAATACGTCCACCGGTATTTGCACAGCCATAGCTATTTACCGATTGAACATAATATACGGTTGTTGTTGTTGGGAATACAGATAATGAAGCGTCGCCCAAATAAGTTCCGGCTGTTGGAGCCGAATAGACTTCGTAGTCGAGCCCGGTTCCTCCTCCCGAAGCAGTAATCACCGAAGAATCTCCTAAACAAATAGTCATTGGAGTTGCCAGTGCTGTTGGATCGCCAGGAACCGGATTCACTGTAACTGTTACATCTGCAGTGGCAGAACAGCCACTGGCTGTAGTGCCTGTAACTGTATAAGTAGTGGTTACCAATGGTGTTATTATGTGTGTGCTGCCAGCGCCTAAACTCTGATCCCATGAATAATTTGCAGCTCCCGAAGCGTTTATCGTGGTAGATAAACCCAAACAAAGATTCGGAGTTGTAGCAGATGCACTTACAGTCGGAGCCGAAGTAATGGTTACAGTTACTTGCGCTGTGCTGGAACATGAGTTTCCGTCAGTTCCGGTCACATAATAAGTCGTTGTAGATGCGGGACTGACATTTTGGGTAGCTCCCGATCCAAGTGTGGCCCAAGTGTAGTTTGAGGCCCCCGATGCGGTAATGTCGGTATTTTCTCCCGGACACAGGCTGGGGTAGGTGGCAGATGCAGTTACATTTGGTAGGCTATTTACATTCACCGTCACATTAGCGGTATTGCTGCACCCCGATGTAGTTCCGGTTACCGTATATGTTGTTGTTGACGAAGGAGAAACGGAATACGAAGAGTTCGT
>PHDB01000121.1 GCA_002842495.1 Bacteroidetes bacterium HGW-Bacteroidetes-6
ATGATGAAGACTTTTCTGTTAATAATTTTGCTGATTATTTCTTCAGCACTTTGCTTAAATGCACAAAGCTTCAGCTACATCGATTCACTTAAAACCAAAGTGGACGACAATGAACGCGAAAATCTGAAACAGGCAATCGAGAAGAATCTTTTATTCAACGGGAATCTTAATTTCATTGTTAACGAAAGCGATGTAAAGCCCATCGATAAAAGCGGGAAACCTATTTTCACAATCAAACAGAAAATTACAAAATACAACGAAAGCCTTAATACAGCTTCTTCTATCGATTCGGTCGACAGCTACATGCAATTGAGCAAGCTATACGAGCAGGTGAACAACCCTACCGAGGCTATGAACATGATGCAAAATGCTTTTAATATTCTGCAGCGTTTGCTCTCAGTCGATAACCCAACGTCAGAAGTACTACGCTTGGGTGGAATGTTTACCATGCAAACCAACCCCGACCAAAGTGCAGCATATCGTTTTTTCAACCAGGCATTTTATGTCGACAAGACCGATAGTGCCTCGTTGCAATTCATGATTACAATTTATAACAACTATGGCATGCTGCATCAATCGGACTCTTTGCTGCAAATCGCGTTTAATGAGTTTCCAAATATGTTTTCTCCATACTTATTCAAAACCAATGTATTGGCAATTAGAATGTACATGGAATACCTTGAAGATCCCGAAATATTCACAAAAAAATGTCTGACTGAAATTGCAGACATGGGTTTTCTTTCCGAGTTGCGAACAAAAAACAACGCACCCAAAAACAATCTCATGAGCTATATGATGACTGAAATGCTGTTGCTCATGAAATATCAGATGAATATTGCCGGCGATACGCTCATTGAAATTCTTCCTTGCGATAAAGTACTGCTTGACGATATGAAAAGAGCCTATTTTTCGTTCCACAAGCAAAGCGACCTGTTTCCTCAATATACAACGTCCAATGCCATTGGTTGGACATACGCCATCGAACAAAGCTACGATTCCAGCCTGTATTATTTCAACCGGGCTCTTGCGGAAGTTAAACCACTTGGAATTGATTATCTATCGTCGCGACGCGATATTTCGAATGCCATTATGGCCATACAGTACCTGAGTAAGGACAGCATTGGTTCTGTAGCAACTATGAATAGTATTATTGCTGCTCAAGACAGTATTGGCTATAGCACTAACGATTTTTTAATGCTTTCAGTACTCAATTTACGGACTGGAAACAACAAAGGGGCCTCCGATGCCATTCAAAGGCTAATCGATAGCGACAACACTCCGAGTGCTGCTCTTCGTATCAAATCGTACCTTGGCTATCTCGATGGTAAAAATGCCGATGCCATTGCTTGGTCCGACAAAGCCATCAATGCCGGCAAACAGGAAATAAACAATTATTTGCTTCGAGGAATTTTGTACTTACTAAGCAACGATACCGACAATGCTTATAAGTATTTTGAAGCAGCCTGGTATATTGACCCTACCAACAGCGACCTTAATCAAATTCTGGAACATTATTTTGTCGAGAAATAAGAAACTGAGGTATTGAAACATACTGTTTTTGCGAAAGCACTCTACTTTGCACCAAATTCCCTTGCCCAATGTTTAAAATCATCGCCACGATGTTCAAAATTTTTATATTGGTCGTAGCTTGATGCTGCTGGCGACAATAAACAAATTTTACCTTTAGGCGTTCTTTGCACCGCAAATTCGACTGCTTTTTGCATGTTGGGTGCATAAAAAAAAGATCCGGCAACCATACCTGTTTCGAGTTCTTCGCCAAGTTTAATGCCGACTTGTCCCATCAGTACAATATTTTCAACACGATGATTTTTCAGATAAACAACCAGTTCGGTATAATCGAGACCTCTGTCGAATCCACCCAGCAACAATGTAGCTGTTTCCGGAAATGTATCCAAAGC
>PHDB01000080.1 GCA_002842495.1 Bacteroidetes bacterium HGW-Bacteroidetes-6
CGTCCAATTCGGCATCGTTTAGCGTAACAGTGAACCCGGTTTCCGTTGGAGGAACAGTTACAGCAGGCGTCACCCAGATTTATTTGGGCGACAACACAGGTTCAATCACTTTGGCATCGAATGTTGGAGCCATTGTTCGTTGGGAAAAACGCCTCGATGGCGGCGCCTGGACGCCAATTGCATCTACAGCCAATCCATACAGCGAAATTCCTTCATCAGTTGGATTCTGGGATTACAGAGCTGTTGTACAAACTGGCACCAGTTGCTCCGAAGCCTACTCTAACTTTGTTCAAATTGAGGTTCTCAATTCGAGCGGTGGATCAGTTAGCGGTGGCAACACCCCAATTTGTTTAGGCTCTTCAACCGGAACAATGACCTTAAGTGGCTATACAGGCACAATTATTCAGTGGCAAAAAAGCAACGATGGCGGTTCAACATGGACCAATATTGCAAACACTGGTACAACCTACAGCGAAACTCCTGTAATTGCCGGCACCTGGCTCTATCGTGCTGAAATATTCACAACTGTAACCATTTATTCTGCTCCACGAAGTATTGTGGCGAATCCCGCAACAGTTGGTGGCTCAGTAACTGGTGGCGCTTCGGTTTGTCTTGGTTCTTCGACCGGAATTCTAACTTTAACTGGAAACACCGGAAATGTAATAAAATGGCAGGTAAGCACCAATGGAGGAAGCACCTGGAGCGATATTGCAAATACAGCAACAACCTATTCAACAACTCCTGGAGTTGTAGGAACTTATTTGTATCGTGCTGTAGTTCAAAGTGGTGTTTGCTCTATTGAAAACTCAACTGCAACAACCGTTGTTGTTGATCCTGTAACCGTTGCAGGTTCTGTAACTGGTGGCTCTACTATCTGCGCAGGTTCTTCTACAGGAACACTTACTCTCAGTGGACACACCGGAAACATTGTGAAATGGCAACGCCAATTCAATTCGGGTGGTTGGAACGACATCGCAAACACTTCAACTACATTTAGCGAAGTTCTTGCTACCGCTGGCGTTTACGAATACCACGCAGTTGTTCAAAGCGGATCTTGCTCGGTGCTGAATTCAGCCATTACAACTGTAACTGTCGAAGCTACAAGTGTTGGTGGCACAGTAAATGGAACAAACAGCAATATTTGCCTGGGCGATGGAACCGGATCTCTCACATTAAGTGGCCATACCGGAACAATCATCAAATGGCAGAAACGTGTTGACGCTGGTTCATGGGTCGATATTACCAACACCAACGCTACTTATTCAGAAATTCCAGCTTCAGCAGGTGTTTGGGAATACCGCGCCGAAGTAATGAGTGGTTCATGCTCATCGGCATTCTCAACTGCATACACTGTAACCGTTGGTTCGGTTTCTGTTGGAGGAACTTTGAGTGGAACTACAACAATTTGTGCTGGTTCTTCAACTGGAACAATGACACTCACTGGCTATGCAGGAAGCATTATTAAATGGCAGCGTAGCGACGATGGCGGTTCTACTTGGTCCGATATTGCAAGTACATCTGCTACTTATTCCGAAGTGCTTGCCACAGCTGGCAGCTATACTTATCATGTAATCGTTCAAAATGGTAGCTGCACACAGGCTATTTCAACAACAGCAACTATAACTGTTGACCCAGCTACAGTAGCAGGTTCGGTTTCGGGCTCTAATAGCAATATTTGCCTTGGTTCTTCTACAGGAACAATGACTCTTAGTGGTCAAACCGGATCAATTGTCAAATGGCAGAGACGTGTTGATGCCGGCTCATGGGTCGATATCGCTAATACCAACTCAACCTATTCCGAAATTCCAGCATCTGCAGGTGTTTGGGAATACCGCGCCGAAGTAATGAGTGGTTCATGCTCATCGGCATTCTCAACTGCATTCACAGTTAATGTGAGCGCACTGAGTGTTGGCGGAACATTAAGTGGTACAACTACCATTTGTGCTGGTTCTTCAACAGGAACTCTAACGCTTTCAGGTTACACAGGAAGCATCATAATGTGGCAGGTAAGTACCGATGGTGGAAGCACCTGGAGCAATATTGCCAACACATCCGACACCTGGAGCGAAACCCTTGCTACCGCCGGAACCTATATTTATCAGGTTGTAGTTGAAAACGGTAGCTGTTCACAGGCTATTTCGACAACAGTAACCGTAACCGTCGATCCGGCCACTGTTGCAGGTTCTGTAAGCGGACCCAATGGCAACATTTGCTTTGGCGATGCCACTGGAACACTCTCGCTGAGTGGAAACACTGGAGCAATCATCAAATGGCAGAAACGCGTAGATGCAGGCTCATGGGTCGATATTACTAATACAACCAGTTCGTATGGCGAAGTTCCTGCTTCTGCAGGAGTTTGGGAATACCGTGCCGAAGTAATGAGCGGCTCGTGCTCGTCGGCATTTTCAGCGGCATTCACAGTTAATGTGAGCGCGCTAAGCGTTGGTGGTGCAATTGCCGGAACAGCCAACATTTGCGAAGGATCTTCGACCGGAACAATCGCATTGACTGGCTACACTGGAAGCGTTATCAAATGGCAGGTTAGCACCGATGGTGGAAGCACCTGGAGCGATATTGCCAATACAGCCGACACTTGGAGCGAAACTCTGGCAACTGCTGGAACATACATCTATCAGGCAATTGTTCAAAGCGGAACTTGTGGTTCGGCTACCAGTGCAACATTCACGGTAACTGTTGACCCAACTACCGTTGCTGGAACACTTGCAGCTAGCAACGCTACTATTTGCGAAGGAAGTGCAGCCGGTACAATGACCTTAACAGGCTACACTGGCTCAATCGTTAAATGGCAGAAACGCCTCGATGGTGGAGCTTGGACCGATATAGCTAACACAACCAACACCTACGACGAAACACCAGCTTCGGTTGGTTTGTGGGAATACCAGGCTGTTGTTCAGAGTGGAAGCTGCACCGTTGAAAATTCCAATATTGTTTCAACAACAGTAACATCTGGTACAATTGCAGGTACGCTGAGTGGTGGAAACGACATCTGCGAAAGTGGATCGACAGGAATCATCACTCTAGCTGGCTACACCGGAACCATCAACAAATGGCAATATCGTCTCGATGTTGGCACATGGACCGACATTGCCAACACAAGCGATACCTGGACCGAAATACTTTCGACAGCCGGCACTTACGAATACCGAGTTGAAGTTCAGAGTGGTTCATGTGTTGCAGCTTACTCTACAACCGTAACGATTGTTGTTTCGCCTCTCACAGTTGCTGGCTCGATGAGCAGCATGGAAACCGAAGTTTGCGAAGGAAGCTCAACCGGAACCGTGATTCTTAGCGGATTCACTGGCGACATTGTGAAATGGCAACGCCGCATCGATGGTGGTGCTTGGACCGATATTGCAAACACTATGGCAACTTTCGACGAAATAACAACTGCTCCCGGATTGTGGGAATACAGAGCAGAAATTCAAAGTGGAATTTGCTCCAGCGATTTCTCGACCACTGTTGGAATCAATGTTCTCGCAATGCCTGTACCTTCGTTTACATATGTTGCAAACGACCTGGTAGTTGATTTCACCAATACCACAACCAATGCTACCAGCTACAGCTGGAACTTTGGCGACGGTACCGCTGCTTCAACACTTGTAAACCCATCGCATACCTACGCAACTCCAAATACTTACACTGTTGTACTGAGTGCATGGAATGGAGTCTGTACAAATCAAACTAATGAGGTACTTGATGTGCTTGAGTCGGTAATTGAGCTCGAAAATGGTTCATTTATCACCATGTACCCCAACCCATCGAATGGCGAATTCAACATCTCGCTTACGGGAAGCAACAGCAAAACCCTGATTATGTCAATTTACGACATGAACGGAAAGCTGATTCGCAACGAAGATTTGTCGCACATGACAAACGGAAGTATTCAGCATGTTTCGCTCGGATTTGCTCCAGCTGGCATGTACAACATCCGCATCACTTATGGCGATAAAGTAATCAACAACGTAATGATTGTTGAATAGCATCTTGTTTTAATCTTTTGAAAAAGGCTTGCATTTATGCAGGCCTTTTTTGTAATATTGCATTCTAAATTCAACACAATGAAAAAAACAACATTGGCAATTATAGCTTTGGTCATTCTTGCTTCCTGCGGAAAAGACCCTTTAACTATCAATACCGAAACATTGAATCTTAAAGGAAAAGTAAAGAGCATCACCGACAAGCAAATACAATCGGTTCACGATTCTGAATGGAATACAGAGCAAGACACAAGCATAAAAACACCCTACTCAATAATTACAAGGGTTTTTAATGAAAAAGGTTATTGGATTTCATCTGAAACAAAACTTTCAACTGGTGTTACTATTTCAAAGGAGGAGGTAACTTTTTCTGAAGACGGAAACTATTCAGGAAGCAAAATATTTTCTGGAAACGACGATTTGATTTACGAAAACAAAGCAATTAGCTTCACCAAAGAGCTTCTCGAAATTGAATCGTACAACAAAGCAAACGAGAAAATATCGACAACTCACTCAGAATACAAAGAAGGCAAGCCTGTACTGCAACTAATGAAACTAATCACGAACGAAATAAGCATCGAAACCCGATACAGCTACGACGAGAACGGCGACGAAAAAGAACTTACCCGAGTATCGGTAATGAATGGAACTGAAAAAACAGAAACTGTTTCAGTAAAATACATGGAGCGCGACGAACAGGGCAACTGGCTAAAGAAGATTTATTACGATCCAAAATCGAACGACAATAAATGCGTTGTGGTTGAGAGAGAGATTGAATATTATTGATTTTTTAGCGGTTTAATCGACTCTAAGGGGACGAAATGTCCAACTACTGTTAACGAAATGAACGCTGCTTGTGCCGCAATTTAGTCTAGCGGTGTTGCAATGTTAACTAATGTTAATGAAATTCGTGCTCAAGGTGTCGCAATTTGTTCTGTGGGTGACGAAACCCAAACTATTGTTAACGAAATTAGTTCTCACGGTATCGCAATTCAATCTGCGGGTAGTGAAATCTAAACTACTGCTAATGGAATTCAATCTCGCGGTGCCGCAATTTGTTCTGCGGATGCTGCAAAGTGATCTAACAGACGCGCAATTCAGTTTGAGTGTGTCGCAATTCAATTTGGGGGTAGCGCAATTCAATCTGATTGTAACGAAATGCATTCTACGAGTGTGGTAAATCATTCTCTGGGTTGAGTAATTCAAATAGATAATAATGAAATTCATTTTGATTGTATTGGAAATTGAACTGCTTGAATTGAGAAAGGGTTTTATGTGAAGTGTATTCGGTATGAAATTTTAAGGAGGTGATGATGCGATGATGCCACGCTTTCAGCGTGATGAACTCATGATGCGCGGGTGCGATGAGGCGATAAAGGCGAGCTATCAGCGTGATAAAATCATGAGGGGAGCTATTTTGAATATAGAACGGGTTTGGAATCGTGCGCGAGCTGGGGGAACGCCCTTCGACTAGGCTGCTAATGACATGAATGCTTATTGCGCACATTTACTGTTGATTACATAAAGCCAAAAGCCGCACTTCGATACAACCGCCAGTAGACGGCCACTCCAGCATGACTATTGTGTGTTGTCATTTGTTTTCAGGTTGCAAAACGTGTTTTGCTGGTGGTCTCAGGGTGACGACGAGCGAAAGTGAGATCATTGTCAATTTCATATCTTCACCACCTTTTCACCCAACACAAACTCGCCATCAACAAAGAGCCAAAGGAGCGAAAAAAGTCAGCATAACAGCTCGACAACTCAACCTATAACTGACTAAAAATGACATTTTGCTGATTGAAAGCATAAAATATGTTATATAATGGGGTATTGAGATACTATTTTGAAAATCAACTCCGTTTTATGTAAAATAATACCGAAAATGCGCAAATCATGACAAATTATGTACAAAAAGCCGGGCCATGGTGGACCGGATAGAACTAAATACAAACAGTTATGACTGGAAATGCTGAAAACAAGCTCTCGATGGTGCACACCGCACTTGGAACTTGTGACAAAGCGGCTGCAATACTGCAGACAATTCCCGCTTTGTGGAATACCTACCAAACGGCTGTTGCAAAGGCCGAAGTGGTAGAAGATTATGTTCAGAATCAAATCAGAAGAATTGACGGTATCACGATTGACAAACGGAAATCGCGCATGAAGTTGATTAATTATGTGATGGTGGCATCGGGGCTTGTGCGTGCGTATGCCAATGATTCGGACAACGACACACTTACGAATGAGGTGAAAGTGAGCCGTTCGAAGCTACAGCACATGCGCGACGAAGTGATGTTTGACAAAGCAAAAGTGGTAATTGATATTGCATTAAGTATGCAAACACTGATTGCCCCTTATGGCCTTACGCCCACTATTGCTGCCAATATGCAAACTGCACTTGACGATTACCACACAAGACTTCAATCGACAACTCAGGCTCGTGCTGAGAAGAAGTACTACACAAGACAGGTGAATGTGCTGATTAACGAGCTTGTAGCGCTTCTCAGGAACAATTTGGATGTGAATATGGAAGTGCTAATGATGAGCCATCCAGAAGTTGTGGAAAAATACAGAAACTCTCGTGTGATTTATGATTACAGTACAGGACGCAAGAAGAAGGTGATTGAAGAAGAGGATGCCTCGGTACTGTCGGGAACAGTAACAGATGTGGATGGTTTTCCTTTGGCCGATGCTCGTGTGGTGATTGAAGGAACAAGCATTCACACAACAACCGATGCTGATGGAGAATACTTGATTGATAGTGTTCCGGCAGGTAAGTATAATTTGGTAATCTCGATTGCAGGCTACAAAGAAGTGAGAGAAAATCAGATGGAGATTGCTGCTGGAGGCGATTTGGTGAAAGATTTTGTGATGGAGGTTGAGTGATGGCCTTAACTGCTGATTTTTTAATGTGCTGATATGCCAATTGGAAGAACCTTGTTGAATTAAATAATCAGAAGACTGTTGATAAGAAAGAAGCCCTAGCGAGAGTTGGGGCTTTCTCTATACACAAAGTAATATAACTGAGAATATAATTACTTCAGCATTTACACATTCAACTTTTTTGTTTAGAAAATTCAATTCATATGACTAAACAAAAATACTAAGGCTAGCTATGACAGCAAGCCTTAGCTATAAAATCGACAGAACTTACAAATTCATCATCTCTAATCTATCTGCATCTTTGTCGCCACGACCACTCAAATTGATTAAAATTGTTTTGCCACTACCCCTAAACTGTTTTATAGCAAGGGCTAATGCGTGCGAAGACTCAATGGCCGGAATAATACCTTCTGTTGCCGATAGGGTTTTAAATGCCTCTACAGCTTCAATATCGCTTATGGGAAAATACGTAGCTCTTCCACTATCTTTCAAAAACGAATGTTGAGGGCTGATCCCAGGATAATCTAATCCTGCTGCAATGCTATACGAAGAGCACGGTTCTCCGTTATTATCTTGAAGGCAATAGCTGTGAGTTCCTTGAAAAACTGCGGGTTTTCCATATGTGAGTGTTGCGGCGGTATCGCCTTGAACACAGTTCCCTCCGCCTTCGCTTCCCATCAATTGAACTTCGTGATCGTCTAAAAATCCACTGAAAACTCCAATTGCATTTGAGCCGCCCCCAATACAGGCAATAACAGCATCGGGCAATTTTCCGGTTTGAAACAATATTTGCTGTCGAGCTTCAAATCCAATTACGCTTTGAAAATAACCAACCATTCGGGGATAGGGATCGGGACCCACTTGAGAACCAAGTAAATAATACGATTCGGGATGATCAATAAAATACAATAATGCTGCATCAACTGCATCCTTAAGTGTTGCAGTACCCATTTCGGTTGTAATAACTTCGGCGCCTAATAGTTTCATTCTGTTTACGTTAAGCTGCTGACGTTCAACATCAACAGCACCCATGAAAATTTTGCATTTCAACCCAAACATAGCTGCAACTGTTGCAGTGGCAACTCCATGCTGACCAGCTCCAGTTTCTGCCACAATTTCTTTGTAATTGCCATATTTGGCCAATAGAATTTGCCCAAGGGTATTGTTTATTTTGTGTGAGCCTGTATGATTCAAATCCTCACGTTTTAAATAAAAATTGCAGCCATACTCTTGCGAAAGCCGCTTGGCAAAATAAAGTGGCGAAGGACGACCAGTATATTGTTGAAGCAGGTCAACCAAAGTCTCAATAAATGATTCATTTGCCGCAAGCTCATCGAAAATGGCTGCAACTCTTGTTAATGCAGTATCTAAAACAGGAGGAACATATCGTCCACCATATTGTCCGTAAAGGCCTTCATGGGTTAACATCTCAGATACAGGGCGAGTGATTATAGTGTTTGTTTTCATTGTTTTTTGTTTGTCGATTGTGAATTTGTTTTTGAGTTGTAAAACTTGTGAATTAACTGTATTCAAGTTTTTACTTGAATACAGTATGTGCAATGAGAATTCATGAATTATTAATATCATGAATAGTTCTCATATGCTCAAAGAGCATTTTATTTTATTTTTTTTGGCGGTGGACCCGCCACTTTTTAGTTTGGTACATGCTAAGGGATTTAAAATGTTAATGAAAACAAAAAACGCAGGGCAAGCCTGCGTTTAATAAATGAAGTATTATACATGACTTTCCCTTTTATCTCAAAAGAAAAGCCACCATCCATTAAAAGATAGTGTTGCAAAAAAACAATATGTAAAAAGCCCTTTTTTCACATTGCAAATGTAGTTACTCAAAAAGCCTATGTCAAGTGTAAAATTGTCAACAATTGGTTAATTAATAATCTGGTCAAATACTTTGCAATCCCATGCTAAAAGATAAAAAATGAAATTACAGGAAACTTTTCAAGTGGTTTATTGGTTCAAACTAAAAAATGAACATATCGAGAACAGAAAGACAGGCAATCCAACTATTTCCCAACAAAAGTAATGGTTGTCGATGCAATTCTGATTCCATTTTTGGCTGTTTGAGTTACAATGTAATTACCCGAAGCAACACCTTTTGGTCTCCATTCTATTGATTTGGTAGTCGATTCAATTTTTCGTGAGTAAACAATAGTCCCATTTTCAGATGAAAAGCTGAGTATTCCATCTTGAAGGCTGTTGAATTCAATCACAAAAAAGTCGGACGAAGGGTTTGGATATATGTTGAAGCCAGTTGCCTGTGTTACTTGAAGGCCACTTTGGAATGGTTCACCAATACCCAATGCGTATTCGCCTGATCGTCCGTTGGTGGTTTTTATTTTTCCAACAGTGAAGTTGCCCAATCTTGTGAATGGTACAATTTCCCAATCAAATCCTGGCCCTGGTCGGTAAATAAGGATAAGAGAATCGCAACTGGTTATGGTTGGCATTAAATCGGAATCGAGATACCCGTTCGAAATACTAGCAGCACTGTTGTAGTCGAACTGAACCGAAAATGTGGTTCCTGTTGGGAAAATTCCGCCAATTCGCCAATAATGATTCGGTGAAATCCGATAAATATTCGGATTTGATACCACAGGATCGGGTGCAACTCTGTGAAATTCAGAACGCAGAAGTACTGTGTCGGAAAAATTAGTTATTTCAACAGCATTGTAAGCTGAAGCAAAAGTGTAAGTGCCAGTGGAGCCAATAAGCTGATTGTAGCTAATGATTGCGTCGGCAGTTTTTTCATTCATGTCAACAATTACCGCTGCTGGCACAAAAGGAACGGTGAACATGTCGGAACCAGTTTGACCCGAGAATTCGGCAATAACTGAATACATGTTGCGAAGCGAATCGACAAAAGTGAGTTCAACTCGGTTGCTGTTTGCAAACTGCGTAGTGCCAAATAGTTTTTGGCGCAGATAAACTGTTACGTCTGAATTGCCACCATTGGGAGCAATTGTCATAGAATCGACATCAAAATGCGGAAATCCTTCACGATAAACCCAGGCATCGAAAAAGTCGGTTAGGTCTATACCCGATGAAGCCGCGAAAATGTCGCGCATCGATGCGATTGTTGAATTTTCGAATTTCAAACTATCTAGATATCGTCTAACTGCAGGGAAGAACAATGAATCGCCCATGTAGTTGCGCAATGTGTGAACTACCAATCCTCCTTGATCGTAGACTGTTGTTCCGTAGGTGATATTTGATGGAACATTTCCAACTGGAAAAAAGCCGCCATCGTCGTAATGCGCTTTTTTAATCACATCGGAAAGTTTGCTTTTGATATATACTTGCATAGCATCGTATCCATAGATGCTTTCTTTGTAAATGAATTCACAGAAAACAGCCCATCCTTCATTAATCCACATTTCGTTTGCCGATGAACAAGTAACAAGATTGCCAAACCAATGGTGCGACAATTCGTGAGCTACAATCGATTCATAAGACATATTTCCGTTAATGATAATGTTTGGATAGGCAATATTGGTTGCATGCTCCATGGCTCCAACGCTAAAAGGAACGCCAGTGTAGCCCACTCGCTCCCAC
Source organism: Bacteroidetes bacterium HGW-Bacteroidetes-6 (assembly GCA_002842495.1). Taxonomy (GTDB): domain Bacteria; phylum Bacteroidota; class Bacteroidia; order Bacteroidales; family DTU049; genus GWF2-43-63. The sequence goes on from PHDB01000080.1 coordinate 10,455, forward strand.
AAATATGGACCAAAATAATTTTCATATGCCGTCAGCAAAGATTTTAAATGTACGAAAGAGCCGGATACATTTGACTCCAACGATTGTGGCACATAAATGTTGATGGGAGTATTTCCATTCATCCCATTGAAAGTATCTGAAGCACAAACATACGGACCAATTGCAACCGAAGCAAGGTAAGGTGGTATAGGCTCGGCCATCAACCACTGCCAATTCATTCTCCCTCCAGCAACACGAAGAGTATCTGCTAACAGCCCTCCACATATAACTGCTAGAGAAGTATCAACAGTTATAGAATAACTAAATAAGGCTTTATCCATGAAATCATCCACACAGGGGAACCAGGCTCGTCCAAAGCTGTGAGGGGTATATTCCAGAGCCACTCCGATATTGTACACATAAGGGTCATTAAAATAGAAGCCTCCACCTCTTGGATCAATTGCTGGGGTTCCGTGGTAAAATACCCGTACATTGGCCGTGTCGCCAAGATCAATAGGAGTAGATGATGAAATTACCAGCAATGTATCGTTATAGCTATAAGTGGTTTGACTTGCACCGTTCACAAACAACGAATCAATGGTGAATCCTAGCAGATCGAGCGGGATATGTCTGAGTTGATCAACACGAGGCTGAAAAACAACAAGCGTATTTCCACTCAATATTTTATTTGCGCAATCAATAGAATCAATTGAAATATAATATTTCAATACATCAATACTGTCGCGAGCAAATGATTTTTGAGCAAATGTGCTCTGAATCATGAATCCAAAAATAAGAAACAATCCAATTATTTTTTCAACTTTCATCTTCATTCTTTTGCTTTTAAGAACCTGAAAAATTCTTCTAATATTCCGCTACGCAAGTGTCAATGCCATTGATTAATCTATCACGCCTTTTTAAAAAGGACAAAACAATTTGCCTTTTACTATCCTGAAAAATCACTGCTGCCGACTTACCAACTGTGATATCTGATTTTGCGAAAGCATAAGCATTTAGAAAAGTCGCATTACTACAACTATGGCTGTGTTTCGCATAGGAGCCATTAACATTATTAATCTGATGGGAAAGATGATTTGCAACTCTATTTTGCACTGCTTTTCTACTACACACATTAATGCTTATTGCATCACAATGCTCGTAAATTCCATTGACGTTTTTGCTAATACCTGAAATAGAAAAACATAGAAAGAAAAAACCCCAAGCCGAAATTAAACAAATTTTCATTTGATTCATGTGTTATTAGTAGTTTGTAAACACAAATGGAGCGATTGGTGTTTTGAACCAATCGCTTCCATTTATCTGATATATTTCTCAATACAGTGGATTATTACTCAACCGTGATTTGTTTGGAGCAGGAGTAATAAAACGCAAAGCAAACTCGAGAGCCCCAGAACCATTTGTTGCTTTCGAAAAGCCCGATGCATTGAGGTCGTAGCTAAATCCAACACCAAAATTGCTGAATTCGAACAATGTTACAATATTGATCGCATCGCCAGCGCGGTAGTAGCCACCAATTGAAAAAGCTGAGCTTTTTATGAAGCCGGTGTATCTTGATTGTTCACGCAACAGATAACGAAACACAAGTCCGGGCATAATTTCCTTCTGATTGCCTTGCATCATCATCAAAAACGATGGCTGAATTGCCATGTTGGTTCCTTCAAGTCCAATACTTATATCGGCATGAGCTGCAATTCGGCTGTGTTTTGCATCTTCGGTAAGCATGCTCACCTGATCGGGCTGCGTAAGATGATAGGCTGAAACGCCAATTGTGCCTTTAACTCCATCGTTGTAATATGGATTGTTGGAGCCAATCATAAATTTATATACAAGACCTGCATTGAGGTCGAATTTCGACACATTCAGCAAAGTAGCATTTTCGTTGGAAGGAAGCAATGGATCGTATTGCATGCCATTGTATTGGCTATCCCAAATAAGATTGCTCGAATTCAGATTCTGTGAAAAAAGTCCGCCTCCAATTCCAGCTGTTAGAGACGATGCGCGTCCAATTCGAACTCCAGCTGCCACATTCACACCGGCAACTGTTTGCTTGAATTCAGAAACTCCGGCTTTATCGGTAAGCATAAAGCCACCCACACTTAATTGGGCATCTCTTGCCTTAGTCACTCTTCCATCGGCCGAAAACTGCATGGTTGTGTATGGTTCCGAAACACTTCGCCATTGGTCGCGATAATTGATATTAGCCCTGAAGTCGCCGGTAAAATTGCCTGTTAAAGCTGGATTAAGCAACAGCGGTTGCATGTTGAATTGTGTGAAGTGCGGATCTTGTGCATTCAGCATCAGACTCACAAACATGATTAGGAAAAATATTTTTGCTTTCATAATTGCTTATCTAATGAGTGTAACATTCCCTTTTCCTGTAATAATATCGCCAGTTATCAACGTTCCAGAGTAATAGTAGGAATACACACCACCATTAACTGGCTGACCCTGAAATTCTCCGTCCCAGCCTTCACCTGGAATTGTTGTTTCATACACCTTTTCGCCCCAACGGTCGAAAATCTTGAATGTTATGGTTTCGATGCAATTGCCACGAACAACAAACACATCGTTGTATCCATCGGCATTCGGACTAAATGCTGTAGGAACAAACACGTCGCCACAGTTGTATTCAACTGTTATCAGCACATCGTCGGAACTGCTACAACCATTTGCATCGGTAACAACAAGTGTATAAAGCGTTGTTTGGTCGGGTGTTGCAACCGGATTGGAACAATCGGTGCAACTGAGACCGTCGGGCGGTGTCCACGAATAGAGCAAACCACCGGTTCCCAACAGATTGACCGATGTACCCAAATAAATTGTAGTATCGTTGCCGGCATCGGCAACAGGAAGCGGATTTACAGTAACAAAAACAGAGTCAACATCGGAACAAGGACCATTGCTGACGGTTACATAGTAATACTGATTAACCGATGGAGAAACTGAAACAGAAGTGCTTGTAGCAGCATTGCTCCACAAATAGCCCGTTCCACCCGATGCTGTAAGAATGGTAACATCGCCAGCACAAACTATTGTGTCGCCCGTTATTGCCGCTACTGGAACTGAGTTTACCGTCACTGTTGTGGAAGAAGTATTTGAACATGTTCCATCGGTTCCTGTAACCGTATAGGTTTGGGTTGACAATGGCGCAACAACAATTGAATTGGTGGTTTCGAGTGTACTCCACTCATAACTTGTTCCGCCAGTTCCCGAAAGGGTTGTATTATCGCCTTCGCAAATGGCACTTATTCCTGAAATTCCAATAGATGGAAGTGGATTTACAACAACGTCGAAGCTCGATGTGTTGCTACAAGTTCCATCGGTACCTGTAACAGTGTAAGTGGTAGTGGTGGTTGGATTAACTGTAATTGGGTTTATCGTCTGTGTAGTGCTCCATGTGTAACCCGTGCCGCCACTGGCTGTCAGAATTGAATTATCGCCAGCACAAATAGATGCAGTTCCCGCAATTCCGATAACTGGCAGTGGACTTACTGTTACCGTATGCGAAGCAGAATCGGAGCATGTTCCTGCCGAAACAGTTACATAATAGGTCGTGTTTGCACTTGGCGACACATCGATATCGGCTGTCACCTCCAAAGTGCTCCAATCGAAATTATAAACTCCAACTCCGCCCGTTGCAGTAAGGGTTACAGTACCTCCAGCACAAACCGATGTTGGTCCTGCGATTGAAGCGACTGGAACAGTATTAACAACAACCTGAAAACTTGCAGTATTGCTGCACGTTCCGTCGGTGCCTGTAACCGTATAGGTTGTCGTGGTTGCCGGTGAAACCAAAATAGAATCTGTCGATTCGAGTGTACTCCAGTTATAGCCAGTTCCTCCTGTGCCCGAAAGAATAGAATTATCTCCAATACAAATAGGACTGGTTCCGGTTATGTCAATTGTTGGTAATGAGTTTACATTAATAATAACCTGAGCTGTATTTACACAGCCATTTGCATCGGTACCAGTAACAGAATAAGTAGTGCTGGAGCCTGGCGCAACTGTAAATCCAGAGCCAGAACCCAATCCTTGATCCCAAACATAAGACGTAGCGCCTCCGGCTGAAATATCGGTATTTTGTCCTGCGCAAATTGGATTTACAGTTGCACTTGCAGTTACCGAAGGCAAAGCAACTACATGAATAAACGAGGTTTTTGTTTCAACATCGGAGCCCGAAGCGTTGGTAGCTGTGAGCTCAACCGTGTAATCGCCAACCACGTTGTAACAAATTCCAGAAGGGTTTTGAGCACCACTACTTGCAGTTGCTGCTCCTGCAAAAGTCCATGCCCACGAAGTTGGTGTGTTGGTACTCATGTCGGTAAAGTTGATACAAGAACCAACACAAATTGTTGTATCGCTCGAACTGAAATTAGCTACAGGAGGTGTTCCAGCTGATGGAGCATACAGTTTTATTTGATCAATTGAAAAAGCTGGATCAAGACCCGTCCCGGCAACACTATTGTCGAATAAATAGCCAAATCGAAGAGAAGCCTGATTGTCAAATGCTATATTGGTTATACTTGCTAATGTCCAAGTTCCTTGTCCAGCAAATGAGCCACCAACTTGAGTCCAAGTTGTACCATTATTTGTACTGTAATACAATTTGCCCACAGCGCCATGACCTAGCCAATAAAACTCTAGTGTGACTCCCGTTTGCCCTACAGTGCTTATATCTGAATTCATTTTAGCAAAATTGGTACCCACAACTCCTCCGTTTAGTGTTACTGTATTATCAACATAACAGGCATTGTAAATACCGCTTGCGGGATAATTTATATGAAGGTATTTACTTGTTGGGCTGTTGGTGACTGGAGCCGGCTGATTCGGAGTATTTACAACGGTTATGGGAATCATTCCCAGCAGGAGCCATGTTCCACCTGTATAGGTGTTGTTTATTAGCCACTGGTTGCTCTGTCCCTGTACTCCGATTGATCCCAGATCGGTCGTGTTCAGCGACCA
>PHDB01000122.1 GCA_002842495.1 Bacteroidetes bacterium HGW-Bacteroidetes-6
ATTTTATCCAATGAAACTGAATATAAGATACTTATTGTTAACTATTTACTTTATATTGTCTTTTACATCAATTGCATTTTCACAGAAATATACGATCTCTGGAGTAGTAAAAGATAAATCTAATGGTGAAAGTATTGTAAGTTCCTATATTATGGCAACTGATACTCTGGGAAAAACAACTCCTGTAGGTGTTGTTACAAATTTATCTGGTTTTTATTCTTTGACTTTAGATAAAGGATGGTATAAGATTACAGTGAATTATATGGGATTCAAAGAGTTTACCACTATTTTGAATTTATCAAAAAACATGAGCATCAATATTGATTTGGAACCCACTTCAATTAAAACCGGAGAGGTTGAGATCACTGGCAAAAAGATTGATCAAAATGTCACCAATGCTCAAGTGGGAAAGATGGAGATGAAAATTGAAACAATTAAATCTTTACCTGCTTTAATGGGGGAAGTTGATATTTTAAAATCAATACAACTACTTCCAGGTATTCAATCTGGTTCTGAAGGGAATGCTGGTTTTTATGTTAGAGGAGGTAATGCAGACCAAAACTTGATCTTACTCGACGATGCTCCTATTTATAATGCCGGACATCTTTTTGGGTTTTTCTCCATTTTTAACGCAGATGCTGTGAAAGGGGTTGAGATCCACAAATCTGGAATCCCTGCCAATTATGGTGGACGGTTGGCCTCAATTTTGGATGTGTATCAAAAAGAGGGAAATATAAAAAAATATGAAGTGGATGGGGGTATTGGTCTCATTTTTTCAAGATTAACCGTTCAAGGTCCTATCAAAAAAGATAAAGCTTCATTCATCGTAAGTGGTAGAAGAACATATATTGATTATCTCGTACAACCATTCTTAAAAGATGATTCCCCAATGAAAGGGTCTAAGTTTTATTTTTTTGATTTGAACGCAAAAGTAAATTGGATTATCAATGATAAACATAGAATTTTTATAGGTGGTTATTATGGTGACGATTCTTACGGTTTTAAATCAAAAAACGATATAATGAATGCAAATTTCATGTGGAATAATAGTGCTATTTCTGCCAGATGGAATTGGATTATGTCTCCAAAATTGTTTTTAAATACCACAGCTATTTTAAGTGATTACTCTTTCGAAACTTTAATGAAACAGAGTCGTTCTAACTTCTCCATAAATTCTGGAATTAGAGACTACACAGCCAAAACCGAAATAACGTATCTTCCCAACCCAAAACATGTGCTTAAAGCGGGTGTTCATTATATTTTTCACTCCTTTTATCCTACGAAATTCGATTCTGATGATAATGAAAATGCCATTTCTTTGCCAGATGCACCACCCTATTATGCCAATGAATTAGCTTTTTATGTTACAGATCAATATGAAATTAGCAAATGGTTCTCATTACATGCAGGATTACGATTTACTATGTTTCAACATATTGGAAAATTTACACGATATGTTCTAGATGATGTAGGGTATATTGTTGATTCTATAAGTTACAAATCTGGAGAAGTAATTAAGCAATACAACTATTTAGAACCCAGGATTTCAACCAGATTTTTACTAAACAAATCAACTTCCATAAAAGTTTCATATACGATTAATTACCAACCATTACACCAAATTTCAATGGCTTCAATCACTTTACCAACAGATGTTTGGATGCCTTCAACTGATATTATAAAACCACAACAAGGTCACCATTTCTCTTTAGGCCTTTTTAAAAATTTTAGAAACAACTCCATTGAAACTTACATAGATGCCTATTACAAAGTCATGAATAATCTAGCTGAATATCAAGAGGGTTTAGATTTTGCTTCGATGATGAGAAATCAAGACCAAATGTACACCTTTGGTAGAGGAAGATCGTATGGAGTAGAGCTCTTTATTAGC
>PHDB01000081.1 GCA_002842495.1 Bacteroidetes bacterium HGW-Bacteroidetes-6
AGTGAGGCTGCTGGATTTTTTCTGAAAAGTCGGCCTTCTTTACCAAAACAATCTGCACGTGATACGAAAAAAGGTAATACTAATGGGAATCTGGTTTTGCTGCTTACTTGCGGCAAAACCGGGTTTTTCCCAATGCGATACCCATCTGAATGGAATTGATTCACTAAGTAGTAATGCCTCTATATTGGCTTTTTACAATGATATGGAAACTAATTTAGTTATTGGTGGAAACTTTAATAAGGTAAATTCAAATTCAAATAGAATGTTGTTTAGATGGAATGGCGCCTCTGTTTTCTTTTACAATCAGGGTGTTACCGGAATTGGAGAAATTTCTTCAATAATAAAGTATAAAGGAAAACTTTATTTAGGGGGGGGGTTTGATGAAGTCGATAACACATCCGGAACAGCAAATCTAGCCATCTGGAATGGTAGCAGTTGGAGCGGTTGTCCCATCGGTGAACCCCTGGGTGGTGATGTATATGACATGACCGTTTACCACGACACGCTGTTCATTTGCGGTATGTTCTGGTGTTTCGGGAGTACATCGAACGTGTACCAGGGTATTATTGCCACCGACGGTACCGGTTGGTACAACGTGGGGGCTATCCCATACGTCTGGGTGTCTGCACTTATCACCTACAACGACAGGCTTTACCTCGGCGGCTACTACGGCATGATGGAATACAAGGGGGATACAACCTGGGAACAAATCTCCGGGCCGACATGTTGTGTAAACGATATGGATGTGGATACGTTCAACAATATTTTGTATGTTGGTGGTGGTTTTACGACTATCGGGAATGTTGATTATGACGGATCAAATTACATATATTCCAATGAAACGGCTTCCAACTGTGTTGCCTGGTTTGACGGGTTTAAATGGCATTCAATGGGCAATGCGATAAACTGCGATGTGTATGAGCAGGGATTGAAAGTCTATCACGGCGATGTATATGTAGGTGGCTGTTTTGATACAACTTCCGGGGGTGCAGCCAATTATTTAGCACGTTGGGACGGTACTCAATGGAATAGCCTAAGTTGTGAAGTAAATAGTGTTGTTTTTGCATTGGATGTGTTCAAAGATACCCTTTTCATCGGAGGTGCGTTCAATGCTGTGGATGGCACCCCGGCAGATGGCATAATGAAATACTTTCAGCCCGACACGGGCTGCCATTACCTGAAACCGCTGGTGCTGGCTGTTTCAGACACGTTCAAGATCAACAACTTCCAACCTACCATAGATGTTCAGTTCTACAACAACAATGCATACGCCGACACCTGGGCCTGGGATTTTGATGATGGAGGAGCCACAGCAAACACCAAGGATGCTTCGCATATATTCGATACACCGGGAACCTACCATGTGTCTGTAACCGTGAGCCACAACGCTTGCGTTAAAACCGCAACACGGGATATAACCATTATTGATAATACAGGATTAGAAAACTATACCAGGGAATCCTTGCAGTTCAAGGTCTTTCCCAATCCAACTTCGGGCAGCATTGCGGTGGAATGTACCCTGCCGAATGACAATACCGGAGAACTCCGCTCCCACAATCCCAACGGAACGTGGAAGAACCTCTATCGTTTGCAGGGGGGATTCAATCACGTGGATATTCCGGCGAACGAACTCAATCCCGGTCTGTCGCTGCTGTCGCTGTTTATTGACGGAGAGTTTGTGTTCAGTGAAAAGGTGGTGAAGGAATAAGGTAGTAAAATTTTTCGAGCAAAAAACTCGGAAACTATGTTTAAACAAAAAGACTATGGCTCAATCAACAGAGAAACCCGATATATCTGAATCAATCAATAAGCTGAAAGAGGCTTACCGGAAACGGCAAATCTCAGACAATGATTACCAGCTTTGGATGCAGGTGTATGAAAAGAAACCTGAACAGAAGCAATTTGAATTTAATACACCCGACAGAACAAGAAGATACAGAAAATTCCAACGTAGATTAAGGAGATAAAGAAGATACCAGCGTAGATAAAGGAAATATCTGCAATTACCATATTTCCAGGTAACCACCTGGCTGGAATCTACCCATACAGGTAGCATATCCGCGTAATTCTTGTTGATACATTTTTATGGGGGATTTATCAACATATGAAAAAGGAAAGGGCCATCATTCCGATGGCCCTGTTTTATAGATTTAATTACTGTGTGGGTACAATACCCTTAGTGTTGGGGGCGAATACTTGTTATATAATTTACTCATATCCTTCCCGACCTTTTTGTCAAGAAGTTTTGCATAGTTCTGGGTCATGGATATGGAACTATGCCCCAGCATCTTTGATACACTTTCAATAGGAATATCGTTGTTCAGAGTGATGGTTGTTGCAAACGTGTGGCGTGCCATGTGGGTCGTGATGTTTTTATTGATACCGCATACATCGGCAATCTCTTTCAGGTAGGCATTCAGTTTCTGGTTCGATAATACGGGAAGCAGTACATTTTGCATTTCGCAGAACGGGTGATTCCTGTACCTGTTCAGAATATCCATTGCTGCCGGTAACACAGGGACATGGGATTCCATATTCGTTTTCAAACGGCGTGCATGAATCCATAAACGGCCATCCCCGGATGTTACCAGATTGGCAGTGGTCAATCGTTTCAGGTCGGAATAGGCAAAGCCCGTATAGCAACCGAAAAGAAATACATCAGCCACCTGCTGCAACCGCTCACAACTGAATTGCTTATTTTGTATCAGGTCTAATTCATCCTCTGTCAGGAACCCCTTGTCAACCTTCTTTAAACGCAACTTGATATTGGTAAAAGGGTCGCTTTTAATCCACCCGTTTCCAAAGCATGTCCTGACAATCTTTTTGAAGTTCTTCAAATACTTCATCGTTGTATTGTGGTTGCAGTTCCGGGCAGATTTAAGGTACAGTTCAAACCCCTGAACGAAATCCGGGTCAAGATCGGCTAAGGGTATATCATCAACATTGTATTTGCTCTGGATGTAGGTGCGCAGATGCAGCAGGCTGGTTTCATAACGCTGTAAGGTGGCTTGTGTATAATCCTTTCCGACCAGCAGACGGACCGATTCATTATGCATGGCGAATATCTCTGCAATTCTTTTTTCATCTGACTTTTTACCCAATAAAGAATTTTTCAGTCCGATTGGGGTTATATCCAATCCTTCTTCCCGCATTTTTGCCAGATGTTCACTGATTTGTCGGCGTACATAGTCTATGTACTTGTTTACATCCTTTGCTTCATCGCTTGTACCCATAGCCCCACTTTTTTCAGCACTCCATAACCGGGGATTAACGGATTTGAAAATGGCGAGTTCCGTGCTTTGTTTATCTACACGGATTTTAAGATAAATAGGCGCTTCGCCGTTTTTGAGAAGTTTTGTTCTCTTGATGTAGAACAAAAAAACGATTCGTGATCTGGTAGTCATATTACCTCCTTTTTGGTTTGGTTAATTATACGAAAACCAGTTCTTAAAACATAATGCAAAATGATGCTTATCAGTGCTTTATAATCAAAGTCGTTGGACATTTTTTGATTAATAACCTGTCCAACGAAAAAGCCATCGGGATGCTGTAGTTTTCTGCATTTTTCTGCATCAACATACAAAAGAAAAAGTCCTGAAACTCTTGGATTTCAGGACTTTGCTTTTAGTTGCTTTTTTCACTTGCGGAGAGAGAGGGATTCGAACCCTCGGTACCCTTACGAGTACGTCAGTTTAGCAAACTGGTGGTTTCAGCCACTCACCCACCTCTCCGGGGATTAACTGAAAGGAGTGCAAAGGTATAAAAAAGTTTTTATTCAATAATTATTTTTTGTCCAATTTCTCAAAAATCGAATTTTTGCTGATAAATTCCGGCACAATTGCCTTCATTTTTTCGACAATACGCATTTCATCGACACCCGGAGTCAATGCAAGCAATTCGTCGAGTTGTGCATTCATCTCAGCTGCATCGAGTTTACCAACCCTCGCAATCATAATCCGTTCGTGGTAAGTAGGCAATGTGTTCTCTTTATCGGCCAGAAGTTCTTCGAACAACTTTTCGCCCGGCCTGAGTCCGGTGAATTGGATCTGAATATCTTTTCCCAGGGTGAGCCCGCTTAGCTTAATCATTTTATGAGCCAGATCGAGAATTTTGACCGATTTGCCCATATCGAAAATGAAAATTTCGCCTCCTTCGCCCATGGTGCCGGCTTCGAGTACCAGACTGCAAGCTTCGGGAATAGTCATGAAAAATCGTGTTACTTCGGCATCGGTAACCGTTACCGGACCACCATTTTCAATTTGCCTCCTGAACATCGGGATCACCGAGCCATTCGATCCCAGAACGTTGCCAAAGCGAGTGGTGATAAAGCGTGTTGTGGAAAGGTTATCGTGCGATTGTACATACATTTCGGCAATTCGTTTCGAAGCGCCCATCACATTGGTTGGATTCACCGCTTTGTCGGTTGAGATAAAAACAAATTTACCGGTATTGAATTCCATCGCCAGATTGGCCAGAATCCTTGTGCCTCCGGCATTGTTCCGAACCGCTTCGCCTGGGTTAAGCTCCATGAGCGGTACATGTTTGTATGCAGCCGCATGGAAAATAAGTTCGGGTTTCCACTCTTCAAAAATTTGCCTCATCAGCTGAGTGTCGCAGATATCGGCAACCACAATCCGGAAGTTGATAAAACGATTGCGCTCGAGTTCATTTTGCAGATGAAACATGGGCGTTTCGGCCTGATCGACGCAAATGAGCATGGCGGGTTGGAAACGACTCACCTGCCGAACCAGTTCGCTTCCAATCGATCCGGCAGCACCGGTTATGAGTACTGTTTTTCCTGCTATATCGTGTTCTACTTTGTTGTTCGAAATATGAATGACTTCGCGTTCGAGAAGCTCTTCGATATTGATTTTTTTGATTTGTTTAAACGAAAGTTCACCATTAATCCATCTCGAAACCGGCGGAACAACAAGTACCTTGGTATTGAAACGAAGACATATTTCGGTTATTTCTGCTTTACGCGAAGGCGAAAGCTGCTGAATGGAAATAACAACATGCGCAACACTGTTGTTTTCGAGCAAATCGTCAATTCGAGAACTGTTATAAATAGGGATTCCTTCTATCTTTTTCCCGTTTTTCTTGATGTCATCGTCAATAAAAGCCAGTACACGGTATTTCGAGCCAGCATCGCGGTCGATTGAGCGCTTGGTAATTAATCCGCTTTCGCCGGCGCCGAAAATAACCACCCACTTTTTTTCGCGCGAAGGTGTTCTGATTTCCAAAAATGCCACTTTGAGCAGTATCCTGTAGCCCAGGATCAATACCGAAGTGGTCATGAGCTCAATAATGATGATGGAGTAGGGGACAATGTTGGTTGAGCCAAAACCAAAGAACGATACCAGATTGACGATTACAAATATAAGACTTCCCAATGCGATGGTGAGAGAGAATTTGAGCGCGTCTGAAGTGCTGGTATAGCGGATAATATTCCGAAAAGTCCCGAAAAGTAAAAACAGAACAAGTCGCGTTGCCCCCACCACATATATTCCTGTAGTCATGGCTTCAGTTTCGTATTGGGGAACATTGAAATTGAAACGGAGCTGATAGCTCACGAAAACAGAAAAGAGAACCACCAGTAAGTCGAACAACAGAATGGCCCAGCGAGGAAAAAACTTTTCGAATCGACTGTTCATTGATACATTTTGATTTCACAAATTTACAAACAATTTGTTCGTCGGAAGAAAATAACTGATACCTTTGCAGTACTACTTTTTGAAAATATAACAATAATATGAAAACAACAGCATTTACAAAATTTCACGAGGAAATGGGCGGGAAAATGGTTGAATTTGCCGGCTATCTGATGCCATTGCAATACGAGGGCGTTAGTGTTGAACACGAAACTGTTCGAAAAGGTGTAGGCGTTTTTGACGTGTCGCACATGGGCGAAATTTGGGTGAAAGGCCCGAATGCGCTAGGCTTTATTCAATATGTTACCAGTAACGATGCTTCGGTTCTTTTCGACGGAAAAGTTCAGTATTCTTGTTTTCCTAACGGAAAGGGCGGTATTGTTGACGATCTGTTGGTTTACAGAGTGAATGAACTGACTTACCTTCTTGTAGTTAATGCGTCCAATATCGAAAAAGATTGGAATTGGCTTGTATCGCATGCTCCTAAGTTTGGTCTCGAAGTTGGGAAAGATCTCTACAATGCTTCCGACGAAATTGCACAGCTTGCCGTTCAGGGGCCGCTTGCACTCAAAGCCATGCAGAAACTCACCAACACTACGGTGACCGATATGGAATACTATACATTCAAAAAACTCGAGTTTGCCGGAGTAAAGGATGTTATTTTTGCAACAACCGGCTACACCGGAAGCGGTGGATGCGAAATTTATATGGCCAACGAAGATGCTCCGAAAATCTGGAAAGCTGTTTTCGAAGCCGGAGCCGAATTTGGCATTAAACCCATTGGTCTTGCTGCACGCGACACATTACGTCTCGAAATGGGATTCTGTTTATATGGTAACGATATTTGCGACACAACAGCACCAATTGAAGCAGGTCTGGGTTGGATTACCAAGTTCACCGATAGCAAAGATTTTATCGACAAAGAATACAACCTCGGTTTGAAGAATGGCGAAGCCAAGCGCCGTTTGATCGGTTTCGAAATGATTGATCGCGGAATTCCGCGTCACGATTACGAAATCTGCGATGCTTCCGGAGCAGTTATTGGTCATGTAACTTCAGGAACCATGGGGCCAAGTATCAACAAAGCTGTTGGAATGGGATATGTTCCGGTTGGTTTAATGAAAGCCGGCAGCGAAATTTTCATCAAAGTTCGCGACAAACTACTCAAAGCCGTTGTGGTTAAAATGCCTTTTTACAAAGGATAGTATTTTGATTTGAGAATAATAAGAAAAGCTTACTCATACGAGTAAGCTTTTTTGGTTTTGGTTTACTCCCTGGTGCGGGAATTTTTTGTTATCAGTTAAAATATCGCGGGCTCTTCAGGTAAGGTGCTTTGGGCGGTTTGGGTCTGATGGAATAGCGCAGCACCAGTTCGTGCGATGCAGGACTGATGTTGCTAAGCCTTCCGTTGATGATGTCGTAGGCATACATTACCTGAAAGTTTTTCAGAAAAACCAGACCAAGCATTAATGCGGCACTCTCTTTCATCCGGTAGTTGAATCCAAAACGCAGTGTATGCTCAAATTCGGCAACTGCTCCCGCATTCCATTCCCAGATTTGCAGATTCGATTTCAATAAGGCATTGGGCTGAATGTTCAGGTGACTGTTTACGTTGAATAAAAACGATGAGAACAGATAATAATGCCGTGCCGGGGCAAATATTTCGGTTTCCGGCAAATTGGCAGCTGCAATATGGCGTGTAGATAAGCCTATGCTGAAATGCGGCGAAGTGTACGAAAGACCTGCATTGAGATTGAAATTGTAGCGGGTTTCCATGCTGTATATTCCGTTTGGGTCGAACGCTTCCTCGTAGATGAGCTGGGTCCCGTCGAGATTTTTGGCCAGCATATTCAGGCCGATTCCCACACCGATGCGTCGTTGTTCGCCTACCTGAAAATAATGAGCATAATTGACTGTTACGTCGTAGTTGTTTTCGTAGCCAAGCTTGTCGTGCATAATGTCTAACCCGAAACCATGCGATTTTTTTACAGGAATTTCGAGAGTCAGAAATTGTGTTTCAGGAGCCAGATTGAAATTGAACCACTGTTGACGGGCAAGCAAAGTGGCTTCCCATGACCGGTCGGACGATGTAAAGGCCGGATTGAAAATACTTTCGGCATAGTTATACATGGTTATCTGCATATCTTTCTGAGCTTTCAGGCTATGCGAAAGCACGAATGACAATGTAAAAACGAGGACAATGATTTTTTTCATAATCAGTGCTATTGAAGTTTGATTATTCCGACTTTCTGTTCATTGCGGAATGCCGCTATGTAGCAACCGCTCAATCCTTTTGCCTGAAGTTGGGCCAGCGCTTCCATGGCTTCATCCATAAAAATATAAGCTCCCATATAAGAGCGGGATTGACCATCTTCGGATGTAACTACCAGCGGCGCATTGGGGAAGAATTGCTTTGTTGTTTCCAGATTGCGGTTGAGCGACTCATCACCGTTGGTTCCGATATAAATGCGAAAGAACATGCTCACCCGGGTTTTCTGGATTCCTTTGTCAATCTCAGCATAAATCTTTTCGTAATAATCGCTGTTGTAATCGGATATATTCATCAGATTGAACGTTGTACGTCTGTTTAGCTGATGTTCTTCTTCGGTTTCAGCATGAGCAATCAGCAACCTCGATTCGCCCCATCCTTTGAACATGAGCCGCTTTTTGTCTATTCCTGCCGAGATAAGATAATTAACTACCGATTCGGCTCGTTTTTCGGAAAGATAAAAATTATATTCATCTGTACCTCGGTCGTCGGTATGCGAATTGATTTGAATTTGCATTTGAGGGTTTTCGTTCAGAATAGTAAGTATTTTATCCAATTCCCGTTTCGATTCTTCGCGAAGATCCCATTTATCGAAATCGTAATATATATTGTTAATTACAATTTCATCGCGGGTGATTTTGAACAATTCAAAATCGATATCGTGCCCGGTGGCTTTCGACAGTTCGCGTGTTTTAGATTCCCCGTTTGTGCTCAGGGTTTTGTTTTGCGGAATATATCCTTCTTTAACAGCAAGCAATTCATATGTTTTGTTGCTTAGTATGTTACTGATGAAGTACTCTCCGGCTTCGTTGGTTTTTGTGGTATCAATAATTTCGTTGTTGAGCTTAATAATGATAATAGCATTGGCGATAGGCTCATGGCTTAGTTTGTCGGTTACTTTTCCGCGAGCAGAAAGCATAAACGGAGCCGGCCTGCAAAAATAAATATCGTCATGTCCGGTCCCACCATACCGGTTCGATGAAAAATAGCCATAATCGTTGCCTGCAGGACAGTAGCCAAAATCGTCACCACTGGTATTGATTGGCCACGGAAGAGCTGTGGGGTCCCCAATAAGATTGCTGCCATTTACTTTTACCTTGAATATATCGAGACCTCCCATACCTACACGACCGTTCGAAGAAAAATAGAGGATGGTGTCGCCCGATAATACAGGAAACATGTCGTCGCCGGCCGTGTTTATTTTAATTCCCGGGTTGCGCGGTTCCGACCATTCTCCACGTTCGTTGCGGGTGCTCACATAAATGTCTTTTCCTCCTATTCCTTCCAGATTGTCGCTTACAAAGAACAGAACATTACCCGCTGAGTTCAAGGCCGGATGCCCTGTACTGACATCTTTCCCAAACAAAATCAATTCCGATATGCGTCCGGCGTCGTTTGTTACAGGATTGTATCGTCCTTTAAGTATTTTACAAAGTTTTCCTTTGCCGTTGTCGTCGTTGCAACGCATGAAATACAATTCGGCGTCGGTTGCTGCATATGAGGCTGTACCTTCGTTGAATTTTCCGTTTACGGCAGATGGAAGCTTTTTTATATCGCCCCATTTCTGCAACAACGAGTCGTAGGTTGCTACAAATAAATCGCTGAAACCCTGTCCGTCGAAATTAAAAATACGATCCGAATCACTCCCGAATCGTGAGGAACTGAAAATCATCCTGCCGCCATAAATGATCGGCGAATATTCCGAACCTCCGGTATTGAGGGCCGAAACATTGATTATTTCATATTCTGGTGTTTTCCGGAGTTGATTTATGGCATAATTGCACGATTCTACACGGTTTTTTAGAGTGCTTTTGTCATGGCTCGATGCAATCAGGTTGTTGTAGTGTTCCAGAGCATTGCTGTATTGACCCGAGGCCAGTTGCATATCGTCCAGCCTGAGTTCTGTTGTCGGGTTTGGATTAGCTTGGAGCGATTTATCGTACCAAAGTGCTGCTTTTTCGAAATCGAGAAACCCGGCATAGCAGTCGCCGGCATTTAATGCATACAAGGCTTTGTCTGCATCGGTTGTAGAAGCCGAATACAGATTTTCGAAGAGAGGAGCAGCTTGGTAATATTCCTGATTTTCAAAGAGCGTGGTTGCCTTTTCAATGCTTTTTTTATTCTGAGCCGATACAGAAACAGAGATTAAAATCAATCCCGATAGCAGAAAATTTCTCAAAACATCATTCATTGATTAATGATTTTAATTGTTTCTGATTAAGGTCACAACGCCATTCAGCAATTTCTCACCTCCTTCGGGCAATGGTAACCGAATAACATAGTAATATGTGCCGGGCTCTACAAATTCTCCTTTGTAGCGTCCGTCCCATCCATCAATACCTCTGTAAATTTGCAGCCCCCAACGGTTCACTATTTCGAGATCGATTCCTGCGACAAAAACATCGTTGTATCCATCGTTGTCAGGTGTAAATGCATTGGGAATCGGAATAATGTTCATTATTACGGAATCACCCGGACTGGGACATACACCGTCGGATGCCAGAACCTTCACAGTATCACCGTCGTTGAGTGTGTTGGAGATATATGTGTTCGACGACGATTGCTGAACAATCTGGTTGTTTACCGAAAATATGTATTCCGGAAATGTCGCGGGAGTAGCTGTAAAAGTAACAATTTGCCCCACAAAAGCAGTGTTCGAAGTCATATCGGAACTCAGAAAAACATAGGGTAAACTATTCATTCCAACATCAACCGAAGCAATTCCACCCGCGTTATGGCAACCGTTTGCCGAAATATTCTCGGCATAAACCGTGAGCGGATTGTTAATAGGCCCAAGCCACAAAGTGTCGCCGGTTCCAAGCAGATTACCTCCCGGATTGTCGTACCAGAAAATGGTGGAACCGGACTGATTGTAAAGTACATACACAAAGCCGTTTTCATTTTCGCAAAACGATGGATTGTTGCTGGCCAGAACCGGATCAAGCGGCGAGGGAAGTACTGGTACCAAATGATAGATGCCGGCCGAGCAGCCATTGCTGTCGGAAACGAGTAACTCAACCGGGAAATAGCCGCCATCGGCATAAATATGCTGTGTTGTAGAGCCTGTTCCTGAAGTGCCATCGCCAAAAGTCCATTGCCAATTGGAAATAACAGATCCTGTATTCACCAGAACGCTGTCATTGAATGTAACCGGAGTTCCCGCACAAACCGAATCGAATGTGAAGTCCATGATAATCGGCGGGCTCACACTGATAGTCTGCAAAACCGAATCCTTACATCCGCGTGAATTGGTTACGATCAGAATCACATTATATGTGCCTGCGCTATCATAGTAGTGAATAGGATTTTCGAGTGTCGAATAGTAACTATCGCCAAACATCCAGTAATAATCGGTGATGCTTCCGCCATTGGCAAGCGACAGATTGAAATAATCGGTGGTGTCGCCGGCACATAAGCCCGAAATACTCATCAGCGGAGTAGGAAGCGAATCGATGGCTGCCTGATGTATAATGCTGTCAACACAGCCATGAATATCTGTTACAACAAGGGTTACAGGGAAAACACCATAGCTTGAATAAGTATATACAGGATTGCTTAGCAGACTTGTCCCCAGTCCATCGCCAAAGTCCCAGCTATTGCCCGAAATTGAACCTCCGTTGCTATAGCTCAGGTTGTTGAATGGGGTTGAATTGCCGAAACAAATTGTGTCCATGGTGAATTCGGGAACCGGCAAAGGATATACTGTTACGGGCTTCACTACAGTATCTTTGCAACCATTGGCATCGGTAGCAATCAGTTGTGCAAAATATTGATGAATAAAAGAAATAGTGTCGGGGTAAATATATGATATGCTGCTTCCCGTCGCGGAACCCAGACTGTCGCCAAAATCCCAGTTCCACTGAACAACAGCGCCACCTGTACTCGATGAATTATCAGCGAACTGAGAGGAAAGGCCAAAACAAACCGAATCTGACAAAAAGTCGGCAATAGGTTGGGGGTTGAGCAGAACCGATTGCACTATTGTGTCGCGGCAACCATTACTGTCGGCCACCATCAGAATTACATTGAAAGTAGTCGGATTTGAAACGGTGTTGTAAAGATATTCCGGATTCTGTACTGTGTCTGTGCCACTTCCGTCGCCAAAATTCCATGTCCATTGTGCAAGCGGTCCGCCAGCCCATGTGGTATCGGTAAATAAGGTAGAATCTTTTGAACATGAAACAGTAGCCATAAAGCCGGCAACAGGTTTCGGGTTAAGCCTGATTGTCCGATATGCTGTATCGATGCATCCATGCGAATCGGAAATAATCAGCGAAACATTGTAAACCGTATCTCCGGGATATGGATAAACATGTGTCGGATTTTGTACCGAAGATGATAATAAATCACCAAAATCCCAGTCCCAGCCCGATATGGTAGCAATAGGATTCGAACTGGTGTCGGCAAATGTTACCGGTAACCCCTGACAGGCTTGCGTGGCTGCAAAACCTGCCGTCGGCAGAGTGTAAACATTTACTGTATGCTGTAATGTGTCGCGGCAACTCAGATCATTTTCAGCTATCAGTGTAATAGTGTATGTGGTATCATTTCCATAGAAGTGTGGCATTGGGTTTTGGATAGAATCGGTTGTCCCGTCACCAAAGGCCCAGCTCCAGGTGAGAATAGAGCTTCCCTGTGTTGCTACCGATAAATTGTTAATAAACACAGTGTCGCCAAAACATGCATGTGTGGCCGAGAATACGAGAGCCGGCAGCGAATCGATCTGAACAGGCACTGTGATCTCGTTGTGGCAACCATTTGTGTCATAAACCGTAAGCATGGCGTTAAATGTGCCTGCATTGGGATAAATATGGGTTGGATTCTGAATAGAATCGCTGTTGCCATCTCCAAAATCCCAGATCCAGTTGATGATGCTGGCGGGCATAGGAACCGAATTGTCGAGAAAAGCAGTTTCGAGTTTGTAGCAAACCGTATCGTGCGAAAATGCAGCTATCGGAGGAACATAAACTGTAATTGGTTTTGAAATGGTATCGGCGCAGCCGTAAGGCGATGAGACAATTAAATCAATATTAAATGTTCCAACAGAACCGTATGGGTGAAGCGGATTTTGTATCGTGGTATCGGTGCCGTCACCAAAAGTCCAGTACCAATTACTGATATTTCCGTTCACGGTTGTATCGCTTATTGAGCTGCTATCGGTAAACATAACACCGTAGCCAACGCATCCTGTCGAAAAACCAAAGTTTGCAACGGGCAAATCGTAAACTCTAACTGGTTTTATTGCCGAGTTGCGACACGCATTCGAGTCGATAACGGTAAATGTGATGTTGTATAAGCCCGGAGCAACATAAACATTGGATGATGTTTGATTTGTGTCAATATTCCCATCGCCATAGTTCCATATCCATTGCAGGAGACCCG
Source organism: Bacteroidetes bacterium HGW-Bacteroidetes-6 (assembly GCA_002842495.1). Taxonomy (GTDB): domain Bacteria; phylum Bacteroidota; class Bacteroidia; order Bacteroidales; family DTU049; genus GWF2-43-63. Next base: position 13,303 of record PHDB01000081.1, read on the forward strand.
TATCAGTCGGCATACTCAGATTGACAGGAGTCAGCGAATCGTTAAAACAAACATTGTTCACCGTAAATGAATCGATGGGTAAATTGTGCACCAGTACCGGATAGCTGATGGTATCCCGGCATCCGTCGGTATTTGTGATTATTAATTGAGAAATCAATAAACCCGGATTAACATACAGATGTTCGGGGTCGCTTGATACAGAAGTATTTCCATCGCCAAAGGTCCAGTTGTTGGCCGAAATGGCTGAACCGCTGTTGTCGGACGAAAGATTGGTGAAATGTGTTGTGTCGAGCAGGCAAACCGAGTCGGTTACAAAGTCGGCAACCGGATTGATATGGACAATGAGTGGGTTCGAAATAGTGTCCGAACAGCCGTAGATATTGGTTGCAATCAGTATAGGATTATATGTCCCCGGCGGTGAGTAGGAATGAATAGGACTTGAAGTGGTGCTCATTGGGGAACCATCATCGAAATCCCATTCGTAGTTGAGTGAAGTAGTCCAATACCAACCATCGCATTGATGAGTCGGATAACAAGCCCAAGAACTGCCGCTCCAGCAGCACCCGAAATGATGATGTGCAAGAGCATAAGGCGATGAGCTTGAATTGTTGAAATGAATATCGAGGTTTTCGCATGCAAGAGTAGTGGAATATAAAGCATTGGGCTTCGGGTAAGCCAAAACTTTTTTAACATTGCTGGTATTGTAGCATCCATTGGCATCGGTAACACGTAGAGTAACCCAGTATTCGCCATGTGTCGGAAAAAGATGTTCAGTATTCGCATTGGGGTCGTTAGGTGAGCCGTCGTCGAAATTGTAGGACCAGCCAACCAGCGAAGCACTGTCGAGACTAACCGCTGACGTGTTGGTAAACGGAAGACTGTCGTATTCACATTGGTTTGAGAATGTGAAGTTTGGATTGGGTAAGTGCCATACATATACTGGCTTGGTAATACTTTCGCTGCAACCATTGTCGGCATAAACCGTTAAAGTTGCCGATTGTGTCCCGGGCGAAGTATAAGTTGTATTGGGATTTGTTGCAGATGATGATGCAGGAGAAGCAGGACTGAAATTCCAGATATAAGATGAAATATTGATAATGGTATCACCTGAAAGATTAGTGAAGTGCATCTGTTCCTGACCAACGCATGCTGTATCGGACACAAAAGCGGGGTATAAATCGCCGATTGTTATGATTCGGGTAAAAATAGTGCTATCACATCCCCACAACGAAGTGTTCTCGGCTTTTAAAGTTACTGTATAAACACCAGGCACAGTATAGGTATGACTTACGACTTGCTGAGGCATGGCGG
>PHDB01000009.1 GCA_002842495.1 Bacteroidetes bacterium HGW-Bacteroidetes-6
TTATTTGGCATCGGTTGCACAAAAAGTGTATCTCAATCCACAGGGTTCAATTGAGTTTAAAGGACTTTATATGGAGTCGATGTTTTTTAAAGGTGCACTCGAAAAGCTGGAGGTTGATGCGCAGATAATTCGTCACGGAAAATTTAAAAGCGCTGTGGAGCCGTTTATGCTTGATAAAATGAGCGATGCCAATCGCATACAGCTTCAAACATTTGCAAACAGCTTGTGGGGACAAGTGGTTGCCCAGATATCGAAAAGTAGAACTATCAATACAGACAGTCTTAATAACATTGCCGATAGTTTACTTGCATGGAATGCAGAAGGAGCTTTGCAATACAAACTTGTTGATGGTTTGATTTATCGCGACGAACTTGATGCATTGCTACAAAGCAAATCGGAAGTTGAAGGAAGTGTTCCAACACTGAGTTTGGCTGATTATTATTCGAGTGCAAAAGAAAAGATGAATAAATATAGCGAGAACCGCATTGCCGTCATTTATGCATTTGGAGAAATTAATAACGGAAAAGCATCGTATGGAACTATTAGCGGAAAAGCCATGTCAGAAACTATTCGTAATGCAGCTGCTGACCCGGCAATTAAAGCTATTGTTCTTCGTGTGAACAGTCCCGGTGGCGATGCGTTGGCATCCGAAATGATTTGGCGCGAAGTGTATCTGGCCAATCAAATCAAACCAGTGGTTGTTTCGATGGGCGACTATGCTGCATCGGGAGGCTATTATATTAGTTGTGCAGCTCGTCGCATATTTGCCGAATCTACAACATTGACAGGCAGTATTGGTGTTTTTGGTGTGATTCCCAATTTACAGAAAATGTACAATAACAAACTTGGAATAACCTTCGACGGCGTCAAAACCAACGAACACTCCGATTATATTGGAGTCAACAAGCCTATGAGCGAATTCGATCGTTCGGTTATTCAGAAGCAAATCGAAGATATCTACGCCACATTTGTGCAGCGTGTTGCCGATGGTCGTGGAATCACCAATGCTGAAGTTGATAGTATTGGTCAGGGACGCATTTGGTGCGGGGTTGATGCCTTGCAGATTGGTCTTGTTGATGAGCTTGGTGGAATAGACTATGCAATTGCTTATGCGGCAAAAGAAGCTGGAATTACTGAATATGCAATTGATGAGTTGCCAGTGCAAAAAGACTTTATTACCGAATTTGTTGAAAATATGCAAAGCGACACACGTGCTGCCGATATAGTGCGTAGCGAGCTGGGTGATTTTGCTCCATTGTTCGACGCTTGGCAACGAGCAACACAAATGAGTGGTGTACAAACTCGGTTGCCATTTTTCCTGATTATGCACTAAGACAATTAAGGACAAAAAAAAGGCAGGAGAAATCCTGCCTTTTTTATTCTAAAAATATTGATTATTCAGCTTTTTCGCCATCTGCTACATCTGAATCTAATTCTGCAACAGCTGTGCGGCTCGATGCAACAGTCACAATAATGTTGTTTTGTGGCAAATTAATGTGATAATCTTCAGTTCTCAAATCTTTTGCACGTACTGCATCGTTGATGTCGAGAGGTGTAATGTCAATAACAATTTGTTCCGGCATTTTGTCGGGAAGAGCTGTTACTTTAACTCTTTTGACTTTCTGAGCAAGTTTACCACCTTTTAAAACTCCAGGTGAAGTCCCTTTGGTTGTAACGGGAACGCTTAAAGTAACGGGTTTGTCGCCAAAGAATTCAAGAAAGTCAACATGCAAAATGCTGTCAGAAACCGGATGGTATTGAATTTCCTGCAAAATGGCATTGCGCTTTTGTCCATCGATTGAGAGTTCAACAAAGCAAGCTTTTGGCGTGTAAATAATGTCTTTGAATTGTTTTTCCTGTGTAAAGAAATGAACCTGGTCTTTTCCACCATAAATTACACATGGTACCAAGCCTTCTTTGCGAAGTTTCTTTGCATCTTTTTTCCCTACGTTCCCTCTGAGGGAACCGCTCATAGATACTGTTCTCATTGTTTTTGTTTTTAGATAAAGGTGTTTAAATTGAAGTGAGTGCTGATTGACTCACATGTCAGATTTCGTTTAATTACATCGGCAAAAAGTTCTGCAGAAGAGAGTACTTTAACTTTAGCCGACTTATGTTCTTTTGGAATGGTGTCGGTGATAATCAACTCGTTGATGCTTGAGTTGTCGATGTTTTCATAAGCTTTTCCACTCAATACACCATGGGTACACATGGCCCGGACACTACTGGCTCCGGCATCCATCATGAGTTCGGCTGCTTTGGCCAGAGTTCCTGCAGTGTCAACAATGTCGTCGAGAAGAATCACATCTTTTCCTTTTACATCACCAATCAGAGTCATGTTGCTTATTTGGTTGGGTTTCGATCTTTGCTTGTAGCAAATAGCCATGTCGCAATCGAGAAACTTCGCATACGAATTGGCTCTTTTTGTACCGCCGGTATCAGGCGAAGCTACAATAACGTTGGGAAGGTTGAGACTTTTGATATATGGGATGAAAATGGAAGAAGCAAAAAGATGATCAACAGGAATATCAAAAAATCCTTGAATTTGGTCAGCATGCAAATCCATCGTGATGATGCGATCGACACCGGCAGCCTGTAATAAATTGGCTATCAATTTGGCGCCGATAGCAACACGGGGTTTATCCTTCCTGTCCTGGCGCGCAAAACCATAATATGGAATCACGGTGTAAATATGATGGGCCGATGCACGTTTAGCAGCATCAATCATCAGAAGCAATTCGAAAAGATTTTCTACAGGAGCATTGGTTGATTGAATTAGAAAAAGTTCGGTTCCACGTACAGTTTCTTCGAACGATGTCTGAAATTCCCCATCCGCAAAATTTGTAATGGAAACATTGCCCAAAGGTGTACCATGCGCTTCGGCAATTTTTTCCGAAAGTGGCTTTGTTGCTTGACCAGAGAATAAAACGACCCTTGGATCCATGTTGAAATTTTTTGCAAAGGTAGAAAAAAAAGCGGGTCGGTGACTATGAAATCGAAAAAATGCCTGTTATTCAATCCATCCCATTATAGATGCAAGCTCACGTACGCAACCCTGACCACCCGAAGTATTCAATATCACATTGGCCACAGCTAAAATGGCTTTTTCTGCATCGGCAGGACAAGCTCCCAGGCCTACAGCCGAAATAATGTCTTTGTCGTTAATGTCATCGCCAATATAGGCAACCTGTTCAAGGGAAATTCCCAATTCTTTGCACCACGATTCAAGAATAGGAAGTTTGTCGTCGGTGCCAACATACATGCGTTTTACGCCAAGCATCTCAGCCCGATATCCAATCAGGTCGGTGTTTTTTCCATTCGAAATAAAGCCAACTTCAAGACCTTGCCGCAAAGCCATTTTAATAGCAAGTCCATCACGAGTGTTGAACTTTTTCCACTCTTTCCTGTCGGACCCAATATACATTCCGCCATCGGTCATAACACCATCCACATCAAGAGCCAGAAGTCGACAATCGAAATGGGCCGGAACACTTTGATAGGTGAAAAGTAATTTTTCGGGAGCAACTTGTAAGGCATTTGCAAATCCTATAATTTGTGATGGTAGTGGAATTTGTTCCTGACGCAGGATCTTTTGCACAATAGCTGCTTCTGTTCCGCAAAACTGTGCAAGCTCTTGTGTGCTTATGTTGCGCTTGTCAAGGATTCGTTGTAGGTTTTCGGCAAATACTTTCATTGCTTTTAAATCAAATGATTGACCGGCCAACTGCATTTGCAATTGGTTTCAATGTTTCAAACAGTGCGCGAAACTGGTTGTGGGTGAGTTGCTGAGCAGCATCCGATTTTGCCAACATTGGATTGGGATGTACTTCGATTAGCAGGCCGTCAACACCCATGGCCATACAAGCTCTGGCTAAATCGGGAACACCGTAGGAATAACCCATCGCATGGCTGGGATCGAGAATTACTGGCAAATTGGTGTTTTCTTTCAGATAGGCAACGCCACACAAATCGAGTGTGAAACGCGATTTGGTTTCAAATGTTCTGATGCCACGTTCGCAAAGCATTACATTAGGGTTGCCCCCCGATAAAACAAATTCTGCAGCCTGAACAAATTCTTGCAATGTGGTCCCAAATCCACGTTTAATAAGAATAGGTTTTTGCGATTGCCCGCAAGCCCGAAGTATTCCGTGGTCGTACATGGCTTTTGCGCCAATTTGAACCACATCAGTATAATCGATAATCATGTCGATATGCGTGCTGTCGCGCACTTCGGTAACAACCGACAACCCATATTTATCACGCATTTTTGCAAGCAATTTCAAGCCGTCTTCGCCCATTCCCTGAAAACTGTATGGAGATGTTCTTGGTTTAAATGCGCCGGCCCGAATGCTGGTGAGCCCCGTTTCTATAATCAATTGAGCTGTTTGCTCAATCATTTCTTCCGATTCCACTCCGCATGGACCAATGGTGAGAAGGGTTTGAGCCATTCCCGAAGTATAGTTGCCGATTTTTATATTGCGGGTTTCTGCTTGAAATTTGCGCGAAGCAAGCTGAATATCTGAATCCATCAGCCAGCTTTTTTCTATAATTGAATCGAATTGAGGCTTGGTTTGCTTCATCGACGAAGGTGTTACAACAAGTAGCCTTTCGTTATAGAATAGCCGAATTCCTTCGTGGGCAGCCGCAAAATCTTCGCTTTGTTTACTATCGGTGTTGTTTTTGAGTTCAATAATCATAATTCACCTTTAATGAGGTTGTTGAATTTCAGAACGCCAGCCAGATTTCCGTTGTTATCGGTTACCGGAAGAAAAAGCACTGGAAATGGAAGACTCTTGATGTAATCGAGTAGTTCGTTCACTGTATTGTTGCTGTTGATTGTTGCAGGCGATGTATTCATGACATCTTCAATCCTGAGATTTTCAATTTCGGGCCATTTTCTCAGCATTGCTCTCCTGATATCAGCATTAGAAACAATACCAATCAAATGGTTGTTGCTGTCAATAACATTTACAAACCCCAGTTTATAGTCTTCAATAATTTGAAGCATGAAAGGAAATTGATAGTCCTTTATTCTTAGTGTTGGAATTTCGTCGGGAAGCAACATGAAATCGCGAACGCAATATGCACTTCCAACCTGATTGCTGCGGAGTTTTACCATGGCCGAGCCAATGAACTCCTGCTTAAGTAAATAGGATCCCACCACCACTGAATAAACGCCCATGTTTCTCAGAATAAACGACAATTCGTCGTTTATTCCTCCATCAACATGAATTTTCTTGTTGGGATATCGATTGCGGAATTCTCTTATTTTTCTGAAATTTTGTGTCTGAAAAGGTTCACCGCTTTTACCCGGAGTAGTGGCCATAAACAAAATGAACGAGGCCCGATTGGCAAACTGATCGAAAACATCAATGGGAGTTTCTGTGGTAATTGCTATTCCTAGTTTTCCTTTAAACCCGACAGGAAGATCTGCCCATTTTTCGATAGTTTCGTATTGGATCGTTACCAGCTCTACATGAGTGTCAACAATTAGTTTGTAAAATTTTTGTGGTTCGGAGCTGATGATATGAAGATCGACCGGAGTGTCGGAATACGCTTTGATTTTTGCAATATCATCAAATACATCGACATCGTCGTTGCAATCAATGTGAAAGTAATCGGAACGATATGCATCAAGTTCACGTACAAGCTCTTGTAGATTGGTGTCGCCGGCACTGTAGAGAGAAGCCGAAATTTTCATTGCAATAAATTCTGAGGCAAAGATACCAAAAGCAGAGGGAATATACTAACCCAGATTGATGTCTTTTATTTCAAAGATGTTTCCGGCTTTATCGTTAATGTAGCGGGCAATACGGCCGTTTTCTTTGGTAAACTCTTGCACCTTGTAACCAAAAGTAGCAGCCTTTTCTGTAATGGTTTCGGGGCGCCAGAATTCGAGAGCCAAATGACCCATTCCTGTCGATTTTTCGTTGGGGCAAACAAGCAACTCAACAATCAATTCGAATTGCTTCATTCTGATTGCTTCAATCTTCTGATTGGTTCCGAATATTTTTAATGTTGTTTCTTCATTGATAAAATAGCGGTTCAATTCCTGAAAATTGAGAATGTTGCAGTAAAAGTCGTCGGCTTCCGAAGCTTCGTGGATGTGAATTCCGATATGACGTAGCATGACATTGAGTTTAAAAAAAAGACACCCTGCCGGTTGAACAGGGTGTCGTATATAAAATTGGTTCGACTATTCTTCGTCTTTTTCCTGTTCTTCGTAGGTTTTGAGCAGAACGGTCTGAACATCGGTTGGAACCTGTTGATATTCGTTGAATGTCATTGTGTAGGTAGCCTTTCCCGAAGTGAGTGAACTGAGAGCGGTTGAATAACGGTTCATTTCAGCTAATGGAACGCGAGCTCTTATTTTCTGGTAGTTTCCTTCGCTGTCCATTCCCATTACTACAGCACGACGTCCCTGGAGGTCGGTCATTACATCTCCCATGCGATCAGAAGGAACCATAACTTCAACATCGTAAATAGGTTCAAGGATTTTTGGGCCGGCGTTTTTGAACGCTTCTTTGAAAGCCTGACGACCGGCAAGTTTAAACGAAAGTTCGTTTGAATCGACCGGATGCATTTTGCCATCGTAAACGTAAACAACAATATCGCGGGCATAAGATCCTGTAAGCGGACCTTCTTCGATTTTTTCCATGATTCCTTTCAGAATTGCAGGCATAAATCGTGCATCAATAGCTCCTCCAACAATACAGTTGTTGAAGACCAATTTTCCACCCCATGCAAGTGGATGCTCGTCGGAACCACGAACCGGAAATTCGGTGGTCCAACTCATTCCTTCGCGCCATGGTTCAATCATCATATGAACTTCACCAAATTGACCAGCTCCACCTGATTGTTTTTTGTGACGATACATGGATTTAGCTGGTTTGGTAATGGTTTCTCGATATGGAATTTTAGGAGGATACAGTTCAATAGGAACTTTTTCGATCGATTCCATATGCCATTTGGCTGCATTCATATGCATTTCGCCTTGACAGCTGACAATAATCTGCTTCAGCTCTTTTGAATATTCAACCAGAATGGTAGGGTCTATCTTTCGAAGCTCGTTGAGTATTGCGCCCAATTTTTCGTCATCCGAAGTGTTCATCGCTTTAATAGCGGTTCTGTATTTCGGATTGGGATACTGGATAGAAACGATTTGTTCATCCGAGTTTTTCGGATTGTTGAGTGTTTCGTTGGTGCTTGTGTTTTTGAGTTTCACAGTGGCAACGATATCACCAGCTATAGCTTTCTCGAGTTTTTCGCGGTTTTTACCAGCAACAGCAAACAATTGAGTAATTCTTTCTTTTGTTCCGTTTGTTCCGTTTACCACATCTGAACCCTCGCCAATTTCACCAGCGGCAATTTTAATGAAGCTGATTTCGCCCAAATGAGGTTCAACTGAGGTTTTGAAAACAAAACCACAGAAAGGATCGGTTGACTTAAAGCTGTATTCTTTTCCACTTTTCGACTTCAAAGGCATACTCTTGTCAGGTGCCGGGCCAAATTTGGCAACAAAGTCGAGAAGACTGGTGGTACCCATATTGTGTTTTGCACTGGTACAGAGCAATGGGAAAATGTTACGCTGAACAATGCTTGATGCTAGTCCGTTGAGTAATTCATCTTCGGAAAGTTCTCCGTTTTCGAAGAATTTTTCCATTAATGCCTCATCGCTTTCGGCAGCAGCTTCAATAAGCGCATTGCGCATGTCTTCGGCTTTGGATTTATCGCTCTCAGGAATATCAAGTACTTCCGGTTTTCCGCCTGCTGTTGGGAATTTCAGCATTTTCATGCTCAAAACGTCAATAACAGAATTGAATCCAATGCCGGTAGCTACTGGATATTGAACAGGAATAACTTTGCTTCCGAATTGACCTTGTAATTCGCGAACAACTTCGTCGAAATTGGCTTTTTCGTGATCGAGCTGGTTCATGATAAAAATAACCGGCTTGTTCATCCGGGTGAGGTTGCGCCAACTGATTTCGGTAGTGACTTCAACACCATTTTGTGCATTGATAACCATTCCGGCCATATCGCACACCGTAAGTGCAGCTAATACTTCACCAACAAAGTCGTCGAAACCCGGGGTGTCGATAATATTTATTTTCTTGCCATTGTGCTCGGCATACAAAACGGTCGAAAATACCGAATTTTGTCTTTCGAGCTCAATTTCACGATAGTCGGATACAGAATTTTTGTCTTCAACGCTTCCACGACGATTGATTACACCACCTTCAAGTAGTAAACACTCGGCCAGAGTCGTTTTACCCGATTTGGCACCGCCTACCAGCGCGATGTTGCGGATATCTCCAGTCTGATACACTTTCATATGTTGTTCTGATTAAAAATTTATCGATTCAAAATTCAAAAAGAGCACAAAAATAGAAATTTATTCCGATTGAAAAAAGCGGAATAGCTAAATAGTGAACAATTTATTTATCTTTTCTGTTTATCGGACACTTGTAACCATTTTTACCAAATGGGAAATGGTGTTGTAGTTACGAATTGTCATATAAGCATATTCGGGTAAGCTTGCAATCTTGGATAAACGGCTTGATGATGCTTTTTGTATTAATCGGGAAAAATACATAACACCATTTCCAGCAACAACCTTGTCGACTCCTTCGCGCAATGATATTTTGGGAATCAAGTCGGGAATATGTATATGGTTTTCAACAAAAACAAAATCGTTTTTGAACAGATGGTTGCTGTCTGTAAACCATTTGGGGGCCAACTCGAAAGCAGAAATCAATTGTATGTCGGAGATCACAATCAATCTGATTTCATTTTGAAGTTTTATCGAAAGTGTTTTGGCAATTTCGAGCGTAAGTTTTTCAATGTTACTGTTATCCGACTCAAAAACAATATTCCCGCTTTGAATATAGGTCTGTACGTGCGAAAGTCCCATCTTGTCAAATAAAACCTTCAACTCAGCCATTTTTATAACGTTTTTTCCACCAACATTAATGCTGCGTAGAAGAGCAATAAATTGTGTCATAGGAATTAGTTCTTTTCGGGGAATATCAACAATTGCACTTCACCATCGAAAATTGCATATGTTTTGTGGTGTACCCACTCACCCAGGTTGATGTAGTGCGAATTTTCTATTTTCATGTTGAGGGGTAAATGCCGATGGCCGAAAATGTAAATATCAGCGCGTTCATTTTTTTGCGTTTTCAAAATATACTGAACAAGATATTCCTTTTCGTCGCCTTTAAAAACTTCATCACTATCTCCATTGGCAATGCGACTGCGACGTGAAAAGTAGTGTGCAATGCCAAATGCAAAATTGGGATGCAAGCGTGCAAACAGCCATTGCGAAAAACGACACGAAAACACACTTTTGATGAATTTGTAGCCACGGTCACCAGGTCCTAGGCCATCGCCATGACCCACTTCGATGGTTTTTCCCGCAACCAAGAAACGTTGTGGCTTTCGGTACAATTTTATTCCAATTTCTTGTTCGAGATAGCCAAACATCCACATATCGTGGTTCCCTGTAAAGCAGTATATTTCGATGCCCGAATCGGCCAATTCGGCAAGTTTCCCAAGCAGCCGTACATGTCCACGAGGCACCACATGTTTGTACTCAAACCAGAAATCAAAAATGTCGCCGACCAGAAATAAATATTGACAATCGATTCGGATTGATTCGAGCCACGAAACAAAAAAATATTCAACTTGTTTGCTTCCGGGAATGCCTAAATGCAAATCGGAGGCAAAATATATCTTCTTGCCTTCTTTCAACTGAAGTTTTATTCCTGTTTCCGATTGTGTCCTGAGGGCCATTTTAGAAGCTTTATACGGTCAAAGTTAACAATAAATCGGATTCGTTGCAGATAATTGTCGGTGTTGAGTTTAATTGATTCCTGGGTACGCGTGTCGGTGAAAACAGGGAATGCAATTTCAAAATATTTTTTCACAGGCATAATCAAAATTCCACCTTCGGTCATCAGGAAGGGTTTGTTGCTATTGAGTACATCTGGCACGACACCAGCCGACAAATACAATCGAATGGGAAGGTCGAATGGTAGCGAAATACTTGTTGATGCAGCTACAGTCCAGTCCCATGTTTTTCCGAGCGGCGAAATGGTGTACATGCAACCTGTCCCCGACAATCCTTGTTGGTTGTAGAATTTTCCATCGGGATTTCGGCCCAGAAACCAACCGTCGTAAAAAACATCTTGCTGATAACCAATCGAAGCCGGATTGAGCCGTGCGTCGAATTGATTGATAAAGCTGTTTTTGGCATATAAAAAACCTCCGGCAAGCGCTTTAAAAGTGAACGAACGATGTTTTGCATACAGATTGTCGTATTCGTATGTGGCATAAATTCGACCGAAATTGTTCCAAAAATCGCCCTTGATGTCAACAAAGAAAGGCCGCTCGGGCTTGATTCGCTCCAGCTTCCATTCGGCACGAACCGCTTTCAGTATTTTGTAACTTCTTTTGGGTTCATACGTTATTCCGTTGTTTTCGTAGACAATAGTTTGGGTCCCGTTTTGATGAAATTTCAACCCCCAAAGTATCCGTGTTTCGATGGAGTCGGTTTTTCGGGTTGTACCGAGTTGAAATCCGGCTTGCCATTGATAAAAGCGCAACGAAGCTTTATTGAAATCAGGTAAAAAATAACTTTTTGTTTCAACAAACATGCTGCTTTTGTCAATCTTTTCACCTGCGAGGAGATTGTTGAGTGTCATTTTTCCAAATCCTGTCATCGATTCGAACTCCGAACTATACATCGGAAACATTTGATAATCGAATTTGTGTTGAAGTCCAATACAATTGGTGACAAAAACACCCGGCATAAAACGGTTGTTTTCGCTCCAAATTATCAACGGATACAAAAATGTCTCTGTTCTGTTGTTTTGATCATTGAAATGGAACAATACCGGATCGAAAAACCGAGTGTTTTCATTTGGCAGATTAGGTCGAAATACAAGGGATTGATATTGAACAGGTGAAAGCTGTGCAAAGCATTCCGCAAATAACAATGCAGCAAATAGTAGCGATATAAATAGATTTCTAATGTGCAAAGAAAAGCTTATAAATTGCATTCCCGATGTCGTCGATATTGCTGCTCTTTTTAGTGATTGTCTGATTTCGGTCGAGCAAATAGAAATACGGTGTTTGTTCAATGTGATACAGCTTGGAAATAGGCGAATCGGTGTATTTCAGATCGCTCAAATTGTACCATTTCATATCTTCGTCATCAATGGCCTTTTCCCACATATCTTTGTCGTAGTCGAACGAAACAGAGAGTATCACAAGTCCTTTTGGGCCATAAATCTGATTATAATAACGGAGTGCACTGAGCTGCCTGACGCTTTCGGCCGACCACGATGCCCAGAAATGAACAAGAACAATATTGCCTTTGAGATCCGACAAGCGAACCATCTTTTCGTTAATGTCGGGTAATGTAAAGTCGGGAGCTACTTTACCTGTATCGAGCCGCAACTTGATCTCTTCTTCTTCTTGAATAGCCAAACGTGTTTTGTTTACTCGCATATTCAGATGTCCTACATGTTCAAAATCGGGATATTTTGCTGAAAGAGTTTTGGCCAGCGATTCATAATCGTTGAAATATTCAAATGGGTCGAGAACGGGGTTACGTCCGAAAAACTGATATAAAACAAATAAGCTTCCCAACGATTCTGGGTTTTTGTGGATAACATCAAGAACATGATTGCGTTGATCGGAAAAAATTGTTTTGGCCAGCGAGTCGAGTGAATCGCGCAAAACCAGTTTGTTGTTGCTGTACTTGTTGTTTTCCCAAATAAGCGAAAGCGTATCGAGTTGCTTGTATTGTCCGCGAGTGAATTCGAGATACTTTGCAACAAGTTCCGAAGCGGGAGAGCCCGAAACGGTGTACGATTCGGCCAAAGCATTGATGTCACCACTCAGTGTAATCAATTCTCCGGGTTCTGCAACAAGCGTGATAAAATTGTCTTCGGCTGTAAACAATTTGATAAAAACAGGTTTTTTCGTTGGATATCGCAACTGAAAAGCCCCATCTTCGTCGAGTACAATAGAGTCGATGCGTTCGGTTGATTCAACATGAATAACATCAAAATACACAATATTTGCTCTGCTATGAATGAAGCGGCCTTCCAGAACAATTTCATCGCTGTCGGCTTTTTTGCTGTTACCACACGAAAAAATAATAAACGAGAGGGCAACGGATGCCACAAAAAGAACAATGGGCCTGAGCTTGTTTTTCATATTGTTTGAGATCATTCGAATTCAAAACTGAACGGCAATAAATCGGCAATGCTTTCGAAAACAAGGCCGTTTCCATCTTCGCCAATCAAAATAATTCTGAACGGCGATTTTTGTCGCATGGCTGTTTCGGCCATAACCTGTCGGCATGCGCCGCAAGGCTTAACAATCATTTTCAACTTTTTCCCCGGTGTACGTGCTGTTATCGCCATAGCTTCGATGGCTGTATCGGGATATTGAGAACCAGCATAAAACAGGGCTACTCTTTCGGCACATAAGCCCGAAGGATAAGCTGAGTTTTCCTGATTGCTACCATTAACAATCTTTCCGTTTTTCAACCTCAACGATGCACCAACATGAAAACCCGAGTAGGGCGCATATGCAGTATCGGCTGCTTTAATGGCGTATTCAGCCAAAACAAAGTCGTCTGCCGTCAACTCCTGAACATTGTTGAACACTTGGTAGGTTATTTTTAAATCATTTTTTTTCATTTCCTGACTCTTTTTTATTTGAGGGAAACATCAGCAACAGGAAGCTGTTGAATAGCGCAAAGAAAGTTACCCCAACCTGCGTTTCGAGGGTGTCTTCATTGAGCAGCGACAACAAAAATATGAAAATAAATCCTGAATAGAGCAGGATGTCCGGAATTTTCTTCAGAATGAAAGGCGATAGCAGTACATAAATGAATACCAGAAGCCCGAAAAGTCCAAATGCAACAGTGATTGATAAAAACTGATTGTGAGCTCTCAAACGAAACTCGGGATTTAATTTGGAGTGCATCAGCTCATATTCATCTTTAAAAGCATTCGAAATATCACCTGTTCCCGTTCCAAAAAACGGGTTTGCTGCGATTATTCGCCTGGCTGCTTTCCAGTATTCGAAACGTTGTGTAAGTGAATGGCCGCTGGGGTCGTTGTTTTCGCGATAAACACTTATCTCCCACAAAAAACGATAAATCCTTTCACGATATGGATCAAGCTCCGGCTGAAGATAATTGGTGTAACCATCCTCGATGTTATGAATATCCTTTTCGGTAAGAGAGAACACACCGAGGCTGTCTTTTCGGAGTCCTTTCGACGAAAGATACCGCATCAGCATATTACATTCACGATCTGTGGTGCTATCCAGGCGATGTGAGCTTCGCTGATTCCAGGCCCTTTGCATTTCCTGTTCGGCAATATAAACATAAAGTAAATGGCCGTTTTCGGCCAAATACATATTGGTATCGAAAGTATAATAATTGCCTTGAGCCGACCTATGATCCACTGTCGAAAAATCTATTTTTTCAATGGGAGGATAACAGTTTTGTTTAACATTAAAAAATCCCCACAAAGCAAATGCCGAGATAGAAATTGGAATAATCAGAGCCATTATCCGTATCCATATTCGGTTGATTTTTCTCCAAAGCAAAACAGGAACAAAAAACAGCATCAGAAAGAAAACGATGTAGCCGGTGAATGATTCGAGCCGAAACAGAAAATAAAGCAGCAATAATATCGCAGGAATCGATAAAATTTTAAAGATTTTATTATCCTGATTGCGAAAATACAGGATGAAGTACACGGCAAGGCATATCAGCAGCGAAAAGCGGATATGGCTTTGCCCGTAGGCTACAAAGGTCCCCGAATTGGGAACAAGTAAATGATACAGAAGTGTAAAAATCGGCAGCAAAAGCACAAAGCCTGCAAACATAAGAAGCAAACGCCTCGCTGTTTTTAAGTCAAGTGTTCCTGCAGCATAGAAAAGTATGGGAAAAAATAACAACGGAACTTTATTTTTCAAGTCTTTGCCTGCATAGTCAAAATCTTGTGTCCACAACAATCCAACAACATGCAAAACAAATAATGCAATCAGGCTTAAAACCAGCGGCGAAGTGAACGATTTCAGCAATCGTTTTCTGGAATTATTGTCGATAAGAACGGTTAACACAAGCAGAAATTCGACAACAGTGAGCAACCATTTCGAAAACACCAGACTAAACAGCAATAACCCAATGATTATCGGGTACTTCCATTGCTGATATAACTCTATCCTTCTGCTCATGAAATTATTCGCCGGAAAGAATTCGCTTGTATTCCTGTTGATTCAACAAAATTTCCACAGCTTTTTTCACATCCTTGTCGTACTTCATGTCATAAAGAATACGTCCCTTTTGATAGTAGTAGCGCGAAATAATTTCGTTTGAAATTACTTGTTTTATCTCTTCCCGGAATTGTTGCAAATCCTGTTGTTTGCTATGACTTATTTTTGCCTGCAATTTGCCGATTTCATCAATCGACAGATCATAGTATTTATCTTCTTTCATGGCAACAATCAGTTCTTCGAATTTTTGTTCGCTGGCCGTTTTGTAGTCGTACTCTTTGTCTTCCAGATAAGTTAAAAAATCGTTGTATTCTTCGTCCGAAAGTTCAAATTTTTCGGGGCTGGCAATGGACGGATGCCCTAGCACATAATCGGTAGCAAAATTGAATATGTGGTTTTTAAGAAGTAAACTGATGGTAATGTCGCTTAAGCTATCCGAAACAACTTTTATATCGGGCAAAATACCGCCGGCATCGTAAACAATGCGGCCATTTTTTGTTTTGAAACTCTGTTTCGTAGAGTCGCTGTAGTGAACGGCCTTTCCATTTATTTTTTTTGAGTAATCTATAGCCTGAATACAGCGACCGCTTGGGATGTAGTATTTTGCAACAGTAACTTTAAGGCTGGTGTTGTAGGTGAGCGGTATCACATTCTGAACAAGACCTTTCCCATATGATTTTTCTCCTATAATTACGCCACGGTCAACATCCTGGATAAAGCCAGCCACAATTTCGCTGGCCGATGCACTGTAGCCGTTAATAAGAACAACAAGTCTGATGTTTTTATCAACCGCATTATTGAGCGTTTTGTAGGTTTTATTACTGTCGCTCAATTTTCCTTTGGTCAGAACAACAGTTGTTCCCTTGTCAACGAAAATATTGGCAATATTTACAGCCTCCGAAAGAAGGCCGCCACCGTTGTTTCTCAGATCGAGAATTATACCTTCCATATTGGGGCTGCCCGATTTGAGTTTATCGAAGGCGTTTTTCACTTCGTTTCCCGAATTCATGGTAAAGCTGTTGAGTTTTATATATCCCACTTTAGGATCAACCATACCCGACCATGGAATATCGCTTACTTTAATTTCTTTACGCTCGATGTTGATATTCAGATTTTTTTCAGTAGCGGGACGTTTTATTACAAGTTCAACCATACTTCCGGGCTGGCCTTTCAGCAGGTCGCTTACTTCGCTTACTGTTTTTCCAACAACCGATTTACCATTGACCTCAATCAGAATATCGCCGGCTTTGAGTCCACTGGTTTGAGCCGGAAAGCCTTCGTAAGGTTCGGTAATAACAATATAATTTCCTTGTTGTTGAATGAGCGAGCCAATACCTCCATATTGGCCGGTTGTCATGAATCGAAAATCTTCGATATCGGCTTCCGAAATATATACTGTATAGGGATCGAGCGACTTTAGCATCTCGTCGATAGCCGTTTTCATAAGTTCACCGGGCTGCACTTCGTCGACATAATTTTGATTGAGCTCGCGGTAAAGAGTCGCAAAAATGTCGAGATTTTTTGATATTTCGAAATCGCTGTTTGTTGACGAGGTTGAAATGATCGCAACAACAAGGATAAACGGAATAAAAAGCTTACTGATGATTTTTTTTATGCTTGTCATGCTTTTTTGTGTTTTTTAAAAGGGTAATCGGGAACTGGATCGTAGCCACTACCTCCCCATGGATTGCAGCTCACCACACGTTTTATAGTTAACCAGCCTCCACGTACAGCTCCATGTTTGTGTAAAGCTTCGATTCCATAGGCCGAACACGAAGGCGTATAGCGACACGATTTCGGCAGAAGCGGCGAAATTGCTCGTTGATAAAGCTTTATCAGCAAAACAAAAAAGCTAGCAATGGGTCTCTTCATGGTATTTTATTAAACGACGAATCAACTTTTTTATTTTTGACTCTATGGTTTTATAGGATTCGGGTGTAGAAGACTGATAATAAAGACCAATAAGCATTGTATTGTTGCTGGAGGCAACAATGCTGCGCAAAGGCTCGCAATTCAGTCGCCAGGCTTCACGCATTCTGCGCTTCAATTTGTTTCGATCGATAGCTTTTTTAATTTTACGCTTTGGAACTCCAATAAGAATCTGAAATCCACCAGAAGAGGCTTCCTTGCAGAATACTTTGCATAAAACGGGATGTTCAAAAAAAACAGTGCCTTCCTGATACAGCAGCGTTGGGAGTGTATTGCCTTTAATTCGTTCCTTTTTGGGTAAGGAAAATAACTTCACAATAATTTCACTTTTTCTTCTTTGCCGCTCTGATGAATTCATCAATTGCCATAATCATGCTGGGAGCCGTGGGAGTTGGTGCGGCAATATCTACCCGCAGTTTGGCAGTTTCGGCAGCCTGAAGCGTTGTCTTCCCATATACAGCAATGATTTGTTCGCCTTGTTGGTAGTTAGGAAAGCTGTTTAAAAGCGATTGGATGCCATGTGGGCTGAAAAAAGCCATCATATCGAACGACAAAAGATCAAGATCTTTCAAATTGGAGCTCTCGTTCTTATAAATCACTGCTTTTTCGAAATTGACATTGTTTTCTTGCAGTAAATTGTATAATTCTTCGTTTGGGGCATCGTTGCACGGCAAAACAAGCTTTTCATCTTTGTGTTTTTTCAATAACGGCAACAAACTCGGATAGGATGAATCGCCATAAAAAATCTTCCGTTTACGGAATTGAATGTATTTCTGAAGGTAAAATGCAATTTGATCAGAAGTACAGAAATATTTCATGTTTTCCGAAATCTCAATACGCAACTCTTTTGCCAGATTAAAATAATAATCGATAGCATTTCGGCTGGTAAAAATAATGCCGGTAAATTCGGCGAGATTGATTCGGGAAAGTCTGAATTCGGCCGAAGAAAGACCAACCACTGAAAAAAACTTCCTGAATTCAACCTTTACATTATGTTTCGAAATAAGCTCCCCGTAAGGCGATTTTTCAATGTCTGCGGGTTGAGGTTGTGAGATAAGAATCGATTTTATTTTCACCACGGCAGGTTGTATTTGGATGTTTATTGTTCGAAAATCCGCTCAGAGATTAGTTTTAATACAATAATAACTGGTGCAATTTCGACGGTGCAAAAATACAAAATAAAATAAAACGGGCCATAGGCTCTTTCAGAAATTCCAAAGTAAAATGATTGAAAAGTTTGATATATGAATAGTAGAACGGTTATGACGACTGCAGTATTCCATGCAATTACCGACAAGGGACCATAGGCAGCCGCAATCAATACAGGCGAAAGAACAATAGCATTGACTGCTTTGAAATAGTAGTCGCGATACAAATACTGATCGCTGTTTTCGCGATTTTGAAATAGGGCCCCTACAAATCGAATAATAAAATAGCGGTAGATGAAATAGCCGGTGAGTGCTCCAAAAATAACACAAAACAACTGAAAACCATTGTTTTGCCATTCATCCAAATTGTTTCGGGCAAACAACCAGGCCAGTAGCGACAGCAGCCAAAGTGAATTAAAATAAATCAGATAAGTGGAGAAGTGATTCGACAAACTATATGTTCGCATAAAAATTGATGAATGCCTGTTTGTGAATGCAGCTTTGAATGCTCCCTGAACTCTTGAGTAGGATGACTTTAGTATCCATAAAGCCACAATACACGGGAAAATAACGAGAGTAAAATAAAGTAAAGTTGAAGTATCTGCTTTGGAAACTGGCACATCACCGAATTTGTGAGCGGTTTCGCTGAAGAAATGTCCGTGGATACTATAATCACGTAGCTGTGCCTGATGTATGATTGACGAGTCATTAATCCTCCTATCTCGCAAGTCAATAAATAAAGCCGGAACTTCATCAGAAATTTTGGCACTACGAAGCAATGCCGACGAGGTGTCTTCAATTGAAAACGGTTTTAAATATTGGTCTTGGGGCAACACAGCCATTGTTTTACAGTGCAAAGTTACCATTTATTTAAAATGAGTCTTTCAAAAAATATGCTGTATTGGTCGCAAATTCTTCCCTGAAAATTTTTATTAAATCAAAAAATACAATACTTTTACGCGAAAATTTTTTCTCATATAAATCTTATTTCAAAATGAAAATACTTGTTCTGAATTGCGGCAGCTCATCCATTAAGTATCAGTTGTTTGATATGGCAAACAACGAGGAAGTACTGGCAAAAGGATTACTCGAACGCATTGGTCTCGAAAACAGCGTGCTTAAGCATCGTTCATGTGGTAAAGACCCCCATAACGAAACCCGCAATGTGCCCAACCACACTGTTGGAATTCAATGGATTGTTGATGTGTTGCTCGATCCTGTATTGGGAGTTCTTAAAAGCAAGAGCGAAATTAATGCCGCAGGTCACCGTGTAGCACATGGCGGAGAAAACTTTAAGGAAAGTGCGTTTATTACATCTGCTGCAAAAGCCGATATAGAAAGATTAATAGAACTTGCTCCACTCCATAATCCAGCAAACCTTAAAGGTATAGAAGCTATTGAGACACTTCTGCCCGGATTGCCGCAGGTAGCTGTTTTCGATACTTCGTTTCACCAATCTATGCCCGAGCATTCGTTTTTGTATGCACTTCCTTACGAAATGTATTCCGAAAACAAGATACGCCGCTATGGTTTTCACGGAACAAGCCATAAATTTGTTGCTGAAAAGGCAGCTGATTTTCTGGGACTCAATTGGCTCGACCTTAAAATTATCACTTGTCATCTTGGTAACGGCTCTTCGATTGCAGCCATCGATCATGGAAAATCGATAGATACAAGTATGGGATACACTCCGGTTGAAGGCTTAGTGATGGGAACCCGTGTTGGCGATCTCGATCTTGGTGCCTTGCTTTCAATTATGGAACGCAACAACATGTCGACCGCCGACGCAAACAATTTAGTTAATAAAAAAAGTGGATTACTCGGAATTTCAGGTGTTTCGAGCGACATGCGCGATATCGAAGAAGCTGCCGAGACCGGAAATCATCGTGCCAAAATGTCGCTGGAAGTCTTTGCATACCGAGTGAAAAAATACATAGGTTCTTATATTGCAGCGTTGAATGGTCTGGACCTGCTTGTCTTTACCGGTGGAATTGGCGAAAATGGCTGCCTTCCTCGTAAAATGATTTGTGCAGATATGGAATACCTTGGGATTGATTTTGATCTCGAAAAAAACAAAGGCTTGCGTGCTACCGATGCAGTCATTTCAAAAGATAACTCAAAGGTGAAGGTGCTTACTATCACTACCGATGAAGAACTTGTTATTGCACGCGATACATTCCGTATTGTATCTTAAATATCTGATTTTGGCTATTACAAAAAACCCTTGGCTTAAAAAGTCAAGGGTTTTTGTTTCTCCGGAATCAGTAGCCGAGCATCTTTTTTTACAGACGGTCAAAAATTTTGCTTCGAATCAATCAATATTCTGTAGCTTTAGTCATTCGCTTCGGTAAAGGTATATATCAGGCTAAGCAAATTGTCCTTATTATATTGAGAAGCTTGCGCAGCTGACGTTTGAGCTTTTTTGCCGGAGCATTTCTCCGAAATAGAACATGTCACATATTCCATTTTTTTCAAGTATTTGACGCCAGCTCACTTTAACAGCGTACACAGCAGAAGTTGCCATTAACCAATGAATTCTGCTCCGGCCAATCCAATTCCCGCGCCCAGAGCAATTGAGAAAACAGTTATCGGGATCAACGACTTCTTGTCTTTTGGATATACTATAATCATAACCGGCAAGGCCGAAAGAAGTGAAATAATCACTCCTGTAATCCATGGGCTTAAATTCCAGTTTACAAACGGGATAATTAAACCAAGAACTACATAATGCACAAATGCCGATACATTTGCGGCTTTCTCAAGCTTCATGATAATCATGGGAATCACATCAATTATTCCTGCAGCAATTCCAATCAATAAAGCTGTTAATCAATTATTCATATTGAACCTGTCTGAATGAAACCTGGTTTACTGTTTCCATCTCTCCAGATTTGGCAGAATACTCTCAGCCATTTGTCGGGCTTGGCTTTCCGGAATATTCATTCTTTCTACTGCTATTAGGATGTTTTTTTCTATTTTTTCCTTAAGACTAATTCCTTCATCAAAAAATACCCCATCCTTAAAACAGAAGCTACAATATTTATCACTTTTGCTGTTGTCAGCATTTGTCCCGCCCTTGTTTGGATCTTTATCAAGAGGCATTCCGCAACTTTGGCAGATTTTAGATTGATTTTCCATTTTTCAGTATTTTAGAACTTGTAATGCGTTGGTTCAATGGTGCCTATAAGCGCCCCGCAAATTCCTCCGATTCAAAAATAGGCAAAAATTTCATTATTGCTCTACCCGGAATTATATATTTTCATGTAAGTAAAAAATCAATTATGTTTTTCAGCTTCAACAATTCATACATATAGCTCTACTGTCCTTTTTTATCTGATTTTATTACAGTTCTATTTCGAATAATTTCAAATACTCATTCCAACAATCGTTTGCTTTGATGTTGTTTTCAAAATCGTTGAGCGTTACAAAATGATTAGGTACAGAATAAGTTTCTCGTATAATTTTCAACAGTTTTTCCTTGCCAATCTGTTTGCGAAATTCATGAACAAAAGCCACGCCCTTATTATATATAATTTCATCTGCCTGCGGGTCTCCTTTTTTTTGATTCAATACTTGTTCAAAAGTAACCGTATAAAATGGCACATCAAACAACTTGAGATTTATTTTGTCTTGTATCGCTTTTTCAAAGGCATCAGTTCCAGCCCAACTTTCGTAGAACAACAGATTGACATACTCGGGAATAGATTCGCCCATAAAAAACTTCCCTTTCGCAAGGTATTCGGTGTGAATGCCTAACCAAATATGTGAGATTTCGTGCGATAAAGCGTAATTCTCAATGGCTTCCATGTTCATCAAAATTCTGTCCATCAATATAAAACTTCCTAAGCAAGCTCCTAATCCTAAAATTCCTGTTTCAACAAAACAGAGCGTTTTAAATTCTTTTTGCCACAAATTGGCATTATACCATTCTATTGCGGCCATGGAGCGATTAATGCTCACATCCAATAATGAATCTATTTGTTTTGAATCGCTGGTGAAAACAGGTTTATTATCTACAATGGCCAATAAACGCCTGTTTCGTGGTAAAAAACAGAACTCGTAATTTGTTGTATTGTATTGGATTACTTTTTTAGGTTGAAAGATATTGGCTTGTGTTATAAAGAACGGGAAGTCTTCATCGAAGCAATTGAATGAATAAACATATTTGCCAGCTATATCTTTACACCCAATTTCGGGGTAATATGCAAATACGCTGTGTGTTTTTGGAACAGTGATGGTTACCTGATAATCGGAGAAGTTATCATATAAAACCGGATACCATTTGTTGAACCGCTCACAAAAGATTTGACTCGTATCGAATAGAACGGGATAAGTAAAAGTGCTATCACTATAAGAGGCAACAATGTTTGAATATTCCATCGTTGAACAGGGAATCTCATATTGCATCAAAAGTGTCATTTCCCCTTTCTGAGAAGATTCAAAATACAACGTATCATTGCTGCGCGAGTATTTTAAAGGCGCGTCATTAAGATCTGCTTCTTTTATTTGGATGTAGCGATTAAATAACAAAAAGTCTTTTTGCCCGGTTTCAGCTTTGATCGCTTTTATACTGATATTGACCCAAAGTGTCGAATCATTTAATTCGATATTTATGTTGTACTTCAAAGGTTCAATTCCAGACTTTTGGGCTTGTAGGCTTATATGGTTAAAGGTGAGTATGATAACACTCAAAAACATTAATGTTCTTTTCATATTGGTTCTAATTCTTATTGCTTTCAATATTTTAGTCTTCATTTTTGCCCGATTGTTTGGTATTTGTTGCATAAGTCCCGATGGTTGATGGTTATGGTTGGTTGCCGGTTTCGAAGCACTGTCCTGTCAAATTGCACGAAAGGTCATTAGATGCGGAAATGATGAAACCCGCACTATCTTGGCAATAAAATATACCGCCTGCTATGCACTGGCGGTTTTTGTTTTTGTCAATTGTATATTTCATTATCCTTAAGTTCTTTTCTCAAATTATTATTTTTGGTCAGCAAATCTCCAATAAAATAGGGTTCCAAAAAATCCTAAAAGGCAAGCAAGGATTAAAATAATGTAACTGACACCATTTAATTGTAAATCTTCTGTGCCATTGGTCATCCCATATAAACCAGGAATAGCCCAAGGGAAATAGGGTCCTAATCCAACCATACCTACAAAATTAGCAAGGATAAGTGTAAGAATAACAAAACCTAATGGGAACATATATCCTCGACTATAACTAGCCAAAAAAGCTACCGGCGTTGACAATAATAAGATAAGAAGAGATGTTACGAAATATTTGAAAGCATACTGAAAAGCAATGCTACCCGACCAATCGGGAAGACCAATCAGAAGACCAATTAATAGTCCTGTAACAAAATATATTAACGAGAGTATGACTGACCAAATTACAACGATAATAAACTTGGAAAAAACAATATACGTCCGGGAAACAGGTAATGCAAGTATATCTTTTGCGGTATGCTCCGAAAACTCACGGCCAAAAACCCAGCTTGCAACAAAACCAATTCCTACAAGACCAACACCTGCAATACCTTGCATCAGTAGAGTCAAATAATTTTCCCAATTTGGTTCTCCAAATCTCAACATAGATGCTTTATTTCCAATCATTCCAAGTTTACCCGAAATTTCAGGGTGTATTTGAACAAACATTAGTAAGCCCATCATAGATGAGACAAACATGAAAAACAAGATGGTAGCCCAAAATATTTTAGATTTTCGTGTTTTTAGATATTCAACACAGAAAGTGGTTAATAAACTTTTCATTTTAAGGATCCTTTCATTCCAATAGTTCTTAAGAAATAAGTTTCCAAATCTTCTTCTTCCACTTTTAATAAGGTTGGAGGACAATCTGCATTTACCATAATTGTTGCAATTGTATCAGGTTTTGTAATTGCTTCCTCATTTTTAATTTCTATTTGGTTATCAATCGTTTTTTCTACAAAATATCCTTTTTGAGCGAGTAATGAATATGCTTTTTCAATATCATTCGCATTGATCAGGAGGCGTTTATTGCAAAGTGCTTCTAATTGGCTTGTGTCGAGTTCTTGTGTTAGTTTGCCCTCATGAATAATCCCAATACGTGTTGCGAATCGAGATACTTCACCAAGAATATGACTTGAAATAAATATTGTTACACCTTGGTTTATAGCCAAGTCTTTTAGCATTTCTCTGATTTCGTAAATTCCGGCCGGATCTAATCCATTTGTGGGTTCATCTAAAATTAATATTTCAGGATTATGGATTAATGCCTTTGCTAAACCAAGTCTTTGATTGTTTCCTAACGATAAGTTTTTTGCTTTTCTATTTGCATACGAACCTAATTGAAGTTTTTCGATAACTTCATCAATTGATTTTTTGTCGGAGATAAAACGCAAACGACGAAATATTTCGAGATTTTCCCAAACAGTAAGTTCGGGATAAGAAAATGGCACTTCAACCAAAGATCCAATATGTTTCCATAATTCAGTATTGTCGGCAGAAACTTTTTTCTCATTGATATATGCAGCGCCAGATGTAGGTCGTATCATTCCAAGAAGCATCCGGATAGTTGTTGTTTTGCCTGCTCCGTTAAGTCCTAAAAAACCGTAAATTTCACCTTTTCTTACATTAAGTGACATGTCAGAAACAGCACATACATCCTTGTAATGCTTTGAAATATTTTCTGTTCTTATGATATCAGTTGTCATTTGTCAAGCTGTTTTATCTCTTATGAAGTCATTCTATTCCGCCATTGCATCATTATCATACTTGTTTATTCCTAAATCTGGCTCAAAAGCAAAACGTATATGAATACTATTACCAACAAAGAGGCACTAATTAATAGAACTATCAGATTCTTTAAATGATATCTTATCGTGATTATCAGCTCTTTATTCTGTTTGTTAACATAAAAGTGAGTAATAGCAAGCAGGTTTATGATAATGGCCAATATAGGTAACCCAATTAAAATTATATGTGAAACCCAAGTCGAGAAACTTGTTTGATTTGTATTTGAAACAAACCGTTGTAGTTTGTCAAAGAAATCCCAGTGAATTAAGAGTTTGATTTTCAAATAAGCCAAAATAACCAACACCATTGGAATTAAAATAAAGACAATTCCAATTCTGGCAGATTTTCTGGCATTGATCATTCCTATTTTCAATACCTCCTGGTGTTTTACAAAATCTGTATTTGGAGTATTAAGTTTCTCCATTTTTTCTTCAAAATTGTTTTCCATAATCTTTTTTATTTATAATGCAGATAGTCGAATTAGGTTGCACTAATAAATTTCTCTTTCAGTTTTTCAAGTCCCCTGGACAAAAGTGACTTTATTGTACCTTCTTTTTTGTCAAGTATTTCGGAGATATCTTTGAGCGATTTTTTTTCAAAAAATCGTAAAGAAAGAGCCTCTTGGTATTTTATGTCAAGTTTCTTCAACGAACTTTGCACACGAACAAAATCCTCGTTTAATTTCAATTCATCTTCTATTAATTGTTTTTCGGTTTGGTAATCATCGAACTCGAATAAACGAATTGCCTGTGAACCCAGCAATTCCAACGACAATGCGGCTACTTTATTTTTTCGGAAGTAGTAATTGATTTCGTTTGTTGCAATCCTGTATAACCAGGTTGAAATTGAAATGTTTCTCCACGTAAAAGTATTTATTTTCAGGTATGCTTTTAAAAAAGTATCGGACGCTATATCCCTTGAAATATCGTAATCTGTAATACGGTGAAAGATATAATTAAAAATATTCTTATAGTAAGAATCAAAGATTTGCCCAAAAAATTCAGGGTTTTCTTTTATCTTTTCCAAAAGCTGTCGTTCTTCAGTAAGGGTCATTATAAAACATCCTTTTAGCTATAAATGCAACTAATCTGAAAAGGTTGCAAAAAATTCTTTTACTGGTGTTTTTGACAAAATTTGCAGAGCGTTTTTTTGCTTATGCAGAACTCTCATATAAACCAAACTTTTAGAACAAAATGTTGGTTTATATGTATCCAAGGTTATGGAATTTGCAGAAGGCTCTTTTGAGAAACATGGGTGTAAATCTCTGTGGTCTTTGAACTCTTTTGACCAGGGATTCTTGTATAAAACACCCATCCATTCTCAATTCCAATAGCGACGTTGCATGGCTCCGCTTCATCTTGAATGGGATCAATCCTTTATCAGTATTAGATATTTGAGTCTTGGTCTTCAATTTTCAAATCAAGATGGTAAATATACATAAAATGTTTCGTGTCTGTCCCAAAATGCAAGTTTTCAAGCAAAACCTCCCGGCATTTCAACGTGTTTCGGATAAACTTCTGGAATCGTCGGGAGGAAAAAGATAACCCTGCTGAAATGATTCAATGGAGAGAGTATAAGGCAGCAGTTCCTGTGAATTTACTAATCATATTGATCTTTCATTAGCGCACTTTCAAATGCCAAACGCTCACGGGATTTGCTGAACCGGGCCGTTAGCAGCCCGGCGAACATTTCCCCGCCAAATAAATCTGCGGAAGAACTGTAATGAAGTGGAAAGAGCATCAGGTTTATAAAGCCGAAAGTTTTTCGTACTACCCATTCAAAGCTTCAGCACCGCTCACAATCTCGATAATCTCGTTGGTGATGGCAGCCTGACGGGCTTTGTTGTAGCTCAGGCGAAGGTCTTTCAGAATTTCGGTAGCGTTGTCGGTGGCTTTGTGCATTGAAGTCATACGAGCTCCGTGTTCCGAAGCAATACTATCGAGCAAAGCTTTGTAGAGCTGTATACGTAAGGTTTTAGGAACCAGCATTTCAAACATCTTTTCGCGTTCGGGTTCAAGAATGTAGTCGCCAGTTTCTTCAGCATCCGAAGCAAAGTTGAATGGAAGGAAAATTTCGTTTACCGGTGCTTGTACAGCAGCATTTTTAAACTGATTATACACTAGTACAATTTCGTCGTGTTTACCCTCAATAAACTCATTGATGATTGTGTTACCAATTTCGGAAATTTCGTCGAAGCCCGGCTTTTCTATCAGGTGATTGAATTCGCGTGCAAAAACAACACCTCGTTTTTTAAGCGCATCAGGCACTTTTTTGCCGAACGAAATAAAATCGACTAAACCGGCAGCAAAAGCTTCGGCATATTTTTCCTGCAGCAAAGTCATTACCTGCTTGCTGATATTGGCATTAAATACACCACACAGGCCACGATTAGCCGAAAAAACGACCATTAAAACACGTTTTACCGGTCGTTTGGCAAATACACCATCGTTTGGCAGGTCATCGACACCGGCAGCTACCCGCAACATGATTTCGCGCAACTTCGAAGCATAGGGCCTGAACCGCAAAATGCTATCCTGTGCACGTCTGAGCTTTGATGCCGATACCAACTTCATAGCAGATGTTATCTGCTTGGTTGTTGTAACCGACTGAATACGGTTTCTGACTTCTTTCAGATTGGGCATGAGGCAACAAATTTATTGATAGCGAGCTGCAATTTCGAGCGCAATTTTGTCGAGTTCGGCAGTAATATCATCATTGATAATCCCTTTTCTTAATTGAGCCAAAAGTTCGCTGTGATGATCTTCGAGATGATGCAAATATTCAGTCTCAAAGTTTTTTACCTGATTAACAGGAACATTTTTCAGCAAACCGCGGGTTCCCGCAAAAATAATAGCAATCTGATTTTCGACGGCAACCGGACTATATTGTGGTTGCTTTAGAATTTCAACATTGCGGATACCTTTGTCAAGAATCGATTTGGTAGTAGCATCGAGATCGGAACCAAATTTAGAGAATGCTTCGAGTTCGCGGAACTGAGCCTGATCAATTTTAAGTGTTCCGGCAATCTTTTTCATAGCCTTAATCTGAGCATTTCCACCAACACGACTCACTGAAATACCAACGTTGATAGCCGGACGAATACCGCTGTTGAATAAATTGGTTTCGAGAAATATCTGACCGTCGGTAATCGAAATCACATTGGTTGGAATGTATGCCGAAACGTCGCCCGCCTGAGTTTCGATAATTGGCAGAGCGGTTAGCGAACCACCACCTTTCACCATCGAGCGAATGCTTTCGGGCAAATCGTTCATTTGGCTTGCAACTTCGTCGCTTCGGATAATTTTGGCAGCCCGTTCAAGCAGGCGTGAGTGAAGATAGAAAACATCGCCCGGGTAGGCTTCGCGTCCGGGTGGACGACGCAATAACAACGAAACTTCGCGGTAAGCAACGGCTTGTTTAGAAAGGTCGTCGTAAATAACCAGTGCTGCACGGCCTGTGTCCCGGAAAAATTCACCGATAGACGCACCGGCATATGGAGCATAGAATTGTAAAGCTGCCGGCATCGATGCTGTGGCAGCAATAATAACAGTGTATTGCAAAGCTCCTTTTTCTTCGAGCGTTTTCGCAATCTGAGCTACAGTTGAACCTTTCTGCCCAACTGCAACATAAATGCAGAAAACAGGCTCGCCTTTTTCGAAGTTTTCTTTCTGGTTGATAATGGCATCAATGGCTATAGCCGTTTTTCCGGTTTGGCGGTCGCCAATAATAAGTTCGCGCTGTCCACGACCAATCGGAATCATAGCATCAATAGCTTTAATACCGGTTTGCAGTGGCTCATTTACGGGTTGGCGGAAAATAACACCAGGAGCTTTGCGCTCGAGTGGCATTTCGTAAAGTGGTCCTTCAATAGGTCCTTTGCCGTCGATAGGTTCGCCGATAGTATTTATAACACGTCCCAAAAGTCCTTCTCCAACATTGATTGAAGCAATTCGGCCGGTTCGTTTTACGATATCGCCTTCGTTCAGGTTTTTGGCGTCGCCCAAAAGTACGATACCAACATTGTCGGCTTCGAGATTGAGTACAATGCCCTGAAGTCCGGTTTTCTCAAATTCAATCATTTCGCCTGCACGGGCATTGCTAAGGCCATATACACGGGCAATGCCGTCGCCTATTTCAAGCACCGTGCCGGTTTCTTCGAGACTGGCTTCGAGATTCAGACCTGCAATTTGCTGGCGAAGAATCGCGGTTACTTCCGATGGTTTAATTTCTGCCATATCAACAGTGATTTATAATCCTTTTTCGTAAATATTTTTCTCAAAGTCGCGAGCAACTTTGGTTATTTTGTTTCTGAGAGACGAATCGAATGATTTGTCGCCATAGCGAACGACAAATCCACCCAAAAGCCGTGGATCGATTTGGAGTGTTGTTACAGGTGTCAGTTTGGTGTGAATTGCAATAATTTGTTCTATTTCGGCAACAATAGAAGGATTCAGGTTGTAGGCCGAAGTAAGATCCACTTCTATTTTACCCTGATGAATCATGCAAAGTGTTACAAATTCGGTAGCAATTCCCGCAAGATAGGTTTCGCGCCCTTTAATAATCATCAGGTTGAGAAAGCGCATCGTGAGCTCATGAACATGCTTCTCGAAAACAGCAGCCACCACTTTTTTCTTCACGTGAACCTTAATAATAGGGCTGCGAAGAATATTGCGCATTTCGGCAACTTCTCTAACAGCCTGCAAAAGCATGCGCATATTACTTTCAACAACCGGCAATATCTTCATCTCGTCGGCCAACTCAAAAAGTGCCAGAGCATATCGTTTCGAAATCTGCGTGTTGTTCATTGGTCGTCAGCGATTAGTTGAAAGAAATTTCCTTGACCATTTTCTGGGCCAGTTCCTGCTGTTTTGTATCGTTGGCCAGACTTTCCTGGATAAGTTTCTCTGCAATTTCCAGTGAGAGCGAGGCAATCTGATTTTTCAGTTCGGTAATAGCAGCCATTTTTTCGTAATGAATGTTTTCCCTAGCCGACTGCAGAATTCGTTCGGCTTCTTCGCGTGCTTTGAGGCCAGCTTCTTCGATAATTTTATCGCGGCTTTTGCGGGCTTCGGCCATCAAATGATCGCGTTCTTTCTGAGCTTCGCGAAGCAGTTTTTCGTTGTTGTCTTGTAGCTGCGTCATTTCCTGACGGGCTTTTTCGGCAGCTTTCAAAGCATCATCGATGGCCTCGTTGCGGTGCTGAATGGCTGAAATAATAGGCTTCCAGGCAAACTTTCGCAGCAATACCACCAACAAAAGAAAGGTGACAGTGGTCCAGAATACCAATCCAAATCCGGGTGTTGTCAACATATAATGTGGTTTTAAATTTCATTTTAAAGCCCCCATTGCCAACCGCAAGAGGGCTTTTATTTTCGAATTACTTCGCGATCAGCGCTACCACAACGGCAAAAAGAGCAACTCCTTCTACAAGTGCGGCTGCAATAATCATTGCGGTCTGGATTTTCGATGTGGCTTCGGGCTGGCGTGCAATGGCGTCCATTGCCGATCCGCCAATGCGTCCGATTCCGATTCCTGCGCCGATAACGGCTAGTCCTGCTCCGATTCCTGCTAAAACCATAGTGATTTTATTTTAAAAGTTAAACATGAGTTTCAATGATGTTCGGCTTCGGCTACAGCCATGCCTATAAACAATGCGGTGAGAAGTGTGAAAATATATGCCTGCAGCGCTGCAACCAGCAACTCAAGTACGTCCATAAATAATACAAACGCAATAGAAACAGGCGACATGAATACCGTTTTGAAAATGAAAATGAGTGAGACGAGGCTCAATACAACAATGTGCCCGGCCGTAATGTTGGCAAACAAACGAACCATAAGAGCAAAAGGCTTCGACAAAATTCCGATGATTTCGACCGGTATCATAATAGGCATAAGCCAAAATGGAACACCGGGGGTTGCAAAAACATGCCGCCAATAGTTGCGGTTGCCACTAAAATTAACGATAATCAATGTAAATACAGCGAGCGTCATGGTTACAGCTATATTACCCGTAATGTTAGCGCCAAATGGGAAAAACGGAATCAATCCCATCACGTTGTTAATGAAAATAAAGAAAAACACGGTGAGTAAGTAGGGGGTGTAGCGTAAGTAGCGTTTCTCTCCAATATTGGGTTTGGCAATATCGTCGATAACAAATTGGATAACGGGCTCAATGAATCCTTGAAATCCTTTTGGAGCTTGATTTCCACGTTTTTTGTAGCGTTTTGCAAGCGGGATAAATATAAGCAACAGTAATGTTGCGCTGAAAAGCAAAGCAACCACATTTTTTGTGATCGAAAAATCGAGCGGAACAGCATCTATCTGTCCATTTGAATCGGTGTGAACAATTTTTCCTTCATATTCTTCGCCAACACCTATTTGGTAGCCATTGTAGGATTCTCCATGATGAAGATGTGAGCTGCTGAATACAACCAAACTACCGTTGTCCCATAAAATTACAGGTAATGGCAAAGAGATATCTTTTTCTCCGATAGAAATAATGTGCCATTCGTGGGAATCGAGAATATGCTCAAATATTACTTCTGTTGGATTGTGTTCTTCGCTTTCAGTACCTTCGTGTTTCGGCTCTTCGCTGGCAAACACGGGACGTGAAGCTGAAATAACTGTAAGAATTGAAAAAACGACTAATAGTTTTTGCATCACCGTTCAATAAATCGTGTGCAAAATAAACTTTTTTTTCGCAATAATGAAAATTTATTTGTGTCGTTTTCTGAAAACAACGCTATTTTATCAAATAATCTTTGCGTAATTTGATAACGATTGGCAGCGAAATAATAATCAGAAATAATGCGGAAAAAGCAAATTCAATCAAATAGCGCAATTGATAGTCGAACACTTCCGAAACACGCACATCGGCACAAAGCAGGTA
Source organism: Bacteroidetes bacterium HGW-Bacteroidetes-6 (assembly GCA_002842495.1). GTDB lineage: Bacteria > Bacteroidota > Bacteroidia > Bacteroidales > DTU049 > GWF2-43-63. The sequence continues at coordinate 31,048 of PHDB01000009.1, forward strand.
AGGTGTTCCCGATTTTGTTTTGCGAGGCACGTAAATGCTTCTGAAAGACCCCCACACATCGCTTGTGAGATCAAAAATTTCAGCATTGTTGCTTTTGAATGCATTCATCATTACCGGTGTTGCTTCTTCGTAATAATCAAGATAATTGGTCACCAGATCGTCGGTAATATCCGAGTTGATATAACTCGAAAGAACAAATAACGCCGAGTCGCCTGACTCTATCATGACATATACATAAATAACTTCGTGAATTTCGGCAATACTGTTAGCGGTGTTTCGCAAATTGTCGTAGTCAATCAAATCAATGGGCTTTTTGCTATTGGCGGCCTCAATAATGGAATCATTAATAATTAACTGCACCGAACCGGCTGCAGATCGCAGACGTAGATCGATATTCTCGGAAATAATATTTTTTTGGATGTATAGCTTAATAAATACAAACACAATCATCCCAACGATAAAGATGGAAAATGGTAAAAGAAACGTGCCTTTTTTGCGATGTATTGAGTCCATGTGGCGACAAAGTTAATGATTCTGTTTACATTGATGTGATTTTAACTATTTGTTGCGGTTAACCATTTGTTAAATTTTTTTGGAATAAAACTTGTTTCAGTTAAGGTGCGACAAACGATATATATACAAAGATAAGTCAATAAATTATTCAAATGCATGCGTGTAATTTACCGATAATATTAAAAACACTCAGTGTTTTTACCTGATTTTATTCACGGCACTGTTATGAAAGTATCTGATTCTGGTATTGTCAACTATTTTTACGAAATTTGTCGCGAAATATATTTTTCCAATGAAAAGAATTAAAGTTGTTGAATTGCTGAAAAGCCCTGTTGATGCACTCCTTGGGACATCTGTTGTCATAAAGGGATGGGTGCGAACACGCCGCGACAGCAAAAATGTAGTTTTTATAGCCTTGAACGATGGCAGTATTATTCATTCCATTCAGGTTGTGGCCGATACTGCAAATTTCAGCGAAGCGTTGCTTAAAGATATCACCACTGGATGCAGCTTGCGGGTTATGGGAACACTGACCGAGTCTCCGGCACAAGGTCAGCCAGTCGAAATACAAGCTCAGGAAATCGAAATATACGGAAAAGCCCCTGCCGATTCGTATCCATTGCAGAAAAAAGGACACACTCTTGAGTTTTTGCGTGAGATTGCGCACTTGCGTCCTCGCACAAATACATTCGGAGCTGTTTTCCGTATTCGCCATGCAATGGCATTCGCCATTCATCAGTATTTCAACGACCATGGTTTTTATTATTTACATACACCCATTATTACAGGCAGCGATGCCGAAGGTGCAGGCGCTATGTTTCGTGTAAGTACTCTCGATGCAATTAATCCCCCACTAACGCCCGAGGGAAAGGTTGATTACACGCAGGATTTTTTTGGAAAAGAAACCAACCTGACTGTATCTGGCCAGCTCGAGGGCGAACTTGGAGCTTTGGCCCTGGGCGAAATTTATACATTTGGCCCAACATTTCGTGCAGAAAACAGCAACACGCCGCGCCATCTTGCCGAATTCTGGATGATAGAACCCGAAATGGCCTTCTATGACCTTATTGACAATATGGATTTGGCTGAAGATTTTCTGAAATCGTTGGTGAGTTACGCATTAAACAATTGCAGCGACGATCTCGAATTTTTGCAGAAAATGTACGATAAGGAGCTTATTTCACGTCTTCAAAGCATAGTTGATAAGCCTTTTGTGCGTTTACCCTATACCGAAGCAGTCGAAATTTTGTTAAAAAGTGAGCAGAAATTCGAATTTCCTGTCTTTTGGGGAGCCGACTTACAGTCGGAACACGAGCGCTTTCTTGTCGAAAAGCATTTCAATTGTCCTGTGATTCTGATTGATTATCCAAAAGAAATCAAGGCTTTCTACATGAAGCAGAACGAAGATGGAAAGACTGTAAGAGCCATGGATGTACTGTTTCCGCGTATTGGCGAAATCATTGGTGGAAGCCAGCGCGAGGAAAACTATGAGAGCCTTCTCAATCGAATACATGAACTTTCAATTCCTGAAAAAGATGTTTGGTGGTATCTCGAAACCAGAAAATTCGGTTCGGTTCCGCATAGCGGATTTGGACTCGGATTTGAAAGATTAATACTTTTTGTTTCAGGTATGAGCAATATTCGCGATGTTATTCCTTTCCCGAGAACGCCAAATAATGCAGAATTTTAATAAAATGCTTGACATCGCGTTTATTATTAAGTAAATTAAGCTCAAATTACTGGTTATGCTTTATCAACGGCTTGAACAAAAACTACAGCAAAAGCTCTCTCCGCAGCAAATTCAGCTTATGAAGTTGTTGCAGGTGCCGGCTGTTGCACTCGAGCAGCGTATCAAACAAGAAATAGAAGAAAATCCGGCACTCGAAGATATGGCCGAAGATGCCGATGATATGCAGGATTTTCAGGACGATGACACAGATTCCGATTTCGAAGAAGGACAAGAAACCGATACCGATTTTGAGGAGAATGTTGAAAACGATTTCAGTCTTGACGACTACATGGACGACGACGATACGCCCGAGTATAAATTGAATGCGAAAAACACCAGCGCAGACGATGAAGATCGCGAAATGCCTTTTGCTTCACAGTCTTCGTTTTACGAGCAGCTCTATGAGCAGCTTCAGATGCGTCCATTGAGCGAACAGGATTATCGCGTTGGAGAATACATTATTGGCAATATCGACGAAAATGGCTATCTGAAACGCGATTCGTACAGTCTTTCGAACGATTTGGCTTTTGGTCTTAATCTGATGGTTGAAGCCGATAAGGTTGAAGAAATTATTGCTGTTATTCAGGAGTTCGACCCACCGGGTGTTGGTGCACGCGATTTGCGCGAATGTCTTATTTTACAACTTGCCAGAAAAGGCTTGAAAACGAATGCAGTACAGAACGGCATTCAAATCCTTGAAGAGAGTTTCGATGAGTTTTCGAAGAAGCACTACGATAAAATCATGAGAAAAATGTCGATTAGCGAAGCCGAGCTCAAAGAGGCCATCGACGAAATTATCAAACTCAATCCAAAACCTGGAAACTCGGCTGGCGACTCAGCTAAAGGCAGTCTGCATGTATTCCCCGATTTTACTATTCTCAACAACGAGGGCGAGCTTGAACTGCTGATTAATTCGAAAAACATGCCCGAACTGCGTGTGAGCCGATACTATCAAAACATGCTCGAAGCTTATGTGAAGTCGAAAACACAGGATGCGAAAACCAAAGAAGCTATTCAGTTTGTTCGCCAGAAAATCGATTCTGCAAAATGGTTTATCGATGCACTTCGGCAACGACAAAATACGTTGTATGTTACCATGAGTGCTATCATGGAATTTCAGCGCGAGTATTTCCTCACAGGCGACGACACTAAGCTTAAACCCATGATTCTGAAAGATATTGCCGACCGTGTAATGCTCGACATATCAACTATTTCGCGGGTTGCAAGCAGCAAATATGTGCAAACACCTTTTGGAACATTATTGCTGAAAAGCTTTTTCAGCGAATCGATGCAGACCGATTCGGGCGAAGAAGTTTCGTCGCGCGAGATCAAGGCCATTCTTACCGAAGTGATTGGAGCCGAAGACAAACGCAAACCATTGACCGACGACAGATTGGCAAAAATACTGAAAATCAGGGGCTACAATATTGCACGACGCACGGTGGCAAAATACCGCGAACAGCTCGATATTCCTGTTGCAAGGCTTCGCAAAGAGATTTAACCTGACTATACTTTCAACCAGCTACTGGATCTCAATAATTTTTGTTATCCGATGGCAATCGGTATTGATACTGATAAAATACAAGCCGGACTGAAAACCATTCAGATTGATTGAAATATCGTTTTGCTTGACGAAGGAAGACTTGTAAATACACTCTCCAAGCGGATTGTAAATGTCAATAAAGCATTCAGCATTGTTTTGTGGCTGATCGAAACGAATGGTGAATTCACCTGAGGACGGATTGGGAAAGATGGTAAATGAGTTGTTGCCCATTTCTTCAGATCCGCCGAGAAATGTTACGCATCCTGCACTCGTATCCAACACCACATTGCTCACTACAGGATGAACATTTACAAATGAACCCAGATCCGATAAAGTTGAACTGAGTGAAACCGATGTAAGCGTTGTAGTAGTAGTTAGCAACCCTCTATCATAATTGCAATCGGTACTGTTTGCTGCTGAATCCGTTTTCATCAGTGAAAAATGATTGTTTATCAGGAATTCATTTCCTGATTTTACACCATAAATGGGACCATTCCCGGCAATCATGAATCCATTATCGGCAGTCTCTATGGCCGAAGACATGATCATGAAAATATCATGATTGATAAGTTGAGTTCCATTGGAATCGGCTACCATCAATTGACCATACGAAAACATTTCGGGGACCGTTGCGATCATAAATCGATTGTTAGAAATCATTTTCAGGCGCGAATGAATTTCGTTCAGGCTTGTACTTAAATATAAATCGTATTTTCTAAACCACTCAATGCTTCCGGATGTATCAACCTTGGCCATCCCCAGTTGGTTGCTGAATTGTCCACAAAACACATAGCCATCCTGCAGGCAAACAACATCGGTCATGCAATTGACCTCCGATGAAAGTCCAAGATAGCCCTTTGTCCACATAGTATCGCCGTTTGAGTCAAGTTTTAATAACACGGCTGATGATGCAAATGGAGGATAATCAGAATAATAACCGGCTACCATAAAACCCGAATCGGGTGATTGTTTTATGGAATACGCGTAATTAGCGCTGTTGCCGCCTGCATATGTTTTCGACCATAGCAAACTCCCGTTTTTATCGGCTCGTGCAACAAATATTTTCGATTCGTTTGATGGGTCGTAAATATAGCCGCAAAAAGCGAAGCCGCTATCGGATACAGAACACACCGAAAAGGCTTCGGAATAGTTGCCGAAATCGAGCATTCTGCTCCACAATGTATCTCCGTCTTTATTCAACTTCATCAAAAGAGCATCGCCATCGCCTGCTACTCCAACGATTGCCAGATTGCTGTCGGGTGCAACAGTCAGACTGTTGAATTTTGTTGAATTGCCAATTTCGAACTGCTTTGATGTGATAATATTTCCGCCTGAATCGGAATTCATAAGAAATCCGTTCATGTTGTATATGCCAGCCGAAAAATACGAATTGTCGGAAGTCCGCACCAAATCGTTGACGTGAACGGCGTCCATTGTGTTAAAATACACCGTTGAAAATGTTGGTTGCTGCGCAAAACACGAGGCCAGCGGCAATATCAGAGAAACGAATAATAAATATACTTTTTTCATGGTATCAAAATTTCAATGCTCCTTAGACAGTTGTAAAAGAGAAAAAGATGTATGGAGGTGTGAATTAAATAGTGTACGGATCGGGCGAATCAACTATTCGGTATTTTCAACCTGATGAACTCAATTCACAACTTTAACTAACAACTGTTGCAAATGTTTCTTACCCTTTTACTGTTTATTCCAAACCACCGGAATATCGACTTCTGTTAATCGGCCTGCTCAACCGAAACAATCTCGGGGAGCACTTTTTTCATAGTTGCCTCAACTCCGTTTTTAAGAGTTTGGATTGCCATAGGACAACTGTGGCATGCACCCTGAAGGTGAACATACACGATGTTGTCGTCGGTGAGACGGTCGAAAGCAATATCGCCACCATCGGCCTGCAGGTACGGACGAATTTGTTCGATTACATTTTTTACTTTGGTTTCCAGTTCTGTATTCATAGTTTGTGTTTTTTACTTTATTGATTAATCTCGACAATTTTTGTGGCATCGAGAGTTGCATTGCGAATAGCAATTGCCTGAGCAGTGTTTTGTGCCATGGTGTAAAATGCCGTTTGCAACGGATGTTTGTCGTCGAAAACAGCGGGAATACCTCTTTCTCCACTTTCGCACACTTCTTCCTGAATGGGAATTTCGGCAAGTAGTCGTATGCCGCTTTGTGCGGACAAATTGCGGGCTCCTTCTTTGCCAAAAATGTAATATTTCTTGTCAGGCATATCGGCGGGCGAGAAATAGCTCATGTTTTCAACTATTCCCAATACCGGAACATTGATCTGCTGATCGGTAAACATGCTCAAAGCTTTGCGGGCATCGGCCAGTGCTACCTGTTGTGGCGTAGAAACGATCACAATGCCTGTTACGCTGTAGTTTTGAACAAGTGTCAGATGAATATCTCCGGTTCCCGGAGGTGTGTCGAAAATAAGATAATCAAGCTCGCCCCAATCCGAATCGTTCATGATTTGAGTGAATGCGCTTGTAATCATAGCGCCACGCCAAATCAAAGCCTTGTCGGGGTCAACAAAAAACCCAATCGAAACCATTTTAACACCGAATTTTTCAACCGGAACAATCCATTGTTTTCCATCGCGCTCAACCACATTCGGCTTTTCGTTCTGAACACCAAACATCATTGGAATACTGGGCCCGTGAATATCGCCATCAACCAAACCCACCTTGGCTCCGCTTTTCGCAAGCCCAACCGCAAGATTTACGGCTACCGTCGATTTTCCGACACCTCCTTTTCCCGAGATAACAGCAATGATATTTTTTATATTGCTCAGCGCCGGCTTATTCTGATGCGAAGTCACTTTTGAGGTGAAACTCACTTCCACTTCTGCATTGGGATATTCTTTTCGAATGGCTGCAGTACAATCGTTTTTCATATGTTCTTTCAGCGGGCAGGCTGGTGTTGTGAGTACAATCGAAAAACGCACTTTATTTTCACTTACTTCGAGTCCTTCAATCATATTCAATGTCACCAAATCCTTTTTCAGATCGGGTTCGGTAACAGTTCTCAGTGCTTTCAGAACAGTTTCTTTGTTCATTTTTCGCTTTGATTTAGATTTTGTAAAAATAACACGGCAAAGGTAGAAAATAATTGACAAAAATGGGAGCTGTGTGGCAAATGAAGAATGATATTTACCACCCTGTGAATAGGTGAACTATTGAAAAACAAAACTCAGAACATCGACAGCTACGAATCCGTTTCCTTCGGTTTCTTTTTCAGTTGCTGTTTTGTATTTTCTTTCAGCTTTTCATCGATCCGTTCCTTCATTTCGCCGGCGTTCAGCTCTTTCACTTCGCCTTTCTGAAAAACGTTTACCGTGCCGTATTCACCGTCAAAACCTTCCGCGATGTTCACCCTGCGCTCACGCATGCGCTGCAATGCGGCGGCCAGCATCTTTTCGCCGGCGGCGGCTACGTCGTCAATGCTTTTTTCCATCAGGATATGCGTTTCGTTGCCCAGCTTTTTCAGGAGTTCGGCGTACCGTTGTTCCACTTTTTTCGATGCCGGCGACGCTCCTTCGATCTCTGCGATCAGCTCTTTCAGCGGAATGATGGGATAAAACGCCTTGCGGTCTGGTCGTTCTTCCACATCGGTGCGGTTGCAGAGTTTCGCAATGCGGCTCATCACGCCGATGGTCAGCCCGCGTCCGCAAACCGGGCAGCGGCCCCGGTGTTCGATCGTTTTCACGGGGTCGAAACACACGTTGCATTTCCGGTGTCCGTCGTAGTGGTATTTTCCCACCTGCGGATAGGTGTCCACGGTTCCCAGAAAGCCGTTTCCTGAGGCGATGGCGTCCGTGATCGCACCATACGACAGCTCCGTATCGAAATAATTGGCATTGCGTCCGAGCTTTTCGGGCGAATGGGCGTCGGAATTGGAAAGCAGCGTGTATCCGTCGAGCGAAGATACCATCCAGTTCATGGGAGCATCGGTCGAAAGGCCGGTCTCAATGGCGTGAATGTGCGGAGCCAGATCGGCGTAACATTCCTGAATGCTGTCAAAGCCCGATTTGGAACCCATGGCCGAAAACCACGGTGTCCAGATGTGAGCCGGAAAGAAAAAGATATTTTCATTGGCTTCCAGGGCGATCTCAAGCAGGTCGCGGGAATCAAGTCCGAGAATGGGTCGCCCGTCGGATCTCAGGTTCCCGCCGAGGCTTTCGAGCTGCCGGTTTATCTTCTCTGCGGTCTCAAAATCCGGCGCCAGGATCACGTTATGCACCTTCCGAACCTTGTCTCCTTTTTTGTAGATGTTGCTGATCTCGGCCGACAGCAGGAAACGGACGGGCAGTGTTTCGTCAATGAATGAATTCAGTTTGTATTCGTCTTTCAGGCGGAACAGACCTTCTTCCGCGGGTTCCAGCTTTTCTTTCAGCTCGGCCAGCCATCCGGCGTGGGTGAAATCGCCTGTGCCGATCACCTGCAGGCCCTTGATGCGCCCCGAAAGTTCAAGATGCTCTGGAGTGAGCTCCTTGCTGGTTGCCCGCGAATAATGGGAATGTATATGAAAATCGCCGAAGAATTTCATGGCTGTTGCTCTTTTTAACGGATAGGCTTCGCTTGTTACAAAGGTAGGGGTTTTGGGGGAGATGAACGCAAAACAATGTGTGCAAAAAATATTGCACCACCTCAAGCTGGATAAAGTATTCCCTGATGCTTTGTGAGAATGTAATGTATTTATATGTGTAGAATTATTATTAATCGGAGTAATAACTTACTTTGATTTATTAAATGTTATTATATATTTGCAGAAGCAAACTAACAACGGATAACTATTTATTATAGCCGGGAGTAACTCTACCGGTCAGAACATCATTTAACAACTGCTTCTCTAATACAAGGGAAACAAGTCTTTTATTCTTTTCGGGTTGCTCCGGTAATGTCATTTCTGTTTTTTTATTGTTTCTATCCGGAGTGGGTTTCGTTGCTGTCATCGCTTTTGCCGGTACCCGATTTTTTACGTAGATACTGTCATCATTTTTTTCTCAGGTTTTGATACAACTCATAAATGTCCGTTATATCGGGCTCCTTCTGCATGAGAGATTGTCTTTCGTTTTTATCGCTCATCCATCGGTACACCCATGAAAAGCCCCATTTGCCCGTATATTGTTCGGGCTGGCTGTAAACCTCGTCTTTCATTGCTTCATCGAGGCTGATGAAGCTGTAACCTTTTTCTTTGAGATGTTGAATGAGAATGCCGATGCAGCAGGCGTTCAGGGAATTATCGTGGCATAAATAGATCTGGTTTACGGATCTTCCGTATTGCATTTGAGTAATTGAGTCGAAAAAATCAAAGTACTCAAGGGTTTTTGCAATGTACAAAGCGGCTGTTTTTTGAGCTTCCGTTGTATCCCCCTGTTTCAGATAATATTCATACAGGAAGTTGAAGACCCAGTCGGAACTTTCGATGGTGAACGGGGTGGAAATATAGCTATTTTCCGATAAAAAGGTCTGTATCTTCATTTGCTGCAACGAATCTTTTCCCAGGTCGTTGTACGGAAACCGGAAATATTTCAGCGGCTTGTGGTATTTCTCCGCCAGTTTCCGCGACAGGCTGTCTCCTTTGGAGATATCGGCCGTAAATACGTCAAACCCTGCATCGGAATACCTCAGGTGGCTGAAGGTGTGGTTGCCCGGTGTAACATAATCCCGTTTGATCCATTGTTCCAGGAGATCAGTGTTTTCCGGAACAAACTCTGTGTTGTATATCAGCCCTTCGTTGATGAAAACGGTAACGGGAACCGACAGCGAGTCCAGTTTACTCAACAACCGGGAGCGAAATCCGTTTTCCGGATAGATCGTTGTGTTTGGAATATCGTCAATGGTTATGGCAACCTGTTTCTGTGCGTGAATATGCTGGCACAGTATCAGGCTTAGTATTGTGACAATCAGTCTGTTCATTTGTTTATTCTTTTTTATTCCGGATATATTTTTGCGTCCATGAGCAAAGAGCCAGGCATTGCATGCATGAAATGCACCGGAACACATCCACCAGCTCATCTCTCGGAATTTCGTTTGTCCAGACGGCCCCGCTGATAGCATTCACGGGGCAGATATCCCTGCAGACAGTGCAATCTCCGCACTGTGATTCGCCGGGTGTACAGGGTTCCGTTTCCAGCGGGGCATCGGTGAGAACGGAACACATGCTGACAGCACTTCCGTAGCGGGGCATGATTAACAGGTCGTGCTTGCCTATCCAGCCCAGACCGGCCAGGCCCGCAATGGTTTTGTGGGGCAGAGGAGTAATCTTCTTTTTTTCGTCGTAGTGCCCCGTTGCGCAGATGTTCTTCTCCGACTGTGAATAAGCGGAATAGCCTTTCTCTGAAAGATAATCCGCAATGTCGTCGGCAAGGCGGTCAGTTTTTTTCTCTTTGAGACAGAATTCATCCTCTTCTGTACGGACGCGGACAGGTTCTTCGCTGATTGTACGGATGTAGCCGGGCGACAAAACAATACCCAGCAGAACAGCCCGGGGAAATTTTTTGTTCTGCTCTCCGGACAGCCGGGAGATATCCACGTAGTGAACGAAGTCGGCTCCGTGTTCCTTCAGTCTGGTCTTTATATCGCTTTCCAGTCCCATCACCGGCAAAGATAGGATTATTCCGGCTTTTTATACGCATCCGGATCATGCTTTTCCATCCATTTTTCCGGATTTTTTATGTTGGTCCATCCGTATTTTCTGTACAGTTCATGCGCATCAGCCGTCAGTAGTATCCAGCGCCGGAGCCCCTGCAGTTCCGGATGGGATATGATCGTTTCCATCATCCATTTCGAGAGACCCTGCCCACGGAATTCTTTCAGAATAAATACATCGCCCAGGTAGGCGACACTTGAGAAATCGGAAATAACCCGGGCATAGCCGACCTGCCTGTCTCCATGAAATACCCCGAAGTTAAGTGAATGATCCATGGCCTTTTTCACCCTCTTCACAGGTACGTTTTTGCACCAATAGGATTCTTCGGACAGGAACCGGTGGATAGTTGCCAGATCCATTTTTGACTTGTCTGTGGTAATAGTGAATTCACCGTTGGTTTCGGTCAGGATGTCCATGGGATACGGTTTTGTTGTATCGTTTGTGTTTATGCAACGTCGGAAAGTGATGCTTATTGTACTTTTCATCCGTCCGGATCCGATAAAAACATGGCAGACTGCAACAGTCTGCCATGTTTCAGCTATCTGCGAAATTTTAGTCTCCGCTCACATCCGAATAGTAATGCAATTCACCTGTGGTTGCTCCGAACAGATCCGTGGTTCCGTTCAGGCTGAAGATCTGGGCTTCGTACAGATCCGTCAGGGTATTCGAAGGTGTGTCCGGAGTACCTGTGTATGTTTCGGCTTTCTCGTTGTTCAACCCCAGGGCGTTGTTGAATCCTTCCACTTTCGATTCGTTTGTGCAGAAAGCCAGCTGGCTGTGGGAATAATAGGTCTGCCCGTCTTTTCCCGTCCATTTTGATTGCACCGATTTGTTGTAAACGCCGGTAGTGATGCCGGTGAATTTTCCCGCTTCTCCGTTAAGAATAACAGTACTTTCGTCTCCATATACCTTATATATTTTGTCGCATCCGTCGGCATTGAAAATGCGGCTGCTCCGGTCGGCTGCAACGGCATAATCCAGTATCTGCATCCCTCCCGAAGAGATGATCTGGTGCAGGATCGGATAGTTGTCGGCATCGGCTCCGTTCTGAATACACATATCAACAGTTCTCCTCAGTCGCTGTTTGCGGTGGTCGAGGCAAATCTCAAGGCCAATATCGGCATTCCACAGAAATTCGGGAGTGAAACGAGCATTTGTGGATAATCCGTCGGTCTGCTTGTCTCCTCCCAGGATGCTGATCGACGGGTAATTGGCCATCCATTCCGTGATCATACCGCCGTGTTCGATCCTGTTACCGTTGAATACGCCCATAGTGAGATCAACCGTCGATTCGTACTGTTTCTCGCAGATGAAACTCTGCATTTCTGCCATCATGCTTCGGTTGAAAAAGAGATACACACCTCTGTTTCTAACCGTGCAGAGGGGATTTGCCCGGACTACTTTCATGAAATCGTTAAGAGCATCGGACGAATTAACGCTTTTGTTCTGCGGTGTTTTTTTAGTGCGATTGAAAAGTTCACGATGCCAGGAAGCAGTGGTGTGTTGGTTTGAAGACATCTTCCGCATCAGATCCGTATCATCTGCCAGACAGTTGTTCAATTGCTGCAGGCGCTCCGTAACGGCGACTGAGGAGAGGAACTGATCGTAGTCGCTTACATTGCTGGTTAATACCGATCCGGAAAAGAAACTGTAGTAATTGTTGTCATTCGGAATGATAGCGGACAGTCTTCCTTTAAGCGTTTTCTGAATATACTCAACGGGATAATCCACGCCGTCCACTTTTACGTACGGATAAGGCCCCTGTTGGCATCTGAAAAAGAACTCGGGCACAATGAAAAACCGGTTGTAAGTTTTGTAATTCGGTAAAGCTCTCTGAAATGCATTAATGAGAATGTCGATCCGGGCATCAATGTCTTTTTTGATTTCCGCTGCCGACGTGTTGCCGTTGATGCCGTCCCACCGGCCGACAACCCAACTGGAGTTTTCGTAAATACTTTGTAAATTGCTCGGTCCTGTATACAGGGACCAGGCCGTAAATTCAAATTGTTGCATAATTGTTTGTTTTAGGGTTTGTATTTTATTTTAAGAGATCAGATCGAAAATTCAATATTGTCTATTCATGAAATACTATATCCCGGGTACGGAGCTTTACTGTTTGGATTTTGCTATCCGGCAGATTTCCGGCGATGTTTTTTCAAAGTTAAGGATTCTTTTTTCCAAATACCCGGTTGACGGAAATCGTAACGATAAAATCCGTATTTATGACGAGGCGGTTTTATAGGGGTATTTACGTAGAAAAGAGTTATGGGATATCTGCTGCCGGCGATAATTTTATCTGTTTATATTTTACCAAAATAAAGTCCCTGCGGAATGATAAGATTTGATTTTTTGTAAAAACGAAGGTGCGTCTCGTCCTTAACGTGGATTTTCCTATTTCCCTATCCATTACAGCTCCTTCTTTTTGGCAGATAAAAGAGAAGTGCGTTTTCTTTTCGAAAGCAAAATCTCCCAATAATTGTCTCTGCAAAATAATTATCTTTGCCTTTCGATGAAAAAACCGCATAAAATTATTATCAAAGGGGCGCGGGTAAACAACCTGCAAAACGTCACCGTTGAAATTCCGGCCGGAAAACTCACCTGCATTACAGGTCTTTCGGGTTCCGGTAAAAGTTCACTGGCGTTCGATACGCTTTTTGCCGAAGGCCAGCGCCGCTATGTTGAAAGTTTGAGTGCATATGCGAGGCAATTTTTGGGTCGTATGCTTAAGCCCGATGTCGATATTATCGAAGGTATTGCACCGGCTATTGCAATCGAGCAAAAGACATCGAGCCGTAATCCCCGTTCAACAGTGGGAACGGTAACAGAAATATACGATTATCTCAAACTTTTCTTTGCGCGTGCGGGGAGCACTTATTCGCCTATCAGCGGAAAAGAAGTGAAACGACATCAGGTAAAAGATGTGGTCAACTATGTTGCGGCACTTCCCGAAGGAAGTCGCGTGTATTTGCTGGCTCCATACATTCTGCGAAACGAACGCACGCTTGCGGAATCGCTGGCTTTAAGCCTGCAGCAAGGTTATTCGAGAATTATGTCGGATGGCGAAATCCACAACATCGAAGAGTGGCTCGAAAAGCTATCTAAAACCAAAAAAGCAGCAAAACCTGACAACAGGCTTTTTCTGCTAATCGACCGCATGGTAACCGTTTCCAGCGAAGACGAAACTTCGCAACGATTTGCCGGCAGTGTTGAAACGGCTTTTTCGGAAGGTGACGACATTTGTGTTGTTTATAGCGACCACAACAATCATTACGAATATTTTTCGCGACGTTTCGAAGAAGACGGTATCAGCTTCGAAGAACCTTCGGTGAATCTGTTTTCGTTCAACAATCCCTACGGAGCTTGCTCCAAATGCGAGGGATTTGGTTCTGTAATAGGGATTGATCCCAATCTGGTCATTCCCGACAGAACTTTGTCGGTTTATGAAGGTGCTATTGCACCATGGAAAGGCGAGAAAATGGGCGAATGGCTCAAAGATTTTCTCGATGTTGCCTGGGAATTCGATTTTCCGGTTCACAAACCCTTCGAAGATCTTACCGAAGAACATCAAAAACTTGTCTGGATTGGCAATAAGAAATTCAATGGGTTGAATGCTTTTTTTAAAATGCTCGAAGACAGCACCTATAAGATTCAGTACCGGGTAATGCTTTCGCGCTACAAAGGTCGCACTATTTGCCCCGACTGTCGTGGTTCGCGATTGCGGATCGATGCATCGTATGTGAAAATAAACGGCTATTCGATCACCGATATGGTTTTGATGCCCATTCGTGAACTGCGCGAAGTATTCGGCAATTTATCGCTCAACGAGTACGAAACTAAAGTGTCGCATCATATTTTACGCGAAATCAGGTCGAGGCTCAATTTTCTGAGCGATACCGGACTTGAATATCTTACATTAAATCGTTTATCAAATTCGCTTTCGGGTGGCGAAACGCAGCGTATCAATCTGGCGCGTGCATTGGGTAGCAGCCTGGTTGGCTCGATGTATATTCTCGACGAACCCAGCATCGGACTGCATCCGGTCGATACCGAACGATTGATACAAGTGTTGAAAAACCTGCGCAATATTGGAAACACCGTGATTGTTGTTGAACACGATGAAGATATTATCCGCGAAGCCGATTACATTATCGATATGGGCCCCGGAGCAGGACGCAATGGCGGGCATGTTGTTTTTCAGGGCAACATGGACGAATTGATGGTAAACGAAGAAAGTCATACTGCCCGTTTTTTTCGGGGCGAAGAAATGGTTCCGTCCAATCTGACTCCACGTAAACCACGGTATTTTATCGAATTGAAAGGTTTATGCCAAAATAATTTGCAGAAACTCGATGTAAAGATCCCGCTCAATGTTATAACAGCTGTTACCGGAGTTAGCGGAAGCGGAAAATCATCGCTGGTTCGTCAGGTGTTGTATCCTGCACTGCGACGTCATTTTGGGGTTTTCAACGAGCAGCAGGGTGAATTCAGAGAATTGGGCGGCGATTTGAGCCTTTTGACCGGAGTCGAAATGGTCGATCAAAATCCAATAGGACGTTCTTCGCGCTCCAATCCGGCAACATATCTCAAAGCCTTTGATGAAATAAGGGAACTTTTCAGTATTTTACCCTTAGCCAAACAACGCGGATACAAACCAGGCTTTTTCTCATTCAATGTGGAAGGTGGGCGTTGCGATGTCTGCGAAGGCGAAGGCTCTATTACGGTCGAAATGCAATTTATGGCCGACGTTCATTTGGTTTGCGAGGAATGTAGTGGTAAACGTTACAAAAGCGATGTGCTCGACATCACCTACAATGGGAAGCATATTGCCGATATACTCGAACTTACCGTAAACGATGCTTTAAGTTTTTTTAGCACCGGTGCCGACGGGAAACAAGCATCGCTGTCTAAACGTATCTGCGACCGGCTTCAGCCACTGGCCGATGTGGGCTTGGGTTACCTTCAACTTGGGCAATCGAGTTCATCGCTTTCGGGTGGCGAAGCACAGCGAATCAAATTGGCTTCGTTTCTGTCGAAAGCCATGCCAGGCGAGTCGATTCTCTTCATTTTCGATGAACCCACAACCGGGCTGCATTATCACGATATCAACTATTTTTTTGAATCTATTACCCGCCTTATCAATGCCGGGCACACTGTCGTTTTGGTGGAGCATAATATGGAACTGGTAAAATGTGCCGACTATATTATTGACCTTGGCCCGCATGGAGGCAATCGGGGAGGGAAAATCATGTATCAGGGGCCACTGCAGGGTATAAAAAATGCCGTTGAATCGGCTACTGCATCTGTATTGATAAAAAAACTAAATCCATGGGAAAATTAGGGTCAATTGGCGAACCATATCGGTTCAAATCGCTTAAAGTTTATGCCAGCACCGAATGGCTGTACGAAGGCAAAAAATACCGCCGCGTTTTCGAACGCATGGAAACCACCTATCTCTATGCAGAATTGTGTTTGTATAACAAACTCTTCGACGAGGAAGACTGGCAAACAACAGTCAATCTGAAATGTTTTCTGAAAACAGGGAAAAACGGAACCAAGGAGATATGCTCTATAGATGAGAAAATTGATGTTAGCAAAGATAAGAACGAGATTTTTATTCGCCAGGGTTGGGGAGCCGATAAAGCAGGCTCGTTTTGGAAAGCCGGCGAGTATTTTTGGGAAGCCACCATTGGAAAAACCATGATTGGAAGCGCTACATTTTATGTTGAGGAGGCCGGTCTTGTTTCCGGTGACAACAATCCTTATTTCAATTTGCAGTCGGCTCGTACTTTCGAAGGTGGTTGGGAATTTGTGGATGCGAAAGATCGTGTTTATCTTCAATCGTTCAGTAAGCCCGAAACACGCTATGTTTGGGTAGAAATCAATTTTGAGAACAAAGTGTCCAATGCGTGGCAATGCGAAATTTTCCTCAATTTTTTCGATGCAGCCCGCCAATTGAAAGGCACAACAGCGATGCTTAATTTGGTCGATAAACCATCAGGCGAGTCACTTTCGTTTGCATCGGGCTGGGGAAACAGCAATGCAGCCGATACTTACAAACAGGATTTGTATTATGTTGAGGTGGTTTTTATGGATACGCTCATTTGCACCATTCCTTTACGTTTTGGTGAAACTGCCGAAGAGGGAGAAGTTGAAGTTTTTGCTCCGGGTATTTTGAATGGCGGCACCATCAGCAGCACCAGTAAGCCTGTGGAAAATGTTGATGATGTATTGAAAGAACTTGATACGCTTATAGGATTGAACTCGATTAAACGACAAATCAGAGAGCATATCAACTATATCGATTTTGTGAAACTTCGTCAGGAAAAGGGGTTTCAGGAATCGGAAAAACTCAATCTGCACAGTATTTTTACCGGAAATCCGGGAACCGGAAAAACCACCGTTGTTAAAATG
The DNA here is from genome assembly GCA_002842495.1 of Bacteroidetes bacterium HGW-Bacteroidetes-6. Lineage (GTDB taxonomy): Bacteria > Bacteroidota > Bacteroidia > Bacteroidales > DTU049 > GWF2-43-63. The sequence continues at coordinate 47,916 of PHDB01000009.1, forward strand.
CTGGGTCGTATCTACAAAGCCATGGGATTGCTTTCGAAGGGGCATGTGCTCGAAGTAGGCCGTGCCGAATTGGTGGCCGAGTTTATCGGTCAAACAGCTCCGCTTGTGAAAAAGAAAATTAATGAAGCACGGGGAGGGATTCTGTTTATCGACGAAGCGTATGCACTCTACCGAAAAGATTCGGAAAAGGATTTTGGTATTGAGGTTATCGAAGTGCTTATCAAAGAAATGTCGGACGGTAAAGGCGATATTGCTATTATGTTTGCAGGCTACCCGTCCGAAATGCACGATTTTTTGTTCTCGAATCCGGGTCTGAAAAGCCGGGTGAATTATTCATTTCATTTCGACGATTATTTACCCGAAGAACTTATGCAGATTATGCAGTATTACTCGGGACAAAAAAAGCTTATTCTTTCGCCCGAAGCTGAAACGGAGTTAAGCAAGCTTATTGTTGCCGAATACCGGCAGCGCGACAAAACTTTTGGCAATGCACGGATGGCCATTTCGTTGATCGACGAAGCCAAAATGAATATGGCTCGCCGCATTATGAGCATGCCGAATGCACGTGAGCTTGACGACGAAGCTCTTTCGACCATTGGGTTGTCCGATGTTCAGGAGATCAAACACAGCGACGATAAAAAACATTTCAATCTTTCGATCGACGAAGGTTTGTTGACAATTGCTTTGCAGGATTTAGACAAACTTATCGGACTCAATTCTATCAAAACCGATATTGCCGAACTTGTGAAGTTGGTTCGCTATTACAACGATTTGGGCAAAGATGTTACCAGCAAATTCTCGATGCATACCATTTTTACAGGCAATCCGGGAACCGGAAAAACAACCGTAGCGCGTATCATTGGTCAGATTTACAAATCGCTTGGTTTGCTCGAACGAGGAAATGTTGTTGAAGTTGACCGCTCCGAACTGGTGGCCGGATATATTGGACAAACAGCTCTTAAAGCACAGGAAGTCGTCAACAGTGCTATGGGTGGCGTTTTGTTTATTGACGAAGCATATGCACTCACCGACAATTCTGATGGAAAAGATTTCGGACACGAAGCCGTTGAAGTATTGCTGAAAGAAATGGAAGACCACCGTGGGGAATTCGCTATTATTGCTGCCGGATATCCTGTTCCCATGGAGAAGTTTTTGCGTTCGAATCCTGGTTTGAAATCGCGCTTCGACCGAACCTTGAATTTCCCGGATTATACGGATGCAGAATTGCTTGATATTGCCAAAATGATGTTCGCCTCCGAAAGTCTGTTGATGGATACCGATGCCGAAGCACAACTGCTTGCCATCATTGCAGCTATGCTGAAATCGCGCGATGAATATTTTGGAAATGCCCGTGAAATACGAAAACTTACTGTTTCGGTTATCCGAAAACAAAATCTGCGTATGGCTTCGATGGAAAGCAGTCAGCGAACACCACAAATGATTGCCACTATCATCCGCGACGATTTTTCCGATATTGTAATTCCGGTAGCAACAAGCAACCCGGCACCGCTTGGCTTCCGGCGTGCAGGGGAATAGCTTCCCAATCAGCAAGTGTAAAAAAGGGATATTATACTAATTTGAGAGCAGGGTGCAGTAATCGGCATTTATATTTTCTGCCAGCAATCCAATCGCTTTCCGTTTTCCTTCTTCATCTAAATTGGCAGGCGGACCATAGGGCGTATTGTTTACGTCAACAATATAAATACGACCATCGTCGCGGTTGCGAAGCACGTCCACTTCTCCAAAATCGAGCCCGATGATAGCTGCGAAGCGTAGTATTTTTGACTGTTCGTCGTCCGATAAATATTCGCTGGCAGGTTTCAGAAACACTTTACTTGCTTTTGTTTCGAAGCGGTTTTCGGCGCTTTTAAGTTTGATATATACAAAGGGAATCACTTTTCCTGCAACAGGAACCCGAATGTCTTCGAAAAATCCATTCTCGTCGCGATTATTGATTACTATTTGGTAGATGCTGTCTTCTTCCGCTTTACCAAGCGGACAATAAACGATACTGCCGCTATGAGTGGCATTCCACTCGCTTTTGCACACCGCAGGCCCGCTGTGGAGCTGCGGGTCAATACGGGTTCGATATCCGAAAACTTCGTAGAAGAACTCATCAACATAGGTTTTAAGAATATTGTTGCAATGTAGATTCAAAACGGTTTTGTTTTCGCTCATGGTGTGAAGTACAGGAAAATCGTCCCGAAGAGTGCAATCTTGCCAGGCAATGGCAAAATCGACTTTCTTCTTTGGATTGTTTGTCATGGCCCATTTGCGCTTGCCAGCAACTTTAAAAATAATGCTTTTGCTTCCCGGAAGTTCGGGGAAGGTGAGTAAGCGGACTGCTTTTCCTTTATTGCCGAAACGCGATCGCCATACAGCTTTGTAGTAGCGCAATTCCTTACCAAAGGCTTCGGCAACCGACACCTTTTCGGGATAATAGTTATTCAGGATCTTCTTCATCGGTTTTTTCCTGCACATTTCCACTGTAATCGATTGTTGAACTTTTCTTTTCCCATTTGTCGCGTGCTTCTATTTGCAAATCGGTGAAGCTGTCTTTTTCGTCAACTATTTCCAACCCAAGTAAGGCTTCCATAATGTCTTCGAGTGTAACAACACCTGCAAAAGCACCATATTCATCAACCACAACCGCCAGATGTTCTTTCTTTTTAACTAACGTATGAAATACATCCTGAACACCAAAGTTTTCGAATACCACCAACACTTCGCGTTTCATTTCTGTGAGCAACGATGCCGATTTACCGGCAGCCATTTTTTCAAGAACATCAAACCGCAGAACGTAGCCTGTAATGAAATCGGGCGAATCGGAATAAACCGGAATTCTCGAAAAACGACTGCATTCAGGATTCTTGAATAAATTTGCAACAGTGGTTGTTTCTGAAATTCTGAAGGCAACAGTGCGAGGAGTCATCAATTCTCCTATTTTCTTCCCGGCCAGATAAACCAGATTGTGTATTGTGCGGCTTTCCTGTTCATCGAGTACGCCTTCGACCACTCCTAAACGAGCCATTGCTGATAATTCGTCACGTGAAACAGTTTTGTGTTCGTCGCCTTTTTCGAAGACACGAGTGATATATTTGGCGGCAACAACCAGCGGATACGAAAGAATAATGATAACCTGTATAATCCTTCCTGCAGGCATGATAACTTCTTTCCAGTAGTTGGCACCGATGGTTTTGGGAATAATCTCCGAAATGAATAGCACACTGAGTGTTAGAATAGCTGAAATCAAACCAAAATAAATGTCGCCAAAAATCGCAACGGCTTGTGCTCCTACTCCGGCTGCTCCAAATGTATTTGCAACGGTATTCAGCGTTAAAATAGCCGTGAGGGGTTTGTTGATATTGTCTTTGTAGCCAATCAATAAAGTGGCTGTTTTGCGTCCTTTTTCGCTTTCCTTCATTAAGTAAGGCACTGTAGAACTCAGTAATGTCGATTCGAGCATGCTACACAGGAAGGAAATAACAATAGTGATAAGAAAAAACAGGATAAGCAATCCCATGGGGTTTCAGATTTACATGCAAAGGTATCAAATTACAGAGAAATGAAAGGTCAGGTTTTATCATTTCAGACAACTGATAATCAACTACGGAAAAGCGCTTTGTCCCAATGAAAATCATAATGCACTTTAACAATATCGGAGCGGATTACTATGTGTATAGATAAATTAATAAAACATTTTAAAACTAATTCTTGCTGAATATAGCAATAAAGCTTCTCACAAAACTATAAAGAAAGAAGAAAAAACTATAGTTTACGCAGGACTTCAATTTCAGTAAAAGCTTCAATAATATCACCGACTTTAACATCGTTGAAATTGTGAATGCCAATACCACAATCCTGACCCGTGAAAACCTCTTTTACATCGTCTTTGAATCGGCGAAGCGATGCAAGGGTGCCTGTGTGAACAACAATTCCGTTGCGGATAAGATGGATTTTGTTTGCCCGAACCATTTTTCCGTCAAGCACCATACAACCGGCAATGGTTCCGAGTTTGGTGATTTTGAATACTTCGCGGACTTCGATGCTTGCAACAACTTTTTCTTCAATTTTGGGTTCAAGCATACCTTCGATAGCATCTTTCACTTGTTCAATGGCATCATAAATAACCGAGTATGTACGGATATCGATTTGTTCATTTTCGGCTAGTTTCCGGGCAGAAACACTCGGGCGAACCTGGAATCCAATAATAATAGCATTCGAAGCAGTAGCCAGCAATACATCCGATTCGGTGATTCCGCCAATGGCTTTGTGAATAACATTCACCTGAACACTATCTGTGCTGAGTTTCAGCAACGAATCGGCCAATGCTTCAACAGAACCGTCAACATCGCCTTTAACAATGATATTAAGTTCTTTGAAGTCGCCAATAGCAATACGACGACCAATTTCGTCGAGTGTAATATGTTTTTGAGTCCTGAGCGATTGTTCGCGAATAAGTTGCTGACGTTTCAGCGCAATGTCCTTGGCCGATTTTTCGTCGGCATGGCAAGTGAGTTTATCACCAGCGGCAGGAGCTCCGTTGAGACCTAAAATTACAACAGGGGTTGATGGTCCGGCTTCTTTTACCGGTTGATTTCGCTCGTTGAACATTGCTTTAACCCGACCATAGTAACTCCCTGCAAGAATCACATCTCCAACCCGCATTGTTCCTGCATGAACAAGAATGGTTGCCATGTATCCGCGACCTTTGTCGAGCGAAGATTCTATAACAGAGCCTGTTGCCAGTTTGTTGGCATTGGCTTTGAGCTCAAGGATATCGGCTTCGAGAAGAACTTTTTCAAGTAGTTTATCAATGTTAAGACCATGCTTGGCATCAACTTCCTGACTTTGGTATTTTCCGCCCCATTCTTCAACAAGTAAATTCATTCCGGCCAGTTGTTCCCTGATTTTTTCTGGATTGGCACCAGCTTTATCAATTTTTGTCATGGCAAAAACCATAGGAACTCCCGCAGCTCTTGCGTGGTTGATAGCCTCAATGGTTTGAGGCATCACTTGGTCGTCGGCTGCAATTACAATAATAGCAACGTCGGTTATTTTTGCACCACGGGCGCGCATAGCTGTAAATGCTTCGTGACCCGGAGTATCGAGAAATGCAATTTTTCTTCCTTCGAGCGAAACTTCGTATGCTCCGATATGCTGTGTAATACCACCGGATTCTCCGGCTATAATATTACTTTTCCGGATATAGTCGAGCAATGAGGTTTTTCCATGATCGACGTGACCCATCACCGTTACAACAGGCGCTCTTGGAGTCAGATCTTCGGGGTTTTCGGCTTCTTCTTCTTGTATTTCCTGTTCTTCTTCTACAGAAACAAACTTCACTTCGAAACCGAATTCGGAAGCAACAATGGTGATGGCTTCTGCGTCGAGACGCTGGTTGAGCGAAACAAAAAGGCCAAGACTCATGCAGCTTTGAATTACTTTTACAGCTGGCACATTCATCATGGCGGCAAGTTCGCTAACCGTAATGAATTCGTTTACCTTCAGGATACTTTGATCTTTTTCGAACTCTTCCTGCTCTTCCATTCGCTGTTGCTGAACGGCGTCACGTTTCAGACGACGATATTTCGATGATTTCGATTTTGGAGAACCCTGCAATTGAGCAAGAGTTTCCTTGATGTGCTTATCGATATCTTCTTCCGAAATAGCAGGACGTGGTTCAGCCTTTTTGAATTTCAGGCTGCGTGGTTTGCTTTTATTCTGATTGTCCTTGTTTTCGCCGGATGCATTGGGCGAAACAGGAGTTTCTTTCTTCTTCTGAATGCGAGCTCTTTTCTTACGCTCTAGCTTGGCTTTGTCTCCCGGCTTCTCACCATCTTTCGCAGGCTTTTTCTCAAACTGTTTCAGGTCGATTGTTCCAACCTGTTTCGGGCCGGTAAGTTTGGTGAATTGCGTTTTGATGTAACGGTCGTCCTCTTCCGGAGTTTTTGGCTCCTCAACAGTTTTTGAAGTGTCTTCGGCAACAACAGTTGTTTCTGTTTTTTCGGGTTCTTCCGTTTTTATATTTTCATGAGCAACAACTTCTTCTTTGGGCTTTTCCTTTTTCCCTTTATTGGATTTTTTCTTTTCAAATTGCTGCAAATCGATTTTAGAAACAATTTTCAATCCCGGAAGGTCATGAGACTCCGTTATTTCATTCTGAGGTGTCTCGGTGGTCTCGGTTTTATTTACAACCGTAGTTTCCGGTTTTTCCTCAACAGCTTCAACTATTACTTCTTCAATCACCACCTTTTCAGGTTCAACAACAACAGTCTCTTCTTCTTTAACTGTCTCAATTTTGGTTTCAACAGTCTCAACTACTTCTTTTTCTTTCTTTGTTTTTTCGAGATTGACATGCCCGACAATTTTAAGCCCGGGCTTTTTGTTTTCCTGTTCAGGAATTACTTCGGTTACTTCTTCAGCTTTTTCAACTTCGGCAACCACCTCTTTCTCCTTGGCCGGAGTTGGTACATCTTCCTCAACAACAGTTTCTGCTTCATCATCCTGATTCAGTTGAACCTCTTTTTTGGCTGTGAGCTGAATGCGCATGCTTTCCTGCTTTTCAGTTCTGTCCGAATGAAACGCTTTCAGCAAAGCATTGTATGCCTCTTCGCCAATTTTCGCATTGGGGTTGTCAACAGGAAATCCGTTTTTATTCAGATACTCAATGATGGTACTTACCCCAACATTAAGTTCCGTTGCCACTTTTCCCAATCGTTTTGCTCCTGAGTTGTTATCCATATGTTGTTAATCCGGTTCCTGAAAACGGTGTAAAATTAGTAAATTTTATTCACAGACAGTTGAATAAGAACATTTATGCAGTTTTTTCCCCCTGCAAAATGCAAAATTCTACTCAAATTCACTTCTGAGAATACGTAAAACCTCATCGACGGTTTCTTCTTCGAGGTCGGCACGAACAACCAATTCGTCTCTCGGAATTTCGAGAACGCTTTTGGCAGTATCGCAACCAATTTTCTTGAATGTTTCGATGATCCATTCGTCAATTTCGTCCGAGAATTCCATCAAATCCACATCATCCTCAAATTCGGTGTCGATTTCGCGGAATACCTCAATTTCGTAGTCAACCAGCTTCGAAGCAAGCTTGATATTTTGCCCACCCTTGCCAATAGCCAGCGAAATCTGATCGGGTTTCAGATACACTTCGATGGTTTTGTTTTCTTCTTTGATGTTGATTGAAGATATTTTTGCCGGGCTGAGTGCGCGGCTAACAAATACGGAAAGATTGGCCGAATAGTTAATTACATCAATATTTTCGTTGCGGAGTTCGCGTACTATGCCGTGAATACGCGATCCTTTCATTCCGACACAAGCTCCAACAGGGTCGATTCGGTCGTCGTACGATTCCACGGCAACTTTAGCGCGGTCGCCAGGTTGGCGAACTATTTTGCGGATAGTAATCAAGCCGTCGAAAATTTCGGGTACTTCCTGTTCGAATAATCTCTCGAGTAAAACAGGCGATGTACGCGATAAAATAACAAAGGGGGTGCTGTTTTTAAATTCAACACGATCAACAACCGCACGAATAGTATCGCCTTTTTTGTAAAAATCGGCCTGAATCATTTCGGTGCGAGGCAACACCAATTCATAATCTTCGTCGTCGAGAATCAGCAGTTCTTTTTTCCACACCTGACTTACTTCGCCCGAAACTATTTCACCAATACGCTCTTTGTATTTCTGGTAAATGTTTTCTTTTTCAAATTCCATTACCTTGGCTTTCAGCATTTGGTGAATGCTCTGAATGTCGCGACGGTCGAAATTAGTGATATCGAAACCGGCCACTACCTGTTCTCCAACTTCGAAGTCGGGTTCAATTTTGATTGCTTCGGAATATGCAATTTCTGCGGTAGGATTCACTACATCCACGTCGGCAACAATGGTGCGGCTATGCCAAATTTCGAGGTCTCCGGTTGATGTGTTAACAATTACATCAAAATTGTCGGCAACTTCAAATTTTTTGGCAAGAATATGTTTGAAGATGTCAACTAAAATCTTCATCAACGTTGGACGATCGATGGCTTTGGAGTCTTTAAACTCGCTGAATGACTCAACTAAATTCATTGTTTCCATAACACAGGTTGGTGTTTATTTGAATGAAACGGTTATTTGGGTTTGTTCGCAATCGGAATAGCTAATATCGATGGTATCGATATTTTTTTTGTTTTTTCTTTCAATGGTAAATTTGTCGGCATCTGCAGCTATAAGCTTTCCTGTTATTACATTTCCATCAAAAAGCTTAACCTGAATATTACGTCCGACATTATTGATGTATTGACGAATCATTACCAAAGGGCTGCCAATGCCATACGAAGAAACCTCAAGCTCAAAGTCTTCTTCGTCGCGATTGAGGTGACTTTCTATTTCTTTACTGAGTTTTATGCAATCTTCGACTTTAACGCCGTTGTCTCCGTCAATCATCACAAGAATTTTATTTCCTTTGCGAATTTCGGCCGAGACGGCAAAAAGGCTTCCGTTACCTAAACTTTCGTCAACAATCGATTTAATTAACTCCGCACTTATCATTCTTTAGTTTTAATTAAAAATCGAGGGGACAAAATAGTCCCCTCGAAGTCAACAAGTTGTCCGACCAGGACTCGAACCTGGACCGGCAGAACCAAAATCTGTAGTGCTGCCATTACACCATCGGACAATTGAAAACAGGCGGCAAAATTACAAATATTTTTTTAACCAACAACTTTTTCTAATCTTTGCTAAGAACAATTTATAATATCACGAAATGAAATATTATTTATAATTTCGCAGTTTGAGAAAAGTATAAATCTATCAATCATGCAAAACTTCAAGAGATTCAACAATCTGATCGGCTGGCTTGTATTTGCCATTGCAGCAGCAGTATATATCATCACATCAGAACCAACAGCTAGCTTTTGGGATTGTGGTGAATACATAGCAACCTCGTACAAATTGCAGGTGGGCCACCCTCCCGGAGCTCCAACGTTCCAGCTTTTGGGTCGTTTTTTCAGTATGTTTGCCTTTGGCAATGTTGAACTCGTTGCCCGCATGATTAATACTATGTCGGCACTTGCAAGTGCGTTTACCATTCTTTTCCTGTTTTGGACCATTACACGTTTTGCAAAACGTTTGCTCAAAGACAGCGAAAACGATTCAACAAAACTTCTCACTGTTATTGGTGCCGGTGTTGTTGGTGCTTTGGCATACACATTTTCCGATTCATTTTGGTTTTCGGCTGTTGAAGGTGAGGTGTATGCAACATCTTCCTTTTTTACGGCACTTGTTTTTTGGATTATGCTTAAATGGGAAGAAGATGCTGATGATCCACGTTCGTTTCGCTGGCTCATTCTTATTGCTTTCCTGATGGGACTTTCAATCGGAGTTCACTTGCTCAACCTGCTTACACTGCCGGCTTTGGCGATGATTTATTACTATCGCCGTTACAATGTTACACGAAAAGGAGTTATTGCAGCACTTGTAATTTCATTTGTAATTCTGGCATTTCTCTTTTATTTGCTTATTCCCGGTATTGTTTTGCTGGCCGGACAGTTCGAGCTGTTTTTTGTGAACAATATTGGTTTGCCATTCAACTCAGGTACCATTATTTACTTCTTGCTTATCATTGGGCTTATTGTTGGCGGGATTCATATTTCACACAAAAAGGGAAAAGTTATTCTCAATACAATCGTTTTGTCTTTTGCCTTTATGGTGATTGGGTACTCTACCTTTTTTATTCTTATTATTCGCTCCAACGCAAATACTCCTATTAATGAAAATTCGCCCCGCGATGCTATCAGCTTGCTGGCATATCTCAACCGCGAACAATACGGTGAACTGCCTTTGGTGAAAGGACAATATTTTAATGCCCCTGTTAATCCATCAAACGATTGGAAAAACGGTTCTCCGGTATATGAAAAGGATGTTGAAAAAGGAAAATATGTGGTTACCGACGATAGTAAAAATAGTCGTCCAACATACAACGATAAGTACACAACTGTTTTTCCACGAATGTGGAGCAGTCAGGAAAAAATGCATATTGATGCTTACCTCGACTGGGCGAATATTGATGAAAAAGATGTGTATGAGCCTTATCGCGATCCCAACGGAAATGTAGTGAAAGGCCGCGATGGAAAAGTAGTTTTCGATCGTTCTAAACCCAAAAATCCTCCAACATTTTCTCAAAACATCTCGTATTTTCTTAAATATCAGGTTGGCTACATGTATTTCCGCTATTTCTTCTGGAATTTTGTAGGTCGCCAAAATGATATTCAAGGTATGGGTGGTCCTGTTGACGGAAACTGGATGTGCGGAATTCCTGCCATCGATAAAATGCATCTCGGTAACCGCGACAACGTTCCTGAAAGCATGAGCTCCAATCCGGGAAGTAATGCGTTTTATTTTCTACCGTTGATTCTTGGATTGGTGGGATTGTTTTATCAACTCAATAAGCATACCCGTGATTCGCTGGTTGTATTTTTGCTTTTCTTCATGACAGGTCTTGCTATTGTTGTTTATCTTAATCAATATGCATATCAGCCACGTGAGCGTGATTATGCATTTGTAGGGAGTTTCTATGCCTTCGCTATCTGGATTGGCCTGGGAGTTATTCCATTGGCCCGATTGATTGGTCGTGCATTGAAGGGTGTAGCTGCTCCGGCTTTAGCAACCCTCCTTACACTTGTGTTGGTTCCCGGAATCATGGGAATGCAGGGTTGGGACGATCACGATCGTAGTGGTCGTTTTACAGCACGCGATTTTGCCAAAAACTATCTGGCATCGTGCCCGCAAAATGCAATTCTCTTTACAAACGGCGATAACGACACATTCCCGCTTTGGTATGTTCAGGAAGTGGAGGGTTATCGTACCGATGTTCGCGTAGTTAATCTTTCGCTTTTCAATACCGATTGGTATGCCGATCAGATGAAACGCAGGGCTTACGAATCGGCTCCGGCTCCAATTTCTATGTCGCATATTGAATATCGGCAAGGAACACGCGATGTGGTTTATTTGCTCGACGATCCGAATATAAAAAGTGTAAACATAAGCGAGTTGTTTGATCTTATGCATAAGAATCCCGATATGCTTCGTCGGAACACGCCTTATGGTTTGCTCGATATTTTCCCATCCCACAACTTCTTCCTGAATGTTGATACCAACAAGGTTGTTGAAAACGGAACAGTTCCAGTAGCCTGGAAAGATGATATTGTAGACAGTGTTACCTGGAGTCTTAAACGCAATATAGTTCAGAAAAATACATTGTTTGTGCTCGATATGCTGGCTCATTTCAATTGGGAACGCCCGATTTGTTTTGCCATCACCACCGGAAACGATGCTTATGTAGGCCTCGAAGATTATTTTGCACTCGAAGGACTTGTTTATCGTTTCGTTCCGGTTCGTACACAAAACCCCGATGGAAGCACTGGCCGTGTTAATACGGAAGTGATGTACGACAACATGATGAATAAATTCCAATGGGGCAACCTCAACCAGCCCGGCGTTTATCTCGACGAAACAAACCTGCGCATGTGCATGAATTTCCGTAACAATTTTGCTCGTTTGGGCAATGCCCTTCTCGACGAAGGTAAAAAGGACAGCGCAATTGCAGTTCTCGATCGTTGTATGGAAGTTCTTCCCGAATCGGCTGTTCCTTACAATTATTTTGTATTGCCAGTTGCCGAAGCTTATTACAGAGCCGAAGCATTCGATAAGGCAAACGTTATTATTTCGCGCTTGATTGATATTTTCGATGCTGAACTGAATTATTACTATTCGCTTGAGCCAGCACAACAAAGCCGTGTCGATTTCGACAAACAACAAGCTTTGTATATTCTTCAGCGCATTATGCAAATCACCGAGGGACTGAATCAAACCGAGATGCATAATAAAGTGAAGCCTGTCTTCGATTATTATTTCGGACTTTATTCAGGAATGCAAACAGCCGGCACTCCCGGACGTTAGGCATATGTATCTTGTACGGCCTTATATACTTAAAGATCTCAATACCCGGAATCTCATTTGGAGAATTCCGGGTAACGAGAAAGTAATTTATCTTACTTTCGATGATGGGCCAATTCCCGAATTAACTCCATTTGTACTTGAAACATTGGAGAAATGCAATGCGAAAGCAACTTTTTTTTGTGTAGGTGACAATGTGCGTAAATATCCGGAACTCTTCGAGGCTATTGTTGAGGCCGGGCATTCGGTTGGTAATCATACTTTCAATCATTTCGACGGCTGGAAGAAGAATGCCGGAGAATACGAACAAAATGTTTCGAAAAGTGCCGACCTGATTGGCAGTAATCTTTTTCGTCCTCCTTATGGGCATATTACTCCGTGGCAAATTACTCGTCTAAAAAGTCGGTTTTTTATTATTCTCTGGACTGTCTTGAGTGGCGATTACGATCGTAATACAACGCCAGCCCGATGTTTGCGCAATGTAATCCGTTTTACTAAGCGTGGGTCGATTGTGGTGTTTCACGACAATAAAAAGGCACTTCCACGGCTCAAATACACTTTGCCTCGCTACATCGAGTACTATACAAAACAAGGCTACCGATTTGAAGCGCTTACGGATGATGTGCTCGAAAGAGCACTGCGCCACAATTGGCTTAATGCTTCGGGGAATTTTGTCAACCGAGTGATTGGAAATGTGAAAATACCTATTTCTATTCCCCGCGAATTGCGAAGGAATGCCTGATTTTACAGCCATTAATCCGTCTGTTGAATAGCTAAAACATTCAATTATGAACTTTACAAACGAATTCGTTGAGCAACAAATCGCTGAAATTTTAGCACAAATGCCTGAAATCAATAGCGAAACATGCAAGCAGTTAATTGGGTTTATTGACCTTACAACCCTTGAGGGGAGTGACAATGTTGCAAAAGTTCAGCTATTGTGCAAAACCGCCTATGGTGTAGAAAATACTGTCAAGGGAATACCGTCGGTTGCAGCTGTTTGTGTTTATCCTGTATTGGTAAAAACAGCCTGTGACGAATTGGGCGATAGACCAATCAGTGTTGCTGCGGTAGCGGGAGCTTTTCCTTCGGGTCAGAGTCCGCTCGAGCTGCGTTTGGCAGAGGTTCGCTATGCTGTAGAACAAGGCGCTGATGAAATAGATATGGTTATTTCGCGTGGTCGCTTTCTGGCAGGGGAACGCGATTTTTTGAAAGAAGAAGTGAAACGTCACAAAGAAGCTTGTGGAAAAGCACACCTTAAAGTGATTCTTGAAACGGGAGAGCTTAAAGATCCCAATTTTATTTACGAAGCTTCGATGATTGCCATGGAAGAAGGTGCCGATTTTATTAAAACTTCAACAGGTAAAATACAACCTGCTGCAACCCTCGAGGCTGCATTTGTAATGCTCACAGCTATCAGCGATTTTTACAAAAAAACAGGCAAAAAAATCGGTTTTAAACCTGCTGGTGGAATTAGCGAACCAGCCGATGCAGCCAAATATCTTCATCTGGTTCAATCAATTGCTGGCAACGAATGGGTTAACAACCATCTGTTTCGCATTGGGGCAAGCCGTTTGTTGAATAATCTGGTTGAATCGATTGGATAAAGGAGTTTTTCTTTTGAATTAGGTGTTGTTGTAATAAACATGGAAAATCTGCATTAATAGAAAAGTAGATGTTAAATGTGCTTTTACACAATTTTCCGTCTTTTTAGATGTTGTTATTGAATTCAATCGTTTTTATATGAGAAAATCAATCCAGATTGTATTTTACATCTTGCTGCCGATGTTGCTTTTTTCGCAGGAAACACCAGTGAACGACTCTATCAATAAAGCCAAAATCAATGTTTATGTCGATTGCAGCAGTTGCGATATGAACTATGTTAAGGAAGAGGTTGGGTTTGTGAACTATGTTCGCGACAGAGCCGAAGCACAGGTTCATATTCTTACAACATCCGAGCCCTCGGGATCGGGAGGCACTCGGTACAGTGTGATGTTTTTTGGAATGCGCGAATTTTCAGGGCATAACGATACACTTACATTTAATTCAACCGCCGATGCAACCGAAAACTCAATCAGAAATCAATTTGTAACAACTTTCAAACTGGGTCTGATTGGATATGTGAACAAGTCGGATATTGCATCGTTGATCAGTATTAGCTTCACCAATCCCGAAGATGAAGAACAGGTAAAAGATAAGTGGAACAATTGGACTTTTAGCCTCAGCAGCAGCAGTTGGCTAAATGGCGAAAAAACTTACAGCAATTTCAACATTTACAGCGATTTTGAGGTAAGCAAAGTGATGCCTGAGTGGAAAACGTCGTTTTCGATAAGTCAGAGCTACAACGAATCGCGATACTCACTCGAAGAGTACGATTATTACTATAAATCAATCAACAGGGGGTTTTATTCCGATTTTGAATATGTTGGAGCCTTATCAAGACATTGGTCGTGGGGAGCTTTTCTGTATGGAAACTCATCCACTTATAGAAATTTGGATTACTCTGTTTCTTTTAACCCTGGAATAGAGTACGATTTATTTCCCTATTCCGAAGCCACAACAAAACAAGTTCGATTTGTTTATCATCTGGGTCCCGACTACAACAACTACATCGATACAACCATTTACAACAAAACAGAACAACTCATGTTTTACCAATCGTTTTCTGTAGCCGCAAAAGTTATTCAAAAGTGGGGAAGTTTGAGTGGCTCGGTAAGCGCAAGCACATTTTTAAACGATTTGAGTAAGTACAGTGCCGATATTTACTTAAGCACTTCCGTACGTCTGGTTAAAGGTCTCGAATTGGATTTGTCGGGAAATTTCAGCTCCATTCACAATCAACTTGGTATTCCCAAGGGCGATGTAACGCAAGAGGAACTTCTTCTGCAGCAACGTCAGCTCGAGACGCAATACAATTATTGGGCAAGCATAGGCCTTACTTACACATTTGGCTCCATTTATAATACCGTAGTAAATCCTCGATTTGGTTTTTGATGAAGTGTTTTTGAAAGCATTTTAGCCGTTTTATTGTAATATTGTAGGCATAAATTTGTCTTATGAGAAAATGTTTACTCTTTCTTATAGTGTTTCTTTCGACTTTTTTGGCCAATAGCCAAAAAGAAACACGGCTGTCGTTCTATACTCAAAGCATTCTGGTCGATAATTTCAAAGCGTATTCTATTAGCCCTACTATTGATATATCCGTTTCGGATAATTTGAATATTCGTTACTCAATAGGTTTTGGAATGCGGGGAAGTGGTAATTTACATGCATACACCTTTGACAGCTCCGGTTGGTTCTTTGCTGTTTATTGCGGGATTGGGACATGATGGGCCGTTTTTGAGAACTCTCGGGGTTTTGATGATTTTGTTTCCTGAAGGTATTTCGTGCGATATTTGCTTGAATGATAAAATGGAAATATCGCCATTTATCGATGTCAACAGCTGTGAATTTTTTGTACATAATACCGACAACACTCTCGGCTTTTTATTGAGTGGAGATATTGGGCTTACTGCACAAATGTATATCGGCGACAAACTTTACACATCAGCTCATGCTTGAAACCAAAGGGTTGGGTTTTAGCGGAGCCTTGGGTCTGGGCATTGCTCTTGGTAAATAATAAACTACATCAAATATGGATTTTCGTTTTTTTCGCTCCCAATAGTGCTTGTTGGCCCATGTCCGGGATACACTTTAGTGTCGTTGGGCAAAACAAGAAGTTTTTCGGCAATTGAATTTAACAAAGTTTGGGTGTTGCCACCAGGTAAATCGGTACGACCGATACTTCCGCAAAACAAAACATCGCCGGTAATCACAAGTTTCTCTGCTGCAAAATAAAGACAAACAGAGCCGGGGGCATGACCGGGAGTAAATAATATTTCACAAACGGAATCACCGATGTCTATCTTTTCGTTGTCCGAGATAAAGCGGTCGGGCAAATTTATTTCGGACAATTCAAGTCCGAACATGCTGGCAAACATGGGCGATTGCTTGAGTAGCGTTGTTCCTTCGGCATGCATAAGCCATGGAATATTGTATTCGCGTTTGATAAAAGCAGAACCCAGAATGTGGTCAATATGTGGATGGGTCGAAATATGCAAAATTGGCTTTAGCTTTTTCGAGCTGATAAAACCAGATAGAGTAGCTTCTTCGTTTGCCGAATGGCAAGCTGCATCAACAATAATGCATTCCCGGTTGTCGGCTTCCAAAACATACGTGTTGACTCCAAAATCATTGAAGACAAAAGTGTGAATGTGTAATGGCATTAAATAGTTTCTTGTTTTTGTTTCATAATTTGATACAGCAAATCGCGAGCTCTGAAAAGCTGTGCTTTAACTGTGCCCAACGGCAAACTGAGTTCTTCTGCAATTTCTTCGTAGCTGTATTCTTTATAATAGCGTAGTTCTACAAGAGTCCTGTAGTGAGGTTTCAGCTTGTCGACTACTTCGCGCATAGCTTTGTGTTTCTGCTTTTTAATAATCTGCTCTTCCGGATCGAGTCTTTCGCAAGGAATACTTTGAGCCAACCCGCCGTCTTCGGTGTTTGCAGACTGATCGATAGAAGTGGTGACAATTTTTTTCTTTCTTATAAAATCGATGCAGTTGTTTGAAGCAATTTTGAAAAGCCAGGTGCTGAAAGCGTAATCGGGAGTGTACTGTGTTAGATTGCGGAAAGCCTTCCCGAAAGCCTCTATGGTGAGGTCGTCGGCATCGTTGGAGTTGTTGGTCATTTTCAGCATCATGAAATAGATGGCTTCGCGGTAATTCTTCATTAACTCGGTATAGGCTTTCTGATCGCCATTGCCGAGTGCGCGTTCCACAAGTTCATAATCCCTCTTGGCCTTCTCCGTGAAGTTTGGGCTTATTTCCATCGTTCTGGTTTGTTGAAAATGTTCGTTATATATATAAGCGACGTAAGTGCCGCCAATATTGTTTCAAGAACAGGCGAAATTAATAATAATTTTTTTTCTTTCAGCTTTTTTGCAGCATTCCCAAAAATTATCCATTGAATTGTCCACTTTATCAAAACAATGGCTGCAACCAATAATGTCTGATATTGTAACAGTAATAATGTAAGAACCAATGCAGGAAAAAGCAAAATGTTCAGGTGGTATAAACCCAAATAAATCTTATGCGGAAATCGATAATAGCCGCTGGTTGAAAGATGTCTTTTCTTTTGATACCACCAGGCTTTAAATTTGTGCTTGGGCTCCGAAAAAGTGAAAGAAGCCGGTGTAAAACAAACGGAAGTATTGTGTTTGTTGCTGTTTGCCGAAACAAAAAGATCGTCGTCGCCCGATGAAAGTTTATAATGAGCTGTAAAACCACCACTTTTTAGAAAAAGCTCTTTCGAATACGATAGATTTCGACCAACACCCATGTACGGGAATCCCGATAAAGCAGCCGAAAAATACTGAATGGCTATGTGCATTGTATCGAAGCGAATGAGTACATTTAAAAGCGAACGTCGTCGATAATATTTTCCGTATCCCAAAACAATACGTTCGTTTTGCCCGGCGGCGTCAATCATCTCGCTTATCCAAAACGGACCTGTTGGTCTGCAATCGGCATCGGTTAACAGTAGCTGATTGTGTCGCGCTTCTTTTATTCCAACCGACAATGGAAATTTTTTGCCCTCGTTCACCACAACCGAATCGGTGAGACGCACAATTTTCAAGTGTGGATTGCTTATTTTGAATGCACACAGTAAATCCCAACTATCGTCCTGAGAATGATCGTCAACTACCAAGATTTCAAAATCGGGGTAATCCTGATTAAGAAGAAACGGTAAATTTTCTCTCAGGTTCAGGTATTCGTTCCGGGCGGCTATTACTATAGTTACGGGTGGCTGATGCTTTGAATGAGAGCGGTTTTGTTTTTGCCAAAATGCAAACCGTCTGAAAAAAATCAAATAGTAAAACAAAAATATCAGCAGCGAAAGCGCAAGACTTCCTGCCAGAATAACCATCCACAGCGGATGTTGATCGAATTGAAAATCGAAGGACATTGTGGGGCAAAAGTAATTCAAATTAGTGGTTTGTGTTGGGTTGCTGCAAATTTATTTATTCGGACCTGTTTTTTGTGAAATGATTGTTGGGAAAATTATTTTTTTCAATATTTTTGCATAAATAATTGGATTGATTTGTATGAATAGCGAGTTTTGTAGAAACTTTGCCGAAAAACAAATTTGGAAACTGAAAAAATTTTCATCTTTGGGATTTGTTGTGAAGCTCACATTAAGTATTCTTACAGGGTTAATCGTTTTTTCGAAAGTGTTTGAGCTTAAAAAGCATACTTCTTTTCACCTTGTTATCTTTGCTTTGGCAGCTGTTTTTGTGATTATTTTTTCAATTTGGTCCATTAAATCGTGGATGTTTACTCCAAAAGAACAATGGCGAACCTTTGTAGATCAATACTACAGCGCCCTATTCGATTTTATTCAAGAGGAAAATACTGAAATTACTTCAATTTGGCCAATTCGGAAAACCGATGTCAGAATAATTAACCATTCAGGAATTATCCATTGTTGTTATGAAGAACTTGAAAGTCAAAACTTATTCAAGGGAAACTTTGGGAATAACCCATTTGAATTGTCCGAAATTGACGTCGCACATTTGTTCAAATCGAAGTTTAAAGGTTTTTTTTGTTATGTAGAATATGAGGTTGAAATTGAATCGTCATTTGGTTCTATCAGTGAGTATATTGAAAAAATATTTGAAAAATATAAAGGGATAGCGTTTGATGAATTGATATTGAATTCGCGTGAAAATATTTTATTTTTTGCTATTCGTACCAATAGAAAACTTTTTGGTTGTAAGGAAAAAAGAAAGATTCGAAAATTGCAAACCGATATCGAGTATTTCAATAACATGTTTGCTTTTTTGCGAGAAGCGGCTTCTTGTGTTGCTTGATAATGATTTTTGCCACAATCAATTATACACATGCACATACACGCCATCGAAAATGGTATGGTACGTTGCGGCAGGTTTGGTGCTGGGTCCATTCACAATGCTTCCGTCGAGAATGAGAAAGCGCGATCCGCAGTGCGGATCCGAAACGGTGAGCCCTGATGTGTCAACTACAAGCCTTTCGCAATCGCCGGTTGGATGATATGGGCATGCTCTTTCAATGGCGACAAACGAATCGAAAGATGAACGATAAATAATAAGCCCTTTGTAGCCTCCTGTAAGGTAAACATAACCCCCAACGGCATTCAGGTCGTTGTAGTTAGCGTTATTGATATCAACATAGATATCAATCGGTACATAGGGAATTCTGTTTTCGTCTTTTTTGCAAGAAGAAAAAGTTATTAACACAGCAAAAAATGTAGCGGTGAAATATTTCATGCCTCAAAATCGTTCATTTAGAACCTCAAAGATAGTGAAAAACTTTTTGGTAAATCTTTGCCCAGAGAAGTCGAACGTAAAAAAAAAGTTGTATTTTCGCTGTTTGAAATTATTCATCTGAAGAACGGGATATATGAGAATACTTAAATATATAGTGCTAATAGTCGCGTTGTTGTTGCCCTTGGCTTCATTTCAATCGTGTCGCACTTCGAACCTGAGTAATCGGGAACGGCAGATTCAGCGTGAAAAGAAAAAACGTCAGCGCAACGATACCGTATTGTATCAGAAAGCTCTGAAGCGTCATATGAAATCACAAACCAAAGAAACCCGCAAATCGATGCGTCGTGCTCTCAACGAAGCAAATCGTAATCGTAATCATCGTAAGGAATTCTTCGTGAAGCGCTGGTTCAGAGATTGGTTTGGCTACAAACAGGAACGTAACAAAGGTTAATATAAAAGGGCTGCAATGCAGCCCTTTCTTATGTCCGCTAAATATGACTCAGCCCATACTCGATATTTCTTCATTAACGGTTTCGTTTGGTAATTCCAAAGCTGTAAACGATGTTTCGTTTCAGTTGTTCCCGGGCGAAGTGTTGGGGGTTGTTGGCGAAAGTGGCTCCGGTAAATCGCTTACCGCTCTTTCAATCATGGGATTGCTTCCTCCGGCTAAAAATCTGACTGCAAATGGTTGCATTTATTTCGAGCAGCAAAAACAGAAAAGTGTAGACATTTTGAAGCTGAAGACGGGGGAGCTGAACAGCATCAGGGGAAATAATATCAGCATGATTTTTCAGGATCCTTTGAGTTCGCTCAATCCTTCAATTCGTTGCGGACGACAAGCTGCTGAGCCTTTGCGCCATCATGCGAAAATGGGAAGACGCGAAGCTAAAAATAAAATTCTTGAGCTTTTTGCAAAGGTCGCACTACCCGATCCGCGGAAAGTTTTTAATGCATATCCGCATCAGCTTTCGGGCGGACAACGGCAACGGGTGATGATTGCCATGGCCATGTCGACCAGGCCACGTGTTTTGATTGCTGATGAGCCTACAACAGCACTCGATGTAACGGTGCAGAAAGAAATTATTCAGCTTCTTCACAAGCTTAGAGCTGAGTCGGGAACAGCTATCGTTTTTATTTCGCACGACCTCGCATTGGTGAGTAATATCGCCGACCGTATTGTTGTAATGCAACATGGACGTGTTGTTGAACAAGGTTCTGTGTCGGAGGTTTTTTCGAACTCTCAGGCAGCTTACACAAAAGCGTTGCTGGCATGCAGGCCAACGCTTTCCGGAAATCCGGATCGCTTGCCAACAGTCAATGATTTTGTTGATGGTGTTCAGAATAAATCAGCACACACTATAAGGAAGGCTTTTCCCAAAAATCAGATACATGAAAACCTGATTTTAAGTGTCGAAAATCTTAGTGTTCATTATGCCATGGGCCGTCGCAATCGCGAAAATGCTGATGTTTGGTTTCGGGCCAACGACAATATTTCGCTTGATCTTTTTCAGGGTGAAACTCTCGGGCTTGTTGGCGAATCGGGTTGTGGTAAATCTACACTTATTCGGGCAATTCTGCAGCTGATTAAACCTACTGCCGGCAATGTGATGTTTGATAACCACAATTTAGCAATACTAAGCAACAGAGAGCTTCGTAAACTCAGAACCCGGCTTCAGATTGTGTTTCAGGATCCATATTCCTCGCTTACCCCTACACTGTCGGTTAAAGATGCTTTGCTCGAACCCATGAATCAGCATCGTATTTTTGGCAGTCGTCGCGAACGTCTTGAGTATGCCGTGCATATTCTTGAAAAAACAGGATTATCGGGCGACGATCTTGGAAAATATCCACATCAGTTTAGTGGTGGCCAGCGCCAGCGAATTGTGATTGCCAGAGCTTTGGTTCTGAAGCCCGAAATTGTGTTTTGCGACGAGTCGGTTTCAGCACTCGATGTGAGTGTTCAGGCACAGGTTCTCAATTTGTTCAACGACCTGAAAGATGAATTTGGGCTCACCTATGTTTTTATTTCGCACGATATGAATGTGGTTGGATATATGTCGGACCGAATCGCTGTAATGGAAAAAGGAAAAATTGTTGAGTCTGGTCTGGCCTCCGATGTTCTTTCGAATCCCAAACAAGAATACACCCAAACGCTGATTGATTCAATTCCCAAAGTGATGGTGTAAAATGGTGTTATAGGAGTTCCTTGCTTTCATGCACGATGAATCGGATTTTTATGTAATACTCCTTACCTCTTATTACTTACTTCTAATACGAGTCGTTGCAGTGCAACGTCTCTACAATGAATAATTCTAATAAATAGCGCCTCTACACATAAATTTTAATTATTTTTACTCATCACTCATCACTCATCACTCATCACTCACAACTGGCTGCTGACCACTGTCTACTTCTCTCCTCTCCCCATTTCCCCGCAAAGCGGTTTTTCGAGTTTCGAGGCCAATTGCTGACCGGTGAATCCTTGGCCAAGCAGAAACATAGCTTTTGCAATAGCAGCTTCGGTAGTGATATCATGGCCCGAAACAACGCCCATGTCGAGCAATTGTTTACTGGCAGCATATTTTCCCATTTCAACTACTCCACCTTTGCACTGTGTTACGTTGAACAATGTTTTCCCGTTTTTAATGGCTTCGCTGATAATTTGAACAAAATCGCTTCCAGAAGGAGCATTGCCCGAGCCAAATGTTTCCAGAATTACAATGTCGATGCCCTCTTGTAGCAATAAATTTCGGGTGAATTCTTTGGTAATTCCCGGAAATAGTTTCAAAATACCAACACGTCCCGACAGGTTTTTGTGAACTTTCAGGTTTTTGAAACTAGGGCGAGCTATTGCGCTTCGGTTGAAGCGGATATTTACACCTATTTCGGCCAGAACAGGGTAATTGCCCGAAAGAAAAGCGTCGAAGTTTTCGGCATTCACTTTCGAGGTTCGGTTGCCACGAAGCAATTTGTTTTCGAAGCAAACTGCCACTTCGGGTACAATGGGTGTATCGTCGTCGTAGGCCGATGCAATTTCGATGGCATTGATCATGTTTTCGCGTCCATCGCTGCGAATCATCCCCAGCGGTAATTGCGAACCGGTCAGAATTACAGACTTGTTGAGATTTTCGAGCATGAAACTCAGCACCGAAGCTGTGTAGGCCATAGTGTCCGAACCATGCAAAATCACAAATCCATCGTATTGCAAATAATTATTTTCGATGATCCCAGCCAGTTCCTTCCAAAATTCGGGATCCATATCCGACGAGTCGATTACTTTTTCCATCGAATGCATGTCGATACTCACAGGCAGGCGCTCAAGAATGGGAATATAGTGGTAGAGATTGTTCATCTCAAGCGGAATAAGTGTTCCGTCGGTTTCGCTTTTTACCATACCGATGGTTCCACCGGTATAAATCATCAGAATCGAACGTTTTTTTGTCATGAAATGGAAATCTTTGAAAAAATTTCTGTTGAATTGATAAATAAGTGATTGGCTGCTTCTTCGGTCGGTAAATTCAACAGCTGGGCCAGATAGGTGAGTACATATTTGAGATATGCAGGTTCGTTGCGCTTGCCGCGCAAAGGCATGGGAGCCAGATATGGAGCGTCGGTTTCGAGAACAAGATGTTTTACACCAACGTGTTTTACAATTTCGGGCAAATTGCTGTTTTTGAATGTCAATACGCCGCCAATTCCAAGCTTGAGACCAAGTTCTATGGCTAAATCGGCATCGTGGTTGTTGCCGCTGAAACAATGAAGAACGCCTGTAACTTTGCCTTTGAAAAGCTGCAACACATCGAGCACTTCTTTCATCGAGTTTCGCTGATGTACCGAAACCGGCAGGTTCAATTCGACAGCTTTGTTAAGTTGAGCTTCGAATACCGTTTTCTGTGCTTTAGCAAAAGTAGCGTCCCAATATAAATCAATCCCGATTTCGCCAATAGCAACCCACGGAAAACCCGAAACAATTTCGCTTTCGAAATGCTCCAATTGTTCGCGCCAATCTTCGTTTACGCTGGTAGGATGAATACCTGTCATTCCCGAGAAAAATCCCGGAAATTCGATAATGGTTCGCTTCAGAATATTGGTGGTGCCGTTGTCGATATCGGGGAGCAAGGCATGCACAACACCTTCGGCGCGCGCACGGCGCACAACATCGTCGAGGTCTTCCTCAAATTCGGGAAGATACAAATGGCTATGTGTGTCGATGATGCGCATGATGCAATCGGATAACGTTTGTGGCTGCAAAGATAATGAATTGTGGGATGTTTTTTCATTGTGGTGATGAGGCGGTTGAAGGTAGTTTGTTTCCGCTCATTATAGGAACGTGTGGCAACAGGCTTTGGCTTTTGACAGCCTGCCGAAAACAGAGAAAACAAAATCAAGAAGTGAATTCTTTTTACCATTCAAATATTATTTTCTCACAAACAACACCCTATACACCATTTCTCCATTGGAAACGGACAAAACATAAGCACCTTCAGCAATTTGGCGGGTGCTAATGGAATTTTCTCCAACCGGAAGCATTCCTGTTTCAACAAGGCGACCACTGATGTCGGAAATTTCGTATTCTGTTTCCACATCGAAAGTGCGCGACAAGAAAAGCGTTTCGCCTACAGGGTTCGGAAACAAACTTAATTGCTGTGCATTCATTTCGCCAATTGCTTCGTAAAGCATTACCACAATTGTTCGGAGCGAAGTATCGCTTTTGCACTCTGCGGCATTTGCAATTAATGCCACATCGAAACTTCCAGTGGTAGAATACATATGATACGGGTTTGAATCGGAACTTTGGCTTCCATCGCCAAAATCCCAGTGGTACGAAACAGCATTTTGTGAGTTGTTGTAGAAAAGCACCACCGGATTGGAGAGGAAAACAGTATCGTCCGACACATCGAAAAGTGAAATGGCGTTGAGTCCAACATTGACGTATTGCAGTTGTACCAGCGTGTCGCTGCCGTTGCCATTCTGGGCCACCAAAATTGCGTCGAATTGTCCGCTGGTGAGATACACCGCAGTGCATTGGTTGCCAATCTGACTGATGATGTTTCCGCCGTTGAGGAACCATTGCAGCGTACTTGAATTCTGACTTGCTGAGGTGAATACAACAGTGTCGCTGGGACAAATTTGTGTTTCGTTTGCCGAAAAAGCAGCCATTGGCAAAGGAATTTTCGAGAATTTCACCGCATCAAATGCAATGGAATCGCCATCGGTTCCGGTAGAATCGCCCAAATAAACCAATGCAGCACCAGGAGCCATGCTGAAAACACCAAGTTCGACCCATGTGTTTTTATGCGTAGCCTGATTTACAGTTACCGTTGTATCGGCTCCAACACGTGTGATGCGATACATGGCATTGGTGGTGTTGGTTCCTTTCGAAGGTATAAAAACACTAACACGGTACAAAGCGGTGTCTGGAATAGTGGGTTCCCAAGTGGTGTAGCAGATATCGGGCGAAGTAGCCATTCCGAGTGTAAACCATGTGTGACCGTTGTAGCCGGTGTTGAAATCGCGGAAATAGCGCATGGTGCTTCCTAAAGTAGCATTATTCATGAAAAAACCGTGACCATAGTAGTTGTTGTCTATGATTGTGTCGTTGTAAACAGGTTCTGTAGTTCGCGCTGCAACTGTCCATGCAACATAACTGTTTGTTCCGCCCAGATTGGCCAGACCATTGTTGTAGCCAGGCCAGTCGTACGATACGCCTGCTCCATCGTAGTCGCAATAGGTGGCGTCATTTCGGTTTCCATACGGATCGTTAAACAGAAGCGAGTGTTGTGTATCGTAATAGCCGATGCAAAGCGTTAAGTGACCCGATGCTGTGAGATAGTTGCATATTGGGTGAACATATCCATTGTCAATTTCAGCAACGGTTTGAGCCCATGTGCAACTTGTTGTCCAAATCTGATTCGAAGTCATGTAATGCTGAGTCAGATAGGTGCTCATACGACTGCTGGGTCCATAAGTACCGGTCCACATATAACCATATCCACCATAACTGGTTCCACTGCTGGCATCTAAAGCGGTTTCGCTATAATACCATTCGTCGAAACGATAGCGATCGGCAACATACGAACCATAATTATTCACATGCGGATCCCACGACATTCCGTGATCGACCGTGGTGGGCCATGGCGGGAGTCGGTTGTAGTAAGCAAAGGCCATGGCTGATGTTGTGGGAGCACAGCTCCAGTAGCCCGAGTGCCATGTTGGCGTGTCGTAAACCTGATGAACGTAAGGGACAGTACCAGGGACGGTCACAATTGTCGTTGTGCTTTTATCTGTTTCGAAGAAACGCATAGGTAGTTTTCCAGAGTGCCGATAAATGCATTTTGGAGTATTTTCGACCCATTTGTAAATACCGAGCGAAGTCTGATCATGAAAGTAAATATCTCCATTTTTATCAAAAACAGGATTGAAAAACTGTTGTTCGCTTCCGCCAGCAAGGGTCATTTGAACACCAGTTTCAGGATTGAATAATTCAATTTGCGACCTTTTTACAGTGTAATTCTCCGATTCGAGCTCGTTGAATGCAAGTAGATCTTGCGTTGGATGCCACCGGTTTGCAGAGCCATAAAGTGTACCGATTATGGTGTTCTGCTCGATGCTGAAAACCAGAATCCGTTGCAATGATGCTACAAACGAGATGTATTTCCCTGATGCCGAAAATGCAGGAAGCGCACATCCTTCGGGACTTACAACAACGGTTTCCTTTGTGGTTGTGTTCAGCATGAGCAATTGGTCGTTGTTGTCGTTATAAACAACCAATGTTCCGTCAGGCGAAATGGCTGTGTAGTTTGCATACACATGGGTTGTGAAATGTTCTGTTGTCCCGTCTTTGCGGTAAACGGCAAATCCGGTGGTATCGGCAACCACCATATCGCCCCCGGATGAGAATGCGGGTTGGCCACAAAGTGTTGCTGGCTCAGCAACGAAAGAAATTTCCCCAGTTTCAATATCGAGCAAAGCCGGGCATTGAAGTCCATTTTTGGAAATATGTTTAAACCCAATGGTTTTGCCGTCGGGACTTAGCTGCATATACCTTCCGCAGCCGGGAGCAGCAATCAGCGTTTTTAACTGACCATCTGCAATCAAAAATATTTCGTTGCAGTTGTTCGATGTTGCGATCATTCCAAACCCGGTTGGAATCAGATTGCTGAAATAGCCATTTTCTTCGGCAAGATAAGCATCGTTCGGTCTGATGCTTTGTGCTGATGCCACCCCCATGGCAACCAGTAATATTACAGATGCAATAATCTTCATGGTAGAAAATATTAAAGTAGTATGCAAAGATAATGAATACAAAATGACATTTTTTATCTTCAGAGAATTGAATTTTTTTTTATTTTTTATAACAAAAGTGAATAAAAGCTAAATTTGCATATTAATTTTAAATTATTATGAAACAAACTAGCATTTTTCTTATTCTTGCGTTGTTATGCCAGATGGAGGGGTGGGCACAACAGCCGGACAAAAAGTTCATTACTGCCGGAAATGAACCACAGTTTGACAATGCCCCGATTACCAACTACATCGGACATCAGATAAAGGCGACAAGAGCCAATCTGTATGCCGAGGGCTTCAACAACGGGGGCTCGGTTCCAACGGGTTGGTCGGTGGTTGATGTTTCGGGAACTGCCGGAGAAATAACATTTGTTGCAAGCTCTACGCATCCGTCAGGTTTTTCCCCGACAGAAGGAGCGTATATGGCGCGTTTTAACTCGTATGACTGTTCGAGTGGTAATTCTGCCAGACTGCAGCAAACGACTTCCTTCTCAACCACCGGTTACACGAATGTAAAGGTGAATTTCGACTGGACAAAAGACGATCAGTATCCATCTTCTATTGATAGCGTGTATGTACAATGGTCGGTTGACGGAACAACCTGGGATAGAGCAGGAGGCGTTGGTCGTTATCAAGCTTCCGGAGATTCCTGGACGGCTCAGTCGATCAGCCTGCCTGCCGGTGCAGGTAATCAGGCCAGCTTATATATTGCGTTTCTTTTTGTTTCCAAATACGGTAATGATTGTTATCTGGATAATGCGGTGGTTACGGCTGATCTGATACCGGCATATGACCTTTTGGTTTCCCAATGGAATACACCTGTAACAGGTTCGGATGTAGATCCCTCGGATACGGTAAGAATAACGGTTTCCAACAACGGAACATCGGATGTTTCCAATTTCGATATAGCCTATTCCGTGGACGGAGGAAATACCTTTGTGACCCAGAATATTCCGGGGACACTTACAGCTGGCAATGATTCGATGTACACATTTACCACGTCGGCTGCACTCACTGTTTATACCACCTATAATTGTATGGCGGCGGTTACTCTTTCCGGTGACGGAAATCACAACAACGATACACTGACAACGAATATCACCAAATCCATGCAGTTATATACAGATACAGTGTATCCTCAATTGCAGCCTCTCTGGACAGGCACCGTTTGTGCCGACAGTATTGTTGACAGCAGTTATGTGGAGACTCTATCTGTTGACACGCTTGTTGGCTGGATGAAATTTGACATTTCTTCCATTCCCGATCAGGCCCAGATTCAGTCCGTAACGCTGCATGCGTATGAAGACATCGACAATTATGCTTATTTCAGGGTGATGTCGCTCGAATACGATCCCATGGCAAATCCATACGATACAATTTACAATGATGCACGGAATGGAAGCACCTATTATCAATATGCTGCGAATTTCCCAGATCCGGGTTGGTTTGCGGGAGCCCTGGGGTCAACCGCGAACAGCGATTTTTCGAACCGGCTTGCCGACGATTGGTTTGGTGTGGGTATTTGGGAATATGAAACAACCGGAGGCTATTATGCCCATTTCGAAGGCTGGAACGAAACAAATGTGCCGTACATCGTTGTTACGTATGGTTTTCCGTTGAGCGTTGATGTAACCGTTACCGGCGCCACAAGCCCGACAACAGGATATTTCAATTCTCCTTCCGGAATTGTGACGATCACTGTGAAGAATTTGGGAACAGATCCTGTTACCGAAATCCCGGTTTCCTATACCTGCAATGCCACCACGGTGAATGAAACAACACCGGTGGGAGATACGCTGCAGATGAACGATACTTACACCTATACCTTTGTTCAGCCGCTTGATGTATCCGTTCCCGGAACATACAACGTTCAAGCTTCAGTTGCCTATTCAGGAGATATCAATCCCGGGAATGACACCTACAATTACTCCTTTGTTGTTTGGGCTCCTTTTTACAAGAAAGTGATAGAATATGATGTGTCAGCGTTGACCGCTTCGTACGGGTCAGAATTCTACAACGGTCAGTTTTATATTTCACGATGGAACAGCAATCAGATCTATGTTTTAAACAACCAGGGAGGTCTTGATACCACATTGCCGGTTACTGTTCTTACTTCAGCTCAGGGATTCCGCGATCTGTCCACAGACGGCGATTATTTTTACGGAGGGATCAATGCAACAACTCTTTACAGAGACAGCCTTGCAAGCGATACGTTCTATACGGTGAATTCTGCCACTACAGCAACCTATGTACGCGGTATTGATTATGATCCGGAAAATGACGCTTTGTGGATCTGCAACTGGACATCCGGTTCGGAAAACATTCTCCTTGTTGACAAAAATACCGGTGCTACAATTCAGACAATTACCAATCCGAATGCATCACTTTATGGTTTTGGAGGACTGGCTTACGATTACTGGACGCCGGGTGGTCCGTATATAGTGGGTGCATCTCAACATAATCATAATAATCAACTTGTCTGGATCAAAATATCTGACGGAACCGTTCTGGTTGATCACGATATTACGCAGGATATTCCCTCGGCAATAACTGCAGCAGCCAGTATCGGAGGAGCATTCTGCTCGGACGAGGCAATTCCCGGCTCGGTGGTTCTTGGTGGGGTAATTCAGAATTTCAGGCTCTGCGGCTTCGAAATTGTAAGCACGGCTATCGATACATTTTCTGTTCCCGGTCAGATCTCGGCTACAATAAACGATTCATTAAAGGAAATACATGTCGATTTCCCCTACAATGCAGATATGTCCAACGTAGTTCCCGAATTTGAGCTGAATGATTTTCATGATCTGGCTCTGGCGTATGTCAGTGGTGCTTTGCAAACAAGCGGAGTAAATACGTTCTCGCTTAACAACGGTGACACACTTGTTTACCATGTTGTCCGTATGAATTACAATAATACGGATTCGGTTTATACCGACTGGAATGTGATCATCAATGTTCTTGATACACCGAGTGTCACAACCGATTCTGCTACCCAGGTAATGTTGTTCTCGGCAAATCTGCACGGAACTGTTTATCCGCAAGGTGTAAATATTTCAGATGCCAAATTCAGATATGGCATTGCCAGCGGAGTTTATACGGATTCCATTGCGGCAACACCTGCAACAGCCTCCGGAATAACACCGGTGTCTTTCTCAGCATCTTTGAGTGCGTTAACACCCAATACGACATATTATTATCTGGCTACAGCAACAGATGGTTCTCTGTGGTTTGAGGGAGTTGAATTGTCGTTTACAACACTCGATTATACCATTAGTATCAATCCGGCTACACAGAGTGTTTCTGATGCTGCCGGCACCATTGATTATTTGATTACATCCAACTATAACTGGACTGCAACAAGCGATCAGACATGGTGCACCGTAACAGCATCAGGAAGCGGTAATGACACATTGACGGCAGATTACCAGCAAAATACAACGGCGTCGTCGCGTACGGCAACCATTGTTGTAACTGCAGGTACGGCTTCCGATACGGCTACACTGATTCAGGGATCTTCCGGTATTGAAGAACAGGGAATCTACTGTTTGGTCTATCCGAATCCGTCAGAAGGAGTATTTTATCTGAGTGTAAACGGATCGTACGATCTTCAGGTTATTGATATTCTTGGAGAAATTGTGTTCAATGACAGAATAACCAATGATTATGTTCTGGATCTGAACGGACATGCCGCTGGCTCGTATGTGCTTCGCCTTATATCTTCCGATGGCAGCACATTGAACTACAAACTGATGATACGATAAACGTTTTTGAGAATAATGAAAAAGCCTCCGGATTTCCGGAGGCTTTTTTTTGAGAGTAGAAATTTGGAAATTACTTTTGAATGACAACTGTCCCGGAGGTGGAAATACTGCTGTTCTGTAGTTTCAGAAAATACAATCCGGATGAAAATTCTTTCATGGAAAAAAGAATAATGCCGGCGCTGTTGTTTTCGGAATGGAACACCATTTTCCCGTGGGAGTCAAAGATGCTTACAGAACAACCAGTAAGGGTTTCAGGTATTTTGACCGAGAACTCGCCATCGGATGGATTTGGAAAGACTGTCAGTGTAGTGCTTTTTTGATTTTCTGCTATTGATGTGACATCAAAGAAATTTTCAATGTCGCTCGCCGTAAGGGCACAATCAAATATTTGAACATCGTCTATGTCGCCGGCAAAATATCTGTCAAACAAACGGCTTGTGCCGATCAGTGCATTTGTGCTTCCTGAGGTGGAATGCTCATTTCCGTTGATATGGGATCCTACCAGTGTCCCGTTCAGGTAATAATATGTTGAATCAGCATTCCGGACGAGTGTTGCCATGTTCCAGGTGTTTTGAACAACAGGAACTGATACCATTCCGGAAGACAGTCCCGTTGTGTATCGTATATAAGTAGTTCCGCTCAGTCGATAAACAACAATCTGTGTTGATCCGTTTACTGTTCCGCTATTATCAGAAACGTAAATATGCCGGTATTCGTCGTCGATGGTATCAGCCTTAAACCAAAGATTAATACTTCTTTCCGGCAAGTCAAAATCTTCAGGTAATTCAATATAACTGTCGGTACCATCAAAGTTATATGCTCCGGCGGGAGCGCCGAACCTGTTTATAGCCGAAGAAACGTTGTAGGGTGTGCCGTTCAGTCCGTTGATTGTAGTGTCATTGGCGTTGCCGTCGAACGGATAACTTGCCAGAAGGCAGTTAGTGCTGTCTGAGATACTGAATAATGAGTCTACCTGAAAAGGAGTGAGCTGACAGTTGTATATTGTGACATCATCAATCAGGCCATCAAAATATCTGTCCATGAGCCGGCTCACCCCAAGCATTGCAGTTGAATGACCGCTTGCGGAATGCTCATTTCCGTTGATGTGCACTCCGACCCTGACACCATTCAGATAATAAACAGTGCTGTCAATACCTCTGGCAATTGTTGCCATATACCAGGTATTTTCAGAAACAGGAACAGAAACCATCCCTGCCGATAATCCTGTTGTGAAGCGAATGTGTTTGGATCCAGCATCTTCATATACAATGAGTTGAGTTGAGCCAAAGCTCAGTCCAGAATTGTCAGAGATATAAATGTGTCGATTGATAACATCGATGGTTCTTGCATTAAACCACAGATTGATACTTCGGGTATTGATGTCGAAATCGTTTGGCAAATCAATATAACTGTTTGATCCATTGAAACTGTATGAACTGTTGGCTGTGCCAAAGCGATTGGTGTCTAAAACCACATTGTAAGTTGTTCCATCGTAGCTGTTTCCACTGATGTCATTGGCATTTCCCGAAATTGGGTAATTCGCAACAATGCATGACTGACTGAATGCAAACGAGAATGATAATAAAAGCGCAGAAATGAGAATTACAGTTTTCATGACTTTTGTATTAATTTTCAAAATTAAGGGAAATATTGTTACAAAACAGTAAAAGCTATTTTTTATGAATGGGATTTAATTATTCTGCCACCCCATTCCACTCCGAAACGCCACAAGTGCTAAAAAACCCGGCTGCATTATAGCTGGAATCAGTGAGGTCGAATAAATTACTATGTGCATTTCCGGGCTGAACCACAACAATTCCGTTGTTCCACTGTGTTTCGATAAGTATTTCGCGAATCCATGCAGCATAAAGAGCTGATATGCTATAGCGTCGCTCTCTGATTTTTGTTCCTTTAGGAAAATAGATATTTTCGAAGTCGTTACCTACAATTTCGCCCATATCGAGCGAACCCAATGTGTAAAAATATAGAGTTGCTACCGAGCTAATTGTATCGTATCCCGAAATATGACGCCAGTCGAGAAATATTTCGTACATGGCATATCGTGTTGGGTCGTAACCTGATGCAACGTAGGAGATTTTATAAATACTATCGGTTGTGTTGGCAAGTGCAAGAGAAAGTGGTGTAAATAATTCGGCAGGGGGCATTACGTCGGAACCATACCACAAATGGCCAATACTATCCTGATCAACATATTGGACAAGTAAGGAATAGGTTTGTCCGGCAATTCCATGAAATGTTGAATCGGAATAATAATGTCCGGGGTTTTGAGAGTCTTCGGTAAAGTTATATGTAGTGCTGTTGAATACGATTTTTACGTCGGCACCAGAAACCATGGCCGGCGTTTCGTTGAGCGAGGAGACAGGCAGACTGAGAACAACCTCGTGTGTTGTGTCTTCGTTGGTAAGCATAGCCTCCACTACAATTTTGGGAAGTTTGCCATTGTCGAGGTTCCAGTCGGTTTCTTTTTCGCAGGATGTGAAAAGAAGAATGAGAGAGACTGTTAATAATCCAGTAAAACGAGTGTGAAATACAATGCGATTTTCTTTATCCCTTTCATGATAATTCAAATAAAACTGGTTTTGCAACCTTGATGTAATAACAAAAAAGGCAGTCATGCTGAGCCTGTCGAAGCATGACCTCAATAATGATTTTTGCCCCCCTTCGACAAGCTCAGGGTGACGATATATGTATATTTTCTTCATCCATTTCATAACCTAAACCGATAAGTGAGCGAAGGAATAAAACCGGCAACAGCCGTGGTTACCGGAGATATAGTGAGCGGATTGTTAAAGTCGGCCGGAAGGACAAGGTTTCCATTGTCATCAACAATTTTATTGAAGGTCAGCGAAATGGGATTGTGTCGACCGTACAAGTTGTAAATGCTGAGTTCAAGATAATGTTGACACTTACGTTCGGGTTTCGAGAGAGTAAGTGTGGCCGATACATCGAGTCGGTGATATGCGGGCAAACGATCATTGTGAATGTTGCCGTAAACAGGAACCGAATAATTATTATAGTAATAAAATCCTACCGGTGTTGTGGTTGGTTGTCCGGTCAAATATATCCAGCTGGCATCAACTTTCCATCTGCGATTGTCGGTCCACGAAAGATGCATGGAAATATTGTGCGGTCTGTCCCATTGTGCCGGGTAATCTTTCCCTTCGTTAAGCGCAGGCGTGTTGATGATTACTTTCGAATAGGTATATGCAGCCCAGCCCGTGAGAGCTCCTGCGGTTTTACGAAACATGAGTTCTACTCCATATGCATCGGCACGACCTTCTCGTACCTCTCCTTCGAGCAATGGATTTAGCAACAGATTGGCATGATCGATATAATCGGTCTGATGAGTTATTATTTTATAGTAAACTTCGGCCGAAAAAACGTAACCTTCTTTCAATGTGCGATCAAAATAACCTGCCGAAAACTGGTCGGAACGTTGCGGTGCAATGTTATCGCCTGATGGAACCCACGATTCAATTCCATTGAATGGACTGATACTGGTGCTGAGAATTTGCAGAAATTGAAAATTTCGATTATACGAAACCTTGAACTGTTTTCCTACCCGGGGCGAAAAGGCTACCGCCATACGGGGTTCGATACAGGCAAACGAAATTACTTTTTCCGATTTTGCATATTCAACGGTGTCGATCACCTGATACAACGAATCGAAGATGAATACTTGTGTTGGACCGTTGTTGCGCCAAACCGGCTGTCGAATTCCATAATTCAGAAACCACTTGTTTCCAAGTTTTTGTTCAACTGAAAAATATAAAGCACTGCTTCCGCTTGTGTAGGATGACACTTCGGGAATTAATGCCTGCAAATTGTCGTTGCTGAGCTTTATGTTGCCCGGATTGCTTTCGTATCCGCTTAAGTCAAGGCCCCAACGATAGGTGAGTGATGGTTTAGCAAAAAAGCTGAAATCGGTTTTCAGCGAACCCTGATAAATGTGCGAATCCCAATAATCCTTATGCTCTTTCCAAATCTGAACGTAGTAGTTGTAGCGACTATAATACATGGTTGTATTGCAGAACAGTTTGTTGTTGAAAATATGATTCCATCGCAGTGTGCCCAGATTATTGCTCCAGTTGATGCCAACTGTGCGTAAAGCTGTCGGATTTTTGATGAAATATTGATCCATTCCACCATAGACAGTCAGAAATAGTCGGTTGTTCCGATTGATTTTGATGTTCAGCTTCGAATTGAAGTCCGAAAATCCCAAAACCAAATTGCTGTTGTTGGCTGTTCGCCGGTTGAGCCAGCCCAGATTCGATGTTCGCAATGCAATGTAGAACGACGAAATGTCTTTTTTGAATGGAGCTTCAAATGCAATACTGTTGGCGAAAATATTGGTGCTTCCATTCATCCCGAAGCGTTGCATGTTGCCGTCTTTCATTTGCATGTCAATCACCGACGAAAGTCGTCCACCATATTGTGCCGGTGCATCGCCTTTGAAAATATCGATATTTTTCACAGCATCGGGAACCATGCTTGTGAAAAAGCCAAACAAATGAGCAGCATTGTACACCGGAGCTTCATCAATCAGGATTTGATTTTGGTCGTTTTTGCCGCCGCGTACAAAAAAATATGACGAACCATCACCCTGACTTACAATCCCGGGAACCGACTGCAGGCTTTTGATAGGATCGGCTTCGCCCGCAAATCCGGGCATCTGTTGCAATACGGCAGGGTCGAGTTTAACCATGCTCGCACGAAGATTGTCGCGCCAATCGTCTTCTTCTT
>PHDB01000123.1 GCA_002842495.1 Bacteroidetes bacterium HGW-Bacteroidetes-6
CGAGTACGACAAGTGCCTCGAATTTGGTTTTACCGAAGCGATTTCATTTATCGTGAAAGTATTGCCCAACCTCACCCGTCGGGTACTCACCTCGGCCACACCCGCTATCGAAATACATGAATTTATTGGGCTCATCAACCCGGTAACTCTCAGCTACCTTTCCGAAGATTCACCGGAGAACCTGAAAGTAAAAGTGGTGAACACTTCGGTCGATAACCGCCTGGATACGCTTTTCAGGTTGGTTTGTAAAATTGGTAACCGATCTACCTTAATCTTCTGCAACCAGCGCGACACGGTGGATCAAATCAGCAATTTGCTTTGGGACAAAAGGCTTCCCAACAATGTTTTTCACGGTGGGCTTGATCAAACCCTGCGTGAACGAACGCTCATCAAATTCAGGAACGGGAGCCACAGCATACTGGTCACCACCGATTTGGCCTCGCGTGGCCTCGACATTCCCGAAATAGAGCACATCATCCACTACGATCTGCCGGCAACTGAAAATATTTTCACCCACCGCAACGGACGCACTGCACGCATGCACGCATCGGGGACCAGCTACTTGCTGGTGAACGAAAGGGAGACCATTCCATCGTTTTTAAAAGAAAAACCGGTGTATGAAAACCTGCCGTCGAAAGCCATACTCCCAACGGAAACAGAGTGGGTAACCCTCTATATTTCAGCCGGGAAAAAAGAGAAGATCAGCAAAATGGACATTGCCGGACTGATGATGCAGAAAGGTAAACTGAAAAAGGAGGAAGTGGGCCTGATCGATGTGTTGGACCATGTTTCGTATGTAGCCGTAAAACGTGCTAAAGTTGACCAGTTGCTGGATACCATTCAGAATGCACCCATTAAAAAAAGGAAAGTATTGATTGAAGTGGCCAGGTAATCTCGAAGGATAAAGTTAATTAGCAAATTAGCAAATTTGAGAATTAACAAATCTGAGAATGACCCATCGAAGATTTGGTTCGATCAGAAAACAACTATTAAATGTGAATTCATTTGAAATTGCATGGAGTTTTTTACTGAATTTTTACAAAAAAAGAAACCCCGCGGGGTATGTCGCGGGGCTGGAATAATTAATAAGAGGAACTAAAAAACAGGGTGTTAAATTGAAATTAGAACAAATATAACATTTTAAACGCTTCAATGTTTAGAAATATTTCATTTTTAAATGTTAATTTTTCAATTTAGACATGCCCTATATTTATACACCTCGATGTTACTATATTCTATTTTTCTGTATATCAATATTTTTGATGTGTTAGAAGGTTCCTGAAAAACAACTATCTTTGCAGCAGTTTTTTTAAATATTGCCACAAAAAAATAAAATGATACACAAATCGGGCTTTGTAAATATAATAGGTAATCCAAATGTTGGAAAATCGACCATCATGAACACGTTGGTTGGAGAAAAAATATCCATCATTACATCGAAGATGCAAACAACCAGGCATCGGATTAAAGGAATTGTGAGTGGCGACGATTTTCAAATTGTCTATTCCGACACACCCGGAATACTTAAACCCAACTACAAGTTGCAGGAAAACATGATGAAATATGTTGACACAGCCCTTGTTGATGCCGATGTTATTATTTATGTAACCGATGTTGTAGAGAAAATCGATAAGAATACAGAATACCTCGAAAGGGTTCAAAATACCGAAACGCCTGTATTGCTTCTTATTAATAAGATCGATTTATCGGAACAGGAAAAAGTTACCCAGTTGGTTGAACAGTGGAAAGAACTTTTGCCCAAGGCA
>PHDB01000082.1 GCA_002842495.1 Bacteroidetes bacterium HGW-Bacteroidetes-6
CCCATGTATAGATTGAATTGGGATTGGCTGCGCATTCATTACGGGCCGAATAGTTGTAAAAAGTTACCGGAGTATTTATGCAAGTGGGTGAAGAAACAGTGAAATTGGCTTTCGGCGGCTCATAAACACGTACCGGAGCCCAGCTGGCTTGTGATATTCCGCAAACATTACTTACGGAAACAGTAATCACATATTGGTTGAGAGGTTGAGAGCAACTGGAATTGTTGTAAGTGTGATTGTAAAAACTTCCGGGTGGAGTCCCCAAAGGCAGATCTGTTGTGTTTCCATCGCCCCAGTTGATAGATGTTGAAGTTGTTGTGGTGATGAATGAGCTTGAGTTTTGAATTGTGACAGCAAGCGGAGCGCAGCCCAGATTCGACCCTGCCGGAGGTCCGACAATTCCCGAAATGGGCGTATTTTCAATGAAAAGTGTTGTTGTAAAGGTCGTCGAGCAACCATTGCTGCCGGTACTGATGATAACGATGTTGTAGTTACCAAGTGCAGTATAGTTATGCAAAATGGTGTCGAACGAAGCTATGTTAGTGAATGGGCTTCCGTCACCCCAGTCAATCTGATACGATGTGATATCGGGTTTGTCTGGCGACATATTAACAATGGAAAGCGTGTCGTCGATAACAGCATTGTAAGAGCAATGTTTCCAGTTTGTTTCTTCGAAAAAATACACATCAGGTTGCTGCAGAATGCTTACAATCTGTGTTGCAATTGCTGTACATCCATTGGCATCGGTAATGGTAAGAGTCGTTGTATAGTTTTGCGTACCACTTCCGGTTGTAGTGTATGTATGCGAAGGATTGATACTGGCATCGACCGGACTTCCATCACCGAAGTCCCAGGAATAACTAAGACCGGTTCCGGTGGATGTATTGGTGAATACGACCGGTGTTCCCGAGCAGGTATTGTTAGGTGTAAAAGTGAAATTTGAAACAGGAAGAGGTAAAACAGTAACATTGTGATACACCGTATCCATGCAGCCACCACTGCGTGTGATAATAAACATCACATTGTAGGTTCCGGGTCCTGCGTAGGCATGCGATGGATTATTGATATACACAGCCGGACTACCATCACCAAAGTTCCATTCCCAATCAGTTATAGTGGCAAGATTCGTTGAGGTGTTAGTAAACACTATTGTATATGTGCCACAAGTTTGATTGTATGAGAAATTAACAGATCCCGGGCAAGCTGCATCCGACTCAATTGTTGAGAAAAGAAAAGGGATGAAAAACAGTAATAGTAAAGTTTGTTTCATGCTTGGATTATTATCTAAGCAAATGTAAGGACTGTAGGAGTTAGATCGCTACAACGGGCGGGTTACAATTGGTTAACGTTGAAATATCTGTATTTGTTCAAAGTGAAGTGTTGAAATGATATTTTAAATACATGTAAGTATCGTAAAATGAGAGCGATAGCCTTTGTGAATTTTTAGAATATTAAAAAGTTCAGACAGAAAACCTGATTTTATGAGGTAAACAACAGTACATAAAAAAGCGCTCCGAAGAGCGCTTTCATAATCTGCATATACACCATAAAACCCAAAAACCTATGAAAAAAACATGATGTAGCAGTTAGTGTTTTGTGTTATTTCTTTAAGCCTCTGTTGCGAAGAAGTGCATCTACTTTGGGCTCACGGCCACGGAAAGCAACATACATATCGAGAGCTTCGCTTTTACCTCCGGGAGCCAATACTTCTTTGCGGAATTTTGCAGCAAGCTCGCGGTTGAAAATATTACCCGATTCTTCGAAAGCTTCGAAAGCATCGCTGTCGAGTACTTCGCTCCAAATATAGCTGTAGTATCCGGCGGTGTATCCTCCGGTAAATGTATGGCTGAAATAGGTTGAGCGATAGCGTGGGAGGATTTCGGGGATAAGACCAATGCGCTTCATCGAAGCATCTTCGAATGCCAGTACATCGAGACTGTCAGCTTTTTCGAGCGTGTGGAAATCCATATCGAGAATGGCTGCTGCCAAAAATTCAACTGTGGCAAAACCCTGATTGAAGTATTTGCTGTCGTCAATCTTGGCTATCAGTTCGTCGGGTATCACTTCGCCGGTTTTGTAATGTTTTGCGTATAATTTCAACATTTCGGGATGTAAAGCCCAATGTTCCATTATTTGCGAAGGAAGTTCAACAAAGTCGCGGGGAACATAGCCCGATAGTCTCTTGTAAGTCACATCGCCAAAAAATACATGAAGTGCGTGACCAAATTCATGAAAGAATGTAAGAACCTCATCGAGGTTGAGCAATGCCGGTGTATTCGCCGTTGGAGCCGTAAAATTCATGACAATGCTAACAACCGGCGATACTTTCTTTCCGTCTTTTACATATTCGTCGCGGAACGAAGTGCACCATGCACCACCTTGTTTCGACGCACGTGGAAAAAAGTCCATGTAGATAACGGCAAGGTGCGAACCATTGGTATCAAGCACTTCGTATGCAGTTACATCCGGATGATAGATAGGAATACTATCAATTTTTTTGAAACTGATTCCATATAATTTGTTACTCAGCAAAAAGATACCTTCGCGAACATTGTCGAGACTAAAGTATGGACGCAACATCTCCTCGTCGAGGTTGAATTTTTCTTTGCGAACTTTTTCGGCATAAAACCACCAGTCCCAAGGAGCAAGCCTAAAACTGCCACCTTCGCGGTCAATCATTTTCTGCATATCAGCAGCTTCGTTTTTAGCCACGGGAAGAGCTGCATCCCAGATCGACATCATGAGGTCATATACTTTCTCTGGTGTTTTGGCCATTTTATTTTCGAGTTGAAACGAAGCAAAGTTGAGATAACCAAGCAATTTGGCTTTTTCGAGACGCAAAGCAACCAATTCGGCAATAGTACCTTTATTGTCGTTCTCGTTGTTGTTATTTCCACGCATGAAATAGCCGGTGTAAATCTTTTGGCGTAAATCGCGACGATCAGAATACTGGAGGAAAGGAATCATCGAAGGCTTGTCGGTTGTAAACAGCCATTTCCCTTCGAGGTTATTTTCTTTGGCAGCTTCGGAAGCAGCATCAATAACAGACTGAGGTAAACCCGATAAATCTTCTTGTTTATCGATTACCATTTGGAACGCATTGTTGTCGGCCATTTGATGGTCGCCAAACTGCAACTCAAGCAGCGATGTTTTTTCATTTATTTTACGCAGACGGGTTTTGGCTTCGTCGTTAAGCTTGGCTCCACTACGAACAAAATCATCATAGGTAAGCTCGGTCAGTCTTTGTTCTTCGGGATTGAGCTCTTTTCGGTTGTTGTAAACAGCCTGAACGCGTTCGAACAACTTGGCGTTGAGCATGATGTCGTCGCTGTGCCCCGAAAGTACAGGAGCAAGTTCCTGGGCCAAACTCTGCATCGAGTCGTTGGTGTTGGCTTCGAGCATATTGTTGAAAACAGCTTCGACGCGTGCAAGCATTTCGCCGCTGGCATCAAGCTTGGCAATGGTGTTCTCGAAAGTAGGCGCTTCGGGATTATTTACAATTGAATCAATCTCGAGTTTTTGCAAACGCATTCCTTCTTCAATTGCCGGTTTGTAATGTTCAAATTTGATTTCTCCGAACGGAGGCACACCGAAAGGAGTGTTGAATTCGCTGAAAAATGGATTGTCGGTCTTTTTGTCTTTCGGACCACATCCGGCCAATACGATCAAAACAACGTATGGCAAAACTTTCAGATTAACAAGAGATTTCATTCAGATTAATTTTTTGCAAAATTAGAATCTAAATCAATACGAAACTTATTGATAAATAGCAAAATATACTGAGGCGTCTATTTCACAAACCGGTTTCGGGAAAATTTATCTTTGTGGATGATTATTGTCGTTAAACCAGCCTCAATGATCAACAGTTTTTAAATTATGGCCGCATATTGCTGTAGGGGTCGCATGGGTCGCATGGGAAAGCAAACAGCAGACGTATTGGATTGTTTTTTTTGTCTGAAATTTCAACAGAACCATAGCTGTGGTCGAAATATTTTTCGCACGACATATCAATGGGTAGCCCCGAACCCTGCGTGCTTACCAAAGTATAGTTCCATGTTCCTGCTGTTAGAGGAGCATTGAAATTTCCGTTAGCATCAGTTGTAGCGTAAACAACCGTGTTATTGTTGATGAATTTCAATTTACATGAAGGCACAACATATTCTTTATTGTATTGATTTTCAACTTCCGGTGTTGGTCTCATGCCGCCGCAGTATTTGTTTTTGTACCATGCTGATCCGCTGATGTTTGTTGAAGTATTTGTAGTGTTGTTTGTTTCATTGTTTTGAATGATGACGGTAGTGTCTGGCGTTATTGAATCCGAGTGTGCTTTAGCGGTAGAATCAATGGTTGTATTTACTGTATCAACAGAAGAAGTATTGTTTTTGTTTCCGCATCTGACGAAAGCTATTGAAATGGCAATAGCCAAAATAAAAGTAGGTTTCATGAGAGAATTTTTGTAAATATAGGGATATTAAATAATATTATTGTCCGGAAAAATTTAAGGGATTGTGAAAAAAGATTTTTTTGTTAAAAACACATAATTGTATAATGCAACCCTTTGCCATCCTGTTAGCCGAAAAGCATCGTTTCAATCTGGAACGTTTTTTATCGGACACAGTCTTCCCCTTGGTGAAGAAAAGCGAAAAGATCTTATCAAACATCCATCTTGTCCCTACTGCAAACAAACCCATGTTTATAAAGTTGGAGTGAATAAAACAGGGCGAAAGCCCATACGTGATTTATGTATCCGAAGCGGCAAATTTGAAGGAAGCCGGGCATGCTATGCAATACGAGATGACAATTTCACCCACTTTGCAAAAAATTATTCCGAAGTTGAAAAATGTTTAAACTTGGCATAGGAGGTAGAGGAGATCGGTATTTTCTCGGTAATTATTTTTTTATCGCTCCATAATACAGATCGGGGCAGAGATTATCTTTACTGTTCCAGCCTCTTACAGGGTAAATATTCTCGAGACTTGCCGGAATAAGTTCTCTGCTAAATTCTTTTGTCGATGAGTCGGGCCCTGTTGCATCTTTTATTCTGTTTTCCTGCATGATGCGGCT
This sequence comes from Bacteroidetes bacterium HGW-Bacteroidetes-6, assembly GCA_002842495.1. GTDB lineage: Bacteria > Bacteroidota > Bacteroidia > Bacteroidales > DTU049 > GWF2-43-63. Next base: position 5,065 of record PHDB01000082.1, read on the forward strand.
GAATTCGGCGAATTTTCCGCGGAACATATCTTCGGTAATGGCAGATATTACAGGCGATATAAATAACGCGAACAGAAGTAAAGGAAACAATTTTTTGAAATTGATAACGGGTTGTTTCAGAATGTCTTTGTTTTGAATAATAATGAGAATAACAAAAATAGTCCAGGCATAATTAATAGTTCTATGCTGTCCAAGAATACCGGTTGCTGCAATAGGCAATCCAATTGCAATTACAGAAGGAATCAGTGGAATCAGAAATCGTTTAAAAAACTTTTTCTTTTCTGCGATTTTGCCGGAAATGGCTCCCGCTATAAAAAGCCAAACCAATGGTAATGAAAAAAGAAAAATAAATGCAAAACGTAATGTTTGTGCGGTAAAAGCAGTTACTGCATAACGAAGACTGAACGAATCTTTGAAAAAAGCCATTCTGCTATGATTGCCACCTGATATTAGCGCGATTGAAAGGGTTGCTGCAAATACGGAAATGCTTGCATACAAAATCCGGCTGTTGGTTTTATAGTTGAGGAACCATGCCCCCAAAGGAGCCACAAACATCGAGATTTCGTTGAAAGATGCCGACATCAATAGCAATGGAATTCCAATAAAATAAAAAATACCGTTGCTTTGCGATGGATGAAGAAAACTCCAGGAGAACAAGGTGAAAACTACAGCCAGTAAGTAAGTGCTTGATCCCGAATACCAGAAAAGCATTTCTGAGATATTTGGCATATTGCCGAATATCATTAGTGTCACGAACCAGGAAAAGTATATGTTTCGTATCCCCGGAATGTTGATTTTATATGTTTTGAAAAACAATAAAACACTTGATAATATTAAGACGAAAGCAACTAAAGGCACTATTCTGTAGAGTGCAATGTTTTCAACTAAAACAACGTTGGCATGTTGAAACAAAGTTGCAATCCATCTTCCATTGGTTTGGGCAAAATCAATCCCAAGATAGAAACCATGTTGCCTTGCCAGCCATGCGCAACAAAAGTCGTCGGCTGCAGGAAATGCATATAGTGCAGGAAAAAGTGTGATGGTGCTTGCGAGTAATAGCAAAACCGGAATGATTACCTTGCCCGAATTGTTCGATTTCATAAACCATTGGTTTTTATTATGGTATGCTGCTGTGCCTGTGCTGCGGATAAAGATATTACTTTTTGGCAAATCGGAGAGGGGGCGATAATCATTTTGTAGTAAAACTATACTCTTTTCGAACGGAGTTCAGATTTCTCTTTATATTTGTAGCAGATTCATTTTTGTTGAAAACAGCAGTTGTTATACTCAATTGGAACGGAAAAAAATGGCTGGAGAAATTCCTTCCATCGGTTCATGCATCGCTGCCTGAAGATGCAAGTCTGATAGTTGCTGATAATGCGTCAACTGACGACAGCGTAAGCTTTTTGGAGAAAACATATCCCTCCATCCGCATTGTACAGCTTCAGGAGAATTTTGGCTTTGCAGGAGGTTATAATATGGCACTCGAACAAATAGAGGCCGAGTATTTTGTCTTGTTGAATTCCGATGTTGAAACCCGTTCCGGTTGGCTGGAGCCACTTGTTTTGTTTATGGATGGCCATCCGGATTATGCGGCCTGTCAGCCTAAAATCCAATGGTATGGTCACGAACCATCATTCGAGTATGCAGGAGCATCGGGGGGCTATATCGATATCAATGGTTATCCTTTTTGCAGAGGCAGAATATTCTCAACATTGGAAACCGATAGTGGGCAATACAACGATATTGTCGATGTCCTTTGGGCTACAGGAGCATGTCTGATGATTCGCCGCAGCGATTTTTGCAATTCGGGTGGCCTGGATACTTCTTTTTTTGCCCATATGGAAGAAATAGATCTTTGCTGGAGATTGTGGAATATGGGACGCAAAGTTGCAGTAGTTCCGCAAAGTGTAGTTTTTCATGTAGGAGGAGGCAGTCTTCCGCGATCTTCGGCTAGAAAAACATATCTCAATTTCAGAAATAATCTTTTGCTGTTGCATAAAAATTATCCCCCGAAAATGGTGAAAAAAGTGCTTCGGCGAAGGTTTTGGCTCGATACAATAGCCATGTTTTTGTTCTTTGTTCAAGGTCATTTCAAAGATGGGGTTGCAGTTTTAAAGGCACGCCGTGATTTTAAAAGAATGAGAAAGGACTATAAAATAGAGACTGATTTTGAATTCCCTACGACTATTTTTAAAGGAAATGTTCTGAAACAATATTACCTTAAGAGAAACAAAATGTTTTCTGATTTAAAATGATTGGCATGACTTTGGGTTCATGGATGAAAATAATTTCTTTTAACGGGGAAATGAAAATTTAAAAAAGAATGCGGTATTGTTTACTAATTCCAATTGTTATAGGATTGTTGTTGATTAATTCACCAACATCTAATGCACAGTCCGACACGTTTACCTCAAACTATATTGCAGTCTTTGGAGCAGCCAAAGATGTTGTGAGTCGGGATGCCGAGGGCCGTCTGAATATGATTTATTCGATATCCGGTTTGTTTTCAGAAGAAGAAGTTGCCGAATTGAAACGACTTTTTTCAGCATACGATATTTTTGAAACATTTTCAATTACGCCAACCGATATACCCGGAACATTTGTGGTTGTTGAGAAAACAAAAGTGGGGGTTTCGGTTTCAGCACATAGAAAACTTTTTGTCATTTCTGGGATTGATTATGTTGAAATCGATGGCAAACGGATGAAATCGGAGAATTTTACAATTGAAGGATTTGAACAACAATAATTATGAAACGACAAATTGTTTTTCTTATTTTTCTTCTGGCAACAACTGTACTTGGGCTTTCACAGACTCCTACAAATCAGGATTGTCTGGGAGCAATTCCGGTTTGTCAATACACATATTCACAAACCAATTCATTTTCGGGGACAGGACACTATCCGAATGAAATAAACGATCAGGGTTGTCCGGCCAGTTGCCTGCTTAGTGGAGAAAAGAATGATGTTTGGTATATTTTTACAGTTCAGTCAAGCGGCAATTTATCTTTCAATATTACCCCGAGTAATAGTAGTGATGATTACGATTGGGCGGTATACAATCTGACAAATGCAAATTGCTCGGATATTTTCAGCAATCCATCTTTACAAGTGAGCTGTAATTTCTCTGCTTCACCTGGCACAACCGGAGCCAATGGCAATACATCACAGAATTGCGGTTCAGCATTAAGTCCCAACGATAATGCTGTAATACCGGTTTTGGCAGGGCAGACTTATGTGCTGAATATTTCAAATTATTCGTCTACTCAATACGGCTATACACTTAATTTTTCTTCATCAACAGCTTCTATTTTTGATAATATTCCACCAGCTCTGATTTCTTTTAATCAACCGGTATTGTGTGGTGCTACCCAGATTACGGTTAACTTTAGTGAGAATGTGATGTGTAATACGGCTTCAACGGCCGATTTTCTTGTTACTGGTCCGGGCGGTCCATACACAGTTACTTCAATTTATGGCTCAGCCTGTGGAGTTGGGGCAAGCATGGAAAATACTTTTACTTTGGGAATTTCGCCACCGATCACCCAGAGTGGAGATTATCAAATTTGTCTGACAAATAATGCTGGTTCCGTAGCCGATGCATGTGGAAATCTTGCTGCGCCAAACTGCTTCGATGTTCACATCCAAACGCTGAATTCAAATATGAATGTTGTAAATGCCAACTGTGGTCCAAATGGTAGTGCAACAGTGTCGGCGTGGGGTGGAACGGGAAATTTTTCATATACATGGAGTACTGTGCCAGCTCAACATAGCCAAACGGCTACAGGATTAAATGCTGGTATTTATTATGTGACAATTTCCGATGGAAACTGTACTGCAGTCGATACAGCTACACTTATCGATGTTGGTGGCCCAACTCTTGTTTTAAGCACAACTCCCGATCATTGTGGTCAGGGAATTGGAACGGCAACAGTTATTGCCACCGGAGGTACGGGAACCTATTCTTATTTTTGGGAAACAAGCCCTGCTCAGACATCTTCTACCGCATCGGGTTTGGTAAGTGGTTCGTATATGATTACTGTAACAGATGGCACAGCCTGTCCGGGTATTGGCTCTTGCGATGTCGAAAATATGGAAGGGCCTCAATTGGTTCTGTCTTCAACTGTTTCATCCGATTATGGTTTGCATAATGGCTCTGCAACCGTATCTGTTATTGGTGGAGCAGCACCGGTTTCTATTCAATGGCTTTTGAATACTCCGCAATATGGCCCTGTCGCAACAGGATTGTCACCTGGCTATTATACTGCTGTGGCTACAGATGCATTTGGATGCACCGATACAATTGTTGTTTATGTGGGACTTAATATCAATACGTACCTTTCAGCAACAACAATTCCCGAGCATTGTGGTTTGCAGGATGGCGAGGCTACAGTTGTGGTTCACGAACCAATTGGTGATTATACAATAGAATGGAATACAACTCCTCCAAGCTATTCATATACAATTTCAAATTTATCGGCTGGAACCTATGAAGTAACTGTCACCGATTCAATTGGTCCATATACCCTGTTTGTCGTTGTAATGAAAGCTCCGGATCCCAATGCAGCTTTTTCGGCAAATCCAAACCCCTCAACAATTGGGAGTGGTCCTATACTTTTTATTAACGAGTCGGTTGGAGCTTCGGTATGGAATTGGGATTTTGGAGATGGAGGAGTTTCAACCGAACAATATCCCCGACATACATTTTTAAATGTCGGAGAGTTTATGGTAACCCTATTTGTTCAAAACGAGTATGGATGCAGCGATTCAACGGTAAGGATGATTATTGTGAATGACCTGTTTGCATTCTATATACCCAATGCGTTTTCGCCTAATGGTGACGGTATCAACGACTTTTTTTCCCCATCGGGAATATCGGCTGATGCAGATGCTTTTCAACTTAGAATTTATGATCGTTGGGGACAGCTCGTTTATTGTACAACCGATATTAATTCTCCATGGGATGGCTCTTTTGGAGAACAGGTTTTACAAGGAACATATTCGTATCTTATCGAAGTGAGAGATATGGATAAGCATTGGCATGTTTATCGTGGCGATGTTACTGTTATATACTAATCGATACTGATAAAAAGCCGGTTATGATATTAATCACTAACCGGCTTTTGTTTTATAGCCGCATTCTGGGTAGCTTTGCATAAAAGATTGTTTGGCAATGAAATACTCAATAAAGGATACATCGGCTGAGTTACTTGAAAATTGGTTGTATCTCATGATTCTTGGTCGGAAAATCGATGAAAAAGCTCCGAATTATTTAAAACAGGCTCTGGGTTGGAGCTATCATGCACCTTATGCCGGGCATGATGGAATTCAATTGGCAATTGGTCAGGTTTTTCAGAAAAAAGAAGATCATTTTTTTCCGTATTACCGCGATATGCTATCCGTGCTGTCAGCAGGAATGACAGCCGAGGAAATTATTCTCAATGGAATAAGCAAAGCAACCGATTTGGCTAGTGGCGGAAGGCATATGAGTAACCACTTTGCTAAACAGGAATGGAATATTCATAATGTTTCTAGTGCTACAGGAAATCATACATTGCATGCTGTTGGCGTTGCCCGGGCAATGAAATACTACGATTCGAAAACGGTTGCCATTTCATCGCAAGGCGAATCATCGGTTTCAGAAGGATATGTGTACGAAGCTATCAACGGTGCATCAAAAGAAAAACTCCCGGTCATTTTTGTCTTTCAGGATAATGGATACGGAATAAGTGTGCCTAAAAGCGATCAAACATCGCAACCAAAAGTGGCCGATAATTTTACCGGGTTTAAAAATTTGAAAATCATTCATTGCAATGGCAAAGATGTTTTCGATAGCATGAATGCAATGGAAGAAGCTCGGAAACATGCCATAGAACACAGCGAGCCGGTAATTGTTCATGCTGCCTGTGTTCGCATCCACAGCCATAGCAACAGCGACCGCCACGAGTTGTATCGCGATGAATACGAGATGAAATATGTTGCCGATAACGACCCTTTAGAGAAATTTAAGCGCATGTTGCTGAAATATAAACGTATGTCGCAGCCCGAAATCGATTCTGTTGAACAACGGGCAATAGCTGAACTGAAAAAAGCGCATCAGGCTGCGATTAAAGCTCCCGACCCAAATCCGGCTGATATTTATACTTTCTTGTATGCTCCTGAATACAAACCTCAAAAATTTCCCGATGGATTGCACAGTGAAACAGGCGAGCCTATTAAGCTTATTGAGGCAATAAACCACACACTGAAGGAGGAATTTCGGCTTAACCCCGATTCGTTTATCTGGGGGCAAGATATGGCCAATAAAGACAAAGGTGGTATTTTTAATGTGAGCAAAGGTTTGCAGCACGAATTTGGTTCTGGCAGAGTTTTCAATGCTCCCATTGCCGAAGATTATATTGTTGGTACGGCAAATGGGATGAGCCGCTTCAATTCGAAAATAAGAATAGTAATCGAAGGCGCCGAATTTGCCGATTATTTCTGGCCTGCAATGGAGCAGTTTGTCGAAATGTCGCAGGAATACTGGCGCAACAATGGGAAATTTTCACCTAATGTAGTTATCAGACTTGCCAGCGGTGGATATATTGGCGGTGGCCTCTATCATAGTCAAACAACCGAAAGTGTGCTGTCGTCGTTCCCGGGCATGCGGATTGTGTATCCGTCTTTTGCCGACGATGCTGCAGGATTGCTTCGCACTGCAATGCGATCCGAAGGACCAACCGTTTTTCTTGAACCCAAAGCATTGTACAACAATCCGGTGGCAGCAACACCTGTCCCCGATGGTTTCGAAGTTCCTTTTGGCAAAGCACGCATTCGCCGCGAAGGTTACGACGCAACAATACTAACCTATGGTAATACAACACATCTGGCGCTGAAAGCTGCCGATAGATTTTTTGCTGACACGGGAAAGAATGTCGAGGTAATCGATCTGCGCTCTATTGTTCCACTCGACGAAGAAGCTATTCTTCATTCGGTACAGAAAACAGGTCGCGTCATTATTTTTCACGAAGACAAAGTTTTCAGTGGATTTGGAGCCGAATTGGCTGGTATTGTTGCAGAAAAAGCATTCGAATTTCTCGATGCGCCGGTAATGCGCATCGGAAGCGAAAATACGCCGGTTGGATTCAATCCAATATTGGAAAAAGCGATTCTGCCGGATGAAAACAAATTGTATCAAGGTCTCGAAAAACTCATGAAATATTGATTATGAAAACTGCCATTATTTATAGTTTCAAAACAACGAGAACACGTGCTGTAGCAGAAGCTATTGCGGTTGGTGTTTCTGGACTCTCTCCTGAAATGATTGATATTGACAATGTTCATCCCGAAGTGTTGTTCAACTACGATTTGATTATTGCCGGCGTACCAACCTGGTTCGACGGAGAACTTCCTTTTTACTGGGACGAGTGGATGCCCGAGCTTGAAACACTCGATTTGACTGGTAAAAAAGTTGCTGTATTTGGTCTTGGCGACCAACTGAAGTACCCGGAGAATTTTGCAGATGCCGTAGGCATTTTCGCCGACTTTGCCGGGAAGCTCGGAGCCGAAATAGTGGGAAAAACCAGTATTGAAGGATTTAGCTTCAACAGCAGCAAAGCTGTTCGTGGAAATCAATTTTTGGGCCTTGTGCTCGACGACGACAATCAGCCGGAATTGACGGCGAATCGGATTGAGAATTGGTGCAGTGCTTTGGTTGAAAAAATGTAGAGACAAGAAATTATCTTGCCTCTACAAAGCAATTTAGAATTTTATACTAACCGAACCCAGCCAGTTGAGCGGTGCTTGTGGAAAATAACCATCCATAACGTAATGTTCTCCGCCATAATAATAACGGTAAATCCAGGCATTCGATTCGTATTTTTCCGAGAATATATTGCGAATACTTAGTCGGAAAGCAACTTCTTTCACGAATTTGGGCTTCACTATATATTCAATATTGATGTCTGCTACTGTATATGGATGAAGTTGACGTTCCCAATTGCTGGTGTTATCAATAAACTGACGTCCGACAAATTTTCCTGTGAGCGAAAAACGAAGGTTTTTCATTGGGCTGTAGCCAATCTGCGATGCAGCAATCAGCGATGGCGAAAAGCTTATATCGCTCGAAGCGAAAGTGTCGGTGCGCTGTATTCCTGTGTCCCAATCGTCGGTATAAACAATTAGATTTTTGATTTTGTTTACCGAAGCGGTGATATTGCCTTGCCAATCAATTTTCTTGCTGATTTTCACAATCCCGCTTACTTCGATTCCTGCCCGGTAGCTTTCGGGAACATTCACGTACACTGCAGCGCCCACTTCGTTTATTTCGCCCGTTTGCACCAGTTGGTCGCGGTAATTCATGAAGTAGCAATTGATGTTTGCATTCCATTTGTCGGTAGAATGCGTGAAGCCAGCTTCGTAATCGAACAAGACTTCAGGAGTTGGCATTTTGCCACTATCGGCATCCACCATCATGTACCTGTTGGGTTCGCGTCCAGCTACGCCAAAATAAGCGTACGCTGTGTTTTTGCCAAAACGATGAATAATGCTCGCTTTTGGGTTGAAAAACGTGTACGCTTCCTCAATATTCAGGTCTTTTTTATCGTCTTCGTTCCCGGTGATAGTGAAAGCAACATTTCTCACCTGTAAATCGAGCATGGCTGTGGTGTTTTTTGCAAATGTGTAGCGTGCTTTTGCATAGCCCGAAAAATCGTCTTTCAATCCGTCGCAGCGATAATATTCGTGGTTTATTTCGGATGTTCCGGCATTTTGCATCCAAATTACGTTTCCGAAATGTTCACCGTCGTAGCGACTCAATGTACCACCAAAATTGAGCGAAATATTTTTCAGATTGTCGTAATTGGCCGAAAAAACAGCTCCATAGAAATAATTTTGCATCAGCTTGCGACGTATCAGGTCGGTTTCGGTGATGGTATCGGCTCCGAAAATCAAGTCGGGGAGCAGATAATCCGAAAACGACTGACCATCTTTCTTTTGCTCGTAATAGCCATAACCGGTTGTCAGAAAAGCAGTTGCCGACGAACTCCATTGCCGGGTATGCTGATTCGAAATTACCAAATGGTAATGGTTTTGTTCGTAAAAATCGATTTCGTTTTCATACGTATATAAATTGTAGGTGCGGCTGTCGGAGTTCAGCATTTCATCTACTTGCTGCTGAGTGTACAAATAGTTGTCGGCATACAGCTGCATTCCAGCCGAATCGTTGTTTAAGCGCACCGAAGGAACACCGTTCCACGCCTGATAAGTTTGTTCTTTTCCGTGCATCAGCATGAAGCGGA
>PHDB01000083.1 GCA_002842495.1 Bacteroidetes bacterium HGW-Bacteroidetes-6
GCTTTTGTTTTTGGATTGTAAATTTAAAATTTTTTATGTTGATCGGTTTATGGTGGCACTGTCTTTTTCACGATGCCATCTAACGTTTTTGGGCTTTGCGTTAGTGGGCATTTGAAAGCACTTAATTGTCTACCCGTACAAATTTAATTAATTTCTCAAATGTTTCATTTCGCACTGTCCGCCCTCTAACGCAAATCCTGTGCTATAGCCATTTGTTCTTTTTGTCAGCATGGTTTCCGACCAAAATTGATACCACCACGTTCGTCCAAAGTTAAAGACTGACCTTTCACGTGTTTGGGTTGTTGTCTTACAATTTGTTCAAGTCCGAACGACTTCAAAGTTATTTGTCCCTGTTGCAATTCTATTGTCCATTCGTAAACAAACTTATTTTTTTCCTGCTCAGTTTTGCTTTTCAAATGCAAGGCTGCAATTTCCATTAAGTCGAGACAGCCACCATCTGTTTTAAAGTCGATTTGCAAATCGAAACACTCTTTAAAAATGAGTGTGCAAGGAGCAACCCAAAATGTGAATGTTGGCGCTGGTGCAATTGGGTGAACCCATTTGAAGATGTAGTCTATGTCAAGCAATAGGTCCGAAGTCCAATTGTCTTCTCCCTTTTCAATAGTCAAACCATAAATATTTGCGTCGTGCCAACCCATTATCTCAAAGTCGTCTTGGGTCCACACACTTTTGTCAAGTTCAAATTTGTCCGAATGTTCTGGCATTGTTGGTTGTGCTGAAATTGGCAACGATTTGGCGGTATAAAACGTTGGGGCTGCTTCCCAGTCAAATTACACAAAAGTTGGAGCGGGCTACAATGCTTGAATACCCACTGAAACCCTTATGGCATATAAACTTTGTTAGCATTTCGGTGGTTTTTATCATACTGTTTTTGTTTTCATTTCAAATTTAAGCAACTCAAAATCGTCTAAAAAAGTTTCCAGATAAACAACTTTATCCTTTGCCTTATTGGCTCTATAAATACTCCTTACAAGCTGTATGGCATCTCGTTTCATGTCTTGTCCTAAAGTATATTTGTACTCACGGGGAAAATTCTGGGTATATAAAAACACTTTCTGAACAAGCGTATAAACATCTTTAAAAACCTGTAATTCATAATATAAAGCCATAAATAAAATCTCAAAAAAATCGACCGCTTCGCGGTTAAATAGTTGAATTGTTAAAAAGCCCGAACAGCCCGAACTTTGGTTGGGGCGTTCTTAAAGTCGTAGGCCTGGATACCATTGGCGAAGCTCTGTAGCCAAGCATCGAAGTAATCGTACTCGGTAGAACTCCAATAGGCGGCACTAGCAAAACTGCTGCCTGAATTTGCTGTTGCGGTTGCATTAATGGTTGACTTGTTCGTGTACATTAGGTTTAATTCATATTTTGAGGGTAAATACCAGTCGCCATAGGTTACGATGTTTTGTGTTACCTGCAGTTCATTACAAATACGCGCTGCATAAGTATTACCATCATCGCCAATGGCAACCTGTGCTGCAATAATAATTGCAGTATTTGTTTCACCAGCATACAGGCCATCTCCTCTTGCATTGGTATTGCCATTGGTGCTGGCATGCCATCTTATGCCACTACCACCGTCTTGGTCTGTTATGGCACATACAAGGCCATGCTGGCCGGTTTCATCAACATAAAATACAACACCACCCTGGGCATAGTCGCCTATGGAATAGGTTGTTACATCAGGTATGTCTGCACGTATTTGGCTTGCTGTATCTTGTATTGCTTGTGTGTTTGTAGCAATGCCGCTAATGTCCTGGTCGCCTGTGTTTACACCTGATAAATTTCCCAAATTGGTGATGTCTGTTGCATCAATATTAGCTGCCTGACTACTTGTAAATGTTGGGTCGGTTTCGATAATTGTTCCCGTAACGCTCTCAGCAGTTTTTGCGTGCAAAGCATACGGCACGCTTAGCAACTGGCTTGTACCTGTAATGGTATAAGTTGTTAATGGCGGCACTATTGCTGTTTTAATTTCAATAAAATAAGGTCCATTTGCCCAATTGATTGTATTAAAACCTGCACCACCACCTATTTCAATGCTTACCAAACCATTGGCGTTTGTTGTAGGCGTTTGGGTTTCGGAATAAACAACGGTTCCTGAAGGTGTACCTTGGCGTATATTTATCTCCATGCCAATTTGTGTGGTAGTAACCAATTGGTCATTACTATTGCGGATAACTGCCTGATAACTCATTTTTTGCGGACTTTGTGCCCAAACCATTGCAGTTAAAAGAACAGCGGCTAAAACTGTAAATGTTTTTTTCATTGTTTTGTCCTCCTTAATGTTTAATGATTTTAAATTCTTTGACTGATTTACTTTCTGAAATTACTCTTACAGAATAGGTTGACGGAATATAATTACTCATGTTAATTTGAGTTTCTGTTCCGTTCAGTTTTTCGCTTTGCAAAAGTTTTCCATTCATATCATACAGTTGAAAGTTCATGCTTCGACTAAGCTCAGCATCCACTTTCAATGTAAGATAATCGGTTGTTGGATTGGGATATGCCAAAATCGTAAGGCTGATGCCTGTGGCTTCTTCCAATCCTGTTACTACCGAAATTTCGTAAGGTTGTTGTACGCCTTCTGCCACCGAGCCACTCGTTCCGGTGTTTGTGGTGTAAACAACTTGTCCAACAGAATAGCTCGCCGACCCCCCGCCACCCGAAGCATTACCACCTGTGGCGTTAACGCTTGTTTGTGCCTGTAACCCTGTCAGTCCGATTCCTAACAAGAGTACGGTATTTAATTTTAATCGTTTGTGTCGCATTTTTGACATCCTTTTCTATTTGTTGATAATCATTTTATTTGTCTGTTTTTGTCAATGTATCAAGTTTTCTGTCGGGTCTTGCTCCAATGAACGCCAACTCGTTTATAACCCACCTGATTTAACACCCAAGGTTGGTTTATTCATCCCGAATTGGATGTATATCCCACCTTTTTTAACAAATGGAGTTGTTTGTTTTTCGCAGCTATAAATCGTCAAACGGGCTATGGATTTGTTGTATAGTCTTCTGTGTAACATGGGTGTAAATCTCCAAAGTTTTTGAACTCTAAGGGCGTCTGTTTTAAATTTTTCTCCACCCGCACATGGCTCCGCTTCATCTTGAATTGGTTCAATCCAGCATCAGCAGAAGATATAGGCGTTTTTGCCGTATTCATTTACGTTCGTAAATATATGAAAATATTTGGCGGGTAGATGATTTTTTCAAAAAATTCTGTTCCAATTTTTCAAGTCATCAAATCAACACATCATCGCCTTACAGGTTTATCACACTGAAGCTTATTCAGCGCCTTTTGTAATTTGGAATCGCCATTCATGCTTTCTGAAAATTTCAGCCACAACATTCACATATTCATCAAAACTGTGTTTTTTTGAGCACATATATGAGTATCTGCATCAGTGATGGTGACAGGTTTTCGTGTTCTTTTATGTGTTAATATCATATTTTCAGCAATTTTTTTTCTCATTTCTTTTTATAACTTTGTAATTAAATTACTGACAAATGAAAAGAAACGCACTCGTTTTATTTTCACTTTTGGCTACGGTTGGTGTTTCGGCACAAGAAGTCGTTTCCTCGCAGGGAGCTTCATATTCCAATACCAGTGGGACTATCGACTTTACCGTAGGCGAAGTGATTATTGACACAGGTACCGATGGTACCAATTACCTTACACAAGGTTTTCATCAAAGCAGCTGGAACCTGGTAGGACTGGAAGATAATGCTCCGGACTACGAAGTGAGTATTTTCCCTAACCCCGCAGACGATGTCCTGAACATCAAAGCAAGTACGTTCGGGAATGTGACCTACACACTGTACGATGTACAGGGAAATCTCGTTTTGGAAGATAAACTTTGTGCAGAGCAAACATCTGTTCAAGTAAGTCAATTAGCTCCGGGTAGCTATTCATTGACCTTGAGTAACGATGCTCAAATTCTGAAGACATTTAAACTTGTTAAAACACTTTAATCCCGAGAACGATGAAAAAATTATTACTTTCACTTGTTGCCATTGCAACCCTTTCATTAACATCTTTTGGACAAGTACCTGAAGGATTTAAATATCAGGCAGTTATCAGAAATGCTTCCAATACCATTTTGGCCAACCAGGCAGTAGGAATGCGCTTAACATTGCAACAAGGAAGCATTGGAGGTACGGCAGTTTATACGGAAACGTTTACTACATCTTCGAATGCTTATGGATTGGTAAATCTGGAAATTGGAACAGGAACCACAACAGACGATTTCACAGCAATAGATTGGGCAAATGGACCATACTTCATGGAAGTTGCCGTTGATTTGACCGGAGGAACAAGTTATGTGGTAATGGGTACAAGCCAGCTCATGAGCGTGCCTTACGCCTTGCATGCGAAAACAGCAGATAACGTAATAAACGACTTGGTGAACGATGCCGATGCCGATTCAACCAATGAGTTGAATATTTCTGTAACGCTGAATGGTACAAACTTAGAAACAACTGATGCTGGTGGTACCATCGTAACAGATCTTTCTTCTTTAACGGGAGCTTCCGGAAATTGGATGTTGAGCGGAATCAATATCTATAATACAAATGCCGGAAATGTTGGCATTGGAACAACAACACCTGTTTATAACCTATCATTATCCAATGCAGCGGGTCCCAAATTCGCCATTGGCGCAACAGCTTTTAATAATATTTCTTCGGGTTCGTTTTCATTTTTGGAAAATGTAGGAGATGTTTCAGGAGAATGTGGTTTTAAGCTGGATCATAATGGAGCCGACAATAGCATTTCATTATACAGTGGATGTTATATTCCCGGTGCAGGCGATACTATTTTTCGTGCGTATAGAGATGGCTATATGAATATTCGCCGATTGGGCATTGGGTCTGTTACCATGAATCCGGTAAATCCTCTGTCTGTTGAGGGGAACGCCAGTTTTGTTGGAGATGTGACAATTACAGGCAACCTTAACGTTACAGGAACTATTGCTAAAGGTGGTGGTACATTTCGAATTGATCACCCGCAAGATCCTGCCAATAAATATTTGATTCATAGTTTTGTGGAATCTCCAGACATGATGAATATTTACTCTGGCAATGTTGTAACAGATACAAATGGGTATGCTACTGTTGAATTGCCTGAGTATTTCGAAGCAGCGAACAAAGATTTCAGATATCAACTTACCGTTATTGGAACTTTTGCGCAGGCAATTGTGAAGGAAAAAATTTCAGATAATCGCTTTGTGATACAAACAAGCGAGCCGAATGTGGAAGTTAGTTGGTCTGTTACAGGTATCAGAGCCGATAAGTTTGCCAATGCAAACCGTGTGCAACCTGAAATGGACAAAGAAATCAAAGGAACTTACGTTCATCCGGAATTGTACAATATGTCTTCGGCCCATTCAGTAGTCAAGGCCATTGAACAACTGATCCTTGAGTCAACTTCCATTCAGGAAGGTGCAGATCAATAAACTCATGTTTATTCGAAAAAACTCCTGACTAAAATCAGGAGTTTTTTTTTACTCAGGTCTTTTTTTAGTTTTACGGTTGGCAATCATTGAGTACAAACGAACATGCGGAGAATCGTTGTTTCTTTACCTGCAAAACCGCTGAAATTTAATGTTTGGTGTAGAGCATGTTTATTCAGAGCTGCCATTCAAACTCATTAAATATATCGGCCACAGCACTTTCGTATTCATCGAAGCTGCGGGTTTTAATGATTTTTTTGAGCACTTTGTGCGGATTATCAAATGATTGCGACAGATAATGCCAATACTCTTTCATGTAGCCAATAGCCGAAAGTTGATCGTTCATGTGTTTGCGATAGGCAATATAAAGGTCTTCAACAAAACTTCGAATGTGTTTTGGCCGATCCGAAGGCAGATCAAAACCTTTAATCTGAGCAGCCAGAAACGGATTGGCCAGCAAACCCCGACCAATCATCCAACTGTTGAGAGCCGGAAAAGATTGTTGTAGCTGCTCAAAGTCGCCGGGCGTATTGATGTCGCCATTATAAACTACGGGCATGTTGAGTTGCGGCAAAATAGCTGCAAAAGCATCTGTATCGGCCTTGCCTTTGTAGAGCTGCCTCCCGATGCGCGGATGAATAATGAGCTGTGATATGTTGCTTCGGTTGAACACCGAAATCAACTCGTTGAATTCATCGGGCGAATGATAACCCAGCCGGCATTTTACCGAAAAGCGAATATCGATTGACGGAAGCACTTGCTGCAGAATATCATCAATCATATCGGGATAGGGAAGCATGCCCGAACCGCGTTTTTTGGTTGCAACCTGTGGAAACGGACAACCCAGATTCCAATTCAGTTCATCAAAACCCAGATTTTTCAGAATGGAAGCAAATCGTATAATTTCATCGGCATCTTTGCTCAATATCTGAGGTACAATTTTGATATTGTTTTCCGAAATGCGCTTCAGCTCGGCAAGTTTGGCGGGCGAAAGCCGCGAATCGTGATTGATGCTTGTGAAATAGGGAGTATAAAATTCATCAACACCCGAGAATTGCTTTGTCCAGATAGAGCGAAATACTTTCCCGGTGATTCCCTGAAAAGGTGCAAACGAAATTTGAGTTGCCGGATTCATGTTGCAAAAGTACAATATTGAAAAATATCTATACTATTGCAAGTAACAGACTCTATGGGTTGTTTTGCGCAAAAGCAATCACATAACCGTCAGGATCCGAAACATAACCAACACGGTGCCCCCAGTCGCGGTTACTAACGGCATCGAGTAATACTGCACCGGTTTTTAATGCATGAGCCATGGCTTCATCGGAATTTTCGACCATCAAATAGAGTTCTGCTCCGGGGAAATTACCACGGTTTGTTGTGTCTGGAATTGAATTGCCAAGCAGGCGTTTGATTCCGTCGGCCGGCATCAATCCGAGTTTGCAGTTGTTGCTCAACCGGAATTCGGTCATGCCGGGCACATCAAGTTCAGGCTCTTTTGCCAAAAGGGCGCGGTAGAAATTGCCACTCATTGCCTGATTGGCAACGTAGAGGATGATTTGGGTTTCGGAAATCTTCATCGTATTTCCATTTTTATTTCATTGTGTATGCAATTTTCCAGGGGATTCCGAATTTATCGGTGAAAGCACCAAACAAATCGCCCCAGAACATCACTTGCAGATCTTGCTGAATGGTTCCTCCGACCGATAAAGCTTCGAAAATTCGTCGGGCTTCGTTCTCATTGTCGGGCGAAACCATAATGGAAATGTTGTTGCCGGCAATAGCGGTTGTGCCTCCAAAAAAAGTAGAGGCATCGTCGCCCATAAGCATGGTGTCGCCTCCGATAGGCAAACCGACGTGCATTACTTTTTTGCCCATTTCTTCGGGTAGTGGCTCTTTCGATGGCATATCGCTGTAATGTCCCAAATAGTTGAATTCGCCACCAAAAACCGATTTGTAAAACAAAAAAGCTTCTTCGCAGTTGCCGTTGAATGTGAGGTAAATGTTGGTTGTGGTCATAATGCTAAATTTTTAATCAGAAAAAGAATGACAAGATACTACAAAAACCAATATGCTGAATAATATCGAAAAAAACATTTATTAAAATTCGATGGAAACCGTTCCGTACCTACGGCACGCGCCCGCCCCTTTTCGGGGCTACCAATATTTTGTCCCTACGGGACAATACCAAGCTATTTTTCACCAATATTCTGTTTTTCGATACGAGTTGTGTCAGCAAAACAATATCTTCGTCCCGTCGGGACGAAACGGTTAAAATGATTATTTTTGAAAAAAATCTCATGGCAAACACATACACACAATTGCATGTTCAGTTTGTTTTTGTAGTACAGAACCGAATGTCGCTAATTAGCCTAAGCTGGAGAGATGAATTGTACAAATATATCACAGGTATTGTGCAAAAAAACGATCATAAAATGCTTGCCATTGGTGGAGTACGCGACCATGTACACCTATTTGTTGGGATGAGACCTACACAGTCAATCTCTGAGCTGATGAAGGATGTGAAAGGTAGTTCTTCGAAATGGATTAATCAGAATCGTCTTGTTGCTGGAAAATTTTCGTGGCAGGAAGGATTCGGAGCGTTTTCGTACAGACAGAAAGATGTTCCTACAATTGTGAGTTATATATTGAATCAGGAAGCTCATCATGCCAAAAAATCATTCAAGGAAGAATATATGGGATTATTGGAAGAATTTGGTGTGGAACACGATGACAAATATGTTTTCAAAGCTGTATTTTAAGCAACTTCCGATTAGATGTCTTCTCAGACAATTCTCTTTAAACCGTTCCGTACCTACGGCACGCGTCCGCCCCTCTTTGGGGCTACCAATATTTTGTCCCTACGGGACAATGCCAAGCCTTATTGGCGCAATATCTCCTTTTCTTATATTGGTTGAAAAAAATACACGTCAATATACCATTTTCTTCGTCCCGTAGGGACGACATATTGGTGAAAAAATAAATGAATAATACGTCCCGTAGGGACGAAACGGTTTCATTGCAGAATAAACCAAAAATTCTAACTTTGCCATCAAATAAAATGATATGAAGACCTTGGTATTGTTGCGTCATGGCGAAAGCGAATTTAACAGTCAGAACCGTTTCACAGGATGGACAGATGTTTCGTTGAGCGAAAAAGGAGTTGTTGAAGCCCGCACAGCTGGAAAAGCTTTAAAAGATAACGGTTTTGAATTCGATATGGCCTACACTTCGGTGTTGCGTCGTGCTATCAAAACATTGTGGTTGGCTCTCGAAGAAATGGACTGCATGTGGTTGCCGATAAAACACACATGGCGCCTCAACGAAAAGCATTACGGAACTCTGCAGGGACTCAATAAATCGGAAATGGCTGCCAAGTACGGCGAAGAACAAGTGCTGATGTGGCGCCGTGCCTACGATGTACGCCCACCTCTCTACGACGAAGCCGATGTTTTGCCACTGATGAAAGAAGCTCGCTACAAAGACGTTGATAATCTGATCTACATGCGTGGAGAATGTCTGAAAGACACCGTAGAACGTGTAATTCCGATTTGGGAAAACGAAATTGCGCCGGCAATAAAAAGTGGAAAACGTATCATTATTGCTGCTCATGGCAACAGTTTGCGTGCTGTGGTTAAATACCTCGAAGGAATGAGCGACGAAGCTATTCTGAAATACAACATTCCCACCGGAATTCCGCTGGTGTATGAACTCGACGATGACCTCAAGGTAATCTCCTCCAGATATCTGGCTGACGAGGAAACCATCAAAGCCGCCATGGAGAAAGTGGCAGGGCAGGGGAAAGCGAAATAGTGGACAGTAGTCAGTTGTGAGTTGCCAGTTATGAGTGGTCAGTTTTTAGTTTCACTTACTCATCACTCATCCCCAAAACTCCTGGCTTCTAATCCATCACTCTTAACTCATCACTCATAACCCAAAACTCTATCATGCCTATAATCAAATCAATCAGCGGAATACGTGGAACTCTGGGCGAGAAATCAGGCGAAGGACTCGACCCTTTGTTGGTGGTGCAATATTGTTTGGCGTACGCCACTTGGCTCAAACGTAGTCAGCCCGATGGCCGTATCAACATTGTGGTTGGTCGCGATGGTCGCATTTCGGGCGAAGTGCTCGAGAATTTGGTGGTTGCAACGTTGCGTTCGGCCGGAGTCGATGTGATTCAAACAGGACTTTCAACTACGCCAACCCTCGAAATGGCTGTTGTGTTTGCCAAAGCAGATGGCGGGATCATTCTCACTGCCAGTCACAATCCGGCTAATTGGAATGCGTTGAAGTTTTTTGATGCTGCCGGCGAATTCATTTCGCCCGAAGTTGGTACTCAGTTGCTTGCAATGGTTGAAGGTAACGATTTCGATGTGGCGAAAGAAGATGAGCTTGGAACGCTCGTACTCGACAATAGTTTTATGCAGCAACATGTAGAAGCTGTCTTGGATATGCCTGTGATTGACCGAAAAGCCATCGCCGATGCTCAATTCACTGTGGTTGCCGATGCTATCAATTCTACTGGTGGAATTATTCTTCCGATGCTTTTCGATGCCCTGGGTGTGAAGTACAAAATTTTGTTTGGCGATTGCGATGGGAAATTTGCTCACAACCCCGAACCATTGCCTGCACATCTGACCGATTTGACATTATCGGTCAAAGAAATGAAAGCCGACATGGGCATTTCGGTCGACCCCGATGTGGATCGTCTGGCTCTGGTTTGTGAAAATGGTGAGCTCTTTGGCGAAGAATACACGCTGGTGGCTGCTGCCGATTATATTCTGACCAAAACAAAAGGAAATACAGTCTCGAACCTAAGTTCTACTCAAGCTTTGCGCGATGTTACCATTGCTCATGGCGGACAATACTATGGCTCAGCAGTTGGCGAAGTGAATGTGGTTGCCAAAATGAAGGAAACCAATGCCGTTATTGGTGGCGAAGGAAACGGCGGTGTTATTTACCCGGCTTTGCATTATGGACGTGATGCAATAGCTGGAATAGCTATGATACTATCGTTGATGGCAACCCGCAAAAAATCGTTGTCGCAACTGCGTTCGGGTTATCCGGCTTACTTTATATCGAAAAATAAAGTTGAACTTAAAGCTGGTACCGATGTTGATGCTGTTTTGAGAACTATCGAAGCTCAGGTTCGCTCCGAAGCAAAAGGAATAAACACTATTGACGGTTTAAAAGTGGAATATGGTCACGAATGGGTGCATTTGCGCAAATCGAACACCGAGCCTATTATTCGTATTTATTCCGAAAGCCGCTCCGAAACCGAAGCCGACGCGCTGGCGAAAAAGTTTGTGGAAATGATATTGAGAAATACCTAGCCCGGATTACAATGTAGTGTCGGGTAATGAAGCATTCATGAAGAAAAAAAAGAACAAAAAGAAGAAAGTAAATCTTCTGCAAGATTATATTAAAACGGTCAAAAAAATGAACCGTGAAGCAGAGCTTGCTTCGGGGGCAAAACGCATTGAGCGGGTTGTAAAAAGCAAAAAGACCTATACACGAAAAAAGAAGCATCGGAGTGGGGAGGAAGGTTGATTTTTGTTGTAGGACTCAATTAGAGTTTCTGTTGGTTTAATATTATATCAAAACGCACGCTTGCTGCCCGCCGCAACATTTTTTGCAACCAAACCCTCACAGGGTTTTAATGGCTGGTTCGGCAATAACCCTGTGAGGGTTACAGCAGATTGCCCGCCGCAGCAATTAAAACTATCCCTCCCATCCCAATTTTAAAAACTTTTTTAAATTTGGAGAGCGGAGTTGTGATTTGAATACATCAAATGTCACAAATGAGATATGAATAAAAAGTTGAAAATTAAACATTTGATTGGTTTAGTATTATTTTTTGGAATAATTGCTATAATCATATTTACTCCAATATTGGATAGATTCAACCTGAAAAAAAACAAAGTATATATCGATATTGAAAGTAAAAACCCTAAACTTGAAGATTTGGAAGTTTATTTTTATGGAGATGACACCATATATTTATTGAAAAACAATGAAGTATTGGAATCTGAACTTCCTGATTGGTATGGAAAAGATCACATAATTGTTCAGCATGGTCAGCAAAAATTCAGACATAGCTTTGGAGATTATAAGTTTGAATCATTTCATAAAACAAAATATCGTCTGAAAATCGAAGATTTTTCGAATGATAAAGTCCTCTTAATCTGGAGTGTAGGAACACGATGGTATGGGAACAGTGGCATTGACACTTTATATCTTTCGGATGAAACATCTCCTCAAGTTAATGATGCCAATTGAACTGGCTTGTTTTGCAATCCTTGCCTCAAATAATATTGCATAATTTAGCGTTGGGATAAAAGCTAGCCGAAACAGAATTGCGAAAAAAGTCATATATGAAATATTTTAAGAAAAATATTTTTCGTCAATGCTCTGAAAATATGAGGTTTGTGTTTGTTTTGCTTGTTGTGACAATGCTCGCAAGCTGTACTAAACAAAACGATGCGGAAAATGATTCTGTTTTGAATGGATTCAAAAGACTACGGCATAAAAAGGAGCTTTGTAATCAGAAAATTGTATTGCTGGATTCTTCTACATCTGAAGAGCATCAGATTAATTTGTGTGTAAAGCTTGTAGAGAAGTTGAGTGAAAACAAGTCTTTATCCAATTCAGTCATTGAAGTGGAATTGAACTGTCGAAATTTAAAAAATGCAGAGAAGGTTATTAGTGATTTTTCGAATGTGAGAAATATTGAGCTTGACAGTATTATGGGAGCAAAACTCGATATTGATTTTTCTAAACTGTCTAAACTTATTCGATTGAAAATCAGTAATTCTGAAATTCCTTCAATCTTTGCATCGTATTATTTGAATGAGAATTTGAAGACTTTGTTAATCTCAAATTGTAAGGTTGATTCAATTCTGGGAGGAATCACAGGATTTGTATCACTGGAAACGCTGGATATTAAAGAAACGCATGGTGCGCAGTTTTGTTTTTCGTTCGAAAAATTTAAGCATCTGGAAAGCTTAAGTATTAACAATTGTGGATTAACATCTATTCCTGAAAGCATCTTTCAATGTACAAATCTAAAGGTAATAGATTTTAATGATAATAAATTGACCTCCCTCCCTGATGATTTAGTGAATCTGATTAATTTAAATGGATATTTTTTCATGGGTAATTGTTTTGTAGATACTCCAATGGTTTTGAAAACAATGGATAAATGGGTGGAATATGGAAGAGTAGAAATAATTGATGAAGAATAGTTAATTGCTTGCATTTTTACTTTGTAGTTTTGCAACGATGACAATCATTTATCCAAGTATCCACCCCAAAATAATAATGCTTAATTTAGCGTTGGGAGTGTTGGGAATATTGAAAGTTTGGAATGAAAATACTTGTAAAAATATTGTTGGTGTTTTTGCTTTCTACATCGTTTTTGAGTTGTGGAAGTAAATCCAATTCGAATGGAGCCAACAGAGCTTTGCATGTTACACAGGATCATAAGTGGGGAAGAAAGATTGAAGTATTTGCATACTCTCCAGAAAGAAGAACTATTGCAGTTAATATGAATGAAACCATTATTAGCAAGTTTATTCTTAATACTCATTTTAGGGAAAATACTTTTTTCTTAAGTTATGATATGGTTGATAGAACAGAATTTGATACACTTTTATATAGTTTCGAAAATTTAGAGTGGCTTGAATTGCTCAATCTTAATAGTGAAAATTTGAAAATTGATTACCGAAAATTCCCATTGATTTCGCAAATTGATTTTACAAACATGAATTGTCATAACGCTTTTAGTGATATTTTTACTTGTGAAACAATAACGAGCGTTAGCTTCAAGGAATGCAACATTGATACAATCGGAAAAGGGATACTTGGATTTACAAATTTGGAATATTTCACTTATTCTGGTAACGCTGATGTTGAATATGACTTTTTGTTTTCCGATTTCCTTCAAATTAGATCAATCGGGTTTGATTATCTTGCAACTGAGGTTCCAAAAGGTGTATGTTCTTGTAATCATTTAGCAGTTTTGATGTTGACGTTGTCTCCTATTGCTGTTTACCCTTCCTGTTTAGATTCCATGGAAGTTGATTATTTTCATGTTTCGCAACCCATATCTTCTTACTTTACTATGAATCTGCGCAATGAAAAAGATTTGGAAAATGGAAGAGTTGTTAGGGGGAAGTTTGTCTATTTTCTTCCTCTTTTAAAAAGATAATTGTTTATAGGTCCTAAGAAATATTAAGCCAACTCCCAACTAAAAAGTCATGTAGCCTCAAACACTCTTTTATGCATTAACGTTGGATTAATCTTGTGATTAACATGAAAAAATATCAAAATGCATACTTTCTTCCCACCGCAGCATCTCTTGCAACCAAACCCTCACAGGGTTTTAATGGCTGGTTCGGCAACAACCCTGTGAGGGTTACAGCAGATTGCCCGCCGCAGCAATTAAAACCATCCCTCCATTCCCGGTTTGTTTTCGGGCGCGATTTATCGCGCCTCTACCGACATTTGAAAATGAATATGCATGTTTCGATACAGTGTGCCGACCATTCACTATAGAACTATACAATTAGGTTATCCATACAGTGTTTATATTCTAAACAATAGAGATTAGAATCAACGATCTTTTTAATATTTCAGTATAATGAAACGGTCTACGGCAATTTGACCACATGACCAAAATACAGTTTGTCTTTACCGCTCGAAGTTTTGAAAGAGATACGGTAGCTGTAAACCCCCTGAGATACCTTGTCGATATCATCACTTTCCCAATACTGTCCATCCCATTGCTTATTGATATCAGTTGAGCGGAACACCAATC
>PHDB01000010.1 GCA_002842495.1 Bacteroidetes bacterium HGW-Bacteroidetes-6
AGAGACATTTGCTGTTCCTGTGCATCCCGCAGCACTGGTCCCGGTGACAGTGTATGATGTTGTAGTAGCCGGATTTACCGAGATGCTGGTACCGCTGCCACCTGTACTCCAGTTGTAGGTTGAACCACCCGTTGCGCTCAGCGATGTGGTTTGCCCCGCACAAATAGCGGCCGGCGTAGCAGATGCAGTAACCGTAATATTCGGACTCTGTGTTACAGTAACTGTTGCGCTACCTGTACAACCAGCTGCGCTGGTTCCTGTAACAGTATAAGTTGTTGTTCCGCCAGGAGTTACAGTAACTGGCGTGCCAGTTGCACCACTACTCCATGAATAGGTAGATGCACCGGAAGCTGTTAATGAAGTACTTTGGCCCGGGCAAACCGATGCAGGCGAAGCCGATGCCATAACCGTAGGCAATGGATTTACTGTTACACTTACATTTCCCGACCCGGTGCAACCTGCTACAGTAGTTCCGGTTACTGTGTAGGTGGTTGTTGAAACAGGACTAACTGAAACTGAAGTACCAGAACCACCTGTACTCCAATTATAAGTACTTGCCCCCGAACCAGTTAATGTAGTGCTTTGACCTGCGCATATGGAATTAGGCGAAGCCGAAGCCGTAACAGTTGGACCAGCATTTACTGTTACAGTAACAGAAGCTGTTCCAATACAACCAGATGCATTTGTTCCGGTAACAGTATAGGTAGTTGTTGAACCAGGGGATACTGAAATGGATGAGTTTGTTCCACCGGTGCTCCACAAATAAGAAACAGCCCCAGATGCTGTAAGAGTTGAACTCTGACCAGCGCAAATTGATGCTGGAGATGCTGAAGCAGAAATAACCGGCCCCGAAGTCACAACAACGGTAACCGTGGTATCGTATGAACAGCCAAAGTCATCTGTAATGGTATAGGTGTATGTGTTTGTTCCAACAGCCGGAGGCGTAACAGTGACTGGATTTGTAGATGTTGTTACAAGACCAGGTCCCGACCATTGCTGCGTAGCCAATACGGGAGTAAATCCCCAAAGACTCGGATAGAGAGAGGGATTGAAGTTGATACCCCAACTAAAAATGTATCCATTGTCGGAACCCAAATGATCAGTAACGGTAATAGTCCAACATCCATTTAATGGGCATCCCACAAGTGTACTCCAAGCTCCTTCGGGTGCATAATTTCCGGCTGGGATATAAGACATTGAAGAAACCAATGTGCCATCATTATCGGTATAAGAATATGTTGGTGGAGTGGCAGTTACAAGTGCTTCAATCGTTGTACCGGCACTAGGAGTGAAACAGTAAGTATATGGGTTTCCAGGCGTGAGTGAAGCATCGTCATCTACAGGTTCGCCAAGATTAACCCAACCTGTAGCAGGAGAGGTATATCCGTCGGTTAGTATTATAGAACTGCCATTGGGACATGCTACTGAAATAGTAAGATCACCCCAATAAGAATGTTCAATATCCATACAAAGGCTAACAATATCTGATGCACTCGTTACTGTTTGACCCAATGCAAAATCGGTGAAGCACAATTGTGTAGTGTATGAAACACCAGATCCATCTGGGAGAAACGTTGTACCTGCAAGTACTGCTCCTGTTGGTTGCGACCAGGGAGTCATATGAGGGCTTCCCGTGAGCGTTGATGTTTGACCAAGACAAATTGTGGCCGGATTGGCATTGGTTCCGGTAAAAGTGGGCGTTGTAGAAACCCGAACTTTAATATCAATATCATTGGTGCTTACACAGCCATTGATATCTGTGACAGTAAGATTAACATCGTAACCTCCACCGTTTGGATATGTATGCGTAACGTTTTGTCCTGTTGCTGTAGTACCGTCACCAAAATCCCATAAAAAAGTAGAAGTTGCATTGCTTTGGGTATAACTGGTTCCATTTTGAGGATAAGTAGCAGAGCCACTAAAAGAAACCGTTTGCCCTTGACAAATGCTTATATATCCACCAACAGCAGCTGGTGTGGAACTACTGAAAACAGACAGAATGCTTTGGCATGGAGTTGTACAGGAAATAGTTGCAGCCCAACCAGCGTATTGAAAAGAGCCATCGGAGTGGAATGCGAAAGTGAGACAACCAGATGCATTTGCCCCAGTTGCCTGAACTATTCCAAGCAAAGGAACATTGTTGTCGTACGATCCTAAACTCGGAGAGCCAGTATTTGGACCATCATAAACAGTCAAATAATCGTAGTTAGCCTCCAAATCGAAAAGAGTGAAATTCAAAGTGACTTTAGAGCCAGCTACCGACGGACAAATGGTATAAATCAAATCCTGACTGGCGCTATAGGTTGACGCACTTCCTCCATTGTCGTAAAAATTTCCACTACAAGTGGTAACTGTTCCGTTGGACATGTTGTATGTTTGCGAAAACAACGAAACTGAAATAATAAAGGCGATAGAAAATAGTAAAAGTTTTTTCATATTCACAACTTTACAATTTGCGGTATTCATTAAATCCCTCAGTGATTTCGGAGTGACTTTTTATTATAAGTAGCTTTGAACAACCTGCAACCTTATAATAACCTCTTTCTTTTTTAATCACATAATCGTATGTCAACAGGTTAAAATGCTGCAATCCAGCACAATTCAAATACGTCTGCAAAGCCATTTTCGTCTCACGATCAATTTTATACAAGAATGGATAATCTTGCAAGGTATTTTGCTTTTCTGTTGGAATATCCATAATCTCCCAACCATGCTCAGTGAGATAATTCAAATATTCAATTCTATCAGGCGTAAGCTGACTTAACTCTGCTGAACTATAAACTTCACTCAAGAATTGATTCGGAGCAACAATATTTTGTCCCGACGAAGAAAACCCAAATGCTAGCACTATTAGCACTAATAATGCAACTACTTTCATAATAATCCCGTTTTAATCTTCAAAAATACAATATTAAATTTATTTTCAACAAGACTAAGACTGTTTTTTAGTGAAAATGTTTAATTTCATATCCCAATAAACACTATGTGATTATCTATATACTTAAAAATAAATAAAATAGGCCTGTAAATCAATTACAGGCCTATTAAAAAATAAATATTTTCCTAATGGATTAACACTACGGTATCGTAGAAGTAGTTTTTTGTTCCATCAGAAGCATTTACCCAGACGCGTACTGCATAAACGCCTGGAATAGCCTCACTCCCATCTGGCATATTGCCATCCCAACCTTTGTTTACATCATGCGTTATAAACACCAATTTACCCCAGCGATCGTATATTCTCATTTGAAAAGTATTTACATCCCATCCGATTCCAAATGGAATAAACATATCGTTTAGCTCATCGCGATTAGGCGAAAAACTATTTGGAAGATAGAATGTGAATGTTGGCTTTATCTGGACAGTAGCAGATGTGGAGTCGGTACAACCATTGCTGTTTTTTACAATTAAAGTTACGGTAAAGGTGCCTGTACTTTGATAAGTGTAACTTGGATTTTGCATCGATGAATTATCACCTGTTCCCGGTTCACCAAAATCCCACCACCAGGTGTTTGCTCCGCTTGATTGATCGATAAATTGAATATAGGGATTGTCTTCTCCTGCAATAGTAGGATTTGCAACAAATGACGCATCGGGATATGACGCTACATCAATATAATTGTTAATTGTAACAGAATTTGGACAACCGTCGTTTGAAGTCACACCTAAAGTGACATTGTATAATCCGGAGGTTAAATATGTGTGATTTGGATTCTGAGAAGTTGAAGTTTGTCCATCGCCAAATTGCCAATCCCATGAAGAAATGGAAGCTGCTGAAATACCTTGGAATTGAACCGTTACAGGAACACATCCTGCAAGAGGGTTCCCGGAAAAGCTTACATCCGGAATTGGAGATACAGTAACTGTTGTGCTTGCACTACCGGTGCATCCTGTTGCATCTGTGCCTGAAACAGTATAATTAGTTGTTGTTAGTGGTGTTTGTGTAATTGTAGCTGTCAAATCACCGGTGCTCCATTCGTAATCTACACCCGATCCTGTTGTAGATGCAGTAAGTATAATATCGTCGCCATCGCAAACCATTGGACTGGCAGGTGATATATTTACAACCAGATTAGTATTAACTGTTACTGTTACATTCGCAGTATTGCTGCAACTTGTTGCTGTATTTGTGCCAGTTACAGTATAAATTGTAGTTGAAAGAGGAGTAACATTGAATGTGTTTCCATTACCCAATCCATTATCCCAAACATATGTGTCGGCTCCTGATGCGGAAATATCACTGGAACTATTTATACAAATAGATGAAGGGCTTGCAGTTGCAGAAACAGATGGCAAATCGTTAAATGTAACAATTACATCATCGCTACAAGTAAGTCCAAGACTGTTGGTGATTGTCCAGGTAAATGTATAGGCTCCTGCTAAAGGAACTGTAACGTCAGAGTTGGCATCACTTGCGTCAGTAAAAACAACTCCCGGATCTGTTGACGACCATGATGTATTGATATCTCCTACCTGTGTTATAGCCCCCATAGTAGCTGTAAGCCCACACAATGATTGGTCCGGCCCTGCATCTGCCGAACAATTATTACACGAAACCGGTGCCGTATAATCAAATGTCAACTGACAAGTTGGTGCGTCGGTAAAATAAGCAGTAATAGTATGTGTTGCCCCATCCGAATTGATGCCGGACAACGTATAGGAAAGCGGGCTTACAAATGGAGGATTGAACGTCTGCGAGTTGCCACCGTTGTCTGTTACAATTAATTGCCCAGTAGATGGCTGATCGTTGAAAACAATAACTCCATCTACGGAATAATCGTTTGTGACAGGGTCGCAGGCCGAAGCCAGGCCACTAAGGTTTGTCATATCACAAAACACAATATTACAATTTGTGGTTCCGGTTCCGCCTGTTTGAGTAAATGTAATGGTTCCTGCGGCTTGTGAATAATTAGTTATGCAAAGCATATAGTATTGACCCGACAAAGCCCCCAGTATATGGCATGTCTCGTAAGAAGCTGCATCAAAACTACAGTCAACTGTATTGCCACTTGGATAAAAAGAGGGACTGGTGGTATTGTTGGGGCATGAAGTGCAATTGGATGTCATACCAGCAGTGCAAGAGCCGGTGGCTGATGTGAAAGGGCCCCAGCATATAAAATCGATATCATTGCCGGTGGGAGATTCCATATATATAATGATGTCTCCCGGATTATCCACAAGCAAATAATACCAAACAGGATCGGGTTGCGATCCCAAACATGCATAGTCGGGACCCGATTCTGCTGTTGAACCAACCATGAGTGGAAAGTTATAGGTTGTGCCGGTACAAAAAGGTGCAGCATCGCTGCAACCAACTGGCATATCGGAACACGAGACTGAGAGCGTCATTTGGTCGGAATTGGTTTGACAAGGATCAGGAATAACCCATAAAATATAGTCCATCTCTGTCAAAAGTATGGTGACAACTCCGGTAAATGTAGCCGTCCAAGTGATTTGGGATTGATCTCCGCAAAAATTGTCGTTGTAAGCCAACTCAGTTCCGCTGCATCCAGTTCCTTGAAAAAGAGTCAATTCAGTATCAAAATCTGTGTCACCACAGGTACTCCATGTGTATGTTAAGCCAGCAACAACATTAAATGTGGTGTAATTTCCCCCCGACATAGTTGTGCTTACAATTAATGTCTGATTTACATTTACAGATGTTGTTACTACCGGGTTATTTGTGCCGCAATTGGAGCACTGCGAAAAACTTACGCGGACATTTACCAGGAACACGAAGAGCAAAAAAAAGTATATGTTTTTCATAATTCTCAGGAATTAATTGTTTTGTTCATCTTCAACAGACCTGTATTGCGGATTCAGTACATAAAACCTTCGCAATAATTCATTTCTGGCTATTGAAAATAGCAAATCGGACAGTTCACTATTTGCTCCAACCCGTAGGTAGGGAAGCTTCTGGTTAAAGGCATTGTTAATCATGATGTTATTGCGGAGCAAATAAATATTCAAAAACAACGAATCGGTAAGATCTGCTATTTCGAATTCGTCGATGTAAAATCCTTTGCCTGAGTTGTTAGTGTAGGAAATAATATTATCGATGTTCAACATCGATGAAACAACAAAACCATTTCCATCAAGGTAACTGAATGCAGAAAATAATACGAGATTCATTTTTTCCAAACTTCTGCTTAAATAGTCGGCTTTTGAAGGACTATCAACTCCGGAAATATGAATTTTCCAAGTGTGCCATTGCGTCCTGTCTGGAATTGTTTGAGCAAACAAAAAACATGTTTGAATCAGAAATGCAAAGACAATTAAAATTTTTTTCATATGGTCGTATTTTTAACAAGCTGATGTAGATGAGGTGTGTTTTATTCCATTATTCAATAACCAAATAACCTGATAATCAGTATTTGATAATGAAAATACGAAATAGCTTAAAGCAAAATCTAAGGGCCTGTCTAGGCAGAGAATTACTGTATTTTGCAATTTTTCGCAAAATACTCTAATAATCCTTGACAGAATTGTCAGAAAAAACCCAGAATACATATATACTAATCCCCCTTAAGGATACAAATATACATATTAATTTTAATCTGAGTCCGATAGAAATAAATTTAACTCGTTTTGCTGCTCTTCCCACACATGTAAACAGGTGTCTAATTCATCTTTATATTTTTTATACGTAGCTGTCAGATTTTCAATGTTTTCACCATTAGGCAGCGAGTCGGGATTCTCTAACAGACTTTCAATATTTGCAATTAATTTTTCCTTTTCGTCAATGTTTTTTTCAGTTTCTGCTACATTTTTTTCAAGTTTTCTTCTGACTTTTTCCCGCTCCTTGTTTTCCAAATACTGTAGCTTATTTACACTTAGTTCTTTTTCTTCGGACGATTGATTGTTTTTGATATTGTTTTGTAGTTCTTCGTTTTTGCGTCGATCCATCAATTCGCTTATAGAATCGTCGATTTGGCGAATTTTATTTTCGCGGAATTCAAAAATTTTTGTGGTAAGCCCCGACAAAAAATCGCGATCGTGCGATACTATAATTAGCGTGCCATTAAAATGTAATAATGCATTTTTTAATACATCTTTAGCTGCCATATCAAGGTGGTTGGTTGGCTCGTCGAGCACCAAAAAATTAATAGGCTGAAGTAACATTTTTGCCAGAGCTAAACGTGTTTTTTCGCCACCCGATAATACCGACACCTTTTTTTCAATATCTTCCCCTCCAAACAAAAAACTTCCTAAAATGTTCCGGAGTTTTGGTCGTGTATCACTGTCTGCAATTTGTTCAAGTGTTTCGAATACCGTTAGGTTTCTATCGAGCTTTTCGGTCTGGTTTTGTGCAAAATAACCCAATAAAGCATTATGTCCTAACTTTAGCTCGCCATCGAAAGGAATATCTCCAACAATCATTTTTAGCAGAGTGGTTTTCCCTTGTCCATTCTGTCCGACTAGCGCAATGCGTTCGTTGCGGGCAATGATAAAATCGAAAGGATTGATTACTTTTTTTTCACCATACGATTTAGCTACATTTTTTGCCTCAACCACAATTTTACCACTTTCGCGTGCGGGCGAA
Organism: Bacteroidetes bacterium HGW-Bacteroidetes-6; assembly: GCA_002842495.1. GTDB lineage: Bacteria > Bacteroidota > Bacteroidia > Bacteroidales > DTU049 > GWF2-43-63. The sequence continues at coordinate 7,544 of PHDB01000010.1, forward strand.
AACCGAAAAACCATACGTGAATTGTCCGTTGAGTCAATACCTATATCGTCAAATTTCTGTAGCATTTTCACACGCGATTGAACCTGTTTGGCTTTGCTGGCTTTGTAGCGAAACCGCTCAACAAATGCTTCTATTTGTGCAATTTCTTTCTGCTGATTTTTGAGCTCTGCATTCTGTAGTTCGATGCGTTGCATCCGAAGCTCAATATAATCGGAATATGCAGCAGGGTAATCGTAGAGTCTGCCTTGTTGTACTTCAATGGTGCGGCTTGTTACGTTGTCGAGCAGTACACGGTCATGGCTAACCAAAATAACGGCTCCTGGGTAACCCTGCAAATAGGATTCGAGCCATTGAATACTTTCAATATCAAGGTGGTTGGTTGGTTCATCTAACAATAGCAGGTCAGGACGGCTCAGCAGCAATTTGGCAAGCTCAACTCGCATCTGCCAGCCGCCGCTGAATTCCGACATGGGTTTAAACATGTCGTTGCGCTCGAAACCAAGACCTTTCAATACTTTTTCGATGGCTTCACCATAATGCGAACCTCCCATCATGTTAAGTCTTTCAGTAATTTCATGAAGCCGCTCGGATAGTTTGGTGTATTCAACCGATTCGTAATCGGTACTAGCCAACATTGTTGCTGTTACTTTTTCCGATTCGGCATTCAAACGGTGAAGTTCTTCAAAGGCCGTTTCAGCTTCTTCATAAACAGTTTTCGACGAAGTGAAGCTGCGTTCCTGAATTAGATAACCTACAGTTTTATCCTTAGGAAATGCAACTGAGCCCGAATAACTACGGTCGATTCCAGCCAATATCTTCATTAAGGTCGATTTTCCTGCCCCATTGCGACCAACCAGCCCAATGCGATCACGTGCATTTATCACAAAACCTATCCGATCGAACAAAATTCGCCCGGGAAACTCTACCAATAAATCATTTACCGAATACATGCAGCAAAGATAGAAAATAATGGGCGTTGAGTGAAGAGCTGGCAACTATCAGAATTTTTCGAGAAAGTCTTTGGAATTTATTTTGTTAAAAATATAATTAGTAAGGTGTTTATTGTTAGATGATTGGGGGTAAATTTGTGGTGTGACTTTATGGCGATCAAGTCTTGGGAAAATGTAAAAGTGCATATATCAGGTTATTGGATGTTTGTCAGTTGTCTGACAGATGACAAACAGAATACCTGTAGCAATAGTTGCAATAATGCCTAATGTTGATTTGCTTTCAGCAAGGTTCGTCTCTAAATAGATGAATATTTGAAGCGGCGCTGTACTTTTACTCAAAATGTGTATTTTTGTGCATGGTTGAGAGCAAAGACAGTAAATTATTTTATTCTATTGGGGAGGTGACCGAACGCTACAAAGTTCAGCCATCAACACTCCATTTCTGGGAGAAACAATTTCCGGAACTTCAGCCAAAGCGAAACAAAAAGGGGAATCGGTTTTATACCGAGCAGGATATCTTGCTGCTTGATACCATTTATTATCTGACCAAGGAGAAAGGCTACACCCTGAAAGGTGCGCGCGAAAGGCTCAAATCCGATCGCAAAAAACTTGAACGAAGTGCCACTATTCGGTCAACGTTGCTTCGTATGCGGGAATTTTTAGTCGAAATCAAAAAGGAACTCGATAAAAAAAATCCGACATGAATTGATTCTGCAAAGCGGATAAGAGTAATCTGCAAATGTTTTTTTAGTTTTTTGTCATATGAATATCCATTTGTGGAAAAGGGATGTTGAGCTTGTACTCTCCAAAACGTTTATAGACTTTTTCGTTCATATCGAAGAAAACATCCCAGTAGTTTTCGCTATTGACCCATGCTCTCACTGTAAAATTCACAGAACTATCTCCAAATTCAGATAGACCTATAAAAAAAGCAGGGTCATCTAAAATTCGTTCATCCTCCGAGATGAAATCAGCAATGGCTTTTTTGAAATTTTCCATATCGTCGCCATATGCAATTCCAAAATTCCAATCGACTCTGCGTATGGGTTCTGTTGAAAAATTTGTCATAGGACCGGTAGCAAGTGGCCCATTAGGAATGATAACAAGCTTTTTATCAACAGTATTCAATGTAGTTGTAAAAATACTAATACCTTTTACTGTGCCAATATAGCCCTGAGCTTCAATGAAATCACCCGCCTTAAATGGTTTGAATACAAGTAAAATAATTCCACCGGCAAAATTCTGAAGCGTTCCCGATAAAGCCATGCCTATTGCAAGACCGGCCGCGCCAAGCAGCGCAATGAATGATGTCATTTGAATACCCACCATCCCCATTACGGAAATAATAATCAGAATTTTCAGTACAACTCCGATTAGACCTCTGATAAAAGGGATGAGAGATGGATCGGTATTTTTCTTCAAAAGTGTTTTTGCGACACTTTTAGTGATTATTCGTGTAATCCATAATCCAATAACAAGAACCAGTATAGCTCCGATAAGATTGGGACCATATTCGAAACAGAAATTGATGAATTTGTCAAAGTAAATGTTTACATCCGAAATTTGATCAGCCATTTGATGCCTCCTTTTTTGTTTACTTACTTGTTAGGTTTTTCGGTTTTGTCCCGAAAATTCCATTGCAGGAAAGGATATATGTATTTTTGCTTAAGCAATAGACTATATTCAAAACAAATTTTCATGAGCCAAAGATATTGATTTTGAAAAAACAAAGTTGCAAATTGCTAGAATAATAAAAAGCCGCCAGTTTTTCTGACGGCTTTTTTATTATTGCAGATACTGGTGTTGTTGCGGATTAGAAAGAGATTGATTTTGTATCAGTTGGTATAGCCGGCTTCGCTTTTCCAGTCGGAGAAATAAATAACCAAATCGGCTTCGCTTTTCCAATCGGTGAAGTAAACCACCCAATTGGCTTCACTTTTCCAGTCGGAGAAATACCAAATTCCTGATTCGGGTTTAGCTTCGCTTTTCCAGTCGGTTACATATACAATCATGTCGGCTTCGCTCTTCCAGTCGGTTACATAAACCACTTTGTCGGCTTCGCTTTTCCAAGTGGTTTTATACACAATTTGCGCATTAGCAAAAGTAAATGCAAAAAGAAAGAAGAAAAAAATGTAAATGGGTTTCATGACTTTGGGCTTTTGGTGAGTTATAACATTAATAACAAAGATTGTACCGGAGTTTTTAGCAATAAGAATAGGCTTTTGGAAAAAAATGAAAATATAATATTACCTGACAAATTTATCTGAAACCCAAACAAGATTACACCTTGTCATATATCATCCCTAAAACCCAACCCCGTTCTTTTTAAATTCTTAATTTTGTCTTCAGATATCATTAACATGGATTCTAAATCATACCTGACCCCAAATTCGCCTGAATATATTGACGATTTGTATCAGCATTATCTGAGCGATTCATCTTCGGTGGAACCCGGCTGGCGCACGTTCTTCGAAGGCTTTGAGTTTGCTCGTACCAACTATGACAACACAGAGGTCTCAAAAACCAATTCAGATGAATTTAGAGTACTGGCTTTAATAGACGATTACCGTAAACGTGGACATTTGTTTACAAAAACAAATCCGGTTCGTACGCGTCGTACCTATTCTCCAACGCTTGATTTTCGGAATTTTGGATTAGCCGAAGCCGATTTAGACCGTACTTTCGATGCAGGGAAAGAAATTGGCTTGGGAAAAGTAACTTTGCGTCAGATTATTGCTACACTCGACAATTTCTACTGTCGTTCCATTGGATCCGACTACACCTACATTCGCAATGCTGATGAGATAAACTGGATTCGAAGGCAGGTGGAAATTGCTCCTGTTGAGTTTTCTGAGGAGAAGAAAAAAAACATTCTGCTAAAACTTACTGAGGCTGTGTTGTTCGAAAAGTTTATTCACAATCGTTTCCCGGGACAGAAACGCTTTTCAGTTGAAGGAAGTGAATCTGTAATTCCAGGGCTCAGTTTTCTGATTGAAATGGGTATTGAAGCTGGTGTTCGCTCAGTCAACGTTGGAATGGCGCATCGAGGCAGACTTAATGTGTTAGCGAATATTTTGCATAAGCCTGTGAATGAGATTTTTACCGAGTTTTCTGGGAAAGCGTACGACGATGAATCGTTGCTTGGAGATGTGAAATACCATCTTGGTTTCACCTCATCTTCCGATTGTCCCGACCGAAAATGTAGAATCACTTTGGTTCCCAATCCTTCGCACCTCGAAGCTGCAAATCCAGTTGTTCAGGGCATCACCAAAGGTTTGCTTAATCATGTTTACGAAAACGATTACAATAAGGTGCTTCCAATTCTTATTCATGGCGATGCCGCAATTGCTGGCCAGGGAATTGTGTACGAAATTCTCCAGATGAGTGAACTTGAACCTTATTATGTCGGTGGAACCATTCATGTGGTAATTAATAATCAGATTGGTTTTACAACCAACTATCTCGAATCGCGCTCGAGCACATATTGTACCGATGTTGCAAAAGTAATCCAGGCTCCGGTTTTTCATGTCAACGGCGACGATGCCGAAGAAGTTGTCAGAGTATTCGAATTGGCCTTTCACTATCGGCAGACCTTTCACAAAGATGTTTTTATTGATGTGTTGTCGTATCGAAAATTTGGGCACAACGAAGGTGACGAACCACGTTTTACACAGCCAACACTCTATAAGGCCATTGCGAACCATCCAAACGTGCGCGATATTTATCTGAAACAGCTGAAAGAGCAAAATATAGTTTCGGTTGCTGATGTGAAAAAGATGGACGATGATTATCTGTCCGATCTCGAAAAAAGCATTACCGAAGCCAATCGAACTCCAAAGTCGCATATTGGTTCATTTTTGGAACATTTGTGGAAAGATTATACCAAACTTGGCAGCTATGATGTTTTCCCCACAGTCGATACAACTATTTCTGGTGCAATTTTGCGCCAGATTGGCGATACCATCACAACTCTTCCCAATGGGAAAGCATTTTTTGCCAAAGCCCGTGCTATTGTTGATGATCGAAGAAAGCAAATTCTCGAATCGCACGAAATCGATTGGGGAACAGCAGAATGGCTCGCATATGCTTCGCTGAAGTACGAAGGTTTTCCTGTGCGCCTGATCGGACAGGATTCTGTACGTGGAACTTTCAGTCATCGCCATGCAGCTCTCACAATTGATGAATCGGAGGAAAAACATTGTGTTTTTGGTGGCGTTGATGGTGCTCAGCTGAAAATTTACAATTCGTCGCTTTCCGAATATGGTGCTCTTGGATTCGAATATGGCTATGCGTTTGCGGTTCCCAAAGGTCTTACCATCTGGGAAGCGCAATTTGGCGATTTTGCCAATGGTGCTCAAATTATTTTCGATCAATTCATAAGCTCTGCCGAAGAAAAATGGAATGTTCAGAATGGTCTAACGGTGTTTTTGCCGCATGGCTACGAAGGGCAGGGGAGCGAACACAGTAGTGCCCGCATCGAGCGTTTTCTTACTTTGGCAGCCGACAACAATATGATTGTGGTAAACGCCACCACCCCATCCAATTTGTTTCATTTATTGCGTCGTCAGGTAAAGTTCAATTTTCGTAAACCACTCATATTATTTACGCCAAAGAGTCTTTTGCGCCATCCGCAGGTTAAATCGCAACTGACAGAATTGTCAGATGGAGCATTTCAGCCAGTTATTCCCGACAATATTGTTGTTGCAGAAAATGTTAAGCGCGTATTGCTTTGCTCGGGAAAATTGTATTACGAGTTGTTCAACGAGCGCGAAAAACGTCAAGATAAAACAACGGCAATTGTCCGTGTCGAGCAACTTTACCCGTTCCCAAGCGCTGAGCTTGCTCAAATTGCCGAGCAATACAAATTGGCGACCGATTGGGTTTGGGTGCAGGAAGAGCCTGGAAACATGGGCCCATGGTCTTTTGTTGCCCGCCGTTTCACAGGTCCTTCACTACGTGTAGTTTGTCGCCCCGATATGGGAAGCCCCGCAACCGGATCGTACGATTTGCACAAAATCCGACAATCGAAAATTATTGAAAAAGCATTTGGCGAATGTTCGTGCGACCGCGTAAAATCGGAATGCCGAATGATTTGCTCCGAAAAAGAATGGCAGTTTGCAAACCGCTAATCCCGAAAATATGATGTTGAATGTTATAGATATTGTTGTCCCAAGTCCCGGCGAATCGGTTTCCGAAGCGCAAATAGCATCGTGGCTTATTGAAAATGGTGCTTTTGTTGAAAAAGACAACGAAATAGCCGAAATTGATAGCGAAAAAGCTACTCTTTCCATAGTAGCACCTGTTTCAGGAACTATCGAAATTCTTGCTGAAGTTGGAAAAGTTGTGAAGATAGGCGCCACGGTTGCCCGAATCACAGCCGCCGAAGGAGAAAATGTCCCAGATAAAAATGCAGTAGCAGAACCAGAGCTTGTTGCTGAAAATACTACTGCTTCACCAAATCGGAATATTCAAAAAGAGGATGAACAATTAAAGCTGACTCCTCTTGCGCGCAATGTTTTGAAAGGTGGAGGCTTCACCGAGGCTGAATTTATCAGCTATTTGAAGAAGCACCGTTTTGGTGTGGCAGATGTGAAAGATTTTATCGAAAACCACAACAAACCAGAACCAAGCAAGCAAAAAACAGCTCCAGCCCGCATAAAAACAGAAGGCGAAATGTTGGAGCCAATGAGCATGTTGCGTCGCAAGCTGGCGGCCCGATTGGTTGCAGTGAAGAATGAAACGGCCATGTTGACAACGTTTAATGAAATCGACATGAGTGCAATTATGGCTTTTCGAAGCGAACACAAAGATGCTTTTCTGTCGAAACATGGTGTTAAGCTCAGCATGATGTCGTTTTTTACACTTGCTGCTTCAAAAGCTCTGAGCGAATTTCCGCAAGTAGCTGCGCAAATTCATGGCGACGATATTGTTAAATTCAACTTCAACGATATTGGCATTGCCGTAAGTACTCCAAAAGGATTGATGGTGCCTGTTATTCGTGGAGTACAAACTCTTTCTCTTGTAACGGTCGAAAAAGCAATTGCAGCAATGGCCGAAAAAGCTCGCAGTGGAAAAATTGCACTTGCCGATTTGCAAGGTGGAACGTTCACTATCACCAATGGTGGTGTGTTTGGGTCACTTCTTTCGACGCCTATTCTCAATCCGCCACAAAGTGCAATTCTTGGTATGCACAACATTGTTGAACGCCCGGTTGTGAAAAACGGTGCCATTGTGGCCGCTCCAATGATGTATGTGGCTTTATCGTACGATCATCGCGTGATTGATGGCCGCGAAAGCGTTGCATTTCTTTTGAAAATTAAAGAATTCATTGAAAATCCTCTGTTGCTCGATTCCGAAAACGGCAGCATTACAAATTTGCTGGAGATATAAAATGAAACATTATTGCGATTTTTTGATTATTGGTAGCGGAATTGCAGGTCTGTCGTATGCGCTCAAGGTTGCGCCACATGGCAGAGTGATTATTCTTACCAAGTCTGAGCTCGACGAAACAGCAACCCATTATGCCCAGGGTGGAATTGCCGCTGTAATGTACGACCCCGATTCGTACGAAAAACATATCAGCGACACCATCAATGCCGGAGCTGGATTGAACAACGAGAAAGTGGTTCGCTTCACCATCGAAGAAAGCACCGAGCGCATCAGAGAGCTTATTGAGATGGGTACCATGTTTGACCGCAACGTCAAAGGCGATTTCGATTTGGCCCGCGAAGGCGGACACAGCGAGAAGCGTGTTTTTCACTACAAAGACCAAACAGGTGCCGAAATTCAACGTGCTCTTACTCGACAAATTCGTGAACACCCAAATATTACAGTGCTTGAAAACTATTTTGCAATAGAAATCATTACACAACACCATTTGGGTATTGAATTAACACGCAGATCGCCTGATATTACCTGTTTTGGAGCATATGTACTCAATCCCAAAACAGGAACCGTCGATACATTTATTTCAAAACTAACGCTTATCGCAACAGGTGGAAGCGGAACTGTTTATGGAAACACGACGAACCCGGATGTTGCAACCGGCGACGGAGTAGCAATGGTATATCGAGCCAAAGGCGAAGTCGAAAACATGGAATTTGTTCAGTTTCATCCCACGTCGTTCTATTCGCCTGGCGAAAGACCTGCTTTTCTGATTACAGAGGCTATTCGCGGGGCAGGTGCAATTCTCAAAACCATTAATGGTGAGGAGTTTATGCAAAAGTACGACGAGCGTGCTTCGCTGGCTCCGCGCGACATTGTTGCACGGGCAATCGATAATGAAATGAAGTTGAGCGGTTCCGATCACGTTTTTCTCGACGCACGTCATCTCGGAAAAGAAAAATTGCTGACCCATTTCCCAACCATTTATGCACATTGCTTAAGTAAGGGAATCGACATTTTACGCGATATGATTCCGGTTGTTCCTGCAGCTCATTATCAGTGTGGGGGAATTAAAATTGACGAATTTGGCAAAAACAATATCGGGAATTTATACGCTACTGGCGAAGTAGCAAGCTCCGGATTGCATGGGGCAAACCGTTTGGCGTCGAATTCGCTTCTCGAAGCTGCTGTTTTCAGTCATCGTGCTGCAATGCACGCAATTCAGGCTGTTCATGGCGTTGAGCAAAATATGGATATTCCCGAATGGGATGCCGAAGGAACTGTGTTGAACGAAGAAATGGTTCTTATCACGCAAACACGGAAAGAACTCAATTCAATCATGAGCAGCTATGTTGGTATTGTCCGTTCAAATCTGCGTCTGAAACGTGCTTTTAATCGATTGAATATTCTTTACGAAGAAACTGAAGAGCTTTTCAAGCGGTCAGTTGTGACTAAAGAAATATGCGAATTGCGCAATATGATTAACGTTGGATATTTAATTATCCGCATGGCGCAAGATCGTAAAGAAAGTCGTGGTCTTCACTATTCGCTTGATTATCCTCCGGTGAAATAAAAAAGACAAGCTTTTCAACTTGCCTCTTTTGAGTATTTATTAAAGTGCTCTAATTAAGCTTGATAAAGTTGTAGGTAATGGTTCCTTTCTGAACTTCAGGAGCATCGTTGTTTACATCAAATTTGGCTTGTAATGCTGCAGTTTTGGCTGCATTCCACAAGGTTGGATTCGAAACAGTAGTTCCAATTGCTCCTGGTTCTGCACGTGTAACATTGCCTTGTTTATCGACCCAAATGGTTACAACCACTTTTCCTTGGTCGTCTTCGGTGTATTTAGGTTTGGGAATGCTTTTTCCACTACGACCGTTGAGCGAATAAGCCGGACCGCTGCCAGGTCCAACTCCAGGTCCATCACCCGAACCAACACCTGAGCCATTTCCACTACCGGTGCCACTTCCGTTTCCACTTCCATTTCCCGTCCCAGTTCCACTTCCTTGGCCCCAGGTGAAATTGGTAATATGGTTGTCAACTTTGTTCGAATTATTGTTGTTGTTTCCGGTGCTTGTTTGGCCAGCACTATAATTCACAGCTTCAGTGCCTTGAGTAACGTAATTTTCGTTCAAATCGCCTGTATTGGCATTCGATGAGTTGATATTGTCGAATACCTCATCATATGTGTCGCTTCCACCACCACCTCCTCCACCGCCAAGTTCAATTACAACACCTTCTTCTTCGGGAAGGGGCAGGGGAGTACGGAACGAATACAGAAAAAGCAACAATACTACTACTACCGAGCTGAAAAGCAGGGTGAATAAAGCGGCGAGTTTTTTACGTTTCTTTTCCATGGCAATATTTTTTAATGTTTACGGCTGATCTTCGGGCCGGGTTGCAAGAATTACTTTGTGTTTAGTGCCTTTTTGCTTGTTGATGGCATTCACAATATCAATTACATTCACTGCAAACTGAATGGGAACAGTAGCGTCGGTGCGTAATACAACCGATGCTTCAGTTTGTCCTTCGAGCTGTTGTGCAAGTCCGGTCTTCAGTCCATTCGCATCAACGGGTACTTCTTCAACAAAATATTGAAAATTGTCATCGATGTAGATGGTTACAGCTTTATTGGGAGCCATTGTGCGGTCGCTGTTACTGCTTGGTAACAGAAGCTTAATGGCATTCGGACTCACCAGCGTAGAAGTGAGCATGAAGAAAATGAGCAGCAGGAACACAAGATCCGACATCGAGGCGGAGTTGAATTCGGCGGCACGCTTATTTCTGGTTCTAATGTTCATAACTTTTCGCTTATGCGGGTTCGTTCAGAATATCCATAAATTCAGTTGCACGTGCTTCGAGCATATATACCACTTTTTCTACTCGGGCTACAATGATATTGTAGGCCAGATATGCCAAAATCCCTACAATAAGACCAGCAACAGTGGTGACCATAGCTTCGTAAATACCACCCGACAAAATGCCAATATCAATATTATTTCCCGATTTCGATAACTGGTAGAAAGCGGAGATCATTCCACTTACTGTTCCTAAAAACCCCAACATAGGTCCAACACCGGCAATAGTTGAAAGAAAACCAACACTTTTTTCAAGTTTTGCTACTTCGAGTTTTCCAACATTTTCGATGGCAGCCGAGATGTCGTTGAGCGGTTTTCCAATTCGCTGAATACCTTTTTCTATCATTCGCGCCATTGGACTTGAATTGCTTCTGCATGTAGCCAAAGCAGAATCGATTTTCCCGTCCAAAATATATTGCTTAATGTTGGTCATGAAGCCGGTGTCTTCTTTGGCGGCTCTATTGGTTGCCATAAAGCGTTCGAAAAAGATATAAACTGCTATCAAAAGCAAAATAGCCAGCGGAATCATGAAGAGACCGCCTTTAAGCATTAGATCCCAATACGAAAGTTTGTCGTATTGCTGCGTGGCAGCATCAACTGTTTTTTTTACCGTGTCGGCAACTGCTGTGTCGGCACCCTGAACAATCTGAAGAAAAATAGTCGTTAACATAAATACTGAATTTGCCGTAAAGTTACCCCCATTTTGCAATCCCGATTTTACAACCAAGTTGATGTTGTCAACACCAAACTGTTAATTAAAACGTTTGTTGCAAGTGTTTTATTATGGCAAATAAATGGCACCTGAACTGATGGCTTTTTTAGCTCCGGTAGCCGATTCCAGAGTGTTGCAAATTCGATTTATGCGTAACCAACCAAGAAAGGCAAATACCAATGCTTCTTTAAAATCGATCAGTATAGAATCGGCGGCAATAGCTCTTTGTCCCGATTTCGAACGAATAAGACTCATCAAAAATGTATTTCTTACTCCACCTCCGGAAAACAAAACTTTTTCTTTGTTTGCTGCTGCATCTGCTATTTGATTTGCAGCATGATGAGCAACAGTGCATAAAATATCGTCGACGCTTAAATTGATATATTTTTGAATTACTGGTAGAAATGCAGATTCAACCCATTCACGTCCGAGCGATTTGGGCTGTTGCTGCGAATAATATGAGATATCGTTTAATTCTCTCAGAAGTTCGGTGCAAAGAATTCCTGTCTTTGCCCATTGGCCATTTTTGTCGTATTCGGAGCCTTTTAGCCTCGCAAAATAATTCAATACAATGTTCACAGGGCAGATATCCCAAGCCAGGCGCTTGCCATTTATATTCATCGATATATTGGCAAATCCGCCCATATTGACCAATGCATCATATTGCGAAAATAAAAGTTCGTCGCCGACAGGGACCAAAGGGGCTCCTTGCCCCCCCAGAGCTACATCGCCGCTTCGGAAATCGCAAACAACCGGAACCCCTGCTTCTAAAGCAATATTGGCTCCATGGCCAGCTTGAAAAGTGTAGCCATAAGCTGGATTATGAAAAATGGTGTGTCCATGCGAAGAAAGAAATTCTGGTTCAATATTGTGCTTTTTAATGAAATCAGCGGCAATATTTCCATAATAGCTTCCAAGTTCTCTGTCCGATTTAATAAGTTCAACTGCATTCATTTCGGGCATTCGATGGAGCATTCGAAGTATCAATGACGAATACCCAATAGTTTCGGCCTGCTCAATCCGATATTCCCAGCCCGAATTACTCAGACGAAAGCCACAATATGCAATATCGACTCCATCAAGGGATGTTCCCGACATGATTCCGATCCCAAAATGCCAATCAGCAAGATTGTTTTCCGTTATCATAAAATGTTTTTGATTCGCTCTACGCCAATACCTCTGGATCCTTTTAACAGCATTAAACAATTCGAAACATCATTGAGTTTCGATTTTTGTATGGCTTCATTGGTGTTGATGAAAAAATCGAACATGCTATAACTTTTTTCCCATTGCATAAATTCAGGTCCGATTAGCACAGCTTTTTTTACATTCAATGTCGAAAGCAACTTCAATATATTTTGGTGCTCTTCGGCTGAGTAAATGCCAAGTTCGAGCATATCTCCCAGAATAGCAATTTTGTCGAAGCCTTTCAATGTGTCGAAATTGGTAAGAGCCTTTGCCATGCTCGATGGATTTGCATTGTAGGCGTCGAGAATTAGTTTGTTGCGCCCGGTATCAATCCACTGCGACCGCATATTGCCAGGAGTATATTTTTGCAACTTGAGATGAATATTGTTGGGATTTCCCCCAAAATACAATCCCGCTGCTATTGATGCCAGTATGTTTGGCGTATTGTATTCGCCGATTAGCTGCGTTTTCGTTTGATATACCTTATCATTATATGTCCACCCAAATTCTAACAGAGGATTGTGTAATTCTGCTGTTTTTACCGAGAATGCTGTAGTACCGTAGAGAATTCTTTTTTGTTCTTCCGATAAAGAAAGCAGCAAAGAATCATCTTCGTTTACAAAAATAGCTTTTCCATGAATGGCGATGTGCCGGTAAAGTTCTGTTTTTGTTTGAACAACCCCATCGAAATTGCCGAAGCCTTCCAAATGAGCGCGACCAATATTGGTAATCAGACCATAATCAGGCAAAGCTATTTTACACAAAAAGTCAATTTCTCCGGGATGATTGGCCCCCATTTCAATGATAGCAAAGTTGGTGTCATTCTTAATTTTAAGCAGTGTGAGCGGAACCCCGATATGATTATTTAAGTTCCCTTCGGTAGCCTGTACTTTTCCAGCAGTACTCAACGTTTCGCGCATCAATTCTTTGGTGGTTGTTTTGCCGTTGGTGCCGGTAATGGCAATAACGATAGCCTTCAATTGCTTTCGGTGGAGCAAAGCTAATTCTTGCAAAGCGGTCAGTGAGTCGTTGCAATAATAACAATCGGGGTGATTGCTGAATGCAGGATTCTGGGTAATCACAGCCGAAGCACCTTGCCTAAGTGCAATGTCGACCATTGTATTTGCATCGAAGCTTTCGCCTTTCAGTGCAACGAAAATCATTCCACGCTTAAAAGAGCGCGTATCGGTTGATACACCAGCCGAATTGCAGAATTTCTGATAGAGAGTATTTACTTCCATAAAAAACCCCCATGGGTTAGATGGGGGTAAAGTTACATATTTTTTGCAGGAACTATTAGAATCCGATAGGACTTCCAACACGAACCATTGCACAACGAAATCCGATATAGTCGGTCGACATTTCCTGATCGAGGAAGCGACGAGCACCAGGGCTGAGGTAATACGCTCTGTCTTTCCATGATCCACCTTTGTAAACACGGGCCATATTATTGATCATAGATGATTTTGAATATTCATACATAACCTTATTGGCTTGTTCTTCATCTTTCATATCTTCTTGATTGTAATAAATTGAAGATGAAAAATCACCATCAAGGAAATTACGGTTATCACTATAGCGGTAGTTACGACGACTGGCAGATTCTTCAGCAGTAACCGGCCGCCAGACAATACGTCCGAGACTATCTTTTTCTGCAATCATTCCTTCTTCGTCGAGTTGCTTAGTCATAAACTCATTGCCTCGGAAAGAGCGGAAGTCGTCAAAGTCCTCAAAAGAGAGCGGACGATACACATCCATAACCCATTCTGCAACGTTCCCGGCCATGTTGTATAAACCATAATCGTTTGGCCAGTATGAATAAACAGGTGCTGTAATATCAGCGGCATCATTCAGATTGCCCGCTACACCCATATTATCACCTCGGCCACGCTTGAAGTTGGCTGTAAATTCACCCATATTCTTGTAATAGTCGGTGCGTAGCAAGTGACCATTCCATGGATAAATCCGACGTTCTATAACACGTTCAAATAATGTATTACCGATAAGACCTAAAGCTGCAAATTCCCATTCAGCTTCGGTCGGAAGTCGGTACTTCGGCAAAAGAATACCATCTTCAATGCGTACTTTACGGGTTCCGGCACCATTGGGGTTTAGATCGTAAAGGTCGTTTTTAACCATACCTTCAAACTGACCTGCCAGATAGGCATCGGTATTAAAGTTTTCTTCGTTCTGTTGATTGGGGTCTACCTTCAGGATTCCCTCGCGAATAAGAATGTATTCATTTACCCGGTCGGTACGCCATTCGCAATAGCGGTTTGCTTTTACCCAGTTTACACCTACTACAGGGTAGAATGCATATGCCGGATGACGGAAATAATATTCAACGTAAGGTTCGTTGTATCCGAGACGCGAACGCCACACCAAGGTGTCGGGCAATGCTTGCTTGACAACTTCGGGATAATCAACGCCAAAAACGCGGCTGAGCCAGTAAAGATACTCACGGTAATCAACATTGGTAACTTCGGCCATGTCCATATAGAACGATGAAACGGTTACACGGCGTGGAACATTATCCCATTTGAAAGGGGTTTCCTGTTCGGTACGACCCATTACAAATGTTCCGCCCTCGATAAGAACCAAACCAGGGCCGGTTTCCTGTTCTTCGTAAGGGACAACTTCAAAACCACCCCATTTGGGGTCGTTGTAGTACCACGCGGTGGTACGGGATCTTTCTTTGTAACATGAAGTAAAGGCGATAGAAATGATTCCCAGCGCGATTAATCCCTTGATAATCCTGATTTTATTGAGCATGTTCGTGGAATTTTCGGTTCAAAGTTAAATAATTAACTAAAATGACGGACAATTTATTGCACGAATTCTTTTTCTTTTCGGTGAACATTCAAATTGAATGGTCAGAGAGAATTCATGAGCACCACCTGAAGCGTTTGTGAGTTTTGATACAGTAAGGTCGTAGCTATATCCGAAACGGAACGACTGTTGGATGAAGCCCAGTAATACAATCATAGCGTCAGAGTTGTCGAAATTATGACGATACCATAATCCGCCAACAAAAGGAAATTTATTCAGATACAATCCGTAGTTGAGTTGCTCGAATTCGGCCTGTTTTTGGAACATAATATTGGGAGAAATACTTGTTTCTTCAATAGTACGCTTGCGACTATTATCCCCTTCAATACTAATGATGGCGCCTGTGTGAACGGTGTATTTTATCGGCAATTCGGAGTAACTAATGAAGCCTTCGTTAGGTGTAGTTAGGTGAGCTGCTGAAAATCCGAAATAAAATCGTTCGCTGTACAATACAATACCGGTTGAGAAATCGGCAACTGTTTTGGTTAGTCCGTCTGGAGGATATACTTCGTTGGTGTTGAAAACAAAGCCATGACGCGGATCAATCTGATCGGGAAAAGTAAGTTTGGTCCAGTCAAGATTTTTTTGTAGAAATGTTGCCTGAATTCCGGCACGCAATGAAAATGTGCGGCTAAGAGGCAGGTGATAAGAATAAATGCCGCTGGCCATGGTGGTACTCAATGTGCCTTCCCCTGCACGGTCAACATTCACAAGAAGACCAATTCCGCCTGAAAGCGCATCAACATGCTGGTCGTATGAAGCATTGTAAGTGACATATTGCCCTGAAATGCTTGGCCACTGATTTCTGTAGTTTAAAATCAGTCGAGGGCAAATTGGGGAGCCAGCCATGGCAGGATTCAGATACAAAGGATTTGCGTAGTATTGCGAAAAATGCGGATCCTGTGCAACTGCATCACTAAACGACAGTGTAGAAATAACTACAACCGCCAACACGAATTTGGGTAAACGTCCAGCCATCGGTTTTTAATTTAATGACAAAAATATCAATTTTTTTCGGATAATTACAACGAACTCGAAAATTTATACTCTTTTTTTTTTGAAAGGTTACATTTTGCTGCTAATTTTGTACAGGTATTTTACTAAAGCATGGGTTCAATATCTAAGTAGTTGCATACTCTTGCACAATAAAAGAAACATAATTGTGTTATTCACACAAAATCCAGGTTACTACCTTTATGAAACTATCATTTTTCACTCTTCTTTTTACACTTCCGATGCTGATTTCGGCTCAAAATAGAAATTTATTTGCTGATCAGCAGCAAGCAGAAACATGTTCAAAAATTGAAAACACAGTGATTTCAGATTTTTCGTCTGTTCCTTGTTATGTGCGAAGTGTTCAGATGCCAGTAGCTGGAGCAACTGTTAACCCTAAACTCTTTGTTGCAAATGTAGTTGAAGTTGATGAATCTGGCCTTTCGTCTGATGTTCTTGGCGATATTTCAACAGATTTTGAATTAAATGTGCAATATTCGGTTGTGAGAAAAATCCCACTGGCCTATGTGTTTGTTAATTCGTTGCGTCGCAATAGTGTAACCGGTAAAATTGAAAAGCTGGTAGATTATCGTCTCGAAGCAGATAATGTTAATTTGAATAAGGATATTTCACAACAAAAGCGCTCTTATGCTACTCAGTCGGTTCTTAGCACTGGAACCTGGTACAAAATTAATACTTCGCAAGCGGGTATTTACAAAATCAGCTATAGCGATCTGGAATCGTGGAACATTGATCCTTCAAATATAGACCCGACCCAAATTCGTTTGTTTGGCAATGGCCCCAGAATGTTGCCGGAACTAAATTCTGAACCAAGAATTGACGACCTGGAGGAAAATGCCATTTATGTTGAAGGTGGCGCTGATGGAACTTTTGATGCCAGTGATTATATTTTGTTTTATGCGGAAGGAATTCAATACTGGACCAATAGTTCGGGAACAAATTTCAAACAGGAAACAAACCTTTACAGCGATAAAAATTACTATTTTATTACATTTGACAATGGACCTGGTTTGAGAATTTCCGATTTGAATTCATCGACAGGTGTTCCAACACACACAGTTGACCGTTTTTATGATTTTTCGGGCTATGAATTGAATCAATATAATCTTATTAAGAGCGGCAAAAACTGGTTTGGCGATGTGTTTGAATCCATATCGCTTACCCGCAGCTACTCGTTTACTTTTGCGAATATAATCACAGATTCATTAGCATTAGTTCGTGCTGGAGTGGCAGGTCGTTCATCTACAGCTTCGCTTTTTACGCTTTCAAGTGGAAGTAACTCAGGAAACATTTCCATTGCAGCTACTTCCGGATATACTTCCGATTATGCGAAGGAAAATAATGGCAGTATTCAATTTAATCCAACTTCCAATACTATCCCTGTTTTACTAACCTATAATCAGTCCGGGAACAGCGAGGCTTCGGGTTGGCTTGACTATATTCAGGTTTTTGTGTGGCGCGATTTACTTTTTTCCGGAAATCAAATGAGCTTTCGCAATCCGGTTGTGGCTGGTATCGGAAATCTATGCGAATATAAACTGGGAAACGCTTCCTCTGCTGTAAGAGTTTGGGATGTTTCGAATCCACTACATCCGGCTGAGGTTAAGGGAACTCTTGTATCGAACGAGTTCTCGTTTACAATTCCCAATGACTCGCTTAAACAATTGATAGCTTTCAACGGTGTTTTATATAACACACCGGCTTTTAATGGTGTGGTTTCCAACCAAAACTTGCATGCTTTGTCTCAAACCGATTATCTGATTGTTTCACATTCTGTTTTTCGCTCTCAGGCCACTGCAATTGGGCAGTTGCATCAGGATTTGGAAGGGTACAGCTATTTGGTCGTCGATCCTCAATCGATTTATAACGAATTTTCGGGGGGTAAGCAAGATCCGACTGCCATTCGCGACTTTGTGAAAATGTTTTACGACAGAGCCTCTGTACCTAACGAATTGCCCAAGTTTCTATTACTTGTTGGTGATGCCTCTTATGATTACAAAAACCGGGTTACCAACAACAATAATCTGGTTCCAACATTCGAATCAATCAATTCAGTTTCGCCAACATCATCATATGCCTCCGACGATTTTTTTGGTCTTCTCGATGACAGCGAGGGATACGATTGTAATGGTAGTCTCGATATTGCCATAGGGCGTTTGCCCGTGAATTCAACCGAAGAAGCCGATGCCATGCTCGTCAAGCTGCAGAAGTATACATCACAGACCAAACTCGAAGTGAGCAATTCTAATTGTAGTGCAGGTGGTTGCATTATTTCAAATATGGCCGATTGGCGCAATCAGATATGTTTTGTTGCTGACGATGGCGACGGAAACCTGCACTCCAATCAGGCAGACAATATGGCCCGTAGGTTGGATACAACGGTTAATTTTCTTAATATAGATAAGATATACCTTGACGCCTATAATCAGGTAACCACAACAGGCGGTGAACGTTGTCCGGAAGTAAATGAGGCTATTTCGCAGCGGGTTGAGAAAGGCGCACTCATTGTCAACTATACAGGTCATGGTGGCGAAGTGGGATGGTCGCTCGAACGCATTCTTGATGTGCCAACAATTCAAAATTGGACCAATGCCTGCAATATGCCTGTTTTCATTACAGCAACCTGTGAGTTTAGTCGCTTCGACGACCCGGCACGTGTTTCGGCCGGTGAATATGTGATTCTAAATAAAATGGGTGGTGGAATAGCTTTGCTCACAACAACTCGACTAGCTTATGCCAGCTACAACGAAGCTTTGAATAATTCGTTTTATGATGCTGCTTTTGATAGAAGCAGTGGCCGATATCCAACGTTAGGAGAATTAACAGCCTTCGCAAAAACAGATAATGGTTCGGTTTCATATTTGCGCAATTTCATGCTCATTGGCGACCCGGCGCTTACAATGTCTATTCCTCAAAATACAATTGTAACGACTGAAATTAATGGGCAGACTGTTGGAGTATTCGACGATACTATTTCTGCTCTTTCGTATGTTACAATAAAAGGGTATATAGCAGATCAGACAGGTGTGATGCTTTCGAACTATAATGGGACTTTGTACCCAACTGTCTACGATAAGGCTTTCGAAATGAAAACACTGGCAAACAATCCAGCCGAGAATTATGTGGCTTCGTTTATGTTGCAGAAAAATGTTATTTATAAAGGGAAAGCAAGTATTATCAATGGGGAGTTTTCGTTCTCGTTTATGGTTCCCAAAGATATTCAATACACTTTCGGAAAGGGAAGAATTAGCTATTATGCAGAGAATGGTACCAACGATGCAACCGGATGGTATGAAGAATTTATTATTGGTGGTAGCGCCGACACAACACTCAACGATAATACCGGACCCGAAATTCGACTTTTTATTAATAATGATCAGTTTATCAGTGGTGGAACTACAAATGAAGATCCGGTTTTACTTGCTTTTCTGAGTGATGAAAATGGAATTAATACAGTAGGAACAGGTATTGGACATGACCTCACAGTTACACTCGATGCAAATACAAGCGAATCGGTAGTGCTAAACGACTATTACGAGGCGGAAACCGACAGCTATACCAATGGAACTGTACGTTATCCTTTTAAAACGCTTTCCGAAGGTACACATACCATGACTTTGAAGGCGTGGGACATACTCAATAATTCTTCGGAAGCCAGTATCGATTTTGTGGTAACTTCTTCTGCGATTTTGGCTATTTCGCATGTGCTCAACTATCCGAACCCTTTTACAACCTACACCGAATTCTGGTTCGAACACAATCAGCCTTGTTGCGGGCTGGAAGTTCAGATTCAGATTTTTACAATCACAGGGAAATTGGCAAAAACAATCAATCAATCTGTTAATACCAGCGGATTTCGCGCCGATCCAATTCAGTGGGATGGTACTGACGATTACGGAGATCCTCTTGCTCGTGGTGTGTATATTTACCGTGTCAGAATTAAAAACAGTGATGGCCAATATGCTGAGAAGTCCGAAAAGTTGGTTATCCTGAAATGAAAATTTTTTAACTTTGCAAATTATTTAAGATATGAAGACGATCATGAGAGTATTCCTTTTGTCACTGTTTTTTGTAGTTGCGGGTCATTCGGCCTTTTCACAAACATATAGTGGAGTTTTAGGTCAGGATGAAGGTGATTTTTTAAATACAATCACAACAGCAGTCCCTTTTTTGTTGATTGCCCCGGATGCTCGTGGTGGAGCAATGGGCGACGCTGGTGCCGGAACAACACCTGATGTTCATTCTATGCACTACAATGCTGCAAAATATGCGTTTATTGATCAAAATATGGGCTTTTCGGTATCGTATAGTCCATGGTTAGTGAAACTGGTTAACGATATCAGCCTTGGGTACATTACGGGATATAAAAAATTGGACGATAATCAAACTATCGCTGGGTCACTCCGATATTTTTCGCTGGGTGAAATTATTTTTACCGATCAGGTTGGTCAGGAAATTGGCCAGTTCAGCCCCAACGAATTTGCAATCGATGGAGCTTATTGCCGTAAGTTTTCCGATAATATCAGTGGTGCTGTCGCACTTCGATATATTTATTCGAACCTCACGGGAGGAATTTTTGTAAATGGTGCACAATCGAAACCCGGGCAATCGGTAGCGACTGATGTTTCTTTCTATTATCAAAAAGATGTAGAGCTTGGAAAAACTCCTGGTTTATTTTCGTTTGGTGTAAATGTGTCGAATATTGGAGCAAAAATAACCTACACCGAAATTCAATACCGCTCTTTTATACCAATTAATCTGCGATTAGGCCCATCGTTGCAGATGGATATAGACGATTACAATAAAGTGTTATTTACATTCGATTTGAATAAATTATTGGTTCCAACACCTCCTATTTATGCTAAAGATTCTGCAGGTCAACCAATTAAAGATGCAAATGGTGATTATGTTATTGCCGATGGCAAAGATCCCAATCGCTCACTTGTAAGTGGAATGTTTGGCTCATTTTCTGATGCTCCAGGTGGATTCAAGGAAGAAATGCGCGAAATCAACTATTCTGTTGGAACTGAATATTGGTACGATGATCAGTTTGCTCTTAGAGCTGGATTTTTCTACGAAAACAAGTATAAAGGAAATCGCAAATACATCACATTAGGTGCTGGTCTACGCTACAATGTGTTTGGACTCGATTTTAGTTATCTCGTTCCTCTCGAACAACGCAATCCACTTGAAAACACTTTGCGTTTTACGCTGGTGTTCAACTTCGATAAGGTTAAAGACTAATTTAGCTTATGGATATCCGTCAGGGAATAGGCTACGACCTGCACCGAATAGTTGAAGGACGACCACTCATTATTGGCGGAATACGTATCCCATCTTCATTTGGACTTCTTGGGCACAGCGATGCTGATGTGCTGGCTCATGCAATTACAGATGCTTTGTTGGGAGCCCTTGCTTTAGGTGATATTGGAGGCCATTTCCCAGACTCCGATCCTGCATATAAAAATGCCGATAGTATGTTGCTGCTCAGTAAAGTGTTTCAAATGGTGCAGGCAAAGGGCTATATGATATCTAACATTGATTCGGTTATTATTGCCGAAAAACCCAAAATGGCTCCATATATTGATGAGATTGTGAACAGTATTTCAGGTGCTTTAAATATGGATAGTTCGAGGGTCTCGGTAAAAGCTAAAACCAACGAGGGTGTCGATTCTATTGGAGAAGGTTTAGCCATTGCAGCCTGGGCAAACGTTTTGTTGGTTGCTGAATAATAAAAAAGCTGCTCTAAAAGGCAGCTTTCTTGCAAATTTTGAATCACCCAGATTCAAAGTTTATTGGTTACCGTGGTTTTGACAACACCCCTGTCCATTGCCATGTCCCTGGCCTTGTCCCTGGCAGCTCCCACTTCCCATTCCGTTATGCATGCCCATTCCTCCATGTTTCATCCCTTTGCCTTCTTGATGCATATCGAACCAAAGTTTTTGTTCGTCGGTGAGCAGCGATCGGATAGCAAGACGATGATCGAGTTTGGACTTTTCGCGAGTAGCTTTCAATACAGAAATCTCGTCAATAATCTTGAAAGCTTCATCTTTGTTGATTTTGTCGCCTGTTGTCAAAGTAATCAACCGGGCTTCTTTTTCCCTAATTTGATTTTTAAGATCAAGCATTTGCTTCTGATGATTGACTTTAAGGGCATCAATTTTTTTCTGTTGATCTTCGGTCAATCCTGGAATCATGCATTTGTGTTCTTTGTTCAAGCCTTTTGTTTGAGAACAGTTCCCACGACCCTGCATATCCTGTGCGAAAATCTGTCCGCCTGTTGTTGTGAATACCGCAATTAATGCGATTAAAATGGTCTTTTTCATTGTGTTTTCTCCTATTTTGTGTTTAGATTTTGTCTGCATTTGTGGTGAGTCGAGTCATGCTCACATCTGCCCATTGGCATCATTGCCTTTGAGAAAAATACCAACATACTGTCAACCTGAACCGGGTCGAGGAATTCTTTCATTGACAACATATAGTTAACGCTTTCTTTCTGAAGGTTGGCTTCGTAAACCGATATTTTTTCAATTGCGTCGTTGATTAAAACGGTATCTGAATTGTCTTTTTCCAATTCGGTAAAAATTATTTCTCTAAGTTGACCAATGTTTTCGAAAATCGGCATTATACGTTGCTTGTGCGCAGCTCGTGAATCGAAAAATTTGTTTTCCTGTTCGGGCCTTAGGTTAAGCTTTTTGATTAACCTGTCTTTTTCCATTCTTTCGTGCTGCTGCGACTTGAAATGGTTTTGGTGATAACCTCTAAAGTCGGGCACTGCAGGGCGAATAAGCCAGAGAGTTATTAGTGCGGTTGTAGAAACAGTACTTACAACAGCCAGAATCCAGATTGTTATGTTTTTTTTTGTCATGGTTATTCTCCTTCGTTGTCCATAATGGCTGAATAATACATTATTTCAGTGGTTTCGGCCATATATAGAGTGTCTTCGGTTTCAATATAAGAGTAGGCTTCGGTATTTTGAGCCGAAACGCGTGAATCGTAAACGGTGCTTCCAATAAACAATCCCAGTACGATTGCTGCTGCAGCACTGGAAATTTTGAGCCATAAAGGAACCTTGATTGCTCCGGTATTGTTTTCGAAAATGAAGTTGCTTATGCTGTTGGCCAAATTTTGCGCTGGTTCAATTTCGTCCCAGATATTTTGTGGATTTTCAACAAGTTCATTAACCAAATTGTAATAGTTCTTGCACAAAACACAACTTTCAATATGAAGTACAATCAGGCTTTTGTTCTCCTGAATGAGCTCTTGTGAGTTGATGATGTTTTGAATTTCGTTGCAGTTCATTGTTGAAAGAATTGTGTATTTGACATCGGTTTATTTTAAAACTTGCGCCGATTCCGAAAATTGTTTGTGAACTTCGGCTAAAATCTTGCGTAAATTGGCTTTGGCTCTGAATATTAGCGATTCAACAGCGCCAAGAGTTGTTTCCATTACTTCGGCTATCTGATTGTAGCTGAGCCCTTCACTATTGAATAGCAAAAATGCCGTACGTTGATTTTCGGGTATTTTTTCGAGAGCCCGATTTAAGAGAATGCGCAATTCTTTATTGTCGAGTGGCTTGTCGGCCGAATACGATGGTAGTGCAGGAATCTGAAACGAAGTGGTTTCAAAATCGCCCGAATCGGATATACTAACTGAAGAAAATTTGTTTTTGTTGCGCTTGATCAGGTTGAGCGATTTGTTTACCGTAATTCGGTAAAGCCATGTTTTGATATCGGCTTCTTCTCTGAATTTGTCAATATTACGCCATGCGTCAAGAAAAACTTCCTGCGACACATCTTGAGCATCGTCGTTGTTTGCCGTAAAACGAAAGGCTAGACGATAAACATCGCGGTGAGTGCTGTCGATTAAAACACGGAAAGCTTTTTTGTCGCCTTTTTTTATGGCAGCAATATCCATTTGCAGAGATTTCAATGCGATTTAGACAAAGATAACGCATTTTTCCTGCGCGAAGTATCGAAGTTTTTTCGAATCGACTCGAAATGGACAGGTAATGCTATTGAAGTTCGCGATGTACAATGGAAACATGAATATCGTTGCCGTATTTGCTTTTCAGGGCTTTTTCCATTTGCGAAGCACAATAAACCGATCGGTGTTGTCCACCTGTGCATCCAAAAGCAATTGCAAGCTGCGAAAAACCGCGACCCAGATAATTGTCGGTCGAAAGGCAGACCAAATCGGCACATGCATCAATAAAGTATGAAACTTCGCGGCTATCTTCAAGGAAGCGTACCACATCATCATCGAGGCCGGTTAAGTGCTTGTATTTCTCTTCGCGACCCGGATTGGGAAGAGCCCGACAGTCGAAAATAAAGCCACCTCCATGTTCGGGATGCCCTTCGGGGTATCCTTTTTTAAAAGAAAAGCTGCTTATTTTGATATGAAGTTTTTCGTCGATCGATTCTTTTTGGGAAGCTGAAGTAAACTTTGTTGCAATTTGATTCCAGACATTGGAAAGTTCGGGGAATGCATTTTGAAAATTAATTTCGGTAAGCAATTTCACCAGATTGGCTGCTGCAAGCGGCACCGATTGGAGGAAGTGAGGTTTTTTTTCGTAAAAACCACGATATCCGTAAGCGCCAAAGGCTTGCATGATACGCATTAATACAAAATGGTAGTAATAATTGCGAAATAAACCTGGTGACCCCAGTTGTTTTTGTTCGAGTTGCTGGCAATAATAATCTAGCATTTCTTTACGGAATGTATCGCTCAAATTAGCTTTGGCATCATAAAGAAGCGAAGCCAGATCGTATTGCAATGCTCCGCGACGTCCTCCCTGAAAGTCCAGAAATGAAAGCTCGTCGCCATTAATCATGATGTTGCGCGATTGAAAATCTCTATATAGAAAATAGTGCGATGGGATCTGGCTCAGGGTATCGCACCAGGCGATAAAATCGTGCTCAAGCTTTTGCTCATCGAATGAAATATAGGCCAGTTTGAGAAAATAATATTTGAAATAATTCAAATCCCACATCATGCTGGTGCGGTCGAATGCTGCTCTGGGGAAGCAATATTGATAGTCGGGTGGTTTCGAAAACTGAAACTTTAAAAGATAATCAATGGCTTTTTGGTAGTAGAATGCTTGCTTTTCGGGTTTGATATGGCCTTCTTCAATAATGAAATTATATAAAGTTGTATTGCCTAAATCGTTGATGAAATAGAGTTTCTGATCGCTTTCGACATGTAGTATTTCAGGTACGGGTAGGCCTTGCTCCTTAAAATGACTGGCAAATTGAATGAAAGCCTCGTTTTCGCGAATTTCGCTGTTGTATGCCGCCAAAATGGATGAGTTGTCGCTAAAATTCAATCTGTAATACCTGCGACTTGAGCCAGATACAGGTAACTGCGTTACTACAAGCACTGGTTTGCCGAAAACACGTTCAGCAATTATTTTAACGGAATCAGTTTCCATGCGTAGGTGTAAATGAAATTACGGTTTATCGTCGGGGTGAATACTGATGACAGGCACAGGGCTATTATTTACTACTTGTTGTGCCGATTCTCCAAGCATAATATTTGCCGAACGGTTTTGTTGCTCGGTCATAATAATGAGTAAGTCGGCTTCGGTTTTGTCAATCACCGATAGTAAATCACCGGTAAGGTTAACAACCAGCTTTTCAATATTTGTCACCTTGATTTTGTTGGATTCAAGGTCTTTTTGAACTTCATTTCCCAGATTGTCTACTTTTTTCTTGAGGATAGAAACATTGGTTGTGTAAAGGCGCAAAAGTATAATCTCGGCATCAAAGGCTTTGGCAATCGACTTTGCAAACGGAACCTTTAGCAGAGTGTCATTGGTATTGTCGATTGGGAGAATTATTTTTTTTATGGTAGCAGGAATGGTGTAGTCCTGACGCAATGTGAATGTAGGACATGGTGCTATCGAGACTACACGGTTTGCATTGCTGCCAATCCAGAGTTCTTCGAAGCCACTGATGCCATGAGTTCCAACAACCACAAACTGACTGTTGTTCAGTTTTGCGTGGGTTGAAATTTCGTCGTAAACCTTGCCGGTTCTGATTTTGTATTGAATATTCCCTTTTCCTAAAACGGGGGTATATTCTGCAATCAATGTTTCGAATCGGTCGTGAACACTTTGCCTGTGATTTTCTCCGTCTAAATAAATGCTCGAAGGGTTATGAGGTTTGTCAATCCAAAGCATAGTGACACTACAGCCAAATCCTTTGGCAAGTACCGATGCATATTTTAGTGCATTAAGGGCTCCTTTGGAGAAATCGATGCCTACAACTATTTCATTCATATCGTGCAATTTTGTTGCAAGATAGAAATTTTCAGAAAAACAAGGGCAGGTAAATTTGCCCAAAAATCAAAAATTTTAATTTCCAAGTTTTTTGTATCTGAATTTCACCGGATTATCTCCCAGACGTTTTTTGCGGTTTTCTTCGTACTCACTGAAGCTTCCTTCAAAAAAAACTACGGAAGCATCTCCTTCAAAAGCTAAAATATGCGTGCAAATACGGTCGAGAAACCAACGGTCGTGGCTAATCACAAGGGCACAACCAGCATACGATTCGAGTCCTTCTTCCAAAGCGCGTAGTGTATTGATATCGATGTCGTTCGATGGCTCATCGAGCAGTAAAAAGTTGGCTTCTTCTTTAAGTGTTAGAGCTAAATGCAAACGATTTCGCTCGCCACCCGAAAGAACACCGCACTTTTTTTCCTGATCGGGTCCGCTGAAATTGAATCGGCTGACATATGCCCTCGAATTGATATCGCGGCCACCCATGCGAATAAGTTCAACACCTTCGCTGATAACCTGATAAACAGTTTTTTCGGGGTCGATTGCTGCATGTGCCTGGTCGACGTATGCCGGACGCACTGTGTCGCCAATGGTGAAATCGCCGCTATCGGGTTTTTCGAGACCCATCATCAGACGAAAAAGAGTGGTTTTCCCAGCTCCGTTTGGCCCGATAATACCAATAATTGCGTTTGGTGGAATCGAAAAGCTGAGGTTTTCGAATAGTAATTTGTCGCCGAATGCCTTGCTGATGTTTTGAGCCTCAATAACCTGATCGCCCAGACGCGGACCATCGGGAATAAATATTTCAAGTCGCGATTCTTTCTCTTTCGAATCCTGGCTAAGTAGTTTTTCGTATGCATTCAGACGAGCTTTACCTTTTGCTTGGCGTGCTTTTGGCGCCATTCTAATCCATTCGAGTTCGCGCTCCAGAGTTTTGCGTCTTTTCGATTCGGTTTTTTCTTCCTGAGCCAATCGGTTCGACTTTTGTTCGAGCCAGCTACTGTAATTCCCCTTCCATGGAATTCCTTCTCCACGGTCGAGTTCGAGAATCCATCCGGCTACATTGTCGAGGAAATACCTATCGTGGGTGACTGCAATAACAGTTCCCTGATATTCCTGCAGGTGTTTCTCGAGCCATTGCACCGATTCGGCATCGAGGTGGTTTGTGGGCTCATCGAGAAGTAAAATGTCGGGTTTTTGAAGAAGTAAACGAACCAGTGCAACCCGTCGGCGTTCTCCGCCACTCAAATTTTCGACCAATTGATCCGAAGGAGGACAATTGAGGGCATCCATGGCGCGTTCCAATCTTGAATCGAGCTCCCAGGCATCGTTTTGTTCAATCAATTCGGTCAGCTCACCTTGCCTGATAATGAGATTGTTCATTTCGTCGTCCGACATGGGTTCCGAAAATTTATTGTTCACTTCTTCGTATTCTCTCAACATATCAACAATTGGTTGAACAGCCTCTTCAACAATTTGCTTTACGGTTTTGCTGTTGTCGAGATCAGGTTCCTGTTCGAGAAGTCCAGTTGAATATCCGGGCGAAAAAACCACTTCGCCATTGGTCGATGCTTCTTTGCCGGCAATAATGCGTAGTAAGGTCGATTTTCCACTACCGTTCAGACCCAAAACCCCAATTTTGGCACCGTAGTAAAAAGAAAGATAAATGTTTTTAAGAACTTGTTTCTGTGGAGGATAAATCTTGTTTACACCTACCATCGAAAAGATGATTTTTTTGTCGTCGCTCATATCGGAGATTGAAAATTAATTAATTGCTTTGAAATCAGAAGACAGAAAAGCGTCGGGTTTTCCGGAACCCACACCGGTCATATCGTAATACACCGGACATCCATCGGCTGCTGAAATCAAAAATTTCAGACATTTGTAACCATTGTGGCTTCCCGGACCAATTTTGTGCAGAAAAACCACATTCGGATTTCCGTCGTGTACAGCTTGGCGAATATCTTCGGGAGTTACGAATTTTACTTTACCGGAATAGTATTTCCCAATTTTTTCAATAGTGTTTACATCTGAATCCATGTCGCTCTGGATGAGCCAGAGTTCTTTCCCTTCTATTTTCGATTTGTTGGCTTTTACCACATCTTTTATGTCAGAACCAGGATTGGCAATATTGTATTGGATGTAGTATTGAAAAAAACGAAGAATCCCAGCCATTTTATAGAGATACTGATCTTCATCATCGTCGTCATCCCAAACATAGCTTAATGGTGCACTGCCAAGGTCGGGCATATTGTTCATGCTTCCCGATTTGCTTCCCAAAACAATGTTGAGCAGATTAAGGGTGAAGGTTACACCTCCATCTGTTTTGCCTGCCTCAGACAGAAAGATGAATGAATTGTCCTTGTTTTTGCCAAGTGTTTCAAATTCGGAAGATGTTATTACTTTGTATGGTGTTATTGTCCACACTTTTTGCATATCTTCAACAATGTAGGTGTTGAACGAACTAAACGGGTCGTCGTATTTCACCAAATAGGTTGTCGACGATTTGAATCGTTGAAACTGCTCAGATGTTGCCACAGGAATATCCTGAGCAAAAAACACGAACGATTGCAGCATAATGCCGATGAAAATCAATGGTTTCATGATAATTTTCTTTGGGGGTTAAAGATGATTAAAAAACATCGTGCCACGAATACCAACGATGAGAAAAGATTAATTGAATAGGTGGTCGAAATCCTATTTTCTTGGGGTATATGCATTTCTTTTCTGACTTTTGCCAAATACAGAAAAATGCAGGTATCGACCAGGATTTAAGCGCAAATCTTCAACAAGTTTATCAAGCTCTTCAGATGATCGTTGCAGATTGTTGTAAAGTGAATCGTTGTTGACAAGCATCCCCATTGAGCCTTGGCCTTGATTGATTTTGGTCATCACTTCGTTGAACTGGGCCAGCGAAGCATTGGCATTGTTGATGGTTGATTTGAAATTCGATTTCACAATACTGTCGGAAACCGCATCAAGATTTTTGAAAATATTAGTAATTCTCTCGTTGTTGTTTTTTAAATTATCAGTGATCGATTCAACATTGGCGAAAATGTTTGAAAGCCTGTAGCGTTGCGACGACATGAGTGTGTCGAGATTGTACGAAGCATGTTCGAGGCTGCTGATAGTGTTTTTGATACTTTCGAACGAACGGCTCAGGTTGTCGCGTGCATTTTCGTTGAAAATGGTTTGAAGAATAACCAAAACGCTATCGAAAGATGATAACAATTCTTCTGCTTTATGTTTGAGAGGTAATATTTGCATACTGACCTCTTCTTTGAGATCGCGTTCTATTTCACCGGCAATTGTTTCTCCGCTTTTGGAATTTGTTTTTGAGTCGCCCAGATAAAAAACAACGGCTTTGCTGCCCAGTAAATCGCTGCTTTCTATTCTCGCAATTGTATTCACAGGGATGTCGACGTCTTCGGTTATTAATAGTTTAACCTGCAATTTCCCGTTTCCACCTTCTTTAAACGAAATGGTAGAAACCTGACCAATTTTAAAGCCGTTTAGCATGATTGGATTCGCTTCCTGCAAGCCGGCCACATTTTCGTATTCGGCATAGAGAACCATTTGGTTCGAGAAAATGTCTTTTCCTTTTAGATAATTGATGCCCCAATAGAGAAGGAACAATCCAAAAACAAAAAACAATGCAACACGAATCTCTTTTCTTTTAAACACGGTCTGATTTTTTTACAAAGCTAAAAGATTTTTTTTGAACGGGCAAACAAAAATCACTGACCAGAGAGCTTGCGTGCATCCTGAACGCTGATTGGAGTGCCGTTTTTAAATGCAACAATAAAGGCATCGGCATAACCAGCTTTTTTGACTTCGGGCAAGTAATTACTGACTTCGCTATACAGCGCACTTTCGCCACAATAGTATTTGTAGTAATTGCCCGACTTTTCATAAACCACATTTTTGAGACTGCTAAAACGTTGGTCTGTTGTTGCCACAATATCCTTAAACGAGGCAAACTGGATCCGGAAAACAACGCCTTCAGCCTGAGAAATAGTTGAGTTTGTTTGCGAATTGTTTGCGGAGTTGTTTTCTTCTGTTTTGTGCATTGGTCCCGTCTGGAATGATTTGTTTTGTGTTAGATTCCTGTATTCGGTTATGGCAACATAAATCGCATAGGCAATTTTTTCTTTACCGGCTTCTGACATCAGAATAGTCTCGTCGCTGTAGTTCGAAATAAATCCGGTTTCAATCAAGATAGCTGGCATAGCCGTTCGGTAAAGTACAAAAAAAGGTGCTTGTTTCACTCCTCGTTCGAATAAACCAACATGTTTATTCATACTTTTCATGAGTATCTGGGCCATGTTTAGACTTCGCTCGATAAAAATATTCTGAAAAATGGAGAATGCGATATAGGCTTCCGATGAATTGGGATCAATTCCATCGTATTTTTCTTCGTGGTTATCTTCGAGTAAGGCAGCGGAGTTTTCTTTCATGGCAACTTCGAGGTTGGCTTCGGTTTTGTTGAGCCCCATCACATAAACCTCAGTACCATTAGGAGTTGTTTTGGCGTTGGCATTGCAATGAACCGAGATAAATAAATCGGCTTCTGCATCGTTGGCTATTTTGGCTCGTTTGTCGAGCTCGATAAAAACATCGGTGTTTCGGGTGTAAACTATTTTCACATCATCGAAGTTCTCGTCAAGATATTTCGCAACTCGATGTACCAGGTCGAGTACAATATCTTTTTCCTTGCTTCGTTTTCCCAATGCTCCGGGATCTTTTCCTCCATGGCCGGCATCGAGCACTATCACCCATTTATTGTTGTCGGTTTGGGACTGCAACGATGGCAGAAAAACAAATTGAAGCAGTATCAAAATAAAAAGTATGACTCTCATCCGTGATTATATTTATTTTTGTAATCCGAAACCCGTCGCAAAAGTAAGACGAAATTTTCTTATCATCAATTGTACCAAAATTTGAGAAACCGCCTGCTGAATATTGTTGTTTTGCTCCTGATTACTACTGGTGTTCAAGCACAGGTGGTGGATAGTACCAAGATTGGCGACGACAGTGTTCATGTTTCCATTTCTCCGGAAAAAAGTGCACTGGAAGCCCGGATTGACTATCAATCGCGCGACTCAATTAAGTTTAATGTCAAAAATCAGATTGTTGAACTTTTTGGTGCTGCAATGGTTGATTATGGAACTATTCATCTTGAAGCCGGGTATATTCGTATCGATTTTTCGAAATATATGATTTATGCATACGGCTTACCCGACTCGAATGGGGTGGTACAGGGAACACCTTTGTTTAAAGATGGCGATCAGGAATTTGAATCGGATACCATAGCATACAATTATGAATCGAAAAAAGGAATTATTCAGCATATTTTCAGTGAGCAGGGCGGGGGATTTCTTCATGGCGACAGGGTGAAGAAAATGCCTGACAACACCATCCTTGTCCGAAATGGTTCTTTTACAACATGCAGTTTGCACGACCCGCATTTTCAGATTGTTTTTGGGAAAGCCAAGGTGATTCCGGACGATAAAATTGTTACCGGCCCTGTTTATCTCGAAATAGAAGGAATTCCCACACCACTGGTTTTACCTTTTGGATTTTTCCCTAATAAAAAGGGGAGATCTTCGGGGATTTTGATTCCATCGTATGGCGAAAGTACCAATCGCGGATTTTTTTTGCAGAATGGAGGTTATTATTTTGGTTTCAGCGATAAAATTGATCTTGCTGTACGGGGCGATATCTACTCGCGTGGAAGCTGGGCGTTAAAAACGCAGACAAATTATAAGGTTAGGTACAAATACGAAGGAAGTTTGAATGTGAGTTATGCTGTTAATATTTTTGGAGAGCGTAATTCGACAGATTATCAAAAGTTTAATGATTTTTTTATTAAATGGCAGCATATACAGGATCCAAAGGCTCGTCCTCATAGTCGTTTTTCTGCAAACGTGCAGGCTGGAACATCCAATTATAACACATTCAATCCATCGTCGGCCAACGATTATCTCTCGTCGAGTTACAGCTCAAGTATTTCGTATAGCACGTCATTTCTGAATATTTTCAATTTTACAGCAAATCTTAATCAGAGCCAGAACAAACAAACGCATGTTTTTAATTTGACTTTGCCCGAGATTTCGCTTTCAACTTCGCGTATTTATCCTTTCAGGCGTCCGGGGAAAAAACGGACATTTATAAAAGCTCTTGATAATTTGACCGTATCGTATGTGATGAACACTCGAAATAGTCTGAATACTATTGACTCGCTTCTCTTTGATGAGTTTGCCTGGCAGAATTTTGATAACGGAATTAAACACTCGATCCCAGTTTCGTTGCCGCTTAAATTACTGAAAGTAGTTACACTTACAAATACCTTTTCCTATAATGAGCGATGGTATTTTAAAAGCATCGAAAAACATTGGAATAATGTTGACTCGGCTCTGGTTACCGATACCATGCCCGGATTTAGAGCTGCACACGATTTTTCGATGAGCTCAGCGTTTTCAACTAAACTTTACACCTTTCTCTCGTTTAAACATGGACCGATATCGGCATTCCGGCATGTTTTAACGCCTTCGGTCACTTTTGTTTTTCGTCCCGATTTTTCCGACCAGCGGTGGGGCTATTACCAGTACTATTTACTTCCGGGAAGTTTAACCCCAACCAGATATTCGGTTTTTGAAAATGCCATATATGGCGGACCACCTTCAGGAAAAGCCTCGATGATGACTTTTGCCTTAGGCAATAATCTCGAAATGAAAGTGAGGAATCGGAAAGATTCAATTACAGGAATGAAAAAAGTTGTTTTGGTTGATAATTTTACCATTGCAGCCAGTTACAATGCAGCAGCGGATAGTCTTAACTGGTCGAAAGTAAGTCTTTCCGGACGAACCAAACTATTTAAAAATCTCGACTTACGCTATGCTGCATTACTCGATCCCTATATTGTTGATACGAGCGGAAGCAATATGAATCAGTTTGAATGGGATGTTAACCATCGATTGTTGCGTCAAAATACAGGTGAGTGGGGTGCCAGCCTGAATTATATGTTCAATCAGGCATCGTTTGGTAAAAAGAAAAATACTTTACCCGACTCATTGCGGCCGAAAAATCTTGGAATTACATGGAATATGAATTTTTCCTACACATTACAGTATCGGCGTGATTATACAGCCAATGCTCTGGAACCCGAAAAGCTGATCCAAACTCTTTCGTTCGGAGGCGAAGTTAATTTTACTCCGCACTGGAAAGTAAGCTTTATGTCAGGTTATGATTTCGTTAACCACGACTTCAGCTATACCTCACTCAACATCCACCGCGATATGCATTGTTGGGAAATTGTTTTCAACTGGATTCCGACAGGTTTCAGGAAAAGCTACAACATGACAATTCGAGTGAAATCGACAATATTGCAGGACTTGAAACTGGAGAAAAAGACGGATTGGAGAGATTATTATTAGTAGTCAAATGTAAGTAGTATTTGTGGTAATCATAGGGTTATAGCTCTAAATAGTTGATTGCAAATGTAAAATCCAGATTAATAAATAATATTCTGACGATAAGGAATTGAAAATTTACGACAGGTTTCAATTGTTTGTAAAAGTATCCTGAATAATTTTTCAAGTCTACATTTAGATTATTGGAGTCAGTTTCTATCATGGTCAGAGGCGGATGTTAGAATGAAGGCGTCTCGTTTTTTTAGTTTTTGTTTGAGTTAGCCAAGTTCTGCAACTGAGATGTGAACAACTACGCATCAAATAAATTCCGTATTTATACTAATATTAATTTGACGAAGAGGGGGTATATTTGCTGTATGCAAAAGAAGTGATTATGTTCGCCACACTTTCTGCTGACATGAATTAAATATAATAACATGAGTTTAAAGAATGGAACAGAATCGGTAGCCAACAGTATAGAACAAAAGTCCAATGAATTAGAAGCCGATATTGACAGACTTAATGGCCGGATCAGGATTTTTTCAAATTGGGCCTGGCGTTTTGTTGTTCTTGGATTTCTTATACTTTTTTTAGGTATTTGGGCATATATTGGCAAATACAAAGAACTGGATTTTGGTCTGGATTTGATTGGTGATTTTACGGCAGGAACGGTTTCTTCAGTATGGTCATTGGCAGGATTACTTTTTATATATATAGCGTTTTTAGGACAAAAACAGCAGCTTTGAAAACAATAATCATAAGGGTGTCTGAATAGCTTGATGTATGGTATGGATAATTTGAGACATCCAGACAAAAAGAGGATAGATGAAGTTGGAGAATGATAGGCTATTCATTCAGCTTGGTTTATTAATTTGTACTTTTTTCGTGTTTGAGAGAAATAATAAATATGTTGCCTGTGGAAGCGGGTTGACAGCTGTTTATTTATGCTGTAATTTGGAGACTTAGTGTGTGTTGATGCAGAGATAACATGGCTCTGGATGCACAAAAGTGGTGAAAAACCGAGTTTTATAGAGAGCCGGAAATGAAAAATACAAACCAGTTTTATATGATTTTGTAAATTTGTGAGATGTAAGGTGCAGAATTATGCAAAGAATACTGTTTGTTTTTTTTATTTTGATATCCTTGGTGGTGAAAGCTCAATGGGACGATGATACAACAAGATACACCAAAGGCTGGAATTTGGGAATAAATGCCGGAGTGTATTTTGCATCAAAAAATCAGGCTGGTTATTACGATGGTCGCCCGTCGAATGAGAATAATATTGATTATGTTTTTTCGAACACGTATTGGTATCAGGATATTAAAAACAAGCTTATGGACGAGGTCTCGCGTGATAATTTCTGGATTGCCGAATACCCGATGGATATGCATTACAATCCATCGCTATATGCTGGTTTTTCTGCGCGATACAATTTTTCAGCCGATTTTTCAATCAATGTTCATTTCAATTTCGGCAAACTGAAGCTTATCGATGCTTTTAATATTGAGGTTGATCCACCCTTACCCGGAAGCGTTCATAGCTATATTCCTTGCTCTATTACCGGCGAAGAGTCGCGATCGAATATCGATTTTTCAATGTTGTTTGCTTTTCCCGATAAAAATCATTCGCCGTTAAAACCATTTGCCGAATTGGGTTTTAATTTGAATAGTGTGAATGTGAAATCGTCACAGATACAGATATACGATCTTGTTTTTAATCTTCGTAATGTGTATGGCGATGTTGGATACATCCCCAATACGGGAACTACAGAATACACAGTGAAGCAGGGTGGGGTAGGCTTTGGCTTGTTTTCGGCTGCCGGAGTTCGCTACGAAATGTCGCGCGATTTTTCGATTGAACTTTGCTGTCAGTTGTATTATTCTACTATTCATTTAACAGGGTACACAGGTTTTGGTTTGCATTATGCTCCAATGTTAAGACTTGTTCTAAGTCCCAGCATGATTAATTTGAATTGATTTTATGCAAAAGCAAAAATGTGATGACCGTGTTTTGATAAAAATATATATTTTTGGCTATTAATATTTTCCAAATTAAAGACTTTTTGCATTGTGTTTATGAAAAATGTGTTGCTGATTATTTGTGTCTCCAGTGGGTTACTTGTGAATTATTATGCTTATGGACAACTTAGTTATTGCCTCGGCAGTGGCATTGGTTTGTCGAATTTTAAAGCTGATAGTATTGAGACCTCACCCCGGTTAGGGTTTAATATCAACTTGGGAGCGAAGAGTGAACTTGATGAGACTATCTCATTTATTACAATGATTTCTTTTACCCAACATGGAGCAAAAGCCACAAACGGGCGTGTATATTCAGATACAGGTTTTAGTTCAGAAGTTAAAGAATATAAGTTTTATTATACAGAATTAGGCTTGTCAATTCTTGCCAATTATTACTTGAAATATCCGGCATTAAGTGTTCAAGGTGGTATTAAAATGGGCCTTACAAAGTCTAGTTATAGTCGAAATCAGTATCTAGTGTGTTTTGGAAATTCTGCCAATCCCGAGGATAATTTAACTTCATCCGATTTTGAGTATTCACTTAGCAAAATTCCCTGTAGCTATGCTATTGTTCTTGGTGCTGCAAGTGGGAATGAAGAAATGCAGGTGATGCTAAATTACAGTCTTTATTTTGCGAATTCAAAGAGCAATGTTATTGCATCAAAACAATACAAAGTTCATAAATCGCTGATAGAGCTTAAAGTGTTGTTTTTTATTGGTTAATTCGTTTTAAATTGACTCGAATCTAAGTTTCAACTTTGTGTTTTTTGCTGTTTCATTTTGCAGATTTTAATTTACCTGATTTGATATGAGAAATTTTTTATTGACAATGTGTGTTGCTTTTAATTTTGTTGCATGGAATTCATCTGAGGCACAAATTCATTATTTCTTGGGAAGCGGCGCCAATATGTCCAACTTCCGTATCGACAGTATTGAAACTTCTCCACGTTTTGGGACAAATATCAATTTTGGGGGGATGGCAGAAGTGAATGATAAGTTCTCTTATTCTTCTATGCTTGAATTTGTACAGCTTGGTGCAAAAGCTACAAATGGACAAGAGTATTCCGATACTGGTTTTATTACAGAACCAACTGTTTGTAAGTTCTACTATTCTGAGTTAACCACTTCTGTTTTTGCAGATTATTACATTAAATACCTAGGGTTGAGTATTCAGGGAGGTTTGAAGGTTGGATTTATTTGGCCTACGAAAGATAAAGACTTGCCTGAAGTGTATTTTGGAAATTCCGATAATTTGGGGTCAAGAATTTTTTCGAGGGATTTGAATACAGCAATACAAGCCCAGTCGATGAGCTTCTCGTTTTTTGCTGGACTTGCTGTGAAAATTGACTTTATGCAGTTTTGTCTGAATTATAGTTTTTACTTGCCCGCCAAGCTGAAAGGTTTCTATAGTATTTATGGAAATTCTACGATTTATAAATCGTTGCTCGAGTTCAAAGTGTTGTTTTATTTAGAATAAGAGAGCTTTGAAGCGATTGTTTGTTTCTTTTGTTCAACGACTCGGGCAACATTATCTCGATGTGCTTTCAACTCGCAAAGTTGCAGCGATAGGAAAGTTGTTGAATGCGCTGCATTTTTTTTTGTCAGTTCACTGAATATTTGTAATTTTGCACCTCTTTTTTAAAACTGTGGAAGAAATGATTAAAATTACTTTGCCGGATGGCAGTGTGCGCGAATTTGAACAAGCTGTTAACGGGATGGATATTGCCCGTAGCATCAGCGAAGGTTTGGCGCGCAATGTGCTTGCGGTGAAAGTAAATGACGAAGTATGGGATCTCAACCGAATGATAGAATCCGATTCGCGCGTCAAATTGTTTACCTGGGATAACGAAGAAGGTAAAGCTACCTTTTGGCATAGCTCGGCCCACTTAATGGCTGAGGCTGTTGAGCAACTTTTCCCGGGTACCAAGTTTGGAATTGGCCCCGATGTCGAGAATGGATTTTACTACGATATGGATTTTGGTGCAAACAGCATCAGCGAAACCGACCTTGAGACTATCGAAAAACGTGTTTTGGAACTTGCCCGCGAAGGACAAACGTTTATCCGCCGTAATGTTTCGAAAGCCGAAGCGGTTGAGTTTTTTACGGCAAAAGGCGATGAATATAAGATTGAATTGATCAACGATCTCGAGGATGGAACCATTTCGTTTTATCAGAGTGGAACATTTACCGACTTATGTCGTGGTCCGCATTTGGCCGATACCTCAAAGATAAAAGCAGTAAAGCTTACTTCTATTGCTGGTGCATACTGGCGTGGTGACGAAAAACGTCCTATGATGACCCGCATTTATGGCATCACATTCCCGAAGCAGAAAGACCTTGAGGAATATCTGGTTAAGCTCGAAGAGGCCAAGAAGCGCGACCATCGTCGTTTGGGAAAAGAACTCGAAATTTATATGTTCAGCCAACGCGTTGGTTCGGGTCTTCCCATCTGGTTACCCAAAGGAGCTGCATTGCGTGAGCGTCTCGAGCAGTTTCTCAAGAAAAAACAGAAGGAATATGGTTACCAGCAGGTAATCACTCCGCATATTGGAAACAAAGAATTGTATGTAACTTCGGGGCATTACGAAAAGTACGGAAAAGATTCGTTCCGTCCTATTTCGACGCCGGTTGAAGGCGAAGAGTTTTTGCTGAAACCGATGAATTGCCCGCATCATTGCGAGATTTTTGCATTGAAGCCGCGTAGTTATAAGGAATTACCACTTCGGCTTGCCGAATTTGGAACTGTTTATCGTTACGAGCAAAGTGGTGAATTGCATGGTCTCACACGTGTTCGCAGCTTCACACAGGATGATGCTCATATTTTTTGTCGTCCAGACCAACTGAAAGAAGAATTTATTAAGGTAATTGAGATTGTATTATACATTTTCAAAACACTTGGATTTAATGAATTTACAGCTCAGATTTCGCTGCGAGATCCCAATAACCGGGAAAAGTATATAGGCTCAGACGAAAACTGGGAAAAAGCTGAAAGAGCCATTGTTGAAGCAACACAGGAGAAGGGAATGGAAACCACGGTTGAAGTTGGCGAAGCCGCTTTCTATGGTCCAAAACTCGACTTTATGGTTCGCGATGCCTTGGGGCGCAAATGGCAGCTGGGAACCATTCAGGTCGATTACAATCTGCCGGAACGATTCGATTTGGAATACATTGGCTCCGATAATCAACGTTACCGTCCTGTAATGATTCACCGTGCACCTTTTGGTTCGATGGAGCGTTTCGTTGCCGTATTGCTCGAACATAGCGCAGGTAAATTACCATTATGGCTTATGCCCGATCAGGCAATTGTTTTGCCTATCAGCGAGAAGTATGAGGAGTATGCTAAAAAAGTCTTACATTTGCTCGAAAATTTGGATGTAAGGTGTTTGATCGACAATCGC
Organism: Bacteroidetes bacterium HGW-Bacteroidetes-6; assembly: GCA_002842495.1. Taxonomy (GTDB): domain Bacteria; phylum Bacteroidota; class Bacteroidia; order Bacteroidales; family DTU049; genus GWF2-43-63. The sequence continues at coordinate 46,587 of PHDB01000010.1, forward strand.
TCGGAGAAAATTGGTAAAAAAATACGTGAAGCAGAGCTCAAACGTATTCCTTTTATGATCATTGTTGGCGAGAAAGAGGAAGAGCAAGGGCTGGTTTCGGTTCGTCGTCAGGGCGAAGGCGATTTGGGTCAACAAACTGCAGAAGAATTTGCAGCTTACATTCAGTCCGAAATAAACAAAGAACTTAACTAAACAGTAGGAGGAAAAGTTATAGCAACACATCCACACAGTCAGGGACAATTCCGGCGCAGGCCCCCGCAAAAGGAGGAGCCTTATCGAGTAAACCAGTTTATTAAAGCGCCCATGGTTCGTTTGGTCGGCGAAAATCTGGAGCCGGGCATATTTCCGTTGCGCGATGCATTGCAAATAGCCGAAGACCAGGGACTCGATTTAGTCGAAATTTCACCAACTGCCAATCCGCCTGTTTGCAAGGTGATTGATTATAGGAAATTCCTCTACGACAAAAAGAAAAAGCTGAAAGAGCAAAAAGCAAAATCGGCTAAAATTGTTTTAAAAGAGCTTCGCTTGAGTCCAAATACCGATGATCATGATTTTGATTTTAAACTCAAACATGCCATGGGTTTTCTTCAGGAAGGAGCAAAAGTGAAAGTGGATGTCTTTTTTAGAGGACGGTCCATTATATATAAGGAGAAGGGGGAAATAATGCTGCTTCGTTTTGCCAACGAGTTGTCGGAATATGGAAAAGTAGAGATGCTGCCTAAGCTCGAAGGAAAACGAATGATTATGATTATCGCTCCCAAAAAAGCAAATAGTTAACCCAACAAAAAAAACATAGAATCATGCCTAAGTTGAAAACTAAATCCGGTGCCAAAAAACGATTTTCCTTCACAGGTACTGGTAAGATCAAAAGGAAGCATGCTTACAAGAGTCACATTCTGACTAAAAAATCAACCAAACGCAAACGTAATCTTACTTATTTTGCGATTGTTGATAAGACGAATCTGAACTCTGTAAGAGATATGCTCGTTAAGTAAAAAAAGTGTAAACTTGCTCTCAGCCGAAAGATTCCGAGGCTTGACCCGGAACGCTGAAGCAACAAAAAAAAGGAGAAAAAATGCCACGTTCAGTAAATTCAGTTGCATCGCGTGCACGCAGAAAAAAAATTCTGAAAAGAACTAGAGGTTATTTCGGAAGAAACAAAAATGTATGGACCGTAGCGAAAAACCGCTGGGAAAAAGGTCAACAGTATGCATTTCGCGATCGCCGCGCCAAAAAAAGAAGTTTCCGCGCTCTTTGGATTCAGCGTATCAATGCCGGTGTGCGTCCGCTGGGACTCTCGTATAGCCAATTCATGGGACTCATTCACAAAGCAGGGATTGAACTTAATCGTAAAACCCTAGCTGATTTGGCAATGAATAACCCCGAAGCTTTCAAAGCTATTGTGTTAGCGGTTAAATAAAACCATTTTTGCTATTAAAAACTGTCTTCGGGCAGTTTTTTTTATGTCTGTCGATATGCATATATTTGCGAAATGAATTTGGAGTCGAAACAACAAAAGTGGATTTATGCTGCTGCTCTTGCATGTCTGTGGGCTTCGTCCGAAATAATTCTGGGGAGTTTTCTGCACAATCTTAAAATTCCCATGCGTGGTACTATACTTGCTTCCATTGGTGTCGCAATAATGGCTGCAACTGGCTACCGATTCAAACTAAGAGGTATTTATTGGCGCGCCGGATTGCTTACTGCAGCTATGAAAACGCTGAGTCCAAGTGCAGTTTTGCTGGGTCCAATGCTTGCCATCACCATGCAAGGTCTTATTATGGAGGTTGTTGTTTCAGGTGGAGGCCCCAGACGGGTGTTTTTTATACTGGGAGGAGCACTTTCTATTACATGGAACTTTGTTCATCTTATTCTTGGCTATTGGCTTTACTATGGTAACGATGTCATTGAGCTTTACAACAATTTGGTCGATTATGCACGAAAAGAAACCGGTTGGAGTTTTGTGTCGGGAACAGCTTTGATCGTGGCTTTTGGCTCGGTTTATTTTATTGCGGGAGCAATTGCAGGTTGGATGGGAACTGCTTTGCGAAAGCCCGGTATATCGAAACCGCTTAACATTCCGCGAAAAGACAAAGCCATTGGGCCGCCGGTTAAAAAGGTTATAGCCAATTTGCCCGATCGCTCATTGCTTTGGTTCTTTTTGCTGCCATTTATGGTTGCATCGCAGCTTTATATGATGATGTATCTTCCCGTTGAGGTATGTTTTTTTGCGTGGGCAGCTGCTATTTCGATGCTGATAATTCGTTATCGTTCTTCGTACAAACGATTGGCGAAAATTCGGTTCTGGATTGTGTTTTTATTACTCACTGTTTTATCGTCGTTACTTCTTGGCCCCACATTGCAGGAAGGTTTGCTTATTGGCTTACGCATGAATATGCGTGCAATTTTATTTGTGCTGGTACTGGCAGCTCTTAGTTTCGAATTGCGGAACGAAAAACTTACCCGTCAGGTGAACAAGCGTATGAAGAATTTTCTGGCTGTGTTCGAAACATCGTTCGATACCTTGCCGATGGTAATTTCCATTTTGCCACCTGCGGCAACCATTCTGAAAAAACCGCGCGAATCGTTGTCGTTGTTTGCTGGCACATTTTCGGTGTGGGTCGATTCGATGTATTTTCGCCAACTCGATTCAATGCCTGTTGTGTTGATTACCGGCGAAAAAGGCAGCGGGAAAAGTCTCCTTATTCAAGAAAAAATACTTCCCTATCTGGCCGAAAAGCAAGTTGATTATTCGGGTATAGTAATGAACTATGTGTTTGCCGACGACAAGCATATTGGCTATAAAATTCGTTTGCTGCCCGGCAGCGAAGAAAAAATTCTTGTTGGTCCTGATGTTTCCGATGCTCAACTCACCATTGGACGTTATGCTTTTTCGGCTTCGGCGTTCGATGCAGGAACAAAACACACCACTGATTTGTTGTCCAAAAGCAAGCTTGTTGTGCTCGATGAATGTGGCTGGCTCGAATCGTACGGACTCGGCTGGTATACGCTGATGAAAGAAATCAGAACCCGGGTTGTTCCACTCATTGTGGTTGTTCGCCCTGACCTGAGTAGCGATTTTTGCCAATTCTGGAATGTGAATCCTGTGAAAGAACTTGCTCCTGATTCATCGGACGAGGAAGTGAGAGTTGCTGTTGATGGGTTGATGCGATGATATGCTGATTTGCTAATACAATGATGCTACGCTTGCAGTGCAAATTTTTTCATCAGGCTTATCGATGGCTTTTGTGAAGGAAACAAAATCGAAGAGGAGTTCCCGAATTCCATTATATTTATTTTTTACTCTTGTTTTTTTCTCTTTGGATCAAAGAAGGAAAATATTTTGTAATTGGTGGTTCTTGTTGTTTTTTCTGCAAGTAGCGAAGACCAGTCTGTGTTCAATGGTTCTCTGATTAAATCTGTTTTTCTATGCAATCAGTGCAATCAAAGACGAATAATTTCAGTACAGCCATTTTTCAATCACTATTCGGGCAAAAAATGATTATTTATGTGTTTTTCACACATTTATTTTGTCAATTCAAAAATAAATCAGACCTTTGCACCCCTCAAATAAAATCATTTTATGCCAGCAAAAATCAGATTGCAGAGATTTGGTAAAAAAGGTGCTCCTTTTTATCATATCGTAGTTTCAGACAGTCGTGCACCACGTGATGGTAGGTATATTGAGAAGCTTGGCATTTACAATCCGCTTACAAAACCTGCCACCATCGACATCGACTTCGAACGTTCCGTTTATTGGGTAAAAGTCGGGGCACAGCCCACCGACACAGCCAAAGCCATTTTGTCTTACAAAGGTGTGCTTTATCGTCATCACCTCAACGTAGGTGTTGTTAAAGGTGCAATGACCCAGGAGCAGGCCGACGCGAAATTCGACAAGTGGTTGAGCGAAAAACAAGCCAAAATTGAGCAGAAATCGAAATCGGTAGAAACAGACTCTATCGAAATGAGAAAAGCTCAGATTGAAGCTGAAAAGAAAGTAAGAGCAGAACGCGACAAAGCATTACAGGCAAAACGTCAGGCCGAAATGAAGGCAGAGGCGAAAACTGAAGACGTTGCTGAAGTTGAAGAAGTTGTAGCTGATGTAGAAGAAGCCCCTGTGGCTGAAGAAACAGTAGCTGTAGCAGAGGAAACTCCTGTAGCCGAAGTAGAAGAAACCCCCGCTGTTGAAGATGCTCCTGTTGCCGAAGAACCTGTAGCTGAAGTTGAAGAAACTCCTGCCGCAGAAGAACCCGCAACCGAAGAGCCTAAAACCGAAGAATAAACGGTTTCGACCCCTATGATAGAATTGATCCTGGTAGGAAAAATTGTAAAAACGCATGGGGTTAATGGCGAATTGCTATTGAAGCTTGAGCCCGGAAAGGCTCCGGCAAACACAAAAGAACCTGTATTCCTTGAATTTGATGGAATACAGGTTCCTTTTTTTATACATAGTTCCAGAAATACAACACCGGTTGACTGGTATGTGATATTCGACGATTATCAGTCGCTATCGCTTGCCGAAAAACTACTCGGACGGGCAGTTTCAATACCCGGAACAAATCTTGCAGCTATCAGCGATGCCGATCCGACAGAAGAACTTATCGGGTATAAAGTCAGAGATATTAATTTTGGCTATGTCGGAATTTTGAAGTTCATTCAGCAGGGGATGCAGGATTTGATGATCATTGAAAATGATGGTCGGGAAATTTTGGTGCCTTTTGTTGAAGATTTTATTATGGAGATTGATGATGAAGACAAACAAATCGTCATTGAAACTCCCGATGGCTTGCTCGATATGAATAGATAGGCCATGAAACCCTTTCGTTTCAGACAATTTGAAGTTTATGATCATCTTTCTACCATGAGAGTTGGTACCGATGGTGTTATACTTGGCGCATACAGCAGTAGAAGAAATTTTAAAAATGCAATCGACATTGGAACAGGATGCGGATTGATTGCTTTAATGTTAGCACAGAAATCGACTGGGAATGTTGTGGCAATCGATGTTGATGATGCGTCGGTTGTTCAAGCGAACGAGAACTTTAAAAGCTCGCCTTGGTTCGATAGGTTGAAGGTCAATTTAATGTCGGTTCAGGAATTAATGGAAAGCGAAAATGCTGTTTTTGACCGCATGGTTTCCAATCCGCCCTATTTTGTTGATAGCCTTTTATCGCCCGACAAACGAAAAACCAAAGCACGTCACTCGGGAATCACAATTAGTCATGACGAACTGGTCCATGCCGCAGTAAAACTACTTGTGCCTGATGGAGTTTTCGATATTATTCTGCCGTTTGAGACTTCTTTGTCGTTCGAAAGCAGAATGTTTCTGGAGGGGTTTTATCTGATTGAAGAATTGATCATTTCTTCGTTCGAAGGGCATAAGCCTGTTCGCCGAATCATGTCGTTTTCGCGAAAGCTACCACAAACTGTTGTTTCAGAAAAAATAGCTGTCCGAGCCAATAATGAGCATTTTTCGGACGAATACCGGAATTATACTGCTGATTTTTTTATTGGGTTGGTGTGAGTAAAATAACTAAGTTTGTATTGAACTTATTATTTCGTCAGCATCAATGAAAATACTGCATACATCGGATTGGCATTTGGGAAAGCGTTTGGGCGATTTTTCGCGCATGGGAGAGCAGCAGTTGGTTCTCGATGAGATAAATGCTGTTGCCGAAGCCGAAAAGGTGGATGTGGTTATTGTTGCCGGCGATTTGTTCGACACATTCAATCCGCCTGCCGAAGCCGTTGATTTGTTTTACCGAAGTTTGAAAAAACTGGCCAATGGAGGAAAACGACCGGTTGTTGCCATTGCCGGAAATCACGATTCGCCCGAGCGTATCGAATCGCCCGACCCGCTTGCCCGCGAATGCGGAATTGTATTTATTGGAAGTCCGAATAGCATAGTCGCTCCGTTTAAACTCGATACCGGATTCGAGGTGTTACGCTCCGAAGAAGGCTTTGTTGAATTTAAAATTCCGGATTTCGAGGCACCGCTGCGCATTGTACATACAGCATATGCCAACGAGTTCCGACTTAAAACTTATCTTGGTTCCGAAGATAACGAGGAACAACTTCGCGAAATACTGGCGCACCGTTGGAAGCGACTTTCCGGTAATTACTGTAACAACGATGGCGTCAATATTTTGCTCAGTCACCTGTTTTTTGTGAAAGATGGCGCCGACTGGCCCGAAGAGCCCGAAGACGAAAAACCTATTTTGCATGTTGGCGGAGCGCAGGCTGTTTTCAGTAGCAATATCCCGACAGAAATGCAATATGTGGCACTGGGACATTTGCATCGCAAGCAAACAGTCGATAACGAGCCTTGTCCGGTGATGTATTCCGGGAGTCCTGTTTCGTATTCGTTTGCCGAGGCCGGCCAAAAAAAGTTTGTTTTGCTTGCTGATATTCAACCGGGCGAAAAAGCAGTATTAAAAGAAATTGAACTATGTTCGGGAAAGAAGTTGCTTCGGTTCAAAGCCAATGGCATCGAAGAAGCTGTGATTTGGCTCGAAGCCAATCGGGATTGTTTGGTTGAATTGACTGTGGTGAGCGAAACGTATCTGACTGCAGCTGACCGAAAAATATTAAGTAATGCCCATAATGGGATAGTGAATATTATTCCGGAAGTAACAACAATGCCGGATTCAGTCAAAACCGCAAGAGTCGATCTGACAAAGACAACCGAAGAGCTTTTTTGCGATTATTTCAGGTATGAAAAGGGACAAGAGCCCGGCGAGCGTTTGTTGGGGCTGTTTAGAGAACTTCAAGCGCAGGAGGACGAGATATGATGCCCGTTAGTTTGTCGTTGGAAGGTTTATACTCCTATCAGAAAAAGCAAACCATCGATTTTTCAAAACTAACCCATGCCCGTTTGTTTGGAATATTTGGTCCGGTTGGCTGTGGAAAGTCAAGCATTTTGGAAGCCATCACCTTTGCCTTGTACGGCAAATCGGAACGGCTTAATGGGCGCGACAATGTAAGTTACAATTTGCTCAATCTTAAATCGGATGTACTGTCGATTGAATTTGTATTCGAAGCAGGTAATCCGTCAGTGAAATATTTGGCCACTGCTAAAACCCGACGCAACAGTAAGCAATTTGCCGATGTCAAAACTATTGTTCGGGCGCTTTATCGCGATCGGAATGGAGAATGGGAGCCACTTCATACAGGAGATATTGAGCAGATTGTTGGTTTGAGCTACGACAATTTCAGACGAACCATTATTATTCCACAAGGAAAATTTCAGGAATTTCTGCAATTGGGAAGCAAAGACAGAACTCAAATGCTTAAAGAACTGTTTAATTTGCAGAAATATGAGCTTTATAAAAAAGCAGGCAAACTCGATGAGAAAAACAAAGAGCGGTTACAAAATATTGAAGGACAATTGCTTCAGCTTGGTGATTTCGATCAGGCTAAACAGGATGAGTTGAAAACTATCCTGTTGAATAAGCAATCTGAGTTGAAACTTCAAAACGAAGCCTTGCTATTGCTGCAAAAACAGGAAAATGAACAATGCCAACTGAAACAGGCAAGCGACAAATACTCTTCTGTAAATATTGAATTGCAGCAGCTGAAATTGAAAGCAGACGAGATTCAAATGCTTGAAGAACAGGTGAGGAAATTGGAATATTGTCTCATTCATTTTAAAGGTTCCATCGATGCACTAGAATCTGCTCAAAAGAAGCGTGAAGTTTTAAATATTGAGATCGGAACAGATTTAAAAGAACTTGAGTTGTTGATTGCTCGTCGCGAATCGGCCGAAAGAGCAATTAGTGAAATAGCGAAAGAATATGAGCAACGCGATATCCTCTTGACCGAATCGGACGATTTGGAGCGACTAGCCGATGCAAAAAAGTATTCTTTGGAAGCCGCAACGTTGCAGTTGCGGGTTAAGAATGGAGAGAAGCTTATTGCCGATGGCGAAGGAATGCTTGATTCGAAGCGCGAAGAACTACGCCAGGGATTGATTCGGCTCGATGAATTAAAGCAATTGATGCCCGATCTTGCAGAACTTGCATCTATAAGCGACTGGCATACCCGGAGCAATCACATGCGGAAAAATATTGAAATAGCTTTAGCAGAGAGAAATGTGTTGGTGGAGAAGGGAACTGAGATTGAAAAGCAACTTAAGGATATAGTTTTCGAAATGGGTTTTTCTGAAGCCCGTGAATGGGTTACTATTTCGGATGTAACTGTCGGAATCGAAGAATTAAAGCGCGGGGAAAAAACAAAAAATGCGGAAGTTGAAGGCTTAATATCGCATTATCAGCTTCAGATGAAGTTGAAAGATTTCTCGGATGCTCTTACCGATGGAAAACCCTGCCCATTATGCGGTTCGGAGCATCACCCTAATGCGACCAATTTTGAAAATGTTACTGCAGAACTTGAAAATTGTCAAAAACAAAAATCTGAAATTGAAAAACAGATAGAATTGGCAGAGAAAGCTGCAAAGAAATTGATTGTTTTGCAGGAAAAGGAATCGGGTAGATTAATCGGAGTACAACAAAATGAAAAGGCTATTGAAGAAGCCCGGGTCGTTTGGCTGGAGCACGAAAAGGCTTTTGTCTGGGACGATTTCAGAGATCCGGAAAAACTTAAAGCAGCTTTTGAGGAATCAGGAAATCTAAAGTTGCAAATTGAACAGCTGGAGAAAGAATTGAAATCTGCTGCCGAAGTAACAGAGAAGGATAATGCAGAATTGCAGAGGAACAAAGATGGATTGGGGAAATTGCACCGGGAGCTTGTTTCGAAGCAGAGTGCGTCTGAAGCTTTGTTGTCGCAAATAAAAATTGTTCAGTACCGGAAATACGAAGGTTGTACAGCAGAAGAACTTGCAAATGAAGTTCTTAAGCGGAGAGAACAACATAGAGTGTTAGCCGGCAGGTATAAAGAGCTTGAGACTCAGATACAGTCGGTTTCGGGTAGCGAAGCATCGGTTAAAGGTCGTATCGGCGCCAACAGGAATGCGTTGTCGGGCGAAATACAGCTTATCGGCGAACTCGAAGCAACAATTGCAAGCAAAATTCAACAGTCGGAGTTCAATAATCCGGATGAGGTTCGTGAAATTCTGAAGCAGAATATCAATCCGGACGAATCTAAAAATAAGATAAAAGACTATAATACAAAACTTACGACGCTTGAACTGCAAAAGCGCGATTTGGACTTAAATATTGCAGGTCGTGTTTACAATGCAGAAGATCATCTGCTGTTGAAAGTTCAATTGGAGACATCGCTAAATTTACAGCAACAATTAAATCAGGAAATTGGACGATTGGAAGGGGAGTTGAAGCAGATAGGAGAGGATTGGGCTAAAATGAGAGAACTGCAAAAGGAACAGGCCGGTTTGCGTGAACGAGCAGAGGATATAAAAAGCCTGATGAATCTGTTCAAAGGAAGTGGGTTTGTGAATTTTGTGAGTTCGGCATATCTGAGCAATTTGTGCAAAGCAGCCAACGATCGTTTTTATAATATGACACGTCAGCAGTTGAGTTTGGAACTTACCGAAGATAACGAATTCAGGGTTCGCGATTTTATGAATGGTGGAAATGTACGCAGCGTTAAAACCTTATCAGGTGGGCAGACTTTTCAGGCAGCTTTGTCGCTGGCACTTGCTTTGGCTGACAACATCAGGCAGTTGCAGCAGACCGATCAGAATTTTTTCTTTCTCGATGAAGGCTTTGGTACACTTGATCGCGATTCGTTGAATGTGGTTTTCAATACTTTGAAATCGCTTCGCAGCGAAAACAGAGTTGTTGGTGTTATTTCTCATGTTGAGGAGATGCAGCAGGAAATAGAGACTTATTTGAGCATCGTGTTGGATGCAGAGCAGGGAAGCATTGTTTCGCCGGGTTGGAAATAAAAAAAGAAGGCCGAAGCCTTCTCTTTCAACCTATGAAAAACGAGATTAGCGGATACTGATTACGCGGGAATCCTTCTTTTGTTCGGCTTCCTTCTTGGGAATGCTTACTTCGAGTACCCCGTTGTGGTAGGCAGCATCTATTTTTTCGCTGTCGGCCAGTTCGGGCAGCATAAACGAACGTGAGAAGCTGCAATAGCTGAATTCGCGACGCATGTAGTTTTTGCCATCTTCTTTTTTCTCCTCTTTTTTTTCGTTGCTGATGGTCAGTACATCGTCTTTTACTTCAATTTTGAAATCGTCTTTTTCAAGACCAGGAGATGCGAGTTCGATGGTCCAGGCATTTTCGTTTTCAGCAATGTTCACTTTGGGCACAGCTACTCGCTGGTTGTAGTTGCGCATGGGGCTGTCGTTAAAAAATTCGTCGAAAATTGACGGAAAGTAGTTGTTTGTTCTGATTACGGGTAACATAATTAACCTCCTTGTTTTTTAGTTTTTGAATTTCGTGTCTTCCTTGTCAAATCTAATACCATTTCCGACCGAAAATTCCGACTAAAATATCTAAGTTTAAGAAAATCAATGTCTTAATAATGTTTTTGTTGAATCACGTGTTGTGACACAATGGCATTAAAATGGAATAATTGATGATTTTTCGATGACAAAAAGGCAGTTTAGCGTATTGAGCTTAATATAATGGATGATGTTTTTTTATTTTACTGAGGAATTTAGTGGAGTTGTTTTTGAGACTTATTTTTCAATAAACATAATGCTTTTTTGTGAATCGGCTTTCAGTAGCACCAAGCCATGCATTCCTTCGGGTATTCGAAAATGGGCTTGTTGGGTTTCGGTTTGCAATTCTTCCGAATACAGTAGTTTGCCTCGCATATCGTATATGGAAATGTTGCTGAAAGCTTTGTTGCTGAAAATATTAACTTCGCTTTGAGCGGGATTTGGATATACGCTTAGTGCCATGTTAGCGTCTGTTAATTGTGTTACATAAAGCGTGTCGTTGCAGGTTGCAAAATTGCCGGAGAGTGCATTTGTTTCGCTTGGAATTTGGTTTGCTCCAATTGTGTTAGGTAACCCCAATGCAGGCCAACTCAATCCGGGAATCCAAAAGTGGGGTTCTGTTGTACGATACATCGATGCTCCGGTGAGAGTTGTTGTGCCCGACGGATTGATGACTCCATTACAATTGTTTCCCCAGGCAAAATTTCCGTTACCGGTTAAAACGTACGCTCCCAGGGTAAAAGGAAATGAATAGCCGCTACCTGCTATTTCGTTGCCAACAATATTTGAGGTGTCGGTGGTTGCCGAGCTCATTATAAAACCATAATACTCAATTTTGTTGCGAAAGAATGTGTTGTAGGGGCCCGATGGTCCCCAATAGTCATCAATCATGATATTTTGAACCACATTGCCTTCGAACAAGTTGGCAAACGAAAAATGCCCGTGTAGCGAAATATCGCCACAATAATCGCTGGGAAATTCGAAATCACCATTTCTGTAAGGATTGGTTGAATAGTTGTAGCCAAACACATTTCCGTTGGCACCATGTTTTGTCATCATTGCATGCCGTAAATGATTAAAAATATTGTTCTCAATTCTGCACAAGGTAGCATGGTTGTTCAGTGTAACGCCATAACCTTTGGTTCCGGTACCATCGTACATGTACGCGTCGTGAAAATAGCATCGTTCTATACTGATATGCGATGATGCCGCAATCATCACATGGCTTCCCTGACTCTTGTTGCTTCCGATACCATGAACACGACAATTGTGTGCAAAATTAAAGCTGATATTGTAGCTGGTTCCGGCGATATTGGCTTCGGTTCGCTCCATTGAGAAGCAGCCCATCGATACGCAGTTTGTTGAGTTGATTCGTCTTATTTCAGGGTTGAGAACGTTTTCGTATGAGATATTCAACGCATCTTCAAGAAAAATGCTGTCACCCGAAACCGATAAAACCCGATTGATTTGCCCAACACTGTATGTAGCCCATGTTGCTGGCGAAATATCCCAATTGCCATTGGTTTGATGAATTTCGACATTATCGCCTGCGATAAAAAGATGAGCACTGTCGCAAATGATAAAGAACGATCCTTTTGTGTATCCATTTGTAATGGGATAGAAAGGCGAAATGGCCGATCCATTTACCGAAATACCATTGTTGCTGTGGTTGATCAGAAGTAAAACCGAATCAGTACCGGCTCCTTGTAGAATAATACTATCGGGGAGTGTCAGTGTAGCTGAAAGATCCCAGATGCCAGCAGGAATGAAAATAATACCGCCCGATGCGGGAAGTGAAGTTATTGCCGCCTGGAACGCTGCTATATCGTCGTTGCTATCGTTGGGAATAGCACCAAAATCAGCAACTGAAACTTGTATCCAGTTGAAGGGAAATACAAAGTTGCAACCCGATTTTTGCCAATCGATTGAGCGCTCAACCGGAATGGTTTGCGCCTGTAGCATTTGCAGGCATAAGTATAGGACTAGAATGAACAAACGCATCTTAGGGGTATGTTTCAAAAAGTTTGTAAAAATACAATTCTTGTCAGGTGTTTTCAAGCGAAGAAATACCTGATGTTGATAGCTTTCCTGTCAGCAAGGCAATCTGAAAATATCTGAATCGTATCTGGCGTGAAGCTTTAGTGTCTGTATACATATATCTTTTGACTTTATCCGCTTTGGATGCGTTATCTGTATTTTCTGTAAATCCATCCTGTGGCTGCTAGCATTTTCCGTAAGAGAAAAAAAACAGTCAATGAAATTAAAAAACAAAATATTTAATTTTAAAGTTTGAATAAATTATTTTATTAGATGAATTAACAATATTTTTGTTATGAAGGGTGTTTTTGCCTGTCTTTTTGAGTGCTTTTGCTATTCTTATACCATACCCGTTGCCATATCTTCACACAATAAAACTAGCCACCATGAAAACGAAACTACTTTTTATGATACTTGTATTTACCTGCATCATTCAGGTAAATGCACAGGTGAAAATCGGCGACAATCCGGCTACCATCGATGCCAATTCTATGCTTGAAATCGAAAGCGGAAGCAAAGGATTTTTAGGTCCCCGTGTTGCTATAAACAACCTCAGTCTTCCTGCGCCATTAACTGCGCCTGTCCCTGAAGGAATGCTTGTGTATTCGGATGGCGGAACAGTGACAAATGGGTTTTACTATTGGGATGGTACCAAGTGGGTGCGCCTGATTTCGGGCAAAGACAATACCGAGCTTGTGATCAAGTCGGCTACATCAACATTGCTGAAAACCGAAAAATTTGTGCTGGCTTCCAACGATATTACTATTACGTTGCCGGTTGTTACTATTGCCGATGATGGATTGGAGATATCGGTCAAGAATATTGGCTCAGCTACCGATCTTATTTCGGTGCAGGGAAGCGGTGGTGCTCTGATAGATGGTTACGCAACCAGCTATCTTACCCGATATAAGGGACATACATATGTTGCCTACAATGGTGCCTGGATTATGAAAGACCGAGAACCACAACTCGAAAATATTCTCGATGTGTCACCTATTGGTAGCTGGACAAGCATAGCAGAGGTGCTTGCATTCCTTGGTGAGCATATGATGCGACCAACAGTTGTTCGTCTCTGTGGTGGCGATTTCACAATAAATGAGACAGCGGTTGTTGATTTGCCATATGCACTTACCATACAAGGAGCTACCTATGGAACTTCGCGAATAATACCGGGCGCATCGCTTGCAGGAATGCCTATGTTTCGTTGTGTCAGTGAAACGTATTTCAAAATGCTCGATTTCGATGCAACAGCTCTTGTTGGATATGGTGTAAATCCCGGGGAAGATGGGATTAGGTATATTGGAGAAGATCTTTATAGTGAAATTAAAGATTGTACACTTGAAGGTTTTTATAATTGCATTCTTGATTCCTCAAATGCTGAGCTTTGGATTTTCGAATGCGATATTTCTGATGCGGAAAGTAATGGAATATTGCTCCACAGCGCAATAGCAGGAGTGGTCTTGCGCGTATCAGAAACCGATTTTATTAATTGTAAGCGCGGATTGCATATGGAAAAAGGTTCTCAGGCAGCTATTCAGCTCAATTCGGGCGAATATGACTGCGCCACTGCTACCGACACAGGAATAGTATATGATCCCGCAACATTTTCTTTCGATAGAATTATTATCACCAATAATTCGTGGAATAATGTAGGACATTTTATTGAAGGATTCGATTTCTCCCGACCCGATTCTCGCGATGCCAATGCCGAAATATCGAACAATGCCGGTATTGAAGATAAAACTCCCCATCTTACTATTAATGTTGTTGATAATGCTACTGCAACTGATCTTGCATTGAGCTCAAGCTGGTATAAATGCGAATGGATTAATACGACTAATATCGCTTGTAAATGGATAATTGACAATAATAAAATAACGTATCAACCTGATAACATCAGGGATGCCTTTGTTGCAATTACCGGAAATGTGACTTGTAATTCTTCCAGCCGAGTTATAACAATTGCATTGGTTAAAAACGGAAATGTTTCGAGCCGTTTTGGAGAGTGTAATTTAAGGATAACAAATTCTAATCAACCATTTCAATTTTCAACTGTAATTTATCTTCAGCAGTTGGTAGCTGGAGATTATTTCGAACTTTACTGCAAAGCAAATGCGAATGGAGTTTCACTTGTTTTTCAGGATGTACAATGGTATGTCAATACACAATAATAAATTGGAGGAAATGCATATGAAAACCTTCATGATTTTTACAGGTTTGTGTTTGACATTTGCAGGATTGCAAGCGCAAATACAGAATAATGGCAGTCTTCGGCTTCATGCTGGTTCGCAGGTGGCAATTCTTGGAGATATTACCAATAATGGGACTTTCGTCGATTCGGGACAGGTAGTCTTGCTCAGTGGATCGACTATTCAGGATATATCGGGAACTGCAGCGACAGTTTTTAAGAATGTGAAATTGTCAAATGCTACAGGGGCGCGTTTGCAGAGAAATGTTTCGGTTAGCAACAGTTTGGAACTTGATAATGGACCATTTGATCTGAATGCATTTACGCTAACCATATTAAATAGTCAACCTGCTGCAATGAGTAGAACAAACGGGTATGTTTTGAGCGAGAGAACCGATAATGCAAGTGTGCTTGCCTGGCAAATAAATTCAACAACCGGGGCTCATGTTTTTCCGTTGGGGACGGTTTCCGGAACGTATATTCCTTTCACACTCAACCTGACAGCAGGCAACATTGGTGTTTTTTCGGTTGCTACTTATCCAACAGCTGTTAACAATACGCCGTTTCCAACAACACCCGTTGCAGTTACTCATATGCTCGATTCAAACCTGGTGGATAACAGCGTAAACGCAGTGGATCGTTTTTGGTACCTCGATAAAAATGGTGCCGATGGAACTGCAACGATGACTTTTACCGCAACTCCTTCCGAGGTTGGAGTATTGTCGGGTTTGGTTGCTCAGCGGTGGAATGAATCAGATGCCGGATGGGAGAAACCGCTCCCAGGACAATCGTCAACCGCAACATCGGCGACTGTTTCCGGAGTGACTGATTTTGGGGTATGGGTGTTGACTGCATCGTCGCATCCTTTGCCAGTTGAATTACTTTCTTTTGATGCAAGTGTTAATGCCGAAGTTGTAGATATGGACTGGACAACGGTCAGTGAAAATGGAAGCCGGTATTTTGTTGTTGAAAAAACGATCGGTTTTTTCGATTTTACTGAAGTTGTACGTGTCGAAGCTGCCGGATATTCGAACGAACTGCTTCATTACAGCGCGGTTGATCTAACACCTTATAGTGGTTGGTCGTGGTATCGCTTAAAACAAGTTGATTTGGACGGGGGCGAAATGTTTTCCGATTATGTTGCTGTGTTTTTTGAAACTGGTACCGAAATGACTGCCGATGTGTACCCCATCCCTGCTATGCCGGGCAACATTAATGTTCGTCTACAGTTTTGTGAAAAAGGATTGGCGACTCTCGAGCTACTTGATTACCTTGGTAGATCTGAGTATTCGATGCAGCAACAGATAGAAACCGAGACGGTGAATATTGTCTTGCCTTCCGATATTGGACTTACTTCGGGAATAAAAACAATTCGTATTACGCTTGGAAAGAATGTGATTAATAAAAGATTGATTATTCAATAGAGAATATTTTTCAAGTACTCTGTTATTTTGTGAATTCTGTAATACCGATTTCGATCACATCCGAATATGGACGAAATACCGCATGTAAGCAGGGTGAGGTAGCTTTTTATAAACACTGATCAACATGGTTTTTAGAGTTGGCCGTGCTACAAATAACTTTTTGTTATTTTTGCCATATGGGAGGAGGTGGAGGATTTACAGCCGAAATGATTGCGCGTATCAAAGCCAACGAGGCTTTGCGAATGTCGAAGCGTAAAGGCTACGACTGGGCAAAAAAGTATTATTTAGTGGCAACAGGAGGTCGGAAATGCCCATACTACGATGATCCCAATTATGATTTAACCACTATTCGCAAGAAAATTAAGAAGTTTAAGCGAATCGAAAACAGGAAAAACCTGATAGCGCTTGCGATTTCAATTACTGTTGTATTTGGAACAGTGTACGGTCTCTATTCGATATATACAAATTTTTGATTGCTATTTTACTCCCCAAAACAATCCGTCTCCAATAGGTAAAACCATACGGCTTGCCCATTCCTTTTTAGCAACATCGTTGAGAAAGTTTCCGATACCAATGGTTTCTTTATCGGGCTTTGGAATTTGGGTTAACATTTTTCCGCCCCAAATCACGTTGTCGGCCAGCAATAATCCTCCAATATTCAGCAATGCATAGCATTTTTCGAGATAGTTTGAATAGTTTTCTTTGTCAGCGTCAATATACACCAGATCAAATTTCTTCGTTTCGGTTTTGGCAAGCATGGTTTCAAGAATATCAACTGCATTGTCAAAAATGAGATCAACTTTGTTTTCGATATGTGCTAATGCGATGTTTTTACGAATTCGATTTTCTAGCTCTTCGTTTTTTTCGATGGTAATCAATTGGCCTCCATCGGGTAGTTCGCGAGCCATGCTGATTGTCGAATAGCCTGTGAAGGTGCCTATTTCGAGAATCCGCATTGGTTTGCTGAGTTGCACGACCGATGCAAGGAATTTCGCTTGTAGCTCGTTGGTAAGCATCTGCGGATAAAGAGTATTCACCCACGTGTCGCGATAAACAGTTTGAAGAACCGAGTCGGTGGGAATACTGTTTCGAAGGCAGAATTCTTCGGAAAGTAAATTTAATTCGCTCATTTATTCTAATATTATCTGACTGTGATTATCGAAATTGAGTAGTTGCGAACACATTGTATTGATGTCGCTGTGTTTTATATTGTGCAATTCTTTCATTAGTTTTTCTTCGGTAGTGATTTTACCCGAATATTGAAAATGCTTGGCATGAAACATGGCTTCGTTGAGCGAATGTTCGAAAAACATAGTGTATTGACTTTTGGTCATTCTTACAATGTTTTCAAACTCGGTATAGCTTAATCCGTTTTCAGCATAATGTTTAAAGATGCCTGTGATAATCGATAGTGCTTGTTTTTTGCGTTTTTTATCACAGGTGAGGTAAGTGTAAAATAAACCATTGCGAGCATAGCTTTGCATAGCAGCTTCTACTGAATACGAAATTCCTCTTTTTTCGCGTAATTCAAGATTGAGAACTGAACTCATTGCATTGCCACCAAGGAAATTGGCCAGCAAATAGGCAGGCAACTGCAAGGGATTGCTGTACGAAGGGGCCTCAATTCCTGCAATAATATGGCTTTGACTCACGTCGTCGTTGAGTATTTTTATTTTTTTGCTGCGCAGTACTGTTTCTGTTGTTTCAGTTTTTCTAAGCGATTGATACGGCTTGAGACCGAAATGTTGATTGAGGATTTGGCAGACATTTTCTTTGCTACGGTTGCTCACAATAGCAATATGAAATCCGGTCATCACCTGTTGGTAAACCTGCTCCAATTTGTTCAACGAGATACGGTTTACCGAAGCCATGGTGCCTAGAATATTGTGACTCAGATTGCTTTTTCCAAACATCATTTTTTCGAACTCATCGTAAATAAATTCGGTAGGTGTGTCGCGGTAGCTTCTTATTTCATCGGCAATAACTCGTTTTTCTTTTTTGAGCTCGGTTTCGTCAAAAACGGAGTTGTAAACTACATCGCCTATAAAATCAGCTATTTGTGGCAGGAACTCGTCGGGATAAGAAACATGAATTACCATGCTTTCTTTGGTCGTAAATGCATTTAAATCAGCTCCCATTCGCTCAACTCCGCAAAGTAAGTCGAGATAGGAGCGTGTTTTTGTTCCTTTAAAAAGCATGTGTTCAAGCAAATGCAAGGCTCCGTGCGCATTCTCAGGGTCTGCGGCAGAACCATGGTTGAAATGAATCACCAGATGACCGGTTTTTCTTTTTTTGTGTATGAAAATGAGGGGTATGCCCCCCGAAATTTCAGTCAGGTCTAACATTCTCATTTATTTTCCGTCTGTACCAAATTTTATTTCTAAATTTACATGCAAAATTACACCGATTGTGGAATCTTTAGGCTCATATCTTCATTTTGTTCTGATTATTCAGCCTATTCTGTTTGCTGTTCAGCTTTTCACGTATCGTGGAATGTTCAGTAAGCCCCATCGAGTATTGGGTTCTTACATGGTTCTAATTACATTTTATTTTTTTGTGAATGCGGCTTTTATTACTGAACCACTTGGGATCGATCATATTTGCCACGTTTTTATCATACCTTTATTTATTGCACTGAATCCATTTTACTACCTGTATGTAAAATCACTAACGAGCGAAGGCTTTAAATTTAACTGGCGATTGTGGTTTCATTTTCTGCCAGCAATAGCCATGCTGCTGTTTTCAGTTATTGGAATTATTGGGAATTATTTGCCCGAATTGTCGCCCGAAGCTGTTGCTGCGGGAGCAAAATCATATGCCGATTTTCTTTATTTTGCAACCCATATTTCTGCTGTTTATTTTGCGATAGCAATTTATTATATACAGTTTGTTGCTTACACTATTCTCATGGTGGTCATGCTTGTTCAGCACAAACGAAAATTGGCACATTATTTTAGCTATACCGAGAATATTTCGCTCAACTGGCTTTGGGTGTTTATTGCTATTTACATGCTTTTTTCGTCGTTCGATGCGATTGTCTATTTTACTTCGGTATTCAAAACCAGTAAGGAAATTTATTTCTTTATCATGATTTTGTTTATCAATTTCCTTGGCTATTTTGGGATTAAACAAACCGATATTTATCTTGTTAAATTGCGAAATGCATCTACCGATTTTGCAGGCAATGTCCTCGATCAACCTGTAAATGAAATTGAAGAGACTGTTGTTCCTGAGATAGGAAGTAGTACTATCGACGAAAAATATTTGGGTTCGAGTCTTGCTGAAGAACAGAAAGATCAGTTGCTTGAGCAATTGCTTAAATTGATGGATAATTCAACTATTTACAACGATTCCAATTTAACAATAAGTGATGTAGCCTCTAAGCTTAAAACAAATTATAAGTATATCAGTCAGGTAATCAATGAAAAACTGAATAAGAATTTTTACAACTTTGTGAACGAATATAGAGTTGAAGCTGCCATGAAGATGATGAAAAATCACGAATTCGACAATTTTTCGCTTGAAGGAATAGCAGGGATGGTTGGCTTCCGTAGTCGTTCGGCGTTCAATAACGCCTTTAAAAAAGTGACGGGCTTTCCTCCCAGTCATTTTTTGAAATCCTGATGATTGTTACCCGTTTTGTTTTTTTAACTAACAGAAATAGTGCGTGTTAATGTGCGTGAAAAGTTTTTTTGTTACCCAATCAATATATCTTGATTCCTGTATCTGTAAGGTGTCAATTTAGGAATCGACCTGATTCATGAATCGCTACACATGGCAATTGACATTGATAGGTGTATATACTATTTTTGCTAGTGAAAAATACGCATATGCAATCAAGAGTTTTTACCTGTTGTTTTTTGTTGTTGCTTTTTGGAGTAAGTGTTAGAGCCAATAATCTGGCAATCAGCAATGTTAATCGCACCGGCGTCAATCGTAACATTATTACTGCTGATATTAGTTGGGAAAATTCGTGGTATGTAAGTGGTATTCCACGCAACAACGATGCAGTATGGATTTTTGTGAAATTTCGTGAATGTAATACCGGTGGTCCATGGCATCATGCTTTGTTAAGTACAACCATGGCTAATCATTCTTTTAGTTCTGGAATCACTTTTGCTACTCCAATAACTACATTAAATCGGTTTGGTATCCCGGGAAACAACAATACCGGCGTAATGATTCGCCGGAATGGTTATGGTATTGGAGATATTACCGGCGAAAGTATTGGTTTGCAGATTGTAGGTAGTACCGATGGTACAGCTATGGCAGACTCGGCAGAATACGACATTAACGTGCTGGGAATAGAGATGGTATATATTCCATCGGAAGCATTTTACATAGGCGATGGAACATCAACTTATCATTTGTTTACATCGGGAACAAACCCCCGACTTCCTTATAGGGTGACATCGGAAAATGCCGTAACAATTTCAACCGGACAAAGTGGTTACAATGTTACAATACCGTCTACTTATCCAAAGGGTTTTAGTTCATTCTATATAATGAAATACGAGATCACGCAAGGACAATATGTCGATTTTCTAAATACCATTGATCCTGGATATGCTTTGAACAGAGCCTATATTTATAATGCTTATATGTATAATATGCAACAGTCGGGGAATACATATTCATCCAATTACCCTAATAGGGCTATGACGTATATGTCGTACACCGATTTACTTTCTTATCTTGATTGGGCGGCATTGCGTCCGGTTTCGGAAATGGAGTTCGAAAAAGCTTGTCGGGGACCACTCGATTTTGTGCCTGGCGAACAAGCCTGGGGTGAAGTCACTTTTATTCAGGCTCGTAATGTTACCGGAACAGTAAGTGGACAGGAGGTTTGCACTGATAGTGCCGCCAATTTGCATTATTATGGTTCCGACTATTATTGCCATGGAGGAGCATTTGGTGCGAGTTCGTATGGGCCACTCGAGGTGGGCATTTTTGCCCGCGACACAACATTAACCCGCGAAGGGACTGGCGCTACTTACTATGGATTGATGGAGATGAGCGGAAATGCAATTGAATTATGCGTACAGGTGAATGCCAACAATTCAAATCCTTCAACGCCCTCAACCTATACAGGACTTTGGGGCGATGGGATTCTATCGGCATTGGGCGAATTTAATACAACAGCGTGGGGAGGAGGAGAACCTTTTGTGATGAAAGGAGGTTCCTGGACTCACGACGAAAACAGATCGCGTGTTAGTGACCGGTCTTATATCAATTATACTGCCGCTAGCTATTCTACCCGCGATAATTACCGAGGTGGCCGTGGGTGCCGATGACAATATTAACTGAAAAAGATAAAACAATGATAAAGAAGCAAATAGCGTTATCTGTGACTTTGGTTTTCCTGTCGTTGACTCTATGGGCCAATAATGTACAGGTTGATAATGTCACACGTTCAGGTGTTGGACGGAATATTATCAGTTTTGAACTCTCGTGGGAAAACAGTTGGTATTTTTCGGCTATCCCCCGAAATCACGATGCTGTATGGCTTTTTATCAAATACCGCGAATGTGGTGGTGGTGGACCCTGGCATCATGCGTTGCTAAGCACGAACATGGCCGACCATTTTTTCGATACCGATATCACCTATGCCAGACCTATTACAGTGAACGATCGTTTTGGAAATCCGGGCAATCACAACACCGGAGTGTTGGTGCGAAGAGCGAATTATGGGGGTGGGGATATTGTTTCGCAATCAATTTCACTAACGGTTTCAGGTGCTTCCGACGGAATTTTGTTGGCTGATACAGCCGAATACGACATAAAAGTAATGGCGATAGAGATGGTGCAGATTCCCGAAAGTCCGTTTTATGCTGGAGATGGCGTGAGTACCTATACAATGTTTCAATACGGAACGGGTTCAGGAACCCCTTATGGAGCAATACCTTATCGTTTTACAGCAGAAAATGGAACTGATACCATTGATTATGGTTATTCAAATTACTGGGTGAAGCTCAATAGTGATTTTCCGAAAGGATATGCCGAGTTTTATGTGATGAAATATGAAATTTCGCAAGGGCAATATGTCGATTTTCTAAATACTATCGATCCGGGTGCTGCACTTAATCGCTCATATATTTATAATGGGTATATGTACAATATCGGCTTGAGTGGAACATACACTACAATTCATCCAAATCGAGCTATGATTTATATGTCGACGAACGATTTATTTTCTTACCTCGATTGGGCGGCTCTTCGCCCTATGTCGGAGCTCGAATACGAGAAGGCAAGCCGTGGTCCGAAAGATTTTGTTCCTGGCGAATTTGCCTGGGGCGATAATTACTTTATTGAAGCGAACAATATTATCAATACAGCAACAGGAACAGAGATATGTACCGATAGTGCGGCGAATCTCAATTGTGGTACATCTACCTATTTGCATGGTGGAAATTTTGGAGCCAATGGCTATGGCCCGGTTGAAGTTGGTATTTTTGCCCGTGATAGTACATTGAGCCGTGCAGCAACCGGTGGATCCTACTATGGTGTAATGGAATTGAGTGGAAATGCAAAAGAGAACTGCGTTCAGATCAATACAAATCAAGGAAATCCAGCTACAACAAGTTCTTATACGGGTGTGTGGGGCGATGGTCAACTTAATAACATCGGGTTCAGTAATACATCGGCATGGCCAGCTGCCGGAACCTATTTTATTTTAAGAGGTGGGTATTGGTGGGATGCTGCTGACCGTTGCCGGATTAGCGACAGAAACAACAGAAATGTGACTACTTACGATACGCGCGGTTATGACTATGGTGGGAGGGGCGTACGCTAATCAGATCAAGATGGCAACTCATGTTTAGAAAAATCAGAAATATTGTTCTTTTTTTTGCTGCATTTGTTTTAAGTGTAACAATGCTGTTTGCGCAAGCTCCGGTAAATGATAATTGTGCAAATGCATCGTTAATTAATATTCCGATGGTTAATTATGGGCTTGGAATATATTATTCTGATACTATAGATCTTACCAACGCAACTTTGCAAATAGGCGAGGTCTTTCATAATGTTCAGGTCTCGGCCGGAACCGACAAAAAAACAATTTGGTTTAAATTTCATTTGCCAACAGCACGTTCCGTTGATCTTGAGCTGATGCAACCTGGTAATAGTTTGCCCGAAGACGCAGCTGGTTTTACTGTTTATTATTCAGGGAGTTGCATTCCGGGTTTGGCTGCGATTCCGGGAGCCAAACTCACACCACTCAACAAATTTGGAAGCAGTTACAATCCGTGTCTGTTGCCGGGCGATTATTTAGTGCAGGTGAGCTCGAAAACCACTGCCAACGATTCGGTTTTTATGAAACTTACTGTTGATGAGCCTATGGTGCTTAATGTCTATGATAGGCCTATTGCTGCTCAGAATATGGGGACATTGTCGGATGGCTGGCACAATTATACATTTGATGTTGGATGTCAAACAATTGAAAACGATGCTGAATCGTGTCCTAATTTGGGCGCAAATTATCAGGAATATACGCAAAGTACGTGGCATGTTTTTCAAACCGATCACTTTGTCGATTTGGTGCGCTGGGAACTGCATGAAGCCTATAATCACTACACCGGCAACCTGAACGTTGGATTCAACTTGTATCTTGGTGATGCCCGAACAATGCCGATTGCTTCAATGACCATTGTTGATGGATGCAGGATACTTCATCCATCAGGTGTTTCAGGGTTAACACCCTACTACGCAGGTGTTTCATGGCTTTGCGAATTGTTACCTGATACAACGTATTCGTTGCAGGTTTTTTACCACAAAGATTATTCGAATACAATAGAATTTAGGTGGTACGAACGTGGTTCTGGAAATACCCACTCGCCAGATCCTTCAGCTATTGACCCTTTTACGCAATTGGGAACATTGCCTTCGTCGGCAGCAGGAACATGGACTTATGGGCATGACACACTATCATGTAATGCTTTTATTGCTGATCATCAATGCGGAACAGTGAATCCTGCCGCAGGAATTGTGAGTTTCGGCAGCTATAGTTACAATATGAGTACCTGGTATACTTTCACTGTGGCAGCTGCTGCAAATGTAAGATTTCAGACCAGCGGAAATTTGGGTAAAAGATTGTTTTTGGGAGATGTTGGTAGTGATTGCAACCTTGTACCTGTTTGGCAATTTACCAATTCGGATATCACGTATCCTTGTTTACCAGCAGGAACCTATTCGTTTCAATTACTTGGGAAGCTCGATACATCTGCAAATATTGCATCTGCTTTTTACAATAATATTGGACAAGCTGCTGATTTGAATATTCAGGTGACAGAAGTGAATATAGCCACCAATTTCCAGCTCGACGCAACTGGACGAATCGATTCGGTAAACAGCTGGAATCCTTTGACGAATGGAGTTCAGACTTTTGGAGATACGGCATATTTTGGATGTCCAAACACTGTTTTGCCTGCGGGTACAATATGTTCTGGTGGCGGTGGACTGGTGAGCCGTAAGGCTATTTACAGAGAAATAGTGATAGATACTGTTGGAATTCTAACCATTGGAGGTGGAAATTATTATTTCAATTATAAGTTCTTTGCAGGCGATGCTTCTGCTTTGGCTACGGCACAAGGTGCGTTTAGTTATTCTCAGACCATTACCGGAATGACAGAGATGACCGGTTGTACCGACTTGTATTGGAGTAACCCTAAGATATGTGTCGTCCCCGGTATTTATACACTTGTTTCTTATGGCGATTCAACTGATGTTGGTCGCTACGATCATCCATGGTTCAGATTCGACAAAATATACACTCAGTTTTATAATCCTGCAGCACCAAACAATATGGGCGATGTCACTGCTGGAATTCAAAGCGGAACAATTACAGGTACTGTCGATTACTTTTCGTGCATCGATAATCCGTTAACTATTGATGGACGGACTCCATGCAGTGGCTATACAAAACAGATTTACAGAGAGTTTTATGTTGGTCAACCTTTAATTGTAAATATTAGTACAACATCCGGGACTTTTCGTTTGTTTGAAGGTAGAATATCTGATGGGGTAGGAACATTAAGTTACGATATTGACGGATATGGCGATTTGGGTTGTCGTTCGAGTTTTTATACGAATGTTTGTAAACCTTTAATGCCTGGTTGGTATACCGTTGTGGTGTACGGATATGGGGGTGTCTATACCGGGCCAACATACACTGGAGGCCATATTGGACAATCGAATAATATCAGTATTTGGACAACAACACCGCTTAATCCTGCTTTGTATAACCGACCCCACAAAGCGTACGATGCCGGGATAACCGATTTTGGCCCTAATGCGGGAAGTAATTCCTACCCTAATAGAAGCAGGAATTATACATTCGGAACCGATCGTTTCGATTGTGTTCCCGATACACCATTCATATCGCATCCTGTGGTGGCTTGTCCTTCGGGATTTAACAGAGTTAGCTACTTCGTGTTCGAACTTACCAAGGAATCGTTTGTGAGTATTAAAGATATTCCATCTTCGATGATTTCCCGTGTTTATCCGTTTGATGTAAGAGCCGACAGTGTGCTTATGATGAGTGTTAATCCGGTTCAGCCATGTATTGTTCGTGCCGATATTAGTCACTATGAACGATCGTGGTGGACATGGACGGGAAAGATAGAATTTTGCCGACTTCAGCCTGGAAAATACACCCTTGTAGTGTTTGCTGGCGATGCGCATATTAATACAACGCTGAGGCCAACAATGTATGTTGATACTGTGGAAACATCCCGTTTCGACTGGGCATTGCATGCTTACGATTTTGACTCGATTCCCGGCGACTCTGTTTTTTACTACGGAAAATTGGGCGATACCAATCCGTTGGATGCTTCGCGAACAGCAACAAATGATTTCTTTTCGTGTACAACTGGAGCATGGGTGAGCGATCCTGGTTTAACCGATCCGCAAAATTTGTGCTGGAACGGACTTTTTCCATACACAACTCCGCAACCCTCAATTTTGTATCCGATCGATATCGATGAATGTGTTTACGATACCATTGGTACAACCAATGTTCCTGTGCGCAGAAACCTGTGGTATACATTTGTGATTGATGGCCCTGGCCGTGTATATGTTTCTGTAGAGAACAAAACACCATCGAAATCTACACCGGTGCTGCCATTTACTGTTTACTACAGCGATGTGGATGGAACTTTACCCTTCTCCTCGGTTATTGCGGGAGGTGAACTCGATTCAACATATACCCAGGGGCTTACTTATATTCTTAATAATTCAACTTTCGATTGGTATGGTTGTGCAGGCAATCTGCAAACGATAAATTTCCCAATTAGTCCTTGCGATCCATCTATCAAGCGCAGGTATTATATTGTCGTTGACGAACATGCCGGGATTATGCCGGTTAATCAGATTGAAGTGGGAGTAAGGTTCGACCCTGTTCCTGTAACTCCTTTGTTTTACGATCATTATAGTTATGCAAACGATATCAATGGTTTGAATGAAGCAAATCCACCATACACTCCTGTGCAGCTAGTAGCGGGAACTTATAATGGCGATCCGGCTAGTTTTGCTTGTGCAACCAAAGATGTGCCCGATCAGAATTCGTGTG
This sequence comes from Bacteroidetes bacterium HGW-Bacteroidetes-6, assembly GCA_002842495.1. Lineage (GTDB taxonomy): Bacteria > Bacteroidota > Bacteroidia > Bacteroidales > DTU049 > GWF2-43-63. The sequence goes on from PHDB01000010.1 coordinate 73,169, forward strand.
GAACCAGAACGCTTTGGTATAAATTTACTTCGGCCATTTCCGGCAAACTTCGGATTAATTACACTATCGACGGAGTGAATACCTATCACAACGCTAACGAAATGATGCTGTTTCGCGAAATCATTCCCGGCGACAGTACCTTAACAGGACTGCAACTGGTGACTCGGTCCAATATTACTGCTCTGGGAAAACCATGGGGAGAATCGTGTCTCAATCCAAGGACTTATTATATTATGATGACAGGTTGCAGCTATACAATCGAATCGGTTGTGCCAACAATATGGCTTATTGATGAATACGGTGATTTGTGTACCAACCCGGTTCCAATCAATATTTCAGCACCGGGCACTGCCTCGGGTTCTGTAGTCATCGATTGTCACTCAATCGGCGAAGCTTATGGCGAGGATGGAAGCGCTATGGGTTGTCTTTTTGGACCCGCAGGATATAAATCGACCTGGTTTAAAGTGAATCTAAACCTAAATATTACTGTCGATTTATCGTTTCAATTGTCGGAAGCAACAAGTGCTTTGCCATCGCAAATTCGCTATCGGATTTTGTATGGAACCTGTAATTCGATGACTGCTGGTCCATGCAACTCGGATGCACTCACCGAATTTACGCTAAATTGTATGGCAACCGACAGCAATGACTACTATGTGCAGGTTGTTTCACCCATTGCATCTACAGGTACTCTTACACTTACGGTTCAGGCTGATTCGGCACCTAATCAGAGTTGCGAGCCTTTCAATCCAGTGGCTCCTGTAGCAAATTTTACAGTGAATAATGGTTGCGCGGGCGATTCTATATGCTTTGTTAATCAATCAACACAAGGCGACAGCATCAGCTATTTTTGGGATTTTGGGGAGGCAATATTGACCAATGATACTTCAGATCTCGAAAACCCGTGTTGGCTCTATCCTATTCCACCAACATCCGATACCGTTATGTATCAGGTTATGCTTATTGTTACCAATATCATTAATGGAATTCAGGATACAATTGTTATTGGAGTTCCGGTTTATCCGGTGCCTTTTGCTTTGATTACACGTGATCCGCCTCAAGATGGCTATTATGTATCAGCAGGTGGTCCTGTGAATTTTTATAGCAATTCATCAAATACTATCACTATTCCTCCTGCAATCTGGATATGGGATTTATCGAATGGTACATTTTCGAATGATACCAATCCCCAAAATGTGATTTATGGACCTTCCGATCTCGGTTTGAATATTGTAGAGTTACAGCTTGTTAACGGAGCTTGTACTGTGGTGGTTTACGATACTTTCTTTGTAAAGTACGAAGATATTTATAAAGGAGGCTACTACGATGGTGCCGATAGTTCGGTTATAGCATCGTACTGTCCGCCTGATTCGGTCTGGAATGGCGGATTTTATGATGGAGTCGCTACTGCTCAGTCTGTCTCGACATGCATACCCGACTCGGTCTGGAATGGAGGTTTCTACGATGGAGTAGCTGCTGTGCAATCAGCTTCGGCTTGTCCGCCCGATTCAGCTTGGAATGGAGGTTTCTTTGACGGTAGTGTGGCAGGATTTACCCCTGCCGATTGTCCACCCGATTCGGTGTGGAATGGTGGTGAATTCGATGGAAGCTCTGTAAATATTCAGACAGGATTTTGTCCGCCCGATTCCATATGGAGTGGAGGTTTTTACGATGGGGCTTCGGAAAAAGCATCGTTGGCGAATTGCCCAACAGAAATTATTTTTGGTGGAGGTTTCAACGATGGAGCTACAATGTATTTATCGAGTACTTGCAATCCACTGCCTGTTGAATTACTTGCACTAAAAGCCTTTTGGCTTGGCAACGATGGAGTGATCCAATGGATTACAGCATCAGAAATCAATAATAAAGGCTTCTATATTCAACGAATGAATTCGGCAGGAGTATTTTCGGATCTTGTTTTTATTGCTGGTGCAGGGAATTCAAATATTCCAATAACCTATTCGTGGCTCGATAAAAACCTGATGGCAGAAAATGCAGATATTTTTTATTATCGATTGCGTCAGGTTGATAACGATGGAGGCGAAAGCATTACCGAAATGGTGAGTCTTTCGAAAAGTGATGCAGGTAGCTCCGGAAGTAACGATATTTCCGTCGTTCGTTTATTTCCCAATCCATCAATGGAGGGAAATGACTTGCAACTCCTATTGAGTTGCAATGTAGAAGGAACTGTTTCTGTACAGATATTTGATAAAACCGGGAAAATGGTGTACGATATTCAGAATTCAGTAAGCATTGGATTGAATTGGTATTCTATGCCTGTTGTATATTTGCAATCGGGGGCGTATAGCGTTGTTGTGAGTATTCAGGAAAATTCCGTAACATTGCCTTTAATAATAACCAAATAAAATTTCAAATCATGAAAAAACTTCTCACTCTTTCTGCGTTTATTTTTCTGAGTGTAATGCTCAGTAAAGCGCAAACCCCAACTCCTATGGTGTCTGCCGATTTTCCTTCGCCAGGTGATAGCTCCGATGTGAAAGAATATACTATTTCACCTACACAGACTTATGCCGATTCCACTTCGGCAAACGATAGTCTGACTATTGATCGGACATTAGAGAAGGCTTTGCAGGCAATCAATGACACTTATATGGATGATATTTCTATAGGTGGTAATCAAACCGATACAGTTCCCATTGTAATTTATTCGCAGTTTCCAGGAGCAAATGCATTTCATCGGGTTTATGGAACAGTGAACGGATTCTTACCAGGAGCTACAAGTTTTCCAACAGCAACTACATATACGTATGTAGAGTCGGCTGATGGTCCGGCTTATGTGTATTATCAGAACGACGCAACAGGTTTTTATGAGTTGGGATCGTATCTGATGCCTACAGGAAATCCTGCAATAACAATGGTTAACACACCTAAAAAACCAGTTGTTACATTTCCGGTTGACTACAATACACCGGCAAATGTTACAGGATTTAGCTCTTCAACATCTGGTGGAGGTATCGCAACAACTACTAATCTCGAAGTAACGGTTGATGCTTACGGAACTCTTGTTATTGTTAGTGGTTCTGTATCAACTCCTGTATTTACAACTTATACCGATTATCTTCGTGTTGTTCAATATAGCCTCGATACGATGGATCTGGGATCGGGAATGCTTTTCTTTATTGAAAGTAAGTATTACAACTACTATATCCCTGGCCGCTTCGATCCAATCATAGCTTACTCTGTTGCCAAAATCCGTAGCAATATCGACCCCATGTATTGGAGTATGGCTGGACAATGGGAAGATGAGATTGAAGTGCAATGGAACAAAGAGTTTATGCCAGTTGGAGTTTCCGAAAGTGATGGATGGCAGCTCAATCTTTTTCCCAATCCTACATCTGGAAACGTAACACTTGATATGCCTGCTTTCAGCGGCGAAAATGTACAGATGGATGTTTATAGTGTAGCCGGTCAGTTGATTGCATCTCAATCATTTTCTGATGGACTCATTCAGATGGATCTCAGTGGCCAGCCCGAAGGCATTTATACAGTTCGTATCAATGCTAACGGTCATGTTTTCACCAGTAAGCTTGTTATTGCTCAATAATTTATCGTTGTTTCGAAAAAGAGCGTTCATGATCATGAACGCTCTTTTTTTAGGAACTTACTTACTATGAATGGCAAAATAAAGCTAGGTACAACAAATATAGTTCATGATAATTGCTGCCGCCACCGATGCATTTAGCGATTCGGGGCAGTCATTGTTGTTGGCTGCGGGTATCGATATCCGATGCTTTACCAACGAACTCAAACTTTGTATTCCGTGTGCTTCGCTTCCAATAATGATAGCTGCAGGAAATTCAAAAATAGTCTCATTTATGTTTTGTCCATTCATGAATGCACCATAGAAATGTGTTTCTTTCTTGAATAATATTAAAATATCAGCCGGTTTTCTGTTATAAATATTAAGACGGGCAATGCTTCCCATAGTACTCTGAACTACTTTCGGATTGTAAATATCCACACAGTTTTCAGTGCAAACGATGTTTTGAATCCCGAACCAATGAGCTGTACGAATAATCGTTCCCATATTGCCCGGATCGCTGATATCGTCGAGAATAATAGTGGTTTTTTGCTGCTCAAATTCAGTTTGCTCCGGAATACTAAATAATGCACTTACTTCGTGCGGCTGTTTCAGAAACGATAGTCGTTCGAGTTCTTTTGCCGAAACCGATTCGAGTGGAAGGCCTGAATATTGCTGCTTCCATTTTCCGAATGCTTCGTGCAAAACATAAATTTTTTCGGGTCGCAAACCACCAGCAAGCATATCCGAAACTACTTTGGGCGTTTCGGCCACAAAGAAACCCGATTCTTCGCGTGCCTTTTTGTCGCGCAGCGTGCGGAAAAATTTTATTTCGGCTGGAGTTGGCATAGCGCAAAGGTAGAAAAATAAAAAAAGCTGCCGAAGCAGCTTTTCAGAAATACGATAAGATTTATTCTTCAGCGATAACTTCGAGAGTGATTTCGCTTTTGATGTCTTTGTAAAGATTCACCTTGGCTTTGTATGTTCCCAATTCCTTGATGGCTTCACCATTAACATCAATTTTTTTGCGATCAATGTCGAAGTTGTGTTGTTCTTTGAGTGCGTCGGCAATCTGAATGTTGTTAACACTTCCAAAAATTTTACCTGTAGTTGCAGCCTTGGTCTTAATAACCAACGATACATCTTTGAGTTTTTCGGACAGTGCTTCGGCTTCCTGACGAATTTTATCTTCTTTGAAAGAACGTTGCTTCAAATTCTCGGCAAGTACTTTTTTAGCAGATGAAGTGGCTTCGGCTGCAAGACCGTTGGGAATTAAATAATTGCGACCGTATCCGGGCTTTACGTTAACAATGTCGTCAGCGTATCCGAGGTTTTTTACGTCTTGTTTCAGAATAACTTCCATATTAATTCCTCCTGTTTATTTTAAAAGATCAGTTACAAATGGCAGAAGAGCAAGATGACGAGCGCGTTTGATAGCACGCGAAACTTTTTTCTGAAATTTTGTTGATGTGCCTGTGATACGGCGCGGAAGAATTTTTCCTTGATCGTTTACAAAGCGAATCAGAAAGTCTGCGTCTTTGTAATCAATATATTTAATACGGGCTTTTTTGAAGCGGCAGTATTTTTTTCTTTTGGTGTCGATGTTGATCGGCGTCAAATAACGTATATCGTTGCCTTGTTGTGCCATGATTTCTCGTTTTTGAGGTTAAACTTCAGGTTCTGGTTTGGGTTCTTCTTTGGCTTTCTCGGCTTTCATTTTGCGGCGTTTTTCCACAAATTCAATTCCGTATTTGTCCAAAGAAACAGAGAGAAAACGGAGTACCCGCTCGTCTCGTTTGTACGAAATTTCCAGATCACTCACTATTTTACCTTCCCCTTCGAATTCGATGAGGTGGTAGAAACCAGTGGTTTTTTTCTGAATCGGATAGGCCAGCTTGCGCAGCCCCCAGTCTTCCTCGTGCTTAATTACTGCACCTTTGTCGGTCAGGAGTTTCCTGAACTTGCTTACCGTTTCCTTTGCCTGTTCATCAGACAAAACGGGAGTCATGATGAAAACGGTTTCGTAACGTGTTGCCATGCGTCTTTTTATTTAAATTGTTTTATCCTGTTTTTACAAACGGGCTGCAAAGGTAGAAATTTTTTCCTAACAAACAAGACGTTACAGTAAAAAATCAAGTAAATGTAACTTAATCGGTTCAGGTATCAAAAGTTTGCATTCAAGTTATTTAGATGTTTGAAAATGTATATGATACAAATCATGGCTTGTAACGATCAGATAAACAGGTGAATAATGCTGGATTTGATTTGCAAGCCCTCATCGTGTTTGTTGCATTTCGATTTTTGGTAAATTTGTACATCCGATTGTAAGATTATGCTACCCAATGACATTGTGAAAAACCGTGATTTAATTCTGAATGACTATAAGATTGGCTTTGAAAGCCGTCAGGCAAGTATTGCAGGACGAAAAGAAGTGTTAAGCGGAAAAGCTAAATTTGGTATTTTCGGCGATGGCAAGGAGCTGCCGCAACTGGTACTTTCGCATTTTTTTCGCGATGGCGACTGGCGTTCGGGCTACTATCGCGATCAGACACTTATGATAGCACTTGGTATTCTCGATACCGAAGAGTTTTTTTCGCAGCTTTATGGAACTCCCGATGCAAAAGTAAACAAAAGCAACGGTGGTCGCCTTATGAATAATCACTTTGCGTCGCATAGCATCGACGATGCCGGAAACTGGAACGATCTTACGAAGCAAAAAAACACAAGTGCCGATATCAGTCCAACTGCAGGACAAATGCCTCGATTGCTTGGTTTAGCCCTGGCTTCGAAATGGTATAGGCATCATGCAACCGACAAACGCTTTTCGA
>PHDB01000124.1 GCA_002842495.1 Bacteroidetes bacterium HGW-Bacteroidetes-6
ATCTTCAGCAAGGCACTTACCTGCTGCAGCTTTCAGTTGGAAATAATGTGAAAACGGCTAAATTCGTTGTTGTAAAATAATTCGGGCTTATGGCCGGATAATATGCACCGGCCCTGGCTTTAACAGAAATAAATTGTCAGAAATATGAAAAAAATATACCTCTCGGTTCTTGCTTCCCTGGCATTTATGCTTGCTGTTGCTTCTCCAGATATTTATGCCCCGGAGCTTGCAGCCCCAACTAATAATCAGGCTGGTGTAGCTCCAAATGTTGAACTTGACTGGAATGCAGTTGCAGGGCAACTCGGAGTACATTATGAGGCTCAACTCTCGATGGATGAGGCTTTTACGAACCCGGCTGTTTTTACAACAGAACTGACTGCTTTTCGTATGTCCAACCTGCTATTCGGAACACAGTATTTCTGGAGAGTCAGGGCAATTGACAATCAGGGAACTTCTGATTGGTCATTCAGTTGGAGTTTTACTGTTCTTGACCAAACATCATTAAGTAGTCCGTCCAATGATGCCAAAAAGCAGGCCCCCAATGCAAAAATCCGCTGGAGTATTGTTGGAGGGGCAACCCATTATGATTATCAGATGGATGTTGTATCAACATTTGACAGCCCATATGCATACACAGTTTCCTGCAATGCTGAAACGGTTAATGGTTTAAGCACTACTGCAGAGGTTAATACTGCAAATCTGCTTTTTGGAGAGAAACATTACTGGAGGGTCAGGGCTCGCCATACACTGGATACTTCCGAGTGGTCAGCTTCAAGATTTTTTACTGTAATTGGAGAATTTGAAAATCTTGAGCCAGAAAATAATGCAAATGCCTTAGGCCCTGATGTGCTTTTTGAGTGGAAACAAATCAGCGGACTTCAAAAATATTCTATCAGCCTTGCAACAGATGAACAGTTTGTTAATGTAACCAAATATGATGTTGCCAGTAACTCAACTAGTTATATTCCTGATACCCTGGAATTTGGCACTCAGTATTTCTGGCAGATTTCAGCCATACATGCAAAGGATACTTTAAATGCTGGCCCATTTTCTTTAAACATAGTGGATAAAGTCAGCTTAAATTCCCCGGCAAATAACGCTACTAATACCGAGCTTACACCATTCCTTAAATGGGAAAAAATAAGCGGGACCATGCTTTATAAACTCGAACTGGCATCAAACCAGGCGATGACAGGGGCATTTAAGTATAATGTTACAGCCACTACCACAGCAGGGCAGGAGCAGTTTAAAGTTCCCGGAAATATACTTGACAGTACAAAAACATATTATTGGAGAGTATTGGCTATAAGCAGCCGCGATACCAGCAACTGGAGCGAAACCTGGAATTTCAGGTGTGTTTCCCTTGGAGTTGAAGAGCCTGCTTTCAGAAACGGGATGAAAATTTATCCTTCACCTGCAACAGAAACTGTCAACATCCAACTTAAATCAGGTTTGAATGGTAAAGCAACAATCACACTTTTCGATCTGCTCGGAAAAGCAAGGATAGAACGCGAAGTTCAGATTGTTAATGGAATGATTAAAGATTTCCAGTTGGGAACTCTCAGCAATGGCATTTATATGCTCAGAATAGATTCTTCTGGCGTAATTGCTACCAGTAAAGTAATTCTTAAGCGATAGGCTTTGTAATATCCTTTTCAAAGTATAAACTCCCGGCATTAGAAGT
>PHDB01000125.1 GCA_002842495.1 Bacteroidetes bacterium HGW-Bacteroidetes-6
TGCCGTTACTACGGAATTTTTATACCCATACATGGCTGCCGATTTAATGTTTAGAGCATCTTGGTTTTCTAATTCAAATCCATAAGGGCTGTATTGATTTACCTGATTGGCTTTAATCCATTTTACATTTGTTGCAGAAGGTAGCCAATTGAACAATCCAAAGTTATCATAGGTCCCATCTATACTTGTTTGTGTATTGCTAATTAACAAGGGTGAAGGAGTTGGATTTGTTTGTTTTCTATCAACATCAAACACAAAATTTTGATGTGTACGCCAGATATTTTCTGCACCAAACCTTGTGGTGGCAACTGGAAGGGTTGAACTAGGCACAGCATCGGCATAATCAATATTCCAAGAAGAGCTATATTTAGTAGCACTTGCATGTAACACTCCATCTATACATTCATTTAAACATTCGGCATTTAATAATTTACCCCATATTGTTTTACCACTACCATCCACTGCTTTTACTTCATTACCATGTTTGGTCAATATCATAGTGGTAACATCAAAATTAGCGGGATTTGTTAAATTAACAGATGAAGGGAAAATAATATTTAAGTTATTTTCTTGACCACAAAGATCATTTTCGTAAAACAAAATATTAAGCTGATTTGTGGGGTCAATACTAACTCCTCTTATTGCAATTTCTTCATGTGTTAAACAATCCTCAAAACTAATGTTGTCAATTGTTGTTATAATAAAAGTAGGATTAGGAGTAACTTTTGTTGCGAGGTTAATAGCCTCAAACAACGGGAATTTTCTTTCGGTTATAGGATTAGATAATGAAACAATACTTCCTGTAGGTACAGATTGTTGGTTTCGGTAACCCGAACGAGCAATTTTGAAAAGTCCAGGAATACTTGGTGTTGCAGATATTCCATTTTCATCTTTTAGTGTGCCATTTTCTTCTACCCAATACCTAAACTTGGTATTAAGATCAATTAACTCATCACCAGGACGAACAAAAGGAGAAGTAGTGTAATTGGTAATAATTGTTCCTACATTTTTGTAGGCGCCTCGCATTCCTTCATGTTCCCAATGGGCAGCATAGGTGTAATCATAAATGGGTTTATCAAAATCATTCGTAGTAGTAGTAAGTAAGGGAGAACCTGTTTGGGCATCATAATAGATGTTTTGAGTCTTCGTTCTTGCTCCTTCTTTTGTGGTAACCTGATTATCCAAAATACCATTACGGGTAATTATCTTATTAGTAGCTACTGACCGAAACATAGAATGGGAATTTGACAAACTTGGCATTCCCGTTGGAATCGGAAGAACCAATACTATAGGAGGGGTTATAGTTATATTGAGATTTAAATTAGTTTGAAAACCTCCAGAAATAATATTTGTTTTATTTTCTCGCATATCGATATAGGTTTCTATGTATTTCCCTATTTCTACATTGTCAACAACTTTTGCATCGCCTGTAAGCACAGCTACTGTGTTGCTTAATTTATTTCCTGAGGGTTTGTTGCGTACAAAAGGTTGTTGGGTTTTGTAATGATAAAAAGTGGCAGCAACTGGTTCTACACCTGGAGTCCCAGGCTTTGGATCTGTGGAACTAATAGGAATAGTATAAGTAGCTACGGAATAAGGTTTTCCGTGCATGTTATTTAATTCTATGGAATACCCTTGCGAATAGCCATTGTTGTGATGATCATAGCTCCCTATAA
>PHDB01000126.1 GCA_002842495.1 Bacteroidetes bacterium HGW-Bacteroidetes-6
ATTCGCCAAAAGGAAGCTTCTCGACTTTTTAAACTCCTAATCTGGAAATAAAATTGATATTTCAATAGGTATAAGCAGTAAACCCATTCCAAAAACAGGATTAATTAAGTTTACCCAATCAATCGTTGGTAATTAATACCTTGCCAGCATGCAAAATTTTGTGGTTCTCAGTCAGGCTGAAAAAATAAATACCTGCCGGTAAATTGTTGCGGTGAAAGCTGACAGTACGTCCCGATATATTATTTGCTTCTCTCACTTGTTGCCCCAACTGATTGTAAACAGCGAGCCTTGCATCTTTTAAAAAGCGGTCTGTTTGAAGCGTTGTTTGTGTTGAGAACGGATTTGGATACCAGTATGCTCCATTTCCAATTTCTAATTGATTAATTCCCTCAGTGATAATATTGCAACCCATTTCAGAAGTATATTCTGAGTTATAGATTGTACCAGAGTTATTCATAACACAAACAAGGTACCTTCTGGTAAAGTCGATGGGATAAGAATAAATCACATCAATTAATCCTGCGTTAGTCCCGATTCCTTCAATAATATAAGGGGTTGAATTTACATTATGCGGAATGAAATTCCATCTTTTCCTGTATTGTCCGTTTACCATTACAGAATCAACTGATGAAACCACGTATGGGTGAATGTCAATAGAATATTTATAGGTTATAAATCCACTGAAGGAATCGCCAACAGTGAGATTATAATCATATAGCAGCGAATCGGCAGTAGCCCCTGGGAAAACAAAATACGTTTTATTCGCTGTCGGATCATCCCTTAAAGCTCCTGCGTAGCCTGTTTCTGGTGGATCGGGCGGGCCATAAGGTTCCACGCATGAATGCATGGTTTCGTAAACATAGGATCTGTTGATTTTCTTATAAACGGATCCATTAATCAGCGTGTCACCTGCAGTGGTGTATTGAAAATAGTAATCGGCAAAGCAGGGAAAATGAAAATAGCTGGTGTAAGAATAATCCACTCTCCATGTGGCTGTATCGGGAAAGGAATGATAAACATTTGTTTGTCCCTGCGCCATACCCAGGACAAAATAAGCTGACAGCATCACGATATATTTTTTCATCAGATTTATTGCATAGTTGAATAAGAAAATATTTAGAATAACTTCTTTAGTAAGCCAGCAGCACGCTTGCTGCTATTGTTTTGAGTAAGATATTTTCAGTTTCCAGTTTCACTTTTGGAGGAAATAAAGCCAAAAACTGATCTGGAATCTGTTTTTTAAAATTTGTCTTAAATCGAAGGTAAACTTTACCCACAATAAATAAGTAGATGTAAAATTAGTGAAATTAAGATCTTTTGCATAGGATATGAGGAATTTTTTTCTCATCAACTGGCTAAGCTATATAGGGAAATGAACATAAGCCAGACTTACAGAATTATAATCTTATAAGATTTGGCGTCTATGCACTATAGCAGTATTAAATATTTTCAATCTTTCCGGAAAGAGTCTGGTATTTTAGTCCAAATTCTGTGCAGTTAGGTGCCCGGTAGTTTTAT
>PHDB01000011.1 GCA_002842495.1 Bacteroidetes bacterium HGW-Bacteroidetes-6
GCCCATTTCGGTGAGCGGACTGCGCAATTCGGAGCTCCAGTTGGCGCCTTGCAAAATCTTGGTTACTTTGAAGTATCCAGAAGGGTCGGGAGCAACTACTGCACCCAGCAAGCCGGTTTTGATGCGCTTGGGTTGAGGGCAATCGCCACCACCTATATAAGCATGACCAACACTCAATTCGCCAATAAGTTCACCAATGATATAATTCAAATCGTGACGGTTGTTCACATATGGCAACAAAACTGCATATTTATCGCGAGTTGCTTCCCAGTTGAGTCCATGCATGTTTTCCATGTAGAAAAAATCGCGCATCTGACGCCATGCTTCAAAATATATCTGGCTCCATTCCTGCTGACGATTGACAGTTGTTTTGAGTTCAGCAAACGAAACACTCTTGTCGGGTTTGATTTCCGATTTGGGCAAATCGACTACATAGAAGACCTTGTCTTTGCGAATCATCATTTTCTTTCCGTTGGCAGTAACCTGAAAACCGTCGAATTCGCCAAGCGAAATTTCTTTGCGGGTTTTCAAGTCGTACATCATCAGATGTGTTTTTTCGTCGCCTTTTCCCTTGCGGTTATAATAGATGCTTTGGTCAATCATTTCAACACCCCAATAATTCGAAGCATCGATGGGCAAAGCTACAATCCTGTTTTGAATGTTATCGGTGGTTACAACTATGTCGCTCACTATCTTTTCAGCTGGCTTTGCATCGGTAGTTGCTGGCTTTTCGTCGAATACAACTTCGTCGTTTTCGGGAGCAAACGGATTGGGTGTTGCGCTGTTGAGAGTAACCATATACACTTTTGCCATATCGGTGTAAGCATGGTTCCACTCTGTTTGGCTATATGTTGGGTTGAAATCGCGGTCACTTACAAATACCAAATATTTTCCATCGCGGCTAAATTGAGCATTGTACGATTCGTACCATGTGTCGGTAACGGGTGTTTTTTTGCCACTTGCAATTTCGTACAGCATTATTTGGTTCATTCCGGTTTTCTGTGGCTCGGTATAAACAATCCATTTGCTGTCGGGGCTCCACGAAAAATCGTTGTATTCCCAAACGCTGTTTGATGCAACTTCGTTTATTTTTTTAGTTTCAACATCCACAAAACGAAGGCGTAGCTTTTTGTCGCTGAAAAGTATTTTCTTGCTATCGGGCGACCACTTAATTGAAAAATAGTAGCTGTCGGCATTTTTGGTTAGCTGAATTGCATCGGAGCTTCCATCTTGAGCTTGCATCCAGATTTCGAATTCGCCACTTTTATCACTGATCCAGGCAATGTTTTTGCCATCGGGCGACCAAACAGCGCTGCGGTCGTTGGCACCCGAATTCATGGTGATATTGCGAGTTACGCCGCTTTTCACAGGAACCGAAAATACTTCGCCACGCGCACCAACCACTAAGCGCTCGCCACCTGGGGAAGCACTTACCGATTGAATATTCTTCGATGCGTCTGCAATAAATTCGCGACTGAAGTTGAGGTCGTTGGCAATCTGAATGGTTACTTTTTCGGCTTTTTGACTGGCAACATTGAACACATACAAAAATCCTCCTTTTTCGAACACAATTTCCTGCTGACTCGATGATGGAAATTTGATGTCGTAGTCGGTGAAAGTGGTTACTTTTCGTGTGGCTTTGCTATCGGTGTCGTAGCAAAACAAGTTCATGGTTCTGTCGCGATCCGATAGGAAATAAATTTCTTTGCCAATCCACATGGGAATGATTTCCTGATTGGGAGTATCGCTTATTTTCTCGATTTTTTTCGACTTGGTATCGAAAATGCGGATATCGTCGGCCATTCCACCTTTGTAGTATTTCCAGGTGCGGAACTCGCGGAAAACTCTGTTGAAAGCTAGTTTGCTGCCATCGGCCGAGTAGCTGCAAAAACCACCTGTGCTCAATGGCATTTGTTCGGACAAGCCTCCATCTATCGAAACGGTGAAGAGGTTTCCTGTGAAATCGTTAAAAGCGATTCCGCGCGAACGGTAAATAATCTTTTTGCCGTCGGGAGTCCAACCCATCACAATATTGTTTGGACCCATACGGTCCGAAATATCGTCGCGACCCAAAGTAGCTGTGTATGTCAATCGTTTTGGAATTCCACCTTCGGCAGGAATCAGATATACTTCGGTGTTGCCATCGTACTGAGCAGTAAAAGCAATCCATTTTCCGTCGGGCGAAAAACGTGGAAACATTTCGTAGCCATCGCCCGAAGTGATGCGTCGAGCCAAACCACCAGCTTTTTCCACCGTGTATAAATCGCCGGCATAACTGAAAGCAATTTGTGAATTGCTAATAGTGGGGAATCGCATAAGGCGTGCTTCCTGCTGACTTTTCGAAACGTGTGTGATAATCATCATAACCACAATCAATAATGAATATTTCATGTTACATTTGCTTTGAAAACAATCAATGCTCAAAAATACAATTTATATTTTGAATATTGGGCTTGTTCTAATCGCTTCTTTTTGTGGGTTAGAGCGTTTTCTGAAGTTATTAAATGGTTTGATATTTCGATATATATGAAGGATGTTAAGATTATAGCAATTCTGCAAACTATTGATCAGCAGGCATGGTATCGCTTCTGGGAAAGAATAATGATCGTCATCCGGAAGCAAAATAATGTTTCGTTTTCGTTTGCTTTGGTCGATGCTACCGGCGAGGATTTCTTGTTTAGAATTCTGAATAATAATCAATACGATTTTTTGAAAGAAATACACGTGCTTGCGCCTAAAGTGAATCTGAAAAATTGTAAAATGTGCACCGCTTGTATTAAAAAATGCAATGCCGATGTGCTCACGTTTAATAAGAAAGAAAAGACTGTAACGGTATACCCCGAAAATTGTGTTGATTGCGGTAAATGCTATAAATCATGCAAACAGAAAAATACGATAAGCCGAAATGAATACAAAATGGGGCTTGTAGAAGGATTTATGATTGCGGAGGGATTGTTGGTGTACAGGCTTACATTTAAAAGCAAGAAAATTATGAGGAAACAAGGTTTGGAGATAGTGCTTTCTCGAATGACGAACAACTCGGTGTTGTTGCTTGCTCTTAATCAGGAATATGCAGGTAAAAAAATAACAGAACAGGCGGATTGTGTTTTCGATCCATCCAAAGGAGGTGATGTCGAGGAACTTATGAGATTATTTGTCTGATTACTTTGTTTTAAGCCAATTCATTAAAACTGATTAAGTTTGTGGCAAAATAAATTTATGCTTTTTGAGCCCATGGTATTGTTTATTCGGAAGCACCATGTACTAACATTGGCGGTTACAAACAATTTGGAAATTTGGGTAGCCCATTGTTTTTATGCTTATGATGCTGTATTGAACCGGTTTGTTTTTACCAGCGATGACAATACGCGTCATGTAGAAATGGCAGCGATAAACAACAAGGTTGCAGCTGGTATTGCGCTCGAAACCAAAGTTGTAGGAAATATTCGGGGCATTCAGATTTCCGGAAGACTCGAAAAACCCGAAGCCGATGATTACGAAAAAGCTAAAAGAACATATTTGAAACGATTTCCATATGCCGTACTCGTAAAGACCTCATTTTGGGTGCTTTACCCCGAGCATGTCAAAATGACCGATAATCGTTTAGGCTTTGGGAAGAAGCTTAATTGGAATGAAAATCAGTGATTTAATCGACCGTTTTTATTTATTTGTAGCATCTATATATTTATTAAGCATCGTGTTTTCAGTGCTTTACCCATGTCAGTTGATAAGTATATGCAATTGTTAATAAAATCACCTTGTCGCTATAGACAACTCTGACTATTTTAGCCACTCCAAAATAAAAGTCATATAAGAATTTCTTAATGGCTGAAAAACATTGGTTTAATAAATAAAACTAGTTAAAGATGGACAACAGTTTGTTTTCGCAAGTGGACACGAAGCAGGAAAAAGAGGCAAAAACAGGTAATTATGATGAATTGCTTCAGAAACGTACCCGTCCAAATATCTTCGACGAAGTTGCCGGTAATGTCGATGAAAAAACAATGATAATTTTCTCTTACGAAGAAGCGCTCGCCCAATCAACACAATATTTCGATGGAGACACCCTTGCCGCAAGTGTTTGGGTAAACAAGTATGCGCTCAAAGATAGTCAGGGTAATATCTATGAAGCTTCTCCTGATCAAATGCACCGACGTATTGCACGTGAAATTGCCCGGATCGAAGCCAGATATGCAAACCCTATGAGCGAAGAAGATGTATTTGCAGTGCTTCGCAACTTTAAATACATCGTTCCACAAGGTAGTCCTATGGCCGGTATTGGAAATAATTTTCAAATTGCCAGTCTTTCAAACTGCTTTGTTATTGGTAATGTGAAAGCCGATTCATATGGCGGAATTATGAAAGTTGATGAAGAACAGGTGCAACTAATGAAGCGCCGTGGCGGAGTAGGTCACGACCTCAGTCATATTCGCCCGAAAGGTTCTCCTGTGAAAAATAGTGCTCTTACATCAACAGGCATTGTTCCGTTTATGGAACGTTACAGCAACTCTACACGTGAAGTTGCTCAGGATGGTCGTCGTGGTGCATTGATGCTCAGTATTTCAATAAATCACCCTGATTCGGAAAGCTTTATTGATGCAAAAATGGAGCAGGGTAAAATTACCGGAGCCAACGTTTCGGTTCGTATCGACGACGAGTTTATGAATTCGGTGGTTTCCGGAAAAGATTATACTCAAAAATATCCTACTCACTCCGAAAATCCTGTTTTCTCCCGCACCATTAACCCAAAAGATTTGTGGGGGAAAATAGTTCATAATGCATGGAAATCAGCTGAACCCGGTATTCTGTTTTGGGATACAATCAAACGTGAATCGGTTCCCGATTGTTATGCAGATCTTGGATTTGAAACTGTTTCAACCAATCCTTGTGGTGAAATTCCGCTTTGTCCTTACGACAGTTGCAGACTGTTGGCTATTAACCTGTATGGTTATGTGGAAAATCCATTTACAAGTGAAGCTACATTTAATTTGCCTTTGTTTAAAGAGCATGTTTGGGTTGCTCAGCGAATCATGGACGATATTATCGACCTTGAACTCGAAAAAGTAGATGCCATTCTTCAGAAAATTGATGCTGACCCTGAAAAAGAGGAAATCAAGCGTACCGAACGTGACCTCTGGCTTAAAATTAAAGAGAAAGCTCTTCAGGGACGTCGTACAGGTATTGGAATCACAGCCGAAGGCGACATGCTTGCCGCTCTTGGCTTGCGTTATGGAAGTGACGAAGGTATCGACTTTAGTGTCAATATTCATAAAATTCTCGCTATCGAAGCATACAGGGGTTCTGTGAATTTGGCTGCCGAGCGTGGAGCCTTCGAAGTTTATGATTACGAAAGAGAGAAGAACAATCCTTTCATTAATCGATTATTCGAAGCCGATTCGAGTCTTCAGGAAAATATGAAGAAATTTGGCCGTCGTAATATTGCACTACTTACCATTGCTCCAACCGGAAGTGTAAGTATCCTTACACAAACAACTTCTGGGATAGAGCCTGTGTTTTTACCAACATACAAACGTCGTAAAAAGGTAAATCCGAACGATCAAAATACAAATGTGACATTTGTTGACGAAATTGGTGATAGCTGGGAAGAATTTACTGTTTTTCACCCACGTTTCATTACATGGTTGTCAGTGAATGGTTACGATGTTGATGAAGTACGCTATCACTATACACAAGAACAACTCAATGAGCTTGTTGAAAAATCGCCATATCACAAAGCCACCAGCAATGATGTTGATTGGGTGAGCAAAGTGAAAATGCAGGGCGCTATCCAGAAATGGGTCGATCACAGTATTAGTGTTACTGTAAATGTTCCTGAACAAGTTGATGAAAGTATGATAGACTTGGTGTATCGAACAGCCTGGGAAAGTGGTTGCAAAGGTGTAACAGTATATCGCGATGGTTCTCGTTCGGGTGTGTTGGTTGCTGATAACAAGACCGAAGCGAAAATCGAAGACGATTTTACCGAAACCAGTGCTCCTGTCCGCCCGCATCGTCTTGAGGCCAATGTTTTGCGTTTCAATAATGGAAGCGAAAAATGGATTGCAGTGGTCGGTATTCTCAACAATCGTCCTTACGAAGTATTTACCGGGAAAGCTGACAACTTTGTATTACCCGAGTTTGTGAAAAACGGCTGGGTTATTCGCGAAAAAAATAAGAATGAAAGGGCCCGTTACGATTTTGAATTTCTAGATAAAGATGGCTACGAAGTTACTATTCGCGGACTGTCGCGTACGTTCAGCCCTGAGTATTGGAACTACGCTAAATTGATATCAGGTGTTCTTCGTCATGGAATGCCTATTCCATATGTGGTTGAGCTTATTGAAAATCTTCAGTTCGATAACGATAATATTAATACATGGCGAGCTGGAGTTGTGCGTGCACTTAAACAGTTTATTCCTGATGGAACAAAAGCTCAAACTAAATGTCCGAAATGTGATACCGATTCGTTGCGATACGTTGAGGGATGTGCAACTTGTACCAATTGTGGCTACTCGAAATGTGGCTGACAAAATAAACCAACAAAACCAAGCCGGAATCACTGAAAAGAGGTTCCGGCCTTTTTATAAAAAAAAAGCTGATTCTGTTTGTTTTGAATCAGCTTTTGGTAATATTTATAGCTTTGGATACTATTCGATGACGTAGAATTTTTCCTTGCTGGTTCCGCAAAGTTCACAATTTTCTTTCACATCGTTTTTGTCGTATGTAAATCCGCATTTTGGACAAACATAGTATTCGGCGGCCAACGATTTTTCTTTATCTGCATTAACTGCATCAATAGCACTTTGATAAAGTTTTATGTGTTTTTTCTCGGTGTCTATTGCATAAGTGAAAGTTTGAACTGCTTTATCTTCTTTATCGACTTCGGCTTGTTTAATAAAATCGGCATACATGGTTTCCACTTCGTATGTTTCGCCTTCCAGTGCAGCCGTAAGGTTCTCAAGAGTTGTTCCGATAGAGAATGTGTCGGCTTTGGGTTCGAATGTTACCCCCAAGCCTTCAAGCACTTTGAGATGATTTTGGGCATGAATAGATTCGCTTTTTGAGGTTGCTTCGAACATTTTTGCAATCGATAAGTAACCTTCTTCTTTTGCTTTTTTAGCAAATTCTGCATACTTAGTACTGGCAGTTGTTTCGCCAACAGATGCATCCTTGAGGTTTTTAATGGTGGCCGACTCTTGCTGTGTGCTGTCGGTATTATTCTTGTTGTCATTTTTTTTCGAACCGCCACAACTGGCAAAAACGAGGGCAACAACAACTGCCATTGAGTAAATCAACAGGTTTTTTTTCATGAGATTTGTGTTTATTTATTTGAAATTCAGAAGCCTATCATAAAGTTGTACACCAGCGAACCACCAAGGAATCCGGTGTAAGCAACTGAAGCTGTCCCAATTGCATACATTGCAAAAACAACCCATTTCATAAATCCGTTGTCTTTCTTTGTTAGAACAGTAAAAATACGTAATGCCGAAGCTGCAATCATCACATACATGGTTATTTTTGCAAATAATTCGTGATTTTCTTTGAGCTCTCCGGCAGCACCAGTCATTTCCTGTGTGAAGTATTCACCGGTGAAATATCCGGCAACTGCACCCAGTGTTCCCAGAATCATCAGATAAAAACCAAGTTTTGAAAGGCAAGGCTCTTTTTTTGAGAAAAAAAGGCTGATAACATCTGCAAGAAAACCTACAGCTAATAATGCAACAGGAAAATGCACAATCATGGGGTGAAAATGACTAGTATCAAACATAATTTTTTTTACAAATTTACAATGAATTTAAAAGCAAAAAGCAATTCTTCTATAAATTAACTCTGATTATTATCATCTATTGTCGAAAAAATATATTATTACAACGGAATATTTGATTTATGTTTACGTTTTTAAAAAGAAAGCTGCCTGATTTCAGGCAGCTTTCTTTTTAAATTAAAATAAATAACTGGCTTATTTGCCGTTTACAAATTGTTCGGCATAGTATTTCGCAGTAAGCTTTTCACCTGTAGCCATTTCTATCATTTGGTTCCAGTTGTATTTTGAACCAACCGAAAGTACTTTGTCAATCAGATATTTACCAACCTCTTTGTTGTTGAAATAGCTTGCGCCATTCACATCCTCTTGCTTCATGATTTTTGTAACAATGTAATGGTTGAGCTGACTTGCAAGTAGTTCGCCTAAATGGTAGTTGTGGTAATAACAGGGTGAAGTTGCAATATGAATTTTTGAAGCCCAGTCGGGATTATTACGACCTTCGGGTTTTTTAACAAGTTGATATTTTTCAACCAAATCCCACCACAATTTGTTCAGATCCTGATCCGGATTTTCGTATAGTCCTTTTTCGAAGCGGTACATAACTTGCGACCAACGACTAAAAACAAGTTGTTCCAGGCGGGTGTATTTATATGCTTCATCTTTAATTTTAGCTTTTTCTTCGTCGCTGATTCCCAACATATCCTGCATCCACTGAGCATTGCTGGCCATGCGCCCAAATATCATGGCAATGGCTTCGGTTGTGAAAGTGTGAGCTGGTTCTCGTAGTACGAAAGGTAAGTCGCGACTGATATATTTGTCGTAAACAGCATGTCCGAATTCGTGCAACATGGTGTTCATCCATTTGCTATTGTCAGTAACGTTGCACAATACACGGACATCACCTTCGTTGTCGATATCGGTGCAGAAAGCATGCTGATTTTTCCCTTCTTTCTCGAAAAGATCAGAATTTTTTACAATATCCGTAATATCCATTCCTAAACTTGCATAGTAATCGACCGTGAGTTTTACGAGATCTTTGCCTTTGTAGTATTTGTCGAGATTGAGCGAGTAAATTTTTGGAGCTTCTTGAAAGAATCGATTCTGATAATGCCAAGGTTTAAGTTCTGTTACAGGTATTTTGAAACGAGCCGAAAGAAAAGAATCAATTTCGCCTTTCAACTGAGCATAAGAGTCGCGGGTGAGGTCGTCTAGTTCGTTAAACAGGTCCTCAATTTCAGCAGGGTCTTGCTCGCTGAGTTTAAGACTCATTTCATGGTAATTGTTAAACCCAAGACTTTTAGCTACTTCATTGCGCTTTTTCACCAATGCTATAATGTCGGCCGAAACATTTTCTCCAATCTTTTTAGAACCGCACCAAACATTTTCTAACAATTTACTATCGGTCGATTCAACAAGAGTGGTCTCAACTTCGTTATCTGTTAGTGAATCACCTTCAACAACCACACGGTATGTGTTGAATTTTTGCGAAATCGCCGTTTCCATCCCTATAATATCGTTCAGGAGTTTTTCGTCGACCTGATTGCTCTGATAGGCATTGAAGAGTACATCGAGCTCTCTGTCGAGCAAAGAATCTTTTACTCCACCAGCATCTTTTACCTTCTTCAGGAATTCAAAGTCTTCTTTGTTGGTGAAAACTTTGGTGTATTTAATGCCAAGTTCTTCTACCTTATTATAATCTTCTTCTTTTCCGCTTATTTCAGCATTCCATGCAGCCAGCGAATACTCTTTAGTAAGTGGACGAATGGTGTCTTCGAATTTTTTGATAAAAGTTTGAAGATCGGTTTTCATGTCTCCTCCTTCTTTTTTACCACCACAGCTGGTTATTCCCGTAACCAAAATGGCTGAAAGTAGTGTCATTAAAAAAATGTTTTTCTTGTTTTTCATTTTCCCGGTTTTTGTAGCGCAAATTAATGAATAATTTCACAATAAATACCGCTTTTTATTCAACTTTGTGTAATTCCTTGACGTGTTGGATAATTTTACAGATATTTGTGTCTTTAGTATTGCATGTTTTAGCGTAACGAATACTATTTCGGTCACAATTTTCGTTTCGAATGTAATGCATGCCACGAATAATTGTATTTTTGTAATTCAAACGAGGTTGAAAACTATGAAACGAATTCTTCTCTTGCTTTCGGTAACGACCCTTTTATTAAGCGGTTGTAATATGTTTAGACTGCATGGCGATCATGCTCGTCACGCTTATCTCAACAAAGTCCCTGTAAATTCAACTCAAACAGTAGCAGATGTAGTGGTTCCCGAGCCTATCGACACTCCTGAAGACGCAATTATTAATTTTACGGAACCAAAATCCGATGTTGCTTCAACCGAAGTTGTGGTTGAGAAAAATACTCCTACAACAGCAAACTCTCACCGCCTCGAGCGGATTATTGATAAAGTACAAAACAAGCATCTTACCACAGCCTTTAAATCGCAAGCCAAAGCTCACGTGAGCGAAGATCAGAATTATATCGATCCGGTTACATTGTTGGTTTGGGTAGTTGTTATAGCACTTATCCTTATTATTCTTGGCGTTGTTATTCCTGGGATTTTAGATATAGTACTTGCACTTTTATTGGTGATGCTTCTTGTAATGGCAATTCTATATCTGGCCGGAAATATGTAGTTTTTTATTCAAAAATAATATCAGCCAAGTCGGCGCGAAACTGATAGAATGTATCAGCCAGTGTGCTGCTTCCGTTGGTTCCATAGTTGATAATGAAAGCCATGGTGGTGTTGTTTTTGGGAAACCAGAAAGCATCGGCACTATAGGCTAGATCGCGACCGCGATGCCCCAACCCGTATTCCAATGGATCGGCTCTGTCGATAAAATCTTTGTAGATGCCAAGTCCGAATTGACGGTAACCATCAAGGTCGATTGCAGTGAATGTTTGCATTTCGGCCAGCATGGGATCGCTGAGCAATGTTTTTTCAACAAACAAAGCCTCAGTAAACTTCTGTAAATCGCGCACATCCATATACAGACCAGTGTATCCGTTGCCACTGCCTGTGTTGTAGTTGCTCAGGTTGAGAATATGTCCGTTGTTGTACAAATCGAAATATCCTTGAGCTGTATAGGCTGGCAAGGCATCGTGGTAAAAATAGTACGTGTTTTCGAGATGTAGAGGGTCAATTATTCTTTCGTGTAACAATCCGTCGTGACTACGGCCAGTTGCCGATTCAATAATCATCGATATCAGTAAATAATTGGTGTTCGAATATCCGGTAGAGTCGCCTGGTGCAAATGCAGCAGGTTTGTTGTATACGTGTTCCAGAATATTATTGGCAGTCCAGTGCTGTTCAGGATTGTTTAATAAGTCGAGATAAAAACCCTGATCTGAAATTACATCGTAGATGCCACTGGTGTGATTCATCAATTGACGTAAAGTTACCTGATCAGCGTTCTCAATTTTCTCAATTATGTCGGCCGGAAGCCAATGGCTGATTTTTGTGTCGAGTTGCAGAATACCTTCGTCAACCAACATCAGGGTAAGTGTTCCCATAAACATTTTGGTAATACTAGCCACTTTCGAGACAGTACAAGGAGCCATGTCGATATTGTTTTCAATATCGGCTTTCCCTGATGAGCCAATCCATAGTCCGGAGCTATCTCTGATGAGTAGTGTGATTCCGGGCAAGCCTAAATATGTGTAATGGTCAATCAGATTCTGATAAACCTGCGCTTTGGGGTGTGTTGCGCTGCTGTCGGCGAATGTAAGTTGACAATCGCTCGTGTGACCTACTTCATCATCTTTGCAGCCAGCAAACAAGATAACGATAAGAGCAATTGAGAATATTATTTTGTTTTTCATTTTGATGCGGATTTTGGAATGGAAAATGTAAGCGAAAGATGCAAGGCAGTATTGGGCAAAACAGGAACATATTCTTGTACAAAAGGAAACTGAAACCAAACCTGATAATCAAGTCCGATTCGCATTGGGTGAGAACTTTTGTTATTAATATTGTAGTCAAGTCCAATGGTTAGTCCGCCCATTCCTTGTGGACGACCAAAACGTCCAGCTCGCTCGTATTCACCATCCGAATTCAATTCGAAAACCTCCATGTCGGGAATGGAATGAAGATAACCCAGTCCTAAAAGAGTTCGAAACGAAAATCCGCAATTGAATTGATGTTCATATCCGGCTTCGGAATATAGCTGCAAAGCGTGCTGCGCTAAACGATGGTAGAAATAACCCAGTTTGACGGTTTGAAATAAACTATTGTTTTTGGTCTGCCGATATGTAAATCCGGTTCCAAAGGTAAATCCAGGATGAACAGGCGTGTTGATAATGCCTGCGAAACCACTTCCCGGGAGCAATGTGGCATTGCTAAAAACACTAAAATAGAATGGCCGAAGTGAGTCGACAGGCGATGCCATAGTAAGAGCCGGTAAAGTCAGAAATAGAAAAACAAGTTTTCTCATTTGAATCAATTTGCAGCGAAATTAAGTATTTCTGGATATTAAAAAGTCGTATTCAGGTTTATAGGAGAATTTTAATATAAAAGGCCACCCTTTTGGGCGGCCTTTTATGAAGATCGATTAACTGTTATTATTAACGCGTAATAATAAGCTTACCTTCTCGAACATTATTGCTGCGAAGCAATTTCCAGAAATACATGCCCGCAGCCAAATCGGCAGTTTCGATACGGAAGCTGTTGGCTCCTGTTGCAATTCCAATTTCGATTTCGCGAACAATTTTGCCGTCGGCTGTAGTTATCTGAATTGTAGCGGCTTCCGTTTTTTGAGCCTCAAATTCAAGCATCGTGTAGTCGGTAGCCGGATTCGGATTTAGCGAAAGATCAACAAGTCTGTTTTCGTCAATACCAACATTAGTAAGTAGTGTTACACAACTGGTGTCGTTCAACACCGTAAAATCTGATGCCAAATCTGTATACGAACAGAATTCGAATGTAGTAATGGCAAGCGGTGTGTAATTGCTTGGGAATGTGTATGTAGCTGTGTCGCCTGGATACAGGGTGCCCGTCCATGTAGCATTAACAGGAGGTTGTCCGGTATTGGCTTTCGCAACAACAGGAACAGAGTAGAGTGTATCGGTTCCAAAATTTGAAATTTTAACCGTGATTGGTTCACCAACTCCCGGAGTAAGGGTTCCTGACGGCGAAACAATTTCAACTACCCCTGCGTCAACAGCTGGTGTTGGAACAAATATTTCGAAATTGTCGATTGCCCATCCTTCGCCATTGGTTCCGGCAAAATCAGAATAGAATACAAATCGGAACTGAACACCAAATGGTGAATTGTTGAATGCTGATAGATTGATACTCGATTGTACCCATCCGGCAGATGTACCACTCCATCCATAACCTGTGCTTACGTTCGAAGGAGCCCAGTTGGTTCCATTGGGATCGTTTTGTGTTCCAAGGTTGTTCCAGGTGAGTCCGCCATTGTTAGAGTATTCGATGAAACCACCATCGTTAGCATCGGCATCGTACCAATGGTAGAAACTTAGTTCTGCATCGAATACACCATAGAACGAATAAACCGGAGTGTATAGGTAGATGGTCTGATTCATGCCGTAAGCACCATCAAGGTTGGTAACCCACGCATTAACCGGGCTGTATGCCGAGTTTATTAACATGCCTGCAGGAGCTCCAAGTTCCCAACCATCGGTTGTGGAGTTTGCGCCCCAGTAATCAACTGTTTCGAAGTCGTCGGTTGTTGGCAAGTTAAGCGTTGGGATGCCTTTGTAAGTAGTATTCGCTGTGTCGTTGCTGTGGTCACCATCGCTTGCAATGGAAACGTAAACTTCCAAATCGTTAAGACCTGCAATTGGACTGAAATGAGTAGTGAATTCAACATCGGTACTTGTTCCCTGAATCAGGTTTCCGGTCCAAGGTTGGGTTGCTACAATTGTTCCATTCAATGTGTAAGTAATTGAGAACGAAGTTGCTGTAGTTGAACCAAAATTGAATACTTTCACTTTAACTGTGTCGGAATCAGTTGTCAAACCATAACTGAAGGTAGGCTTCAACAGTGCTGTTATTCCAAGATCGATAGGTTGAGGAGTAAACTCGTCGGCACCGATATCGGGGGTTACATCGCGCAAATCGCCATCAATGTCGGTTGTTATTCCGGTAATCGGAGTTGCAACTGTGTTTAGAGTCGATAAATAAACATGCAAATCGTCGTTTCCAACAAAGAGCGGATCAACACTCAGTGAGTTGGCGTCTTTCGACGAAGCAGCTTGCCATGCAGCAAGGTCGGCAACATCGCCGCCATGATAGGCCAAAACAGCACCACTCGAATATAAATCGTTGTAGTCCGATTCTATAAACGAAGTTGTCGTTGAGAAATAGGCAGCCAAACCACCACCAGTTGCTGCTAAGATGTTGTTTTTGGAGATGTTGTTTGAGCCTCCGGTTACATAAATAGCACGAGAAGTAGCGTAAGTGTCATATGAATTAATGCTGTTGAAAACAAAATCCATATAGGTGTTGGTGGTGAAATACACAGCACTATTGGCAGCGCCTCCTGTTCCATTCATCGAAACAAAGTTGTTTGCGACAACGCTGTGCGCAGTGCTCGATGCATCGTTGGAATTCAAATATAAGCCGTAGTCGCTTCCGGTAGATTCCATGTACATGCTGTTTCCTATAACCTGAAGATTATTGTCGCAATAGCCAATGTACATACCATAGCAGCTTGAGTAAACAGAACCATCCACATTTACAGTGTTTGAACTGATTATTGGTGAATCGAGGTTATAGGCTCGAATTCCATAATTAGATGTGCTGTTGGTTGTATTGCCACTGATAATGGAGCCCGGTTGCAACGAAGATGTTCCGTTTCCGGCAATGTAAATACCATAAGAACCATTGTTGATTACGTTGTTTGTTACCACCAGATTGGTGTCGAGGCTTGTTGCATCATAAATACCCGTTACATTTACTGTTCCGGTAGTTACATCGGGCATTTCTACTATATTGCCGTCGATGGTTATTGCTTTGCTTGCGTTGTTGATTGAGAATCCAACTGCGCTTGTAAAGGCTGTTGCATCAAGTGTCATATTCTGCCAGGTAATGTACTGAGCATTATTGAAGTTGACAATGGTGAAGTCAAAAGACAAGGTAGTTGGCTGCAATACAACATCCGTTGCATTTCCGGTTTGCGAAATGAATGTAACGGTGTTGGTAGATGAGGAACCGGGGAAATTCGGAATATTCACTGTTTCGTCATAAACTCCAGTTTCTACTTCAAAAACAACAATACTATCTATTCCGCATGTGTTGGCATACAATACAGCGTCGTGGAAAGAACCAAAATCGCCGGTTGCACCGATGGTGTATGTACCTTTAAGGCCACCATCGCAAACAACGAATTCGTAAGTTGCGGTATCGTTGTAGTTGTTCATATCGATACCTGCATTAGGTGCTTCGCTCCATGCTTTTGCACGATGAACACCAGGAAGCATCGAAACAGAGCCAATTACGATTGAGTCGGTTTCGTTTCCGAAAGTGATTGTTCCTGTCCAGGAGAAGGTTGCTTGTGGAGTTCCGTCAAGTGTCCATGCAATATCGGCAGATACAAGATCTGCTGTACCATAGTTGGCCAGAGTGACACTGAAATCGTTAAGTCCGGGGGTTGTTGAAAAGGCCGGCTCATCAAACTTAACAATACCGGCATCGGTGGCCGATGGAATGTACTCGTCGGCTCCAATAGTTGGTGCTAGAACATCGCGAACATCGCCATCAATGTCGGTTGCAATACCTGCAATAGGTGTTCCTGCTGCATAGAGGGCAAATTGTGCTGTATGAAGATCGTTGGGCAAATAGTAGCCAGGGCTTACACTTATTGAATTTTGATTCATGCTGCTTATTGCTTGTAAATTAGCAATGTTTGAAACATCAATACTCCAGTATGCAAGTGTAGTTCCATTGGTGTATATATTATTGTTTCTGATATTGTTGATAGCTGCTGGTGTAGCTGAATATAGAGCGTAACCAGCTGATGTGTTTGCCAGATTGTTGTTTGCAATATTAATATTGCTAGTTCCACCATTCTGGTACACAGCTCTTCCTCCAGAAGTAGAGCCAGCTCCAATGTTTACTGAGTTGAAGTAGATGTTTAGATAGTTGCTGTTGTAAGCGTATAAGCCATATGCAGTTCCAAACGCAGAACCGGTTTGGCTAATGAAGTTGTTGACAACTGTGTTGGGAATAGTTGCTGAAACATTGTTGTAGTAAAGGTACATGCCATAGAATGTTCCTGAACCCGTACCCTGAATATTGTTGTTTTCAATACGGCTACCATTATCGTTGTATCCGGAGTAAATATGGTAGTTGGTGCTTGAAGCAGGAGAATTTTCGAATGTGTTTCCGATAATCGAAATGCTATCGTTGTAGTACGCATACAAACCATAATTATTCCAACCCGAGATGGTGTTGTTGATAAATTTGTTTCCACTTTTTTTCTTCGATGAAGAACCATAGAAATAAACACCATAATCTCCATTCAAAATCAGGTTGTTTTCGAATACATTGCCAGTTTCGGCTCCTGTAGTGTAACAATATACTGCGGAAGCATTGGTGCTTGTTGTAACAATACTTTCAATAATATTGTTGTCGAAATGGTTGTAATTGGCTGTATCGGATAGTTCTACCACACGACCATATGTCGATGCAGTTGTCGAACGAATGGTCATGTTTTCGAAAGTGACATAATCCGATCCGGCAAGCTTCAGAACATAATTGTCGGTTGAGCCTGCAGCAGCATACTGCAGAACAACGTCGGTGTTTACTCCGGAAACCGATCCAAAAGTAAGTGTGTTGATGTCAGTTACACCAGGAATCTGGTTGAGCATGATTTGCTCGTCGTAGGTTCCGTTCTCGGCAAGTACAGTTACTGGTCCGTCAACTCCCCAATCTTGTAAAGCAGTAGCTGCAGTTCCGAATGAGTCGAAATCGCCAGTAGTTGCCATAATATAATATGTGCCGTTGTATGGATCATGAGCAGAAACCGAATAAGAGGCCGTGTCGTTAATACCTACAGTGTCGGCCAAAGCGTTGGGGTTTTCGGTCCAAGCAACAATATCATTCATCCCTGGATAAGGTGTATAGTTGAAAGTATAAGAGCCAATAGTGACTGTGTCTTCTTCTCCTGTCAATAAAGAGCCTGTCCAGTTGAAAGGTGTCTGTAATATGCCGTTTACGCTCCAGGCAATATCAACCGAAGTCATTGTGTTGAGACCGAAGTTTCTGATATTGACATCTATGCCGTGACTTCCAAGTGGAATATCAGTAGTTGGGCTGATGACTGAAATAACGCCTGCATCGTTGTCTGGGTGCCCAGTTACAACAGCATGAACGGGAATCCTATCACTTTCGCAAGCACTACCAGTAGAAACCAGCCAGTTGTATATGAAATAGTAATACTCAGGATACCCGGAAAATGTATTTCCGGTAATAGACAACTGGTTTGGAAAGGTATATGGGAATGTTGCGCCGGTTGTGTTTCTATACATACCAGGGCTTACACTAAAACCAATTTTGTATCCGGTTCCGGCTGGGATTGTGAAGTTTACCGGCGCTGTTTCGCGTTGTCCGCTTGCTACTGTAGTAATGCCCGAATAGGATGCAATTACGGCCGATGATGCATTTTCAACTACAATTGTGTATGCTGCACCAGCAGCAACACTCGGGAAAATATCAACCGATTCAATGTCAACACCAGAAGGATTTAATACATCGAATACTAATCTGTAAGTAGTATTTGCATAAGTTGATGAGGTTCCAATTGAATAATCATATGGCCCTACATAAGTACTTGATCCTTCATTCACAGAAACATAATAAGTTGAGTCAGCAAAAAGGTGGGGTATTGTGTAAGAGGTGCCAGTATTAAATGGTGAACCACCAACTGGTTGATTGTACCAGCTAATTGTATAAGGAGAAGATGCTGTTAAAGTTGCAATTGTTGCATAGGGAACTGTATCGTTTGTAACGATTGGTACAGGGGGAATGAAACTGTTGGTAATCGTTTTAATCAGTGTATCATTGGCTGGGTATGTGTCAATAGCCATATCTCCCCAAACTGTCAGTGAATAGGTTGTGTCTCCTGTTGTGAGTGGAAGACTTATTGGTGTTGAAAATGTATGAACTATTGTATCGCCGGGAAGCATTATATAGTTTACAATTTCAGTGATTGGAGTAGTTGCATTCACCTGATAACTGAGGCTGAATGGAATGTCAAGAGTGTCTGCTCCAACATTAATGAATTGTACGCTCACATCTTCACTGCCATGAGTGCATCCTGCCATAGGTGAAATAATTGAGTCCATTCCGAATTCGGCTGCAGGAGGCAGCACAAACGCAGTAACCGGAATACGGTTGCTGGGACAGGAGGCAGAAATGATTTTCCAATTGTAGAGATAAAGATAGTATGTAGAATACGTACTTCCGGTTATCGACAGTTCATTTGCTATGGTATAAGGATAATTGGAGCCGGTTGTATTTCGGTGCATGCTTGGGCAGACACTAAAACCGATTCTATAATCAGTTCCTTCAGGAATATAAAAATCTAGGGGAACAATTTCCTTTTGGTTTGCGTTCACAGTTGTTACAGCAGAATAGGTTGCAACTGTATCAAGATTTGCATCCTGCACGATAATGGTATATGCAGTTCCGGAAGCCACATTTGGAAAAATGTCTACAGTTTTAATAGTGACTCCAAACGGATTTAGGACATCAAATAGCATCCGGTAAGTTGTACTTGCAGTTGTAGATATGGTTCCAATAGTAGTGTCGGCAGCTCCAACAAACATGTATCCAGAGCTGGACTTGGCTTCGACGTAGTAGGTAGTAGTATCTGTGAGTAAAGGAGTTATATACGTTTCTCCCTGATGAAAAGGTGTAGCTGTGATATTATCTGTGTACCAGAAAACTGTGTCGGTAGCAGTAGCAGTCAATGTAGCACTTTGTCCGTATGGAATTGTAGCGTTGGTAACTATTGGATCTGTTGCAATATGACCAGAAAACGCCCACGTATTTGTTGAGTCATTACCGTTCAATGTATCGTTAACAAGAGAAACCCAGGCATTGATATTAAAAATGCTGTCGGTAGTTGTAACACTCATATCAATAGTAGTTGCAAAAGTAAAATCGGCTGTATCAAGAGGATTAATGGTTTGCGTAACGTTTTCCGAAACTACCGAACCACCATTCACTTGGTAATATGCAGTCAGATTGCCGTTGATGATATCGTTGCCGTAATTGACAACCTGTATGGTTACTGGCTCACTATTGCTTAGTCCGCAACCGCTATTAGGACTTGTTATCCCAATCAGAGCAGCATCTTTGTCCGATGCCACCGAAAGGTTGATGTCATCAATGTAATGATAGTATGCACTGGCAGGGCTTTGTCCTATAAAGCCCAAATTGTATGAGCCGTTAATTGGGACTGTGAAATATATAACCGATTCGTTGTGTGAGGTATTTGTAAAGTTAGTGTAAGAGTTCAGCAATGTACTCATCCCGGAAGGAGTATTGCCTTGCCCGTAATATAGTGAGAATGATTGTGGGTAGCTTGCACTTTCAGCTCTGTACCAGAAACTGAGCTTGTAAACTTTTCCGGCTGTTAAAGTAAAACAACGCGAAAAGAGCCAGTCTTCACCTGTATTTGATGAGCCGTTGTAATATCGAGCACTGTATGATCCAGTATGAGCATAGGTTGAACTGCTGTAATGATTCTGGTAGGTATAGGAACCTCCGTCTTCATTATATACAGTCCATGCGTTATAATCCTCGTTGGCTTCAAACCCCATGGTGTAAGGCCCTGAAGCGAAATCCCAGCCGTTTTCAATAATATAACCAGTTATGGTGTCATTTCCTGTATTTTGCTCCCCAGGTTGTGAAAAATAGGCGTCAATAGAGTGAATCCCTGCAGCAGACAAGTCGGCTGTGGCAGTGAAAGTGTAAGTGTATGTGTCAAGTGGGGCAATAGTGTCGTTTATTGTTTCATGAACAGGTGTTCCGCCGTCAATTACAAAGTAAGCATCAAAAGTAAAAATAGTATCAAGACCTACATTAACAGCGGTAACAGTCACGTTTTCAACTGTCGTTAGCCCACAATTTGAAATAGGAGCATCGATTGATTGTATTGCAATGTTTTTGAAATATACAATGAACTCATCTGCACCAATGCAAGGAGTAGTCAGACTACGGCTGTCTCCGTCTATATCTGTTGTGATGGATGCGACTGGAGTTCCCTTTGCGAATATTGAAGGTGATGAAGCATGCAAATCGGTAGCCGAAGTAAATCCCGGGTCAACTGAAACAGAATTGGCGTCCTGTGATGATGCAAGCTGCCATGCTGCGAGATTTGCCCTGGCTGCAGACCAATATCCAAGACTGGAGCCCGTAGAGTATAGGTCGTTGTAATCCATTGAACTAACACCGGCTACAGTAGAAATATAAACAGCATATCCAGATGAATTCGGTCCCGTGTATGCGAAGATATTGTTTCTGTAGTTGTTGTTTGTCGTTGACCCGGTTGAATACAATGCACGGGCAGTCGAGTAATTGGATAGTACATTTACGGAGTTGTAATAATAATTCTGATAGGAATTACTAGAGTGATAAATTCCGTAGGAACTTGCTGCGCCATCTACCGAAATCATATTGTTTGCAATCAAACCCGTATTTGCAGCACTTCCGTCACAACTACTGATGTACATAGCGTATCCACTGTTCTGATTGATAACAGTATTATTGGTTATTTGAAGTGCATTATCGCAGGTGCCGGCATAAATTCCGTAAAACGATGTGCTTGAACTGGCATGACTTATCACGGTATTGCTATCAGCAACAGGTGCATCCATATATATAAGGTAAATACCCCGGTATCCGGAGTTGGTAATCCTGTTGTGCGAAACAACGGTACCTCTTTCAAGTGCCGTAGCAGAACCGCCACCCAGATACATGCCATAGGAACCGTTTTCGATCAGATTGTTTGAAAAAACATTCATGGTGTCAACCGAAGTGCTGCCCGAAGGGGAATAAATTACGGCATTATTGGAGGAAGTGCTGGAAGAGTTTTCTACGCTGAGGAAGCGATTTCCGTCAAAAATATTGTTGGCAGAGCCGTTGGTATATGTCAAAACATTGGTATATGAACTTCCTAGTGCTTCGAGGGTCATGTCCTCAAAACGCATATTACTGGCACTGTCAAGATAGAGAACAAAGTTATCGCCTGTTACCGATGCGGCGTAGCGGAGGGTTACGTCGCTGTAGTTTCCACTGGCTGAGCGGAATGTTATTGTATTTGTTGCTGAGCTGCCATTTATATAGGAAAAAGAGACTTGCTCTTGGTAAACTCCCGAAGCAACATCGAATACAACAGGTCCGGAAATTCCACAATTCATAAGTGCCAATCTGGCTTCTGTAAAACTGCCGAAATCGCTGGCTGTAGCACCAATTGTATAGTTGCCAACAAGTGGTCCTGCACAAGCAAAGTACGTAGCATTCATTGTGTCGTTGAGAGTAAGCTCATCGGCAACACCATTTGGAAGCGTTGTCCAAACTTCGAGTGAATTGAACCCCTCATTGTTAAATACTGTTGAACCAATAGTAATATCAGTCGAAATTCCATCCTGCAACAAAGAACCTGTCCATAAATATGGGGTCTGAAGAATACCATTGACCGACCAGTTTATAGTAGTGCTTGTAAGAGCATCGGAACCGACATTCTTAATCTTTACTTTTACATCAACAGGCGTAGAGGCGTCCAGAATAGTTGATGTAAGAGGTTCGGCTATTTCTGCCATGGCTACATCATTTGTAGTGTTGCTTATGGCAAAAGTGATTTTCAAATTGGGGCGATACGAAGTTGATGTAGTACCAACAGATGTTGGAAAAACATTGCTATATGTATCGTTGTACTTGTACTTCGCTTGAATAAGCGGCGAGGTTGACGTATAGGCGAATGATGGGTAGCCAGTGGTATATGAACCATCACGGTTTATCCAGTAAATCATTAGATGATCATGGCCATTGTAATAAAAAGGACTGACAGCATGGAAACTATGCCATCCTCCGCCGTTCCAAGTTGCCGTTCCTGCATAGAAAGTTGCCATACTGGCACTATCAGGCATATTGCCGTTCGCAAAAACCGAATCAGGAATACAGGCAACCATTATTCTCTGGTTATCCATTATATAATTTGCCGGAGTATTGGCCACATAGTAGGATAAAGAGTCAATAAGTCCTGCTATCCCAATTTCAGTTGCAGTATAAACTGTTGCAGACCAACTCCAGTTGTAATTTCCATGTGTAGGAATATATGATGTTGTACTTGTACCTGTTCCAATTATAACAACCGGTGGCGCTTGTTTGGTGTAAAACCACAAGGCTGTTGTAGAATCAATATTTTGGGCAATCGAACCATCGATTGCAACTATGTGATAATCGACATGCGAACCATAAATCTGAGCAGGAATGGTAGCACTCATGGTGTCAACCGAAACAACATTCATTCCCAGCGTGTCGCTTAGTCCACCATTAACTGAGTAAACAACGTAGGCAGTATCAATTCCTGATAAATCGGATATTTTGGCAATTACCGGGAAAGGTCCGGTAGAAAACACGGTGTCCTGCCAAATGGTTGGGAGCTGTACAAGTGTTGGTGGTGTTAATTCGGAAAGAGCAATGGTAACTTTAATATCGTCGAGCAACCAACCATAGTTTTGATTGGGGCCGTTATTATTTAGGTCGGTAAGGGTAAAACGAAATCTCACATCGGCTTGATTGCCTACTAAGGTTCCCAAATTATAGGTTTCGTGCTTCCACCATGTATTTGTTGGAATGGCTGAACCCGTTGCTGCCTGCCAATCGGTAACATATGAATTTGCATTGAATCGATTTGCTGTTAAAACTCCAGAGCCTAAATAATAAGCGGAAGTTACAGTTGTCCATGTGCTTCCCCCATCTATAGAATACTCAATATAACCACCGTCAAAGTATTCAATTTTGCAAATCTGGTCAAACTCCAGTATGACACTGTAATTTCCAATTGTACTGAACGAATTGGTGGTTAGGTAACTCGAACCAGTCATTGGCACTGCTGCCGTGTCGGAGTAAGCTCCTGTTGCGAAAAGAGTTGTTGAACGATCCCAGGTGGTACTCCCACTGCTGGTAACATCTAGGGGCAGACTTTCGAAATCTTCCGAAAAAACTACCGTTTGAGATTTTACAGACGTCGTCGCCAGTAAAATTCCCAAAATCAAAAGGGTTAGTTTTGCTATCATTGTTGTTTATGTTAGTTGTTTCGTTTTTTAAGCAATTTGCTATTTGCGAATTTACGAAAAGAATGTGTGCGTTTTTGATGTTTTTAGCTTTGATAAATTGATAAATGACAATAAAGCCTTATCATGACCTTAATATAATTTGTTATAATCTGATATACAGTATTTTAAAATTGATACTATTTGAGTATGATAATTGTCATTGTGTAAAAATATAAGTCATACACCGTCAAAAATATATAATTAATAATGAATAAAGTGTTGTTCGAAATTTTCGAGTTTATGACTTCGACAAAATGTTGTATATTTCAAATGAATCTTTTTAAATTTGTGTCAAAAAAAACATAATTTATTTGTTATGATATTGTATAGGCGATTGGTTTAAATATTTGCTTTGATTTTTTTGATGATTTTTTCATTTGAACAAAAAAAAGAATTTTTTGAATGAAACCAGGTGAAAAATATTCGACTCCTTACAATGGAGAATAACGTTGACTTTTTATTATTGTCTTTTATAATTTGAAAAATATCACTATTTTTGTCACCATAATCCGGAATAAAATTTTGAAAACGTACAGCATTTTATCTTTTGTATTATTGATTCTTATTCGGGGGGCATCTGTTTTTTCTCAAAACATAGTTTCTAAAGAGTTGACTCATGATGAGGCTGAATTAATTAATAAGGCCACGACACTTCTCGATGTAAATCCAAGTGAATCAATAATATATTCTCGAAAAGCTTACCTTCAGGCTCAGATTGATGGTGATACATTGCAGATGAGCGAAGCACTGCGACTTTATGCTAAAGCCTCCTACAGTATTAATAATCCGGATTCAGCAAAAGGAGCTGTTTTGAAATCGATAGAATTGGTTAAAAATGTTTATGCTTGTCAATATGCGTTGTCGTTGATGACTTATGCTGATTTTTTACGTCTTGGAGGGGAACCTTTGAAATCGATTGGAATGCTGAAGCAATCAGCTCAGATTTTGTTTGTGTGCGGTAGTGTTGATAATTTCATGAACGCTCTTTATCTTTTGGGACAAAGCTACGACATGGCTGGCTTTGAAACTGAAGCTATCAATACTCAAAATGCATTGCTTCGGTTAGCAAAAGCACATAATAATTATTTTTATCAGTTCAAAGCAACCAATTCATTGCTTATTGTATTCATGAAAGTCGGCAAAAGTCCAATAGAACTTTTTGAACAAATGATGTTTGCTGCAAATAAAAGTGAAGATCCTGATTTACAGACTTCTGCATGGAACAATATGGCCAATTATTATGCAAGTATCGGCGAAACTGACAATTCGCTTTTTTGCTATAAAAATGCGCTCGATATTGCAATGAAATATGATGACAATGAGAATATTGCTCTTATCAGTCTCAACCTTGTTCTTTATTATGTACGTCACAACGAAATGGAAACGGCTGAAGTATATTTCGAAAATGCTCAGGTTCGTGAAAATTATATTGTCCATTTCACATGGCGCAGTATTTATCTTGGTCTGAAAGCAAGGTTCTCGGAACGGCATGGTGATATGGATCTGGCGGCTAAGGAACTGATCGAAGCAATAGAGATCAATAAAAATGGACATAATTATCCCAATATGATAAGTCTGTGTCGATATACGGCAAGTTTTTTTAGCAGAACAGGCGATTTCGAAAAGGCTTATTACTATATGCAACAGGTTGCCGATTTGAGTGATAGTTTATATATCTTAAAAGGGAGTAAAGACGAAAACAATCTTTACTATAAGGTATTGCTCGATTTGGAAAAAGAAAAAGCACAGACAATATTTCTGAAGAATGAAAACCTGGAAAAAAATCGAAAAATATCGTATTTGTTGTTGATTTCTGCTTTAATTATGATGATTCTTGGCGGGGTAGTGATGTATTTTCTTAGTAATCGCTTTCGACAACGAATCTTAAATGCAGAGCAACAAAAAGAGACTTTACTGGCTGCTCGTATTCGGTTGTCGAATGAATTGAAGGAGAAAAATAAAGAAATAGCATCGTTTGTGCTTAATCAGGTTATGGTTAATGAGCATAGTAACGATGTGATTGCCCAACTACGTCAGATAGGGCAGCGTTGCCCGAAAGATGTACAAAAAAAATTATTTGAACAGGCTGGGGTGCTTGCCAGTACACAGAATAAAAATATTTGGAAGGAATTTGATCATTATTTCCGGCAGGTCAATCCCGACTTTTTTTTGCATTTAACATCAACTCATCCCGATTTGACTTCGCGCGATTTGCGATATTGTGCTTTACTCAGTTTACAACTTAGCTCGAAAGAGATGGCGATGATTACAGGAATGACTCTTCAGAGTATTCATGTATTACGTTCACGTTTACGTCAAAAGCTTAGTATAGAGAAGGATGAAGACCTTGGCGTTTATTTGTCCCGTTTCTCAAGCGGAAACGAATAAATTTGTTTCTATTCCTCCCCCTCAAAAAAACTTCTTCAAAAGGAGTAGCTCTCAAAATTTCAATATTTGATTGGGCTGTGCATTGGTCGTCGGTAATATACTATCTGTTGATGTGATAATTTATGAGTATGATTATGTTTTGTGCCAATAATTCCTAAATTTGCTCATTACCGGAAATTTTATAGAGAATCAGTGTCGCAAAAGAAAAAAAATTCAAAACATCAAACTCAGAAGGTCGTTGCAGCGCAGTACCGAAACGAATTTCATCGCAAAATGAAAATAATTATCGATTCATGCTGCGGAAAGGATATATATCCACTGATACCACAAAAGGTACTCGATGATACTTACTTGTGTCGTACTTCGAATTTTAAATGTAAAGCTGCGACCGGAAATAAGATTTCTTCGAAAATCATCAAAGATGCAAAATCGTTTTTGGTCGAATTAATCCGGTCGCAACAATTTATTGTTCCTCCCAATGATCTTGAAATTTCGCTTGGCGATTATTTTACAATAGTTTCAACGATTGTGACATTGCAAACAAAATTGAAACATTATCAATTTGACAGGGTTGAAGAGGTGAGAGAAGCACTTAAAATAATTGTTGACGATACTGCAACCAAAGATCGGGCAAATGTGATACTGTATAATTTATTCAGAACATTTGCTGTTGAGCAAAGCGATTTGCGGAATCAATTGTATTGGTATAAACACGATTTTGTGTTTCCTGAACACTTTCCGGC
This sequence comes from Bacteroidetes bacterium HGW-Bacteroidetes-6, assembly GCA_002842495.1. GTDB lineage: Bacteria > Bacteroidota > Bacteroidia > Bacteroidales > DTU049 > GWF2-43-63. Next base: position 26,217 of record PHDB01000011.1, read on the forward strand.
AGAAATAGAAAGCAGGATTGAAATATCTTCGGTAGCTCCGAAATCCATTACAGTGGAAATTGATGGAAAGTCAAGACCGGCAATGCGATTGGGCTGGGCTTTTCCTTTTTCCGGTCCTGTGTGGGTAAGCTTGAAGCCATCGCTTGAAAGTATTGTCAGTGATTTTTTCAACAACCCATTCGATGTATATATTCAATCACATGCATTGAATCGGTTGATTGAGCGGATTGATTGCTTTTGGATCGGACTGGTGCAGTTCAATATGTATGTGTCGTTTCTTAATGCTGTAATAACGCGCGACAGCAACAATAACATTCTGGTAGAATATCGGTTTTTTGGAATTAAGGCTGGTTATTTCAGATTGGATATTATTGATGGTGTATTTGTTGTCAGGACTTTTCTTTTTGTGACGAACAGTGGAACGCCCGAAGGGCAGTTGCTCGAAAAAAATACCGGTTTGCAGAAACAGGATAAAAAATATCTGACTATTGATAAATTGAGCTCCTTTATGAACTCAGATGTTGATGAAAATCAGGATGTTCAGCAGATATTCAAAAAATCTGGTTGTCAGTGTTTGCTCGATTTGTATGAAAAGATGAAACCTTTGGTTACTAAACATACTCAAACTTTTAATTCGGAATTGTTGCTGAAGTATTTACAGCGCTACGATGTGGGTAATACTGAAGGTTTATGAAGTTGAATGATGTGCGAAATTTTGCACTGGCAAATTGTACTTGGTTGCTGTTTTAGTTGATCAGGGCTGAGATGAAATATCGACGCTCTCAGGTATAGATTTGGAAGTGTACTTAAATTTTACGATGGCTTGATTATGGATAATCTATAAATGATAATTATCACTTCCGATATGGCATTTTAATTCTATGATGTAAATTTGGTACGAAAATACCTAAATAGATTGCCATGAAACGCCAAATTATTGAAATTGATGAACAAAAATGTACAGGATGCGGTATTTGTACCCAGGGTTGTCACGAAGGTGCACTGCAAATTATTAATGGAAAGGCTGTTTTGATAAGCGATTTGCTTTGTGATGGCCTTGGAGCTTGTGTTGGCGATTGTCCTGAAGGAGCTATCACCGTTACTGAGCGTGAAGCAGAGCCATACAACGAAGAAAAAGTGATGCAACATCTTGTTACGAAAGGTTTTGATGTGGTTGTGGCTCATCTTAAACATTTGAAAGAGCACAATGAGAAAGTATGGCTCGATACAGGACTCAGATGGTTGCAACTCAATAGCAGTTTGGCAGGTTTCGATGTAAATGCTGTTGTATCCGAATTGCAAGTTAAGGTTGTACCGACTCAGATGCACCATCACGGAGGCAGTTGTCCGGGTTCGGCTCATCGTGAAATGAAACGCGATTTTGGGTTGGCAGAATTATCTTCTGAACAACCTTCAACTCTCGAACAATGGCCGGTTCAGATGCATCTTATCAATCCGCAATCGTCGTCATTTACCAATGCCGATTTGCTTCTTGCAGCCGATTGTGTAGCTTTTTCGTTGGGCAATTTTCACGGCAAATGGCTGAAAGGTAAGAAGCTAGCCATAGCATGCCCGAAGCTCGATCAAGGAAAAGAAGTGTATGTCGAAAAGTTAAAAGTGATGATTGATGTTGCAAAAGTGAACACAATCACTGTAATGATGATGGAAGTTCCTTGTTGTCACAGCCTGTTGAATTTAGTGCAGTTAGCCATAAACGATTCTGAGCGTACAGTTCCGGTAAAGAAAATTGTTGTTGGAATTGATGGAGCCATTCAACGCGAAGAATGGGTAAGCCTCTGAATTTATGTTTTACTTCTTAGGCAAAAAGGTTTTGGTTGAAGTTTCAACCAGCCTGTTTAGCTCTTTGAGCTCATCATCGGTTAAATAGCGCCACTTGCCAATAGGAACATCAAGGTTTATGTTCATGATTCGGATACGTTTCAACGTCACTACTTTATAATTGAGATATTCACACATACGCCTGATTTGACGATTCAATCCCTGTGTGAGAATAATTCTGAATTCAGTTTTTCCCGTTTGCTCTACATAGCATTTCTTGGTAATTCTATCCAATATAGGTATGCCGTTACTCATTCGCTGAACAAATTCGGAGCCAATGGGTTTGTTTACTTTCACCACATATTCCTTTTCGTGGTTATTCGACGCTCTCAAAATTTTATTGACAATGTCTCCGTCGTTGGTCAGGAATATAAGTCCCTGACTGGCTTTGTCGAGACGACCAATAGGAAAAATGCGTTTAGGGTGGTTGATATAATCGACAATGTTATCTTTCTCTACACGGGTATCGGTAGTGCAAACAATGCCAACGGGTTTGTTGAATGCAATATAAAGCGACTTTTCTCTGGGCTCCGAAATTAATTTTCCATCAACACGTATTTCATCTTTCGATGTGATTTTTGTTCCCATTTCGGGAACTACTCCATTGATAGTTACTCTGTTTTCGAGAATGAGCTTGTCGGCAGCCCGGCGCGAGCAATAACCGGCTTCGCTTAAAAATTTATTGATGCGTGTAAGCTTTTCCTCTTCCATATTTATAACAGCACATTTATGCTGCAGGCAAAAATACAAAATATTGAGTGTCTGTCTAAAATTCATTTTGTGAAAAATATTTCTTAGATGCTTGCGTTTTAGATAAAATACGTCCTTCTATCGTTCGGTTTTGATGGACTAAAATTCTTAAAACCTGCAATATTTTTGTAGAAGTGTTTGTTTTTTGCCTGTTGTGATATAATGAATATGTGGTTAAACTTTATTTGATCCGGGTGCTGAAAAACAAATTGTAACAGGCAAGGCTTTAGTAATGTTATTAAATAGTTATTGCTCTTTGTGAAATTCATAATCATTAAAAAACTATTGTTGATAAATAAATTCCACATCAAATCCTACCCGATGAATTGAATGTAATTTTATCACTTAAAATTGCGGAATAGTATGAAAAACAAAAGAATTCTGTTCACGACTATCGTGTTGTTGTGGCAGATTGCGGCATTTGCGCAGCTAACCCGGGTCTACCAAAATCCGATGGCCCTTTACGAAACGGGTTCAGACCTGATGGCCAAAGAAAAATATGGTGCAGCCAAAGAGGTTTTTCAGGAAGTGATTGTTATGATTGGTGATGAAGAAAATCCTCTCAGAATTCAAGCCGAATTCAGTGTGGCCCGATGCTCGTATGAGTTACTTAATAATGACTCCCGGGGCCTTCTGTCGCAGTTTATTTCGCGGCATCCCGAAAGTAGCTATGTTCCTGTTTCGTGGTTCTATCTTGGCAACTCATGGTATCGCGATAAAAATTATAAGAAAGCTGTAGATGCTTATGCTTCAACAACTCCACAGGCGTTAACCGACGATCAGGCATCCGAGTACTATTTTAAAAAAGGTTACTCGCATTTTATGATTGAAGAAATGATCGAGGCTCGCTCGTGTTTTATGCAGGTGAAGGATGGAGACAATATGTACAAGCGCCCGGCAACATACTATTACAGTCATATCAGCTACACCGAAGGACAATACGAAGTTGCACTTGCTGGTTTTAAAACACTTATCGACGACGAATCGTTTGGCCCTATTGTTCCTTACTATATTGCACAAATTTATTATCTACAGAAAAAATACGACGAGCTTATATCTTTTGCTCCGCCCATGCTCGAAAATCCGAATGTGAAACGTCAGGCCGAAATGGCTCGCATGGTTGGCGACGCTTTTTACGCTAAAAAAGATTATCGTTCGGCACTGCCATATCTTGAAATGTATGTAGTAAAAACAAGTACTCCGCTAACCCGCGAAGATTATTATTTGTTGGGCTACACTTACTATAATGTTACCAACTATCAGAAAGCATCCGAATTTTTCTCGAAAGTAACTTCTCAGGACGATTCGCTCAATCAGAATGCAAGCTATCATTTGGCTGATTGTTATCTGAAAATGGGGAATAAAAAGTATGCACTCAACTGCTTTTACGATGCATATCGTCTTAAATTCAACCCAACAATAACCGAAGATGCGCTTTTCAATTATGCGCGTTTGTCGTACGAGCTCGATTTTCATCCCTACAATAGTGCTGTAAAAGCTTTGCAACAATATCTCAACGATTTTTCGGGTTCCATGCGTGCCGAAGAAGCGCGCGAATTGTTGGTCGATTTGCTGATGTCGACCGGGAACTACAAAGATGCTATTGCTGTGATTGAAAGCATGAAAGTGAAAACCGAACGCATCTGGACCGCTTATCAGAAAGTGAATTACTTTCACGGAGTTGAACAGTTTAACAGTTCGGCCTATAACGACGCTATAAAGCTTTTCAACAAAGCCATAACATATTCCTACGACCGGACAATAAGATCTGAAGCTCTTTTCTGGAAAGGAGAATCGTACTATCACCTCACCAATTACGATTCAGCTGCAGCTTGCTACGATATGTTTGTGAAATATCCACCAGCTGCAGATGTAAGCTATTTTGCACGTGGCTATTATGGACTGGGTTACGCTCAGATGCAGCGTAAAAATTATCAGGGAGCAACTCAAAGTTTTCTATCGTATTTCAAAAAAGGCGATACCGACGACAAATATTTCCGCAACGATGCCTGTCAGCGTTTGGCCGATTGTTACTACATCATGCGAAAGTACGACGATGCCATTGTGTGGTATGATAAATCTTTGGCACTTAATGCCGAAAATACGGATTATGCATTGCTTCAGAAATCGAAATGCGAAGGAATTAAAGGAAATTATAGCGGTAAGCAGAATACGCTTTCTATTTTGTTTAGTAAGTATCCCAAATCGCGTTTTGCCGACGATGCCTACTACGAATCGGGTATTACATACGAAATCCTCGATCAGAATTCGAAAGCACTTACTTCGTATGATGCTTTGATTGTGAATTTTCCTGAAAGTTCGCTGCGCGCACGGGCCATGCTGAAAAAAGGCAGCATTTACCGCATTTTGGGCGAAAATGATAAGGCAATCAATGTGTTTAAACAGCTTGTAGCTGAATATAAAGGATCAGATGAGTCGAAGCAGGCCTGGATGAATCTGAAAACCATTTATACCGACATGGACCGGATTGAAGATTTTATGGCTTTGGTTAATGAAAACGGAAGTACTTTGTCGGAAATGGATAAAGACAGTATGGTTTATCAAGCCGCTGAAAACAAATATATGGATGGAGATTGCGAGTCGTCGATGACTGCTTTTGGAAAATACATTACAGAATTTCCTAACGGATCGTTTTTGCTGAATGCTCATTTCTACCGCAGCGAATGCTTGTATGGCCAAAAATCGTTCGATGAAGCATTGAAAGGATACGAATATGTAGTTTCTCAGGCATTCTCTGCATTTACAGAAACATCATTATTGAAATCGGCGCGAATTTATTTTAATTCGAGAAATTATGCTAAAGCCATTGATCGTTATTCAGCACTGGATCAAATGACCCAGTCGGTTTCAAATAAGCAGGAAGCTCAGCGCAACATCATGAACGCTTACTACTTAAATGCTCAATATCAAGAAGCCATTGTAGCAGCGCAAAAGCTGAATGAAAATCCAACCATACAGCAGCAAGATAGAGACGAAGCATCGGCAGTAATTGCTCGTTCGGCATATCAGCTCAACGATCTGCCACGCGCTCAAACCGAATTCAGTAAGTTGGTGAAGCTGAAATCGTCGGAGCTTGGTGCCGAAGCTAATTATTATTTGGCTTTAATCGAATATCAGAACAACCGCTACACTGAATCGGAAAAAGTGGTTTTCGACCTCATCAATAATTTTGCTTCGTTCGAATATTGGGTTGCCAAATCGTTCATTCTCCTCAGCGATGTATATGTGGCTACCAATAATCTCTATCAAGCTAAATACACATTGCAGAGTGTAATTGACAATTACAAAGGGCCTGACTTGGTGGAAGAAGCTCAAACAAAACTCAACAACATCATCGAACTAGAAAAGCTCAACGAAAGCAACAGCGGTGGTGAAGGCGAAATTATTATTAACGGAAATAACGAATAAGGCCATGAAAACACAAAAAATAGTATTAGCAGCCTTGTTTTTGGGTGGTTTGGTGCTGAATGTTTCGGCTCAGGATAAACCATTGCCAAAAGATACCGGTGTTATTAGTAACGAGAATGTGATTGTTGTTGCCGAATACGACCCAACCTTGATGGATTTTCCGAAGAAAAATTCGGTACCGCAGATCGAGAACAATGTTGTTCCACGTACCGACATCAAATACACTGTGTTTCCACAACCCATGAAAATTGCCTACCAAACCATGCCCATCAAAGCGGCAAAAATGAGTGGCGAACCTTTCACCGAGTTATACGGAAATTATATCAAAGCTGGTTTTGGAACAGGACGTACTCCATACGGCGAGCTTTTCTTGAGTACCAAACGCGACAAATCGAAAAGTGTTGGTCTGCATATGAAGCATTTTTCGACCAATGGGAAAGTGCCCGATTACGCTTTTGCCGGAAACAGCGAAAATGCAGTCGATTTGTATGGCTCTAAAATAAGAACCCGCAGCACCTTGTATGGTAAGTTGTTTTTTCATCGCGACGTTGTTCATTACTACGGATTCAAACCTGCCGAAATTCTTGATACCCTCGAAAACGACGATTATAAGCAACGCTACAACGATGCAGGTGGGAAGTTTGCATGGTACAGTACCCATTCCGACTCTACCCATTTGAATTACAGACTCAATTTCGACTATCATGGATTTTGGGATATCAACAATGCATCCGAAAACAGTGGCGAATTGAGTGGTTTCTTGAACAAACGCGTTCAGATGCTTGGAATAACCAAATATCAGGTGATTGGTGTACGCGTTGACGCTCAACATTATTTCAACAACCGCAACTATACTTCGTTCAATGCTGGTTTAGTTGAAATTACACCATTTATCAACGCTAATTTTGGAAAAATATTCCTCGAGGTGGCACCCAAATTAGCCATGGAAACCGACAGTACATCCGAGGCTTATTTTTATCCTTACATTCGCATGGAACTCAATTTGCTGCCTGGAACAATCAGCGCATTTGGAGGGTGGGATGGTGGAATTACCTACAACTCGTATCGTCTGCTGGCAAACGAAAATCCGTATATTCATCGTTTTGTAAATACTGAGTATTCAAACACCAGGCGCAAAATTTATGGCGGTGTTCGCGGAAATATTGCTCGTTCGTTTAGTTATACCATTCAGGCCATTCAGCGCGATATCAATCATGCTCCTATGTTTGTAAACGACACGCTCACCTACATGAACAATTGGATGGGAGTTGTTTACGACAGTATTCGCTGGTTCCGTGGCGAATTCAACAGCGAACTGAAAATCAAAGAAAAATGGAAAGCATATCTCACTGTAGCTTACAATCAGGCCGAGGCTGTAAACGAAGCAGAAGTGTGGAATATGCCTTCGTTCGAAGGAATGATTGGAATTGGCTACAATCTGGCCGATAAATTTCTCATCAGCACTAGGGTTTATTACACCGGAAAACGTTTTGCACGTCAGAAAACCGACGCAGGTTTTGTTGTGAATTCGCTCGATCCGTTTATCGATGCCAATCTGAGCTTCGAATATCGCTACTCGAAAGTGCTATCTGCATTTCTTCAGTTTAACAACATTGCGGCACAGCGCTATATGATTTGGAATCAATATCCATCGTACCGCTTCCGCTTTTGGGGAGGTGTAACTTACTCATTCTGATATTAAAGCTCCGGAGGTATTTGTTTTTTGCTCAACAAATGGTAATCCCGCTTTGCAATAGGCCGAAAGGGAATAGCGGTTGATAGTCCCTAATTTGAGAAAAAAAGCTTTGCTAAAAAAGCGCGCTATAATTTTACGATTTTTTTTACTGCTTGTGTTTTATTTTCAAGCGTTATTCTCACTGAGTATGCACCCGGTGGGAGATGTTCTATGTTTATAGAAATGTATTCAGTTGGTATCCCAATATTTGATTGAAATACAGTTTGACCAATCAGATCGAGAATTTCAAAAAAGATTATTTCACCTGAATGACTTTCTGTATTAACAATATTATTTACAGGATTTGGGAAAACACGAATGTCATTAGGGCTAAAAAACACGGAAGTTGAACTAGATTGTCCATTATCTGCAATCCAGCTACTAGCCAGACTGTTATCCAGATTGGGGTTGATTAGCTGGAGGTAGTAACCACCTCCATCAGGACTTGTTGGCCATGGAATGCTATCCCGGTATTCAACAGAATCAATAGTATTCCCAAAAGCGTCTGCAAGAATAAGTCGTTCGGATTTGTTTGATAAGTTTCTTGAGAATTCACCAAATGGAGCAAAGCCATAGAAAGTGTTAAACGAAGAGCTCCTGCCAGCCAGATACAAAGTGCTTCCGGCTCCAATCGTGGAATTAGCAGGGAACTGATACGAAATGCCGAGTTCCTTGAAATATATTCCTGTTAAGTCAACAACAGAAGTGCTATTGTTGGTGATTTCTATGTACTCAAGATCATCGCTTGTGTACCCCGATTCAGGCAATGGGTTGTAATGGATTTTTGAAATGACCAGAGGAGGAAGAACTGATGGGAAATTACATCCCCAGGAAGGCTGAATATTGGCGTTAATCCATGTAATTCTGGTTAATATCCATGACTTTAACGTGCTGATATTCATGTTGTACTGAGAATTGTTGCCCGTTGAATTCCATGTACTGTTGTCGCGTACTCTTGCTTCAGATAGAAGGGTGACCAATGCATCTATTTTATTCGAAAGAACAGTATAATTTAAAGTTTGACCAGTTTCTGAAAGTTCATCCCAACGTTGGGCCAGATAACATTTAAACTCGGTTTCGTTAAATAAATCTTTCCAGAAGCGCGAACCCACATTATCTGAATTGTCAAACTGCCAGATGTTTGTTTTACTTCTGTCGAAGCCGAGAAAGAACAAATCGTTGCCGAAAGAGAGATTGAAGTCCCAAATGGGACCAGCACGCAGTTTTCCACATTTATCTTTATGAAAGTAAGTGCTTAACTGATATTCGTCAACATTGGATGATATTTCGGTAAGCAACATAAAATCAACAAAAGAGGGGATGTCAATATACGAGGGATAACCGTCAATTATAGAGGAGTTATTGCTATTCAAGCAGCTTTGGAATGAAGTGAAGTAATTGCGTATATAATTACTTTGGACTGATATGATGTTTTCTTCCTTCGGATAAGTAATAAAGTAATTTACAGTACTGCCGTTGTAGGCAGTTTCGGTCCATGCCAGGGTTTCTCCCATGTTTATTTTATCTGCTTTTGTTATGTATCCACCTGTAATATCTGGAGGAATAGTGTCGTTTGTTGTCATTTTTACAATGTTAACCCGACTGTTATCAACTTTTATTTTTTCCATTAGAATATATAAACCTCTATAACTGCCATTTACAATCAGTTCGCAGTAATGGCATCCGGAAGCATAATTACCCATACTTCTGGCAATGTCAAAAGAAAGATAATCACGGATTAAAGTGTTATCAAAAGCAAGGGCATTTAGTATCCAATCATTTTCTACCGGCATCCCCAGTAAACTAACATTATTGTTGTTGGTGTCTCCTGATAAATATGTTGTAAAGCCGTATGGCTTTTTCTCCGAAAAATCTTGAGAAGTAGAACCTCTGGTTTCAATCCCAATTCTTCCATTGTAATTGAGAAATGCTAAATTGTTCTGATCTGCCATATAATTTCTTGATCCGTCTGTATGGTAGATGATTTTCATATTTCCTAATACCTTGGGCTCGTTGGGAATGGAAACTCCTCCGTCGGTTTCAATGATGACTATTGGTAAGTTGCTGTTAAAAGATGTATAATCCGAAATGATTAAATCGCCCGACAAGATATTTGGGGGTGGGGCATTGTTGTAAAAATCGCCCATAATAAAGTATGATATTGTTTGAATTCCATTAACTGAAGCGTCAATACTAACCGATATAGTGAAATTATAAGATCCGGGTGTTATTGACCCGTATCCTGATGGAGGAGGAGAAACATCGCCCCATGTTGCAGTTTGACCAGAAATGATGAGACTTGTCCCGGCAATTGATGAGGTTGTCCCATTAACTTGAGGTGTTATGCCGGTAGGAAATGTAATGGAAAAGCCATCAACCCATTCGGCATCTGAGGTTGAATATTCTAAAGTGAAATTTAAGCTCTGGGTAGAGTTAGCTGAATAAAATGCATCCGAACAAGTAATAGCTCCATTTAGACTCAAGTTACCTTTGTTATTCTCAGATGTTTTTGTGATTATCTGACAAAGCGACAATGTGGCTAAAATATGCAAAATAAAAAACGTTGTGAATGTTTTTTTCATATTTTGATGCTTTTCTTGATTTTGATTACCAAATATAGTCGCTTAGGGTGAAAAATACAAGTATGTGGATAAATATCGATAAAGTAGTGAATATGTATTATGTGTAAGCAATAATTGAAGCTGTGCTTTTGTTTTGGAAATTATTTACGATTGATTAACTTCTAAGTAGCTACTTGTTTTATTTGAGAAGTGTTTATTTTATTTATAAAGCCAGAGAATTCAATGTTTTTGCAGAATATGACTTTGTTGACATCTATAACCAAAAGAAGTTCTGCCCGGGTGCAGCGAAAACGCTCAGAGGCCTGTAGTTGTCAGATACAAGTGAGAATAGATTTTGCAAATTGTTAAAAATGATTACTAAAAAACGCCGGAGAAATCCGGCGTTTTTTAGTAATCATTTAAATCAATTCAAATGACTAATGAGTTGGGTTATCGTCGTGCGAACACGCTTTTTTAGGTAAAGTTGTGCCAGCAGGATCTAATTCAGTCAGGTATCCAATCTGGTGAATGTACTCAATAATGGTTTCCGGCTTAGTGAGTGAAGTATTGTATTTCACTTCGACTATTTTTGTTTCAAGGTTTGCAACTGCAGAAACAACTCCACGTTTTTTGGGAAGTTCTTGCTCGAGAAGTGCTTTTCCGTTTGCGCAATGAAACATTACTTTCACGCTGTAGGTTTTTACATCTTTATCCTCGGCTGTTTGAGCCTTGAGCCCAGTACTTGCAAATGCAAACAATGCAATGGTTAGAATAATTGTCAGTTTTTTCATTGTGATTTTTTTTGTTTTTAACCCCCTTTAGTTCTGCAAAAATACAAAATTTTCGATAGAACAATGTTTTTTACCAATGATATCCATTAATATAATTATTCAGCTCGTCGATTGTCGATTCGAAATCGAAAGCGTCATTCACCATGTAAAAGTTGCCAATATCGTATGTGTGTCCATAGGCAAATTTTGCAAAATCGAGTCGGCTGTCTTCAAACGAAAAAAGCATCATAAGCTCTTTTACCTGACTACAAAGCATACAATTGGATGCAAGAACCTGTTTGGCTATAATGAGTTTGCTGTCGTCGAACGATTTGGCTTGAATACTTGATTTGGCCTGCATAAATGCCCCCTGATCCATAGGCCATGGGCAACCAACGGGTCCGTTGTAACCTTGCATCACATAATGCTCGGGTTGACGAGGTTGATCATATACCTCTTCGGTGTAGCCAACGGTTGTTGAAGTGGTCGTTGTTTCGGAGTAGGTGGTGGCAGAACTGGTGCCAGTTGTTCCTGCATTAACATTCATATTAATATTGGTTCCTCCCATGGGATCGTTAATTGAAATACCCATCGAAACACCTTCTCCATTGACCGGCTGTGTAACGGTAGTTTGTGTGACTGTTGTTTGTGTTGCTACAGGTTGGGTTACAACCGTTTGTGTCTTTACCGATGGTGTTCCATACACAATAACTTCCTGATTGGGAACAGGTGTGACAACTTGCGCAATAGGAGCTTCACTGAATGGGCGCAAAACATACTCGCCTTTGTTGTTTTTCTTAATGCTATAGGTGGTTTCCATCCCCGGGTTGTAGTAAATAGCTTTGTCGATTTGCGGAATAGCATCGTTGGCAAACATGATTTTTACCTTTACCGTATTGCCAATAATGTCAGTGACTTTTACATTGGTTTGGGCATCGTTGTTTTGTTGAACTCCATTGAGAACAAGCAAAAATTGCTCGCCTTGTTCGCTGAAGAAGACCAGATTCGAGTTTTGTGCCGAAAGGCCGGAAATGGCCAGCAGGAAAATGAAAAAATAGGAAAATCGTTTCATAACAATCGTTTTAATGGTTAATTTCTAAGACCCCGAATTCGGAAAATGCCAAAATTTTACGCTTGAAATCACAATAAAGGTAGTGAAAATTGTTTTCATTAAACGAAAATTGTAGAATTGTGACATTTTGAATTTCATTGTTTTATTTAGGTTCTATCCAATTCGGATTTTGAACCGGCGCAGATATTCAAATTGAATGCCATAATTTAGAACTTGGCTGTTTGCGCTAAAAATTGTAGGTTTGCAATCTGAATTATATTGAAAAATTGCGGAGTATGAAAAAGACAATTGCTATTCGTCACGAAAACAAGTATGAGATGGAACGTCGGGTACCTATTATTCCCGATCATGTGAGTAATTTGGTATCAGCAGGCTACGAGATTCATGTTCAGTCGTCTGCGAAGAGAGTATTTTCCGATAACGAATACCGCGACGCTGGCGCAATTGTAAATAACGACATTTCGGATGCCGATATTATTTTTGGTGTTAAGGAAATCCCGATGCAGGATTTGATGAAGGACAAGACCTACATGTTTTTTTCGCATGTAATAAAAGGTCAGCACTACAATATGCCTATGTTGAAACATCTTATGTCGTTGGGATGCAACCTGATTGATTATGAAAAAGTGACTGATGAATTTGGAAAGCGTGTTATTTTCTTTGGAAAATATGCTGGCTTGGCCGGAATGATTAATACATTATGGTCAGTGGGGCAGCGTTATCTTCAATTGGGAGTTGAAACACCATTTCTTAATTTAAAACAAGCGGTGAAGTACCATTCGCTTGCCGAAGCCCGACAGGCGATTAGTGAAGTGGGTAATGAAATTATTAAAAATGGTTTACCCAAAGAACTTACTCCTTTTACCGTTGGTATTACTGGTTACGGCAATGTATCGATGGGTGCACAGGATATTTTGCATCTTTTGCCTGTAAAAGAAATTTTCCCGGAAGATTTACTGAAAATGACAAACGAAGATATTTCGAATGGTCATATAGTGTATAAAGTAGTATTTCACGAAGAAGACATGGTTCAGCATATCGAAGGCAATAAAGCATTCGACTTGCGCGATTATTATCAAAATCCGTCAAATTATTCCAGCAAATTTAATAGCTATCTGCCTAAGCTTAGTGTTTTGGTTCATGGCTCCTATTGGGACGAAAAATATCCAAGAATTGTAACCAAAAACGAAATTGCAGAGTTGTATGCTGCAGGCAATCCAAAACTGGTTGTAGTTGGCGATATTTCATGCGATCCTGATGGTGGAGTTGAGTTTACCCACAAGGGAACCGAAATCAATGATCCGGTTTTTGTTTATAATCCTGTTACAGCCGAACCAACGATGGGATTTGCTGGTGACGGAATCCTAGTCATGTCGGTCGATATTTTGCCAAGCGAACTTCCCCGTGATGCCTCAAAAGGTTTTTCGGATGCACTTCGCCCGTTTGTTCAAGCCATTGCCGATTGCGATTATCATGTGAGTTACGACGAATTGGAACTGCCTGCTGCCGTTAAGCGGGCATTAATTCTTCATAACGGTAAACTTACCAAGCCATACGAGTATATTTCGAATTTCCTTAGATGAAATCGGTTGCAAAGCGATTTGTGAGTGTGATTGGTCCCAGCTATTGCAATGTTGGTGATCCTGCTTATGTTTTTGCTCGCGAGCTGGGGCGGCAATTGGTCAATCACAACTTTGTTATTTACTCTGGTGGCCGTAGAGGTATTATGGAAGCTGTTTTTCGGGGCGCTCGCGAATCGGAAAACTATTTTTTTGGAGCAACAGTGGGAATCCTACCTGATAGTAATCGTACTTCGGCAAATCGTTATACCGATATTGCAATTCCTACAGGCATTGGGTTTGCCCGAAATAGTATCGTTGCTCAAAGCGGAGAAGTAGTTATTGCTTTGGGCGGAGGTTCCGGAACTTTGTCAGAATTGGCTTATGCCTGGCAGTTTGGAAAGAAAATCATTGCAGTAAATGCTTTTAATGGCTGGTCGAAAAACTTAGCCGGAACTGCTCTCGACAAACGTCGCCGCGATTCCATTATCGAAGCTTCATCGGTCGAAGAAGTGATTGAAACCCTGTTATCGCTTTCCAAATAAAATAAAAAAAGCTGCCCTTTTTGAGCAGCTTTTCAATGAGTTGATATCGATTAAACCATTTCCAGAATCGATTTTTTGATAATTTCAATTGCTTCGTGCAATTGTCCTTCGGTGATAACCAAAGGAGGAGCAAAACGAATAATATGACCATGGGTTGGTTTTGCAATTAAGCCATTTTCAGCCATCTTGAGACAAACATCCCATGCTTCTTTTCCATTGGTAGGTTTAATAATCACAGCATTGAGCAATCCTTTTCCTCGTACGAGTTCAATCATTGGACTGTCGATTTTACGGATCTCTTCGCGAAAGATATTACCCAGCTTTTCGGCGCGTTCAATCAGATTTTCGTCCTGAACAACATCTAGAGCAGCAATAGCTACACGTGCGGCAATTGGATTTCCGCCAAATGTCGATCCATGTTCGCCCGGTTTAATGGTGAGCATGATTTCGTCGTTGGCAAGAACTGCCGATACGGGAAATACACCACCACCCAGGGCTTTACCTAAAATGATAATGTCGGGCTTGATGTCTTCGTGATTAACAGCAAGCAATCTGCCTGTACGTGCAATGCCTGTTTGTACTTCGTCGGCAATAAATAAAACGTTGCTGGCTTTACAAGCGTCGAAAGCTTTTTTCAAGTAACCTTCTTCTGGTACATAAACACCAGCTTCTCCTTGAATAGGTTCAACTAGGAAACCAGCTACATTAGGATCTTTTAAAGCTTCTTCGAGGGCAGGAATGTCGTTGTAGGGAATACGAACAAATCCTGGAGTGAAGGGGCCATAATCGGTATATGCACTTGGATCGTCAGAAAAACTAACAATAGTGGTCGTACGGCCATGAAAATTGCCTTCGCAAACAATGATTTTTGCATCGTATTGAGGAATGCCTTTTACCATGTATGCCCACTTGCGGGTAAGTTTGAGGGCTGTTTCTACAGCTTCGGCACCGGTGTTCATCGGAAGAACTTTATCGTAGCCAAAGAATTCGGTTACATATTTCTCAAAAACACCAAGCGAATCGTTGTAAAATGCACGTGATGTGAGAGTGAGTTTACGAGCCTGGTCAACCATTGCTCCAACAATGCGTGGATGGCAATGGCCTTGGTTTACAGCTGAATAAGCTGAGAGAAAATCAAAATATTTTTTACCTTCCACATCCCATACGTAAACACCTTCGCCACGTTCCAGGACAACGGGAAGCGGATGATAATTGTGGGCACCGTGATGGTGTTCCAATTCCATGAGTTGCTCTGATGAAAGACGTTCTGCCATACTTAATTCTCCTTATTTTGTTTAATAATTTGAGGCAAAGATAATAAATGTTGCATACCGAAATAAAAATGGGTGAAACAAATTTCTTATGTATATGGAAATGCCTGCAATATGGATAAACCAGGCAAATCAATAAACAACCAGGTAATAGAATGCAACAATGAGATATCCCGGTTAAATGTGAGAATTAAGAATAGAGTTGTTTACTTACAAAACTTTGTTTCCTCACGAATGGTCTTAATTCCTAGCTTTTCAGCGGTAAGCCAGTCGCTGCAGGCTGCATCGTGATCGCCTCGTTCTTTGAAAATCCGACCTCTGTTGATGTAGGCTTGCCCATAGGTGGAATCGGTTTCAATAGCTTTGCAGTAATTCTCAAATGCCTTATCAACGTCTTTCAGACCAAACCATGCGTTTCCTATATAATACCATGTTTCTGGGTCTTTGTCGTTGTATTCCAACGATTTTTCAAATTTTTCAATGGCTGGATTGAACTTGTTTTGGTACATCAAAGCAATACCTTCCTGTTTCAGATCGATAGCTTTTCGCTTTGGATTTTCGCACGATGCAAACACGGTTAATACTATAATGGCAAAAATGGCAATACAATTTCTCATCTTTTTCAAAATATTTTAGTTGCCTAAGCTTGTTGTAATTGTAATATAAACGCCGGTGAGAATATTGTCCTCGGCTTGAATTCCTGTCGCAATAACATGCGGCCCATTCGACGAAATAAGGCCGGTATAACGAATAAATTCGCTGCGGTAATTCACGGTCCATGTGTTTCCACTATCAACCGTTCGCAATATGCAGCCTGTCATGGCATCGAAAGAATCACCACAATTAACAGCCGGAAGACAACTCACAACAGCAAAACCATTTTGTGAGTCGAGAAAATGAATCTCTTTAATTTCGGCCAATGTCGCGTTGCTGTATTGCTGTGTTAGTAGGAATACCTGCGACCAATTATTCCCCAAATCTGTACTGCGAAGTATCGACCCCGATGTGCAACCGGCAAGCCAACTTCCATCGGGTGCGCGAAATAAGGTATTGGGTGTGTTTGTGGCGGTATAGAGCAAACTCCACGACGATCCCATGTTGCTCGAGACCATAATGTCGCTTCCAAATGCACCTATCAGCATGCTGTCGTTGTAAATAGCGATACTCGTGGCAATTTCTGTTGATGCAATAGTCCAGGTGGTGCCGGCATCGGTGGTTCTGCGAATTCCATCAGAGCCATAAGCCAATATTGTATCGCCCGAAATCTGTATCAATTTGTCAGGGTTGCCAACAATTGTATGCCAATCCCAGCTTCGCCCATACTGATATCCATCACCCCATTGAGTCTCTCCCAAATAGTAACGTAAACCATAACACTTTTCACCATCCTGAATTGAGGATTTGAATAATCCGTTTATCGATGAGCTTTGTAGCCACGAAATTCCGCTCGTATAGGATGTGGCAATGATGCTGTATGGAATGTTTTGGTATAAATTCACTCCAACGGTGACTGTATCGCCACTGTTGTATAGTATTTTTGTTTCGGCCTGCGAGAACATACCTGGCAAACTCGATGGTAAATCAGATGGAGGTCGCTGAAGTAAAAATCTCTTCGTCCAGTTGCTCTGATTTTCATCAAGTCTGAATTCACTGGTAGGACCCGGAGGATCGTCGGGGTTACAGGCAACAATTGCTATTGAAACCACCAGACACAACATCAGTAATTTTTGAATTTTCATTATTGAAAATGATTAATGATTTCTTTGATTTTTTTAGTCTTTTCTTGAAGTAACAACTGGTTTTGGGCTTCAACCAACAACCGGAGATAAGGTTCGGTATTCGATGGCCGGATATTGAACCACCAATCGGTATATTCAACACGGTAGCCATCGAAATCGAGGAAAAGAGTGGGCGATTGTTGTGCGAAAAAATAATCTTTTACAGCATCCATCGCTTCCTGTTTCTGTGCAATGCGGAAATTGATTTCGCCCGAATTTTCGTATTTGCAAATGCGACCTATAACGTCAGATGCTTTCAATCCTTCTCTTTTGAAACGGGAGAATAGATTAGTAATCAGAATTGACGCCAATATGCCTGAATCACTATAATAGAAATCTCTGAAGTAGTAATGGCCGGCAAGTTCACCACCAAAGATTCCGTTTATTTCGCGAAGTTTGTTTGCAGCATAAGCCCTTCCTACTCGCCAGATTTCCATTTTGGCACCCATTGGAACCAAATATTCTGCAACCGACTTCGATGTACGGATGTCCTGAATAACTTTGCCTTTCAACCCTTTTTCTTCCAAAAAATAATGTCCCAGCAACGCGATGAGCAGATCAGGAGGAATAAATTTCCCATTTTCGTCAACAAACATTACCCGATCGGCATCACCATCGAATATAATACCCAAATCTGAACGATGTTCGTGAACGGCTGCCTGAAGCTGAATCAGGTTTTTCATGTCAAGTGGGTTAGGCTCGTGGTTCGGAAAACGGCCATCTGGTTTGTCAAACAGATAAACAGGAGCTGAGCCGAATATATCTTTGACCAACAGAGACGACATTCCATTGCTGCAGTCGATTGCCAAATCGAGATTGCTGAAATCGGCAGTCCATGATTTCATGAAGGTAATATAATCGTTCATGAAATCAAGATTTTTAATGATACCTTTGTTACCCGTGGGTTGAGGTGCTGTTTTTATCAATTGTTCGAGTTGATTCAATCCATTGTCAAAGCCAACCGGAACGGCATTGGCAGCCGAAATTTTCAGTCCGTTGTATTCGGCCGGATTGTGACTGGCAGTGATCATCACCGAGGCTTCGAACTCAAAACGGGCTGTACCCCAGTAAACCATGGGAGTGGTTGTAAAACCAGCATCGGAAACAGTACAGCCGGCATCAGTAAGTCCTTTTAGTAGTTGCTGATGTATTTCGGGCGACGATTCACGAACATCGCGGCCAATCAAAAATCGTTTTGCATTGAGAACTTCGGGTAGATAAAACCCCATCCTGTAAACATCATCTTTGTTAAAATCTTTTCCGTAAATTCCACGGATATCGTATGCGTGAAATGCTCCCATACTTTTTTTTCATCAAAGATAGCGAATTTTTTTTCAGATTGTTTGATGGGTGGAATAAAATCTTGTACGCCCGGGGTTTGTGTCTTCTAAAAACGGAATGTTTTTTTACGGTAGTCTCCGTTGAAGATATGATTTTTAACTGAAACAATTGATAAATAGTATGTTATTGGTTGCTTTTTGCCAGATTTTTTAAAAACCTTATCTTTGTAACTTTGTACCTAATCAATATTTATGAATCAGAAGGAAGCTTTTGAAAACAGGTTAAATTCGTTGCGACAAACCGAAGAAAATGCAGTTCAGAAGCAACACCTGAAAGGTAAACTCACTGCGCGTGAGCGATTAAATATTCTTTTCGACGAAGGGTCATTCTTCGAAATCGGTGCTTTCGTCGAGCCTTATCAAACCACTATTGCCGATAAAAAGACTGCTTTTGGTGATGGTGTGGTTGCTGGTCGCGGTCTTGTGCAGGGGCGTTCGGTATTTGCTTTTGCGCAGGATTTTACTGTTTCGGGTGGTTCGCTTGGATTTGCCCACGGCAACAAAATTGCACAGGTTCAGGACATGGCTTTCAAACTTGGAGCACCAATTGTTGGACTTATCGACTCGGGTGGAGCACGCATTCAGGAAGGTGTTCGAAGCCTTTCAGCCTATGCCACTATTTTTCGAAACAATGTTCGCTCGTCGGGTATTATTCCACAAATCAGTGTGATATTAGGTCCTGCTGCAGGTGGAGCGGTGTATTCGCCGGCTTTGACCGATTTTGTTTTTATGACCGATAAAACCTCGTTTATGTTTGTTACCGGCCCCGATGTGATAAAAGAAGTGCTTAACGAAGATGTCGACATGGAAGGTTTGGGAGGTGGAAATGTTCATGCATCGAAAAGTGGGGTGGCCCATTTTGTTTACGACGATGAGGAACATGCTATTTTAGCAGTACGCAAGTTACTAGCATATTTGCCTTCAAACAATTTCGAACCTCTGCCATTGTCAACCAATGTTCAGTTTTATGAAGGCCGGCAGGAATATCTCGACAGGATTATACCCGACGATGCCAATCGTCCATACGATGTGAAAGAGGTCATTCAGATTCTGCTCGATAAAGATACTTTTTTTGAGGTACACGAAAAATTTGCTGCCAATATAATGGTTGGTTTTGGCCGGTTGAACGGCAAAACCATTGGTGTGGTTGCTAATCAGCCCAAAGTGCTTGCAGGAACGCTTGATATCAATGCTAGTCTGAAAGGTGCCCGATTTGTCCGTTTTTGCGATGCCTACAATATTCCCTTGTTGATTCTGGAAGATGTGCCTGGGTTTTTGCCGGGTGTCGATCAGGAACATAGTGGCATTATTAAACATGGGGCTAAATTGCTTTTTGCTTTTTGCGAAGCTACAGTGCCAAAAATTACAGTTATTTTACGTAAATCGTATGGTGGCGCCTATATTGTGATGAGTAGCAAAAATACAGGAGGCGATTTTAATTTTGCCTGGCCTACGGCCGAAATAGCTGTAATGGGTCCTGCCGGAGCTGTAAAAATTGTTCACCGAAGTGAATTGTCCAAGGCCGAAAACAGAGAAGAACTTGAAAAGGCACTTATTGATAAGTACAAAAATGATATCGCTAATCCGTTTCGTGCCGAGGAACTCGGACTTATCGACGAAGTTATCAAACCCTCCGATACCAGAAATATTCTTATAACAGCATTCGATATATTATCGAACAAGCAGTATTCTCCATTGTCGAAAAAACATGGGAATATTCCACTTTAAATTTTTTGCATGAATAAACGATTGCTAATTGTAAACCGCGGCGAAATAGCCATCCGCATTATGCGTACCGCAAAGATGATGGGGATAACTACAGTGGTTCTTCAGAGCGGGCGCGAGCCGGATGCGTTGTATCTGCAACAGGCCGATCAAATTATTTCGGTAAATGATTCGGCCGATGAAAAAACCGTTTTTCTGAATCCGGAAAAGGTGATTGCACTTGCATTGGAGAATCAAATCGACATGATTCATCCCGGGTATGGATTTTTGTCCGAAAATCCTGATTTTGCCGATTTGTGTATGCAAAATGGACTCAATTTTATCGGTCCATCACCCGAATTGATTCGCAGTATGGGGTTGAAAACAGTTGCCAAAGAAATGGCTCTGAAAGCAGGAATGCCATTGGTACCCGGAAGCAATGGCGCTGTTTCATCGGCTGAAGAAGCTGTGCAGTTGGCCGAAACCATTGGCTATCCGGTTTTGCTAAAGGCATCGGCTGGTGGTGGTGGGCGTGGTATGCGTGTGGTCGAAAAACCCGAAACCATGGAGCGCAACTTCAAATCGGCTGCCGACGAAGCTATATCAGCTTTTGGGAATGGAGACTTATTTGTTGAAAAGTATATTGTTAATCCCAAGCATATTGAATTTCAGATATTGGGCGATAAACATGGTCATGTGGTGCATTTGGGCGAGCGCGAATGTTCATTGCAGCGAAAGCACCAGAAAATGATTGAAGAGGCTCCATCACCGAGTCTCAGTGACGAGAAACGTCGCGAAATGGGCGAAATGGCTGTTCGCTTTTCAGAAACCATAGGGTATTATTCTGCCGGAACCATTGAATTTATCATGGACGAAGATGGTTCGTACTATTTTATGGAAATGAATACACGTATACAAGTGGAACACCCTGTTACCGAGATGGTTACCGATATTGATCTGATTGAGTGGCAAATAAAAATTGCATTAGGAGAGCCTTTAACCTTGCAGCAATCCGATATTCAATTGCAGGGATGGGCTATAGAATGCCGTGTGAACACCGAAGATGCTCAAAATCGTTTTGCTCCTGAAACCGGCTTCATTGAGAACGTTCGTTTTCCTGAAGGGCCTGGAATTAGAGTCGAAACAGGTATTGCCAATGGGTCGGTGATTACACCTTATTTTGATTCGATGGCCGCCAAATTGGTTGTACTCGATAGCAATCGCGATAAGGCAATCGGAAAAATGATCAGAGCTCTTGATGCAGTTCGGATGACAGGTTTAAAAACAACCATTCCGTTCTGTAAAGTGGTTTTGCAACACCCCGATTTTACCTCGGGAATTTATACAACCCGTTGGGTAGATGACAATTATTCGCCAGATATGTTTTACAACGAAGACGATGAAATGTTGGGAGCGTTGGCCGCTTCTATTGCTTATGCTATGGAATACAACGAAATTGCTTCCAATTCGCCGGGCTTTACTAACGAATCGATGAGTATGTGGGTTTTGAATAAACGAATCAATAAATAAGATATGGCTACAAATTATGTATATCGGCGCGACGCTTCACGATTGTTTATTGCTGTTCGCGATAATGGAAAACGTTTCAAGATTTATTTACCGGTGCAGTCGGAACCTATAATCAACGGTAATGAATTGCCCATACAGATTGTGGATAATTCTGAATTCAATTATTGTTTTTCGTGGAAAGGCAAACGTACACACTGCGTAATGAATGGCCAGGATCAGAACAAATACAGTGTTCTTGTAAATGGTGTTGAATATAAATACAGTATTGAATCAATTGCGTCCTATTTGCGCCAGCGTTTGCTCAATAAGAGTGAAAAGGCTACTGCCGACAGTAATATTGTAGCTCCTATGCCCGGCAAAATCATTGATATTTTTGTTGCCGAAGGTGATCTGGTGAATGCAGGTGAGCCATTGCTAAGCCTAGAGGCAATGAAAATGCAAAACGAGATTTTGGCTCCATTCAATGGCTTGGTTCGCAAAATTAGTGTTCAGCAAGGGCAATCGGTTATGAAAGATGAACTGATGTTCGAAGTTATTTCGATTGATGAATAATCAGATTGAAAAAAATGTCGTTTTCTATCAGCGATTGAGCGTATCAGGCATGATTTTCCACGGGAAAATGGAAAATTTTGCGTGGATAACAATAGTCCACTGATTTCTGTTTTTTTATTCAAGGGTTACACCCAACCATTCTCTCAAGCGATTGTAAACCTGATTTCGTAAATCGTCGGGCAATCCTGCAATGCGCACATTGTGGCAATCCCCGGGAGCCACTATTTTCAGTGCATTGGTTTCTTGGCCTGGTTCGGCGGCTGCAGCACTCCAGGGATCGTCGGCACCATAAATATAAATAATGTTGTTGCCTTTGTGTTTGATGAAATCGCGAACAAAAATTAAAGCATCCGGGTTGTATGTGACGGGTGTTGCTTTTGGAACCAGCACTTTATTACTGATAAATGCCGATTTCATTATCAGTAAGTCTCCCAGTCCGATAGAGTCGTAACCATAATATCCTACTTCGGCATACGCTTGTGTATAGAATGCACCTGTGCCGCCAGCATCAAGAGCACTGTAAGCATCGGCGGGAACAACACTTTTCAGATGTTTGTAAAGTACTTTTGGTGAAGCATCAGCCGAAGGAATGGCAGCCTGATTTCCGCAATACTGCCAGAAAGAAAACGGATATTCTAGAACCATATAATCCAATGCGCTGTCAGGACTCACAACCAAAGTATCTTTTGCATTAGCTATATCGATGTTGAAGTAGCGCATCACTTCGGTGCGGTTTTTCAATACAGCTCTTTGAAAATTTAGTATTTTAGCACGAACCGAATCGGGTCCTACTTGCTTAAGAAAATCGATGGTGCGTGGATCTTCGTCCGCAATAGTGAATGGTGCTACATAGGCAACAGTTGCATCAACATCGTTGGGGTAAAACGCGTGGTGATAAACAGCAGTGCTTCCACCTTTGCTCGAGCCTGTTGTAACCCACTTGCCTTTGTATATGGTTTTTAGCATGGTTATAATCTGATGATGGTCGGCGGCTGCTTGTTTCACATTCAAGTATTCCCAAGGACATCCTTCGGGCATGCTTTTTCCGAAAAATCGATGTTCTATTACAATTTGATTTGCTTTCAGAAGATCGGCAAGTTCTTCAATATACCATGCGTTGTTGGCATACGATGCCAGATAACCTTCGGTTACGCAAACTGTGGGAGCATCGAAACTGCGGTGCGAAATAAATACCCTTTGTTGAAAATATCCTTGGGTTGAGTCGTTGTGATTAACAGGAACGGTAAAATAGACGGTGTATGATTCGCTAAAACCAGTAGCAGCCGATTTTTCAAGAACTTTTACACCGGGTAAATTTTCGAGTAGAGGTCTTAAATCCTGAGCATGAACATGCGTTGTGAGCGAAATAAACAATACAAGTCCAATTAACCATTTTTTATTTGATATTTTCATTGGTTTTTTTTGCAATAATACGAAAAATGAAAGAAATGTTATACAATGGGCGCTTCCTTAATTTGGTTAAAATATTCACAACCATAAACTGATTTGCAAGCTCCGTAAACTTAGCGGTTTGACTATTATCGATGAGTCGGAAGTATCTTGTGCTCAAATTATTCACTTATGAGAGCATTTTATTCACAACTTTAATTTTTGTCTATTCATTATCGGGGCAAGTGGTGCTGCCCTTTGATTGGTTTTAGTTTATAAAGATATTGTAATAACCCAGATTCGAATCGTTCATGGTCTTCGATTCGAATCTGGGCTTTTTACTAAATTGCATAAATATTTAACCGTTTGATAATTGCAGCAATTTTTCATTGCATCTGCAAGACGAAAACACTAATTTTGCTAGTGAGCCTTTGTTGTAATTTGCTCTGAGTTTTGTTTTGCTTTGGAATATTGCTTTCAAGTGGTCTAATGTAGGAAATTTGCGAGTGTTCTCGATTCAAATATCATAAGCACCTCAATAAAATGAACAAACTAATTAAATCACTTTTGTCTCTTGTTGTCTGTTTAGTATTGTCAAAAGCTGCAATTGCTCAAACATTCGTACAGCCGTGTATTGCCGACACGCGTGTTGCTATTAACGACGCTTGTCCTGCATGGCAGACAACCAACTATGGAGCTTCAACTACTATTTTAGCAACAACATGGACTTGGAATGCAGTTAGTTGCGGGCAGGGCAATATGCGATCGTTGCTTCAATTTGACATTAATCCAGCTACTTCACCACAAGCATTATACGATAACAGAGCAACACTGAATTTGTATTTTCCCACCGGTTCAACCGAGACTCAATTCTATACTGGTGCTGCAACCGATAATCAGTTTTACGTTCAGCAAGTTACCGGCAACTGGAGCGAATTGGGTGTTAATTGGAATACACAACCAACAATTACAGCAACTGGGCAGATTACAGTTCCTTCATGTTCGCCCAATCCTTCTTCGCAAGACTATACTGTCAATGTTTCAACGTTGGTATATAATTGGATTTGCAATGGAGCAACCAACTATGGATTTCGTTTGCAACAGGTTAACGAAGGCAATACCTATCGTCGGGTTAATTTTTGCTCCAGAGAATACGCTACAGCGTCGAAGCATCCAACATTAACATTGGAATATGCATATATAGCA
The DNA here is from genome assembly GCA_002842495.1 of Bacteroidetes bacterium HGW-Bacteroidetes-6. Taxonomy (GTDB): domain Bacteria; phylum Bacteroidota; class Bacteroidia; order Bacteroidales; family DTU049; genus GWF2-43-63. The sequence continues at coordinate 51,247 of PHDB01000011.1, forward strand.
GCCTCAGCTCCCGATACAATGTGTGGTGGTGGCAGCTTTAATCTGAACTGCTCACTTACAAATGCCAGCAACCCTGCAGGATACAGTTTTCAATGGCTTCATCAGAATTCTGGTACAACTTACAACACTCAAAATGTAAGCAATCCAAACACAACATCGGGTTTGAATACATACATAGTAACAGTTACAAATCCCTGGTGCCAGACTGCCAGAGACACTGTGACAGTTTTTATCGATAATAGTGCTGCTATTTCAGTTTCGCCTTCATCTGCCAATATTTGTCAGGGAGGTTCCACAACACTTGTTGCAAGTGGAGCCAGCACTTATAGCTGGGATAATAGTTTGGGCAGTGGAGCATATCAAACAGTGAGTCCTTCGTCGAATACAACATATACTGTTACTGGCACCACTGCCGCTGGTTGCACTTCTTCAGCTTCGGTTACTGTAAGCTTGTTGGCAGCGCCTACTATTTCTGTTTTAGCATCTCCAACAGCGGTTTGCCCGGGAAATAGTTCAACATTAACTAGCTCGGGTGGAAGTACATATGCATGGAGCACAGGTGGTACTGGAACAACTACAATCGTTAATCCTACTGCATCAACTGCTTATACAGTCACAGGCACTTCGGTAGCAGGCTGCACTGCGACGGCATCGGTTAACGTGACCGTGTTAGCAGGGCCAGTTGTTGTAGCCATAGGCGATACTATCTGCATAGGTGCCAGTGCCAATTTGCTTGCAACTGGAGCTACAAACTATGCATGGGATAATAGTATGACCGGAAGTAGCATTTCGGTTTCACCAACATCTACTACCACGTACACCGTTTCGGGAACCGACGGTAGCGGTTGCACTGGACTGGCAACAGCTACAGTGCTCGTGAATCCATTGCCCACTGTTTCAGTAAATCAACCTTCCATTTGTATTGGAACAACCGCTAGTCTCACAGCCAGCGGCGCCAGTTCGTATGTATGGAGTACAAGCGATTTCACTGCAAGCATTCAGGTGACTCCATTGGCAACCACAAGCTACGATGTTACCGGAACCGATGCCAATGGTTGTGTGAATTCAGCTTTGGCAGTTGTTACAGTGAATCCGCTCCCTTCTATATTCTTTATTTCAACATCCGACTATTGCGAATCTGGTAACGGAACAGCCACAGCTTCTGGATCGATTGGACTGGCTCCATACAGCTATTTATGGAACACTAGCGAAACAACGCCTACTATTTCGGGGCTTTCAGTAGGACAATACACCGTTACCATTACCGATGCCAATGGATGTACAGCTGATAGTTCAGTGACAATTGTTCCGGAAGAAGGTTTTACACTAACAGCGCTTTCAACAGATGAAAATTGTAATCAAATGGATGGTACTGCGGAAATTGTCCCGGCAAATGCATCATATCCACTTGTTTATTCGTGGTCGCACAATCCGGCTCTCAATTCGGCAAATGCAATAGGTCTTGGCGCTGGAGTTTATACTGTAACTGCTACCGATGGGCAGTGTACTAGAACGGTTGATGTAGAAGTAGGCTTTTTTAGTGTTCCAGATACAGGATTTATAGTTCCGAATATTGTTACACCCAATGGTGATGGATTCAACGATCAATTGTGCTTCGGCACTCTTCTGTCCGGTCAATTTAATATCATTGTTTACAATCGATGGGGGAAAATGCTTTACGAATCTGATAATTTCAATGAATGTTGGGATTTGTATTTTGAAGGCAAGCCTCTTGATGACGGAACATATTTCTATGTTGCGCGCTTTCGTTCGGTATGTTCCGAAGAAACAAAGGAAGTGAATGGCATAATCACTGTTATTGCTGGGAACTAAGTGTTTTCCAAACAATCGTAAGTTATGGTAAAAGAAAAGCCCGGTGAGGAATTTGCACCGGACTTTTTTGTTTTTATCAAAGATTGACTAGAATGCTAAATCCAAAAACTTTGAATCTGTTCTCGTCTAGCCCAAGTTTGTACATGAAACGAATGGTGTAACTCATGTCATTTCCTTTAATGCTTAGTGGAAAACGGATTCCAGCATGAAATGCCGGGCCGGCTGTTGATGCGGTCTCAGATACATTTCCATACCAGCTTTCGTATGAATATGAGCTAAGTGTGTAGCCAAATCCAGCACCAATAAAACCACCAAAACCGTCTTTGTTTCGTTCGGCACTGCCATGCCCAAAACTGTAATCGAACATTACAGGCAAGTCGAGGCCAAACGAAAAACTGCTGCCTGACGACGAGCTGAACGATCCGGAAAAGCCAAGAGCGATGGGGGCTCCAATTGAAAAGTTGTTGTCGCGTGAATCGGAAAGATTGATCCGTGGATAATAAACACCGCTGTTGAATGACAAAGTTGGACGATAAATTAAACTCATTCCTGTAGTGTCATCAGTTGAAATTTTCCCAACACCATAGTAAAATCCATAACCCGCACTATGCATGAATCCTTTTTGCGAAAACGCACTCATGGATATCAATAATATTGTTGCCATGAGTAAAATTGTCTTTTTCATAATTTTTGTTGTTAGTTGGTATTATTTGTAAAAAGATTGCAAATGTAATTATATTTTATATGTAAATAATTAACAAAATCAAACAGTGTTAATATTAACGGTTGTTTGCGGGTTTGATTTATTGTATTTGAAAAATTGTATGTTTGTAGCTTGAATAGTATGTATTGTTATGAAAATAGAACTGAATAATAATCCTGAGACCATTGAAGGTTGCAATAATATGACCATTCAGGAGCTCATCGAATACAAGAAGTATTCTTTTAAGTTGTTGGTTGTGAAAATTAATGGGGTTTTAATTCCCAAAACAGATTACAGCAAAGCCTCGGTCAAAGAAGGTGATGAAGTGATGATCCTGCACCTGATGAGTGGAGGGTGATTGCGGTAGAGACTAGGCATGAATTGTCGCTAAGATTTTCTCACAACATACATCCAGGCAATTCCACCACTCAGCTTGCGGGTTTTTACGATGCTGAAACCGGTCATCGACAAAATGGCTTCCATTTCTTTTCCATAAGGAAATTGGTTCACCGTCCGATTCAGATAAGTGTATGCGCTTTGATGCTGCGAGAGTCGTTTCCCGCGAAGTGGCAAGATGCGGTTGAAATAAAACCGATACAAATTGCTCCAGAAAAATCCTTGAGGCATGCCAAATTCTAGAATGGCTGCATGTCCTCCGTTATTTAGAATGCGTTTTATTTCAGCCAGACCTTTTTCGAGCGAAGCAAAATTGCGGATTCCAAACGAGCAGGTTGCCAAATCGAAACTATCGCTTTCGAATGGCAACTTTTCGGCATAACAAACCGATGTTTCGGCTTCGATATGTAGTTTTTTGAATTTGATGGTCGCAATTTCAAGCATTTTTGCTGCCGGATCGGCTGCAACCAATTGTTGTGGTTTTAGCTTTGCCAACTCAATGGCTAAATCGCCTGTGCCCGAAGAAATGTCAATGATTTTGTCGTGTGGCAACCGAGATACAGCTTTTCTCAATTTGCGTCTCCAGCCAACATCGGTTCGAAACGATAAACGCCGGTTGATTTTGTCGTAAACCGGAGCAATGTCGTCGAACATCTCTACCACATTGTTTTTGTTGCTCATGGTGCCAAACGATTAATTGTCCAGCTTTTGCCGGTTTTTGAAAATAATATTCTGTCGTGAAGCCGGTTTGGTCGTCCTTGCCAAAATTCTATCGATTCAGGTTGAAGAAAATAACCACCCCACTCCTCGGGGCGAGAAGGTTCGGTTTTGCTCTTTTTTATTGCTTCCCATTGCTGTTCGAGCCATTTGCGCGATGGAATAGGTTTGCTTTGCGGCGAAACAACAGCACTAATACGACTTTCGAGTGGTCGCGATTTAAAATAATTTTCCGAAGCTTCGGTGCCAAGCTTTGCTATAGAGCCTTCGATTCGCACTTGCCGGAACAGTTCAGGCCAGTAAAAAAGTAGTGCTGCATTAGGATTTTCGGCCAGTTGCAGACCTTTGTTACTGTTGTAATGGGTGAAAAATACAAAAGTATCTTCTTCAACTCCTTTAAGCAGTACAATTCGCGAATGTGGTTTTGCATCGATTCCTGCTGTTGCCACATTCATGGCGTTGGGCTCCATGCAGTCACTATTAATGGCTTCGGTAAGCCATTGTTCGAAAAATTCAATGGGATTTTCGAATCCGTGATTATCTAAAATAGGTTTTCCCGAATATTCGCGGCGTAGTTTCTGTAAATTGTCCATTACTATTTGCTTGTTTCATTCAGCAAAGAAAGGAATCGGTCTTTGTTTACAGGTACCACTCCGACATATTCGCATACGATGCCTGCAGCCATATTGCTCCAGACTGCCATTTCGGAGGGAGTAGCTCCTAGTGTGAGAGCAAGTGCAGCTACTGCAATAACTGTATCGCCAGCACCCGATACATCGGCCACATTGCGTACCCGTGATGGAATGTGAAAATAGCCAGGTTGGTTGTTTTCGGCATGACACAAAAGCATTCCCCGTTCGCCCAGCGTGAGTAGTAGATACCGAATATCCTGCATTCTCCGGAATTCTTCGCATTTTGCTGCCAGCAATCCAATATCCTCGGGCAAATCAGCATTGAGGGCTTCGCGAAGCTCTTTCAAATTGGGTTTAAAGACGGTTACGCTCTTATAAGCCATGAAATTCCGCTTTTTCGGATCGACCAGTACCGGAACTTTTCTTTTGTTTGCAATAGCAATCACATTTTCGATGATGGTGCTGTCGATAACTCCCTTGTCGTAGTCTTCGAATACAATAGCATCAAAATGTTCGCGGGTAAGCAACTTCTCAACATGATCACCAAAATCGTGTTGCAATCGATCGGGCAGAGGAGTATCAGTTTCTTCGTCAACCCTTAACATCTGAACATTGTTGCCAATGATGCGAAATTTGGTAGTGGTTTTGCGTTCAGCACTGTTGAGTAAGCCGTTCACAGGTATATTTTGCTCTTGGAGCAAGTTGGCAAATATTTCAGCTTTATCGTCGGCACCAATTACTGCAGCCAATACAGCAATACTTTCGAGTGCATTGATGTTGAGCGCAACATTTGCAGCTCCACCCAAACGATTTTCGCGCTTTTCAACAGCTACAATCGGAACCGGAGCTTCGGGGCTGATACGGTCAACATTTCCCCAAATGTACGAATCGAGCATTACATCGCCAATAATGAGTATTTTCTTTCCACTAAAAGGATTGGAAGACGTTTTCATAATCAATTGTTTTTTTGCTTTTCGATAAAAAGATAAACAATCCGGTCGAAATGTTCGTGGTTTTTAAGCGTGTAATGCAGTAAAATATTATCACCTTTTGTTGTTGTGTGCGAATATGTACTTGGGTTTTCGTATCTCATATTTCGTCCGACAAACCATATGTTGTAATGTTCGGATGTGTCGATGCCCGAAACCAAAATGCTTAAATCGGTTCCGTTATCGAGAAAGATGCTGTCGCAATCAAAATCAACAATATAATCTTTATAGAAAATGCCGTTGTAGTTGGTTTCATTGCTATCGATAACCAGCGGTTTTTCGTCCCAGAAGTAATATTCGGAGCCATTAAAACTCACCGGGCTATCGTAGTAATTTTCGGTATTGTTATGTTTATCAATACGCTCGCTCCATTTATCCATTTTTTTAGAGAGCCCCATGATAGCCGATACAACCAGATAAATAAGTAACAATAAACATGCAGCAAGCAATGCAATTCCTGGGGTGTATTGTTTTTTGTTTTTATTGATGAGACCAACAATGAGTAATGTAATACCAGCTAGTCCAAGCAAAATGCAAAATATAATCAACAGAAGCCATTCCATCTTTTTTTTTACAAAAGTAATCAATTCTGAGTGGATGAAAAGGAATATTGAAGTTTCCTCAGTGGCTAAGATAAGGAAGAAAATTTAGCGGATTAGCAAATATTCAACTTTATGAATTTTGCAAACGCAATACTTCAGACAATCATCTCCAGCACTTTTATGATCAAATTTTCGGGCAAAAATGTCCGCCACGGAAGTTCGTTAAGCTTGTCTTCCAAAATAACGTAGTGCCCGAGCCGGCCTTTACGCATTTCGGCAATCACATGTGGTAGCATACCAATACACACAATCCAACCGTTTTCAATTTCTTCGGCCCATTCTTCGTAGTAGGCAGTGTCGGAATAATGAAAATTGAGCACATTTTCTCCTATCAAAATAAACTGTATTATGCCGTTTTCCATCAAAGGCTCAATTACATTGCGTTTCAGAAACATAATGTCGTTGTAGAGGCAATCGTTCCATTCGCCTAAGAGCTCAATAATGGCAGTCCCACGCGGATAATCGGCATACAAAATTTTCAGATACAGCGTATTCGACCCAAAATCATCCCACTGTGGATGTATGTAATAATTGTAAACGGTATGAGTAAAATAAATATCGCTGTATTCGCGACCGTAAAAGGGCGACATACTGTCATCCTCACTTGTGTAGAGGTGGCGCCAATTGTAGAATGGCTCGATTTCGTGCATACAAATCTATCCGTGGTCGCTAATCATTTTCAGGCGATCGAAATCAATAATTTCAATTTCCTTACCATTGATTTTAATGATTTTTTCTTTACGGAATTCGCTCAAAATACGAATTACATTTTCTGTTGTCATGCCAATGAGTTCTGCAATTTCTTTTCGCGAAACAGGCAATTCGAAAATATGTGATTTGTAAATATTGAGAGAGAAATCAAGCATGGTCATCGCTATCCGACCACGAAGATTGCGACTATTGTTTTGGATAAAATGGTCAATAATATCGTCAGCTGTTTTACTTGATTTTTTCAGCAATCCAATGCCGAAATTCCCATGACGCATGGCTAAATCGACAATCAGATTCAACGGGAATACACAAATCTCGGTATATTCTATTGCTGTCATTGAATATGCGTAGTTTTTACCATGAAAAACAGTAAGCAGGCTGATGTAATCGTGAGGTTTAGCTATGGTAATAATATGGTTCCGTTTCGATTCGGTTACTTTCGATAGTTTAACGATTCCGCTTTTGATGTAAAAAAAGTCAACAATAGGCTCGTTTTGCCTTACAATCACTTCGCCTTTTTTAAATGAACGCTCTCTTTTTACGCTGCAAAGAATATCAGACTCTTCTTCGGGGACATAATTGAATATAAGATGTTTGAGAACGCATTCTTCGCAATTGCAATTCTCTGCCTTATGTTTGAGCTCTTGTACCTGTATTTCATTCATAATAATCTGGTTAGAATATAAATCAATGAATGATTTTTATCATAAAACCATTGTCAAAGAGTATGTTTTGCACTTTAACTTTGCAAATATAATTAAATTAATTGTTCACAATGAAGAAAATAGTGATTCTCGGAGCCGGTACTGCCGGAACCATGATGGTAAACAAATTGCGCAAAGCTTTGCCGCGCGATGAGTGGGATTTGACAGTCATTGACAAGCATCGCACCCATTATTACCAACCTGGTTTTTTGTTTATTCCTTTTGGGATTTATTCGAAAGATGATGTAATCAAGCCTAAAGCCGATTTTTTCCCGGTTGGAGTGAATGTTGTTTTTGGGGATACCGATCGCATTGTACCTGAAGAAAATAAAGTGCAAATGAAAGACGGTACTATTTATCAGTATGATTTTCTGATTGTTGCAACAGGAACACAAACCCGTCCCGATCAAACTCCCGGGCTGAAAGACAAACTTTGGTACAAGGATATTTTCGATTTTTATACTATTGAGGGAGCTGTAGCTCTGCGCGAATTTTTTAAAAGTTGGGAAGGCGGAAACTTGGTGATGAATATTGCCGAGGTGCCTTACAAATGTCCGGTTGCTCCGCTGGAATTTGTTTTTTTGGCCGATGAGTATTTTACAAAAATTGGGATTCGCAATAAAGTAAATATCTCGTATGTTACTCCTATGTCGGGTGCCTTTACCAAACCGCGTGCATCAAAAATGCTGGCAGGGTTGCTCGAAGAGAAAAATATTAATGTGATTCCCGATTTTTATATTGAAGCTGTTGACAACGAGAAAAAAGTAATACGTAGTTACGATGGCAATGAGGTGCCTTTCGATGTCCTTGCAATTGTGCCGGTAAACATGGGTGACGATGTGATAGCCCGCAGTGGATTGGGTGATGATCTGAATTATGTGTTAACTGATAAATACACCCTTCGCTCCGAAAAACACGAAAATATTTTTGTTCTTGGCGATGCCGGAAACCTACCTACTTCAAAAGCCGGCTCGGTAGCTCATTTTTCGGCCGATATTCTGTTCGAAAATCTGATGAGTGCAATCGAAGGCCGCCCATTGCATGCAAAATTTGATGGTCACGCCAATTGTTATATCGAAACAGGATTTGGAAAAGGTTCACTCATTGATTTTAACTATGATACTGAACCACTTCCGGGAACATTCCCATTGCCCGGAATCGGGCCATTTGGGTTGTTGAAAAACACCCGCATGAATCATTATGGAAAAGTAATGTTTCGCTGGATTTACTGGCATATTTTGCTGAAAGGTAAAGAAATGCCTATTGAGCCGTTGATGACCATGGCCGGAAAATGTAAAAACTGCTAATGCAACGTGCTATGGAAAATGTACAGAATCAAATAAACGACATCAATAACAAACTCGACCTTATGCTGGAATACATGGCCGAACAGCGCCAGCGTAGTCAGGTAATTGGCGATTTGGTGCAGGATGTCTCAATTGTAGGTCGCGATGCTTTCAAGTATGCCGTTGATGAACTTGATAAGCAAGCGCTGGAAATCGATCCTGAGCAGGTTAAAATGCTTTTTATCCGCTTAGTCAAGAATGTGGAGAATTTTAATAACCTTTTGGGAATGCTTAATAGTCTGAGCGATTTGGCTAAAGATGCTGCCCCAATCATTAACGAAGTCATTATTGATGTTACCTATAAATTGGCCGAACTCGAAAATAAAGGTGTTTTCAAATCGTTGATGGCCATTGGTAACAACCTTAGTAGTCCACAGGTACTGACAGGATTTGAAAATATTTCGTATGCACTGGCTACCGTAAAGCCCGACGATAAAATTGACAACAAGAGCTTATGGAAGATATTCCGCGAACTCCGGTCGAAAGAAGTTAGGCAAAGCCTAAGCTATATGTTGCGCATAGTAAAGGCAACACAACAAACTAAAGAAGTTGAACAACAATAAAACAGAACGAAATGGCAACAAAAATGTATGGCGGTAGCACCGTCGAAGTAACTGAAGAAGGTTACATGGTTAATATGAATGAATGGTCAAGAGAAATTGCAATTGAAATTGCAAAAGAACAGGGTATTGAACTTACCGATAAACATTTTGAGCTGATGGATTATCTTCGCACAAAACAAGCTGCCGGCGAAACCCTCACAATTCGTGCAGTTGGCAAAAGTGGTATTGTTGATATAAAAGGGTTTTATGAACTGTTTCCGGGTGGTCCGCTCAAACTAGGAACCAAGATTGCAGGTCTTCCCAAACCAACAAGTTGTGTGTAACAAAAAAACAAAATAACATGAATGCAAAATCATCGGATTACCCGATTAAAAAAGTATCGATAATCTGCGCCAAAGGAAATCTCGAGGATGTGTATGCAACCCTGGTGATGTCGAATGGTGCTGTGATGGAAGGTATGGAAGCCAAAGTGTTTTTCACCTTCTTTGGTCTGGATGCCATTACCAAAAAAGGAAACCGAATGAATAAGCTGCATACAGCAACAATCGGCAATCCTGCATTGCGCTTTCCAAATGGCTGGCGCGTTCCGACATGGTTGGGCTCGATTCCGGGAATGGAAGCCATGACTTCGGGAATGATGAAGAAGACAATGGAAAAACTTGATATTCCCACAGTTGACGAATTTCTCGAAATGATTACCGCTGGTGGTGGCGAAATTTATGCATGTAAGCTAGCAATGGATATGTTTAAATTAAAAAAAGAAGATTTGTCGGAACATGTAAAAGGAGTTCTTACTGTCGGTGAATTTTACGAAATGGCCGGTGGCGAAGGTGCCCAAATTATTTTCACATAAGGCTTACATTTGTTTTTTGTAGAGATGTTGCATGCAGTGTCTCTACATTTTTTTTACATATATGGCACACAATTTGATATTTTCCGTGCGAAATTGTACTTTTGCTTTTTAAAAACTTACGGGAATTATGAAAATCGCTTACATTTTTTTTCTCATTTGGGGATTAACTGCTCTTTCGGCAGGAGCCCAAACCAATGGAGCTTTTATTAAATTCAATGAAGTGATTCACGATTTCGGCGAACTAACACAAGGCGATAAAGCTGAAGTTGAATTTGTTTTTACTAACACAGGCGATGCACCCTTACTTTTGTCGAATGTTCGCTCAACCTGTGGTTGTACTGTCCCTACTTGGCCTCATGATCCCATTTTGCCCAAAGGAAGTGCATCTATTAAAGTGAAATACGATTCGAACCGTATTGGCGGTATCAACAAGCAGATCACCGTAGAGTCAAATGCAACGAATGGTGTCATTTATCTCAAAATTTTAGGAAATATCTCCAAAAAGCCTGAGGAAATCATGCCATTTCAGAATTTTGATGGCAACGGAACTCCAATTGCACAATAATAAAAATTCAATATCATGAAACGTCTCATATTATCTTTTTTGGTTTTTTGCTTACCTGTTGCATTTCTGATAGCTCAAAATGTGGCTTCTGGTCCGGTTATTACTTTTCAGGAGAAAACACATGATTTTGGTGATGTGAAAAAAGGCCAACCTGTTACATTCGAGTTTGTTTTTACCAATACCGGAAAACAACCGCTCTTGCTTTCGGAGCCCCGTTCGAGCTGTGGCTGCACCATCCCTTCGTGGCCTAAAGAACCAATAATGCCTGGGCAGAAAAAAAGTATTAGTATCACATTCGATGCAGAGAAGGAAGGCGAATTCAGTAAACAAGTCACTATTTTGTCAAATGCCGAAAATTCGCCCGAAGTTCTTGTTATTAAAGGTTTTGTTGTACTCTGATAAAAATTTTGTCAGTTGCAGATTTTTTTGAACCTTTGTCCCGTCAAAACACAATTGACGGGATTTTTTTTATTTAATACAATTTTTTATGCCAGGAATTTCTAAAAAAGGTCAAAATATGCCTGCTTCGCCTATCCGCAAGCTGGTTCCTTTTGCTGATGCCGCCAAAAAGCGCGGAGTTAAGGTTTATCATCTCAATATCGGGCAACCCGATATCCCAACCCCTGATGTAGCGATGGAGGCCATTCGCAATTTTCGTCAAACTGTTGTCGAATACAGCCATTCGGCTGGAATTCTGTCGTATCGTCAGAAACTGACGCAATATTATGCCAAGAATAATATCAAAATTACAGCCGACGACATTATTGTTACGGCTGGTGGCTCCGAAGCTATTCTGATAGCAGTGAGTACCATTATGGATCCGGACGACGAAATGATTGTTCCAGAGCCATTTTATGCTAATTATAATGGCTTTTCTGTTAATGCCGGAGTAAAGGTTGTACCTATTCCCAGCAGCATCGAAAATGGATTTGGCTTGCCTCCTATCGAAGACTTCGAAAAGGTAATTACATCCCGAACAAAAGCCATTTTGGTCTGCAATCCCAATAATCCAACGGGATATCTCTATTCAAAAGAAGAAATTGAAAGATTAGGACGTTTGGCAAAAAAACATGATTTGTATTTGCTTGCCGACGAAGTTTACCGCGAATTTGTTTACGATGGCGAACAGCATTTTTCGGTAATGCATCTCGATGGATTAGACGATAATTGTATTTTGGTTGATTCGGTGTCGAAGCGTTACAGTGCTTGTGGCTTCCGCATTGGAGCTATGATTTCGAAAAATAAAGAGGTGATGAGTGCGGCAATGAAGTTTGCTCAGGCTCGTTTGAGTCCGCCAACTTTTGGGCAGGTGGCTTCTGAAGCAGCCATCGATACTCCCGAATCGTATTTTCGCGAAGTGAAGGCCGAATATGTTGCACGCCGAGATGTAGTTGTACAAGCTATGAACAAAATGGACGGCGTTTTCTGCCCCAATCCTCGTGGCGCGTTCTATGTAGTGGCTCGCTTGCCAATTACCGACAGTGATCATTTTTGTCAATGGTTGCTTGAGGATTTCAACCTCAACGGCGAGACAGTGATGCTGGCTCCTGCAACTGGTTTCTATTCCACTCCCGGGATGGGAAAAGACGAAGTTCGCATCAGTTATGTGCTGAATGTTTCGGATCTGAAACGCAGTATGGAAATTCTCGATGCAGCTATTAAAGTATATCCGGGAAGAAAATAAATTTTCGAGCCTGTCGGGGTTCGACGGGTTCTTTTTTAGAGTGGGGAAAACCACCATAAAAAACGGCGAATCCGAAAAGCCTATGAGTAGGAATCATTTAAATTCATGAATTATGGGATTTTTTCAATCATTAAAAAACAAAATGGGAATTGGTGGAGTGAAAGTTGAACTTCAGGTTCCTGCCGAAGCATCGAAGGCTGATGGAACTATTGCTGGTAAAATAATTCTTACTACAAAAAGCGATCAGGAGGTGAAGGACATTGAGGTGAAAGTTATCGAAGAGTACACCACTGGTAGGGGCGATGATAAAGAAACAAAAGAATACACTTTGGGCGTGGCCAAATTCAGTGAAGCATTTACCATTAAAGAAGGCGAGACTAAGGAAATTCCTTTCTCTGTTTCGTTTGCCATGCTTAAATCGAATAATGATGAACTGAAAGAAAAAGGTGGTGCATTGGGTGCATTAGGCAAAGTAGGTGCATTTGCTGATAACGAAAAATCAAAATATTTTGTTGAGGCTGATGTTGATGTTAAGAGTGCAGCACTTGATCCTTCCGATAAAAAACAAATTAAGCTGGTTTAAGAGCCATTGATATTGTAAAAAAAAAGCTGCCTTTTCGGGGCAGCTTTTTTATTTTTTATTTTCTTTCTTTTTTTTTGCTCGCCCGGCCTTTATCAGAGCCTGATGCAAAATCCATTCAATCTGTCCGTTCGATGAACGGAATTCATCGGCAGCCCAAGCCTCGATGGCTTTAAGAATTTCGTCGTCAACCCGCAATGGAAATGCTTTTTTTGCCATTATTTTGTCGGTTGCTTATTGAAACCTAGATTTTCGAGTGTTTTAGCGGCTTGTTTGTGATCGCTGATACCCAACAAATACTGTTTGCCATTTTTTAAAACGATGTGAATTCCCCAATGACCTCTTATACTAAACGATTTGATTTGATAAACACGTCGATATCCACCTAGTAGACGTTTGTTTTTCTGATTTCTGTACTTTTTCACATATGCAATGACAATATCGTCTTTCTTTAGTTGCGTTGATTTTTTGAATGGTGGCATTTTAAAAATAATCCCACTTTCGCCGATTGAAACAGTAAGTGTGAGGCGAAGTACCATGAATAGCATAAAAGCAAATGTCAGGTTGAGAAAGACAATCATCCCAATAAATATACTCATGGGCATGTTATCGTCGGACAAAGGTTGGTTGTTATATATATTCTGATACAACGAGTATATTCCCCAAACCAGAAAAGATAACCAAAGCACAATCACTCCGATAATATTTATCGGTTTATTTGCGCTTTGTATCTCGGAAAATGAACTCATGATATTTGTTGTTTAGTACAACGTTCCCGCATTAATAATGGGCGTAGTTGCCTTTTCGGATGTGAGAACTACCATCAAATTGCTTACCATCGATGCTTTGCGTTCGTCGTCGAGTTCAATGATGTTCTTTTTGCTCAATTGATTAAGTGCAAGTTCTACCATACTAACTGCACCTTCAACAATACGTGTACGTGCTGCTATAATAGCTGTTGCCTGCTGGCGTTGCAGCATGGCTCCGGCAATTTCGGGAGCATATGATAGATTCGAAAGACGAGCTTCGAGAATATCAACTCCTGCAATAGCAAGACGTTCCGAAATTTCGCGCTCAAGCTCGGCATTGATTTCATCGCCACCACCACGAAGCGATATTTCTTCCTGTGCATCGTCGAAAGTGTCGTATGGATATGTGTGAGCTAGTTTACGTACTGCTGCTTCGGTTTGTGTTTTTACGAAAATCTCGTAATTATCAACTTCAAATGCAGCTTTGTACGTATCGCGAATGCGCCAAACCATAACAACACTAATGATAATCGGGTTACCAAGTTTGTCGTTCACTTTCAACGACTCGCTTTCGAGGTTGCGGGCTCGCAGTGTTATTTTTCTTTTGGCATAAAATGGATTTACCCAAAAAAATCCGTTTTCGCGGGCAGTTCCCATGTATTTTCCAAAAAGAATCAGTACCATGCTTTCGTTAGGATTGACAACAAAAAGCCCGATAAAACCAAAAATGCTGAGAAAAGACAACAAGATGGTTAGCATGATTACAAAAAAGTTATTTTGTGCTGAAATAATCGTTAATGGCGATAACAGCATGATGAGGCTTACGAGCAATGCCAGATAGCCTTTTGAGGGTTTGATGTTTTTTTCCATTTGATATTAAATTGATATCACAAAGATATCGTGTAATTTTTAAAAGTCAAGGGTGTTAACATTTTTATAACAAAAATGTAGTAAGTAAAAATGAGCTGTTTTACTTTCGGTTCAACCTTTTTCCAAAAATAGATTGAATAAAAAAAGCTCCTCTTGAGGAGCTTTTCGGTATAGAATAGCTTTTAGCGCATATCATTTTCGGTGATACCCGGAAAATCTTCTTTGTTGAAGACAAAGCGAGAGTCGAATACTTTGGGGTTTGATACAAAATTCGATACGATATAAGTGTAAGTAGTACCGTTTTTGTCGTACACTGTCGAAGAATAAACCATGTTTTCTGCTTTATTGATTTCGAGACGCACTTTGTAAAACGACTGCGCTGTATTTGGAGTTAGGTCAAGAACTTGGATAATCATACCCGCTTTAGGCGTTTCTTTAATAAATTTAGCCTTGTAATTGTCATTATACGAAGTGAGCATCTTGTTGGGAGTGTTCTGATTGTTTGGATCCACGCTATTTATTTGAACTTCGTTTTCTTCTTTGAATACGGTCCAGACTGTTTTCCCATCGCATATAACCAACTGATCATCAATGTAAAGTCGATATTTATCGCCTTTAATATAGATGCTGCCAGTTTTGGTTTCTTTAATGTTTTCAGATGTGTTTTCCATGGTGTAAGCAAATTCGAACTTCATGGTTTCGAGTGCATTCATCTTTGCACTAAGAGCATCGAGAATGGCTTTTGCTTTGGTGTCGGTTTGTGCATTGGCGATGCCAATAAAGCAAACAAAAGCTATAAAAATCGTTACAATGTTTTTCATACAAATTCAATTAGGGGGTCAAAATTACTCCAAATTTTTCAAAAACTGTTCCAAAAGCTCAAGGTTTCCTACTAAAACGTCGCGGGGCTTACTGCCTTGTGGTGGACCGACGATTCCGGCCATCTCGAGTTGTTCAATAATTCTTCGTGCACGTGCAAATCCAATGGTTAGTTTGGTCTGAAGAAGCGAAGTGCTTCCCTGGCCGGTCATTACCACAATTCGTGCCGCATCTGAAAACAGCTTGTCAACTGTTTTCAGATCGGTGTCTTTACCTGTGCCATCGTTTTGATTAACAGGTTCAGGCAATTCGAATGCCGATGAATATCCTTGCTGATCGCCAATAAAATTGGTGATATCTTCAATTTCCGGGGTGTCAACAAATGCACATTGCAGACGTAAAACGGTACTTCCGTGCGAATAAAGCATGTCGCCCTGGCCAATCAGCTGATCGGCTCCATTGCTATCGAGAATAGTTCGACTGTCAACTTTCGATGATACTTTAAATGCAATGCGGGCTGGGAAATTAGCTTTGATTTTTCCTGTAATCACATCAACCGATGGTCGTTGTGTTGCTACAATCAAATGAATTCCAACAGCACGAGCTAACTGTGCAATACGAGCTACCGGTAATTCAACTTCTTTGCCAGCAGTCATAATCAAATCAGCGAACTCATCAATCACCAAAACAACGTAAGGCATGTAATGGTTACCATTTTCAGGATTTAGCTTACGTTCTGTGAATTTTCGATTATATTCTATAATGTTTTTAGTGCCGGCGTTTTTCAGCAGGTCATAGCGGCTGTCCATAAGCTGAGTAAGCGAAGTGAGTGTCGAAATCACTTTGTTAACATCAGTAATAATGGCTTCTTCTTCATCGGGGAGCTTGGCAAGAAAATGCTTGTCAATTCTTGAATACATAGCCAGCTCAACTTTTTTAGGATCTACAAAAACAAATTTTAGCTGACTTGGATGTTTTTTATACAGAAGACTACAGATAATAGCATTGAGTCCGACCGATTTGCCTTGACCGGTTGCACCGGCAATGAGTAGGTGGGGGAGTTTTGCCAAATCGGCAACAAAGGGTTCGTTGGTAATGGTTTTCCCCATGGCAAATGGAAGCTCGGCCGAAGTTTCAGTAAAGCGTTCGCTCTCGAGAAGCGATCTGAGCGAAACAGTTTCGCGCTGCTGATTGGGAACCTCAATGCCAATGGTACCTTTGCCGGGAATAGGTGCAATGATTCGAATACCTAAAGCTGCCAAACTTAAAGCGATGTCGTCTTCGAGATTCTTGATTCTGCTGATTCTGACGCCCGGAGCCGGAACTATTTCGTACATGGTCACCGTTGGACCAATGGTGGCTTTAATCTTACTGATTTTAATATCGTAATTTGCCAGAGTCTCAACGATACGATTCTTATTGTGCTCGAGCTCCTCACGACTCACCTTGCTTTCTCCATCGCCACGATCAATTAGCAACGAAGTTGGTGGAATTTTATACTGACTTAGCTCGAGTAATGGGTCGAATAACGTATTGATTCCATAATGCGCAGTTTCGACATCGGTTTCTTCGATTTTTTCGTTGCTCTGTTGATGAATCTGCGATTCAATTACAAAATCAACATTCTGGTCAGCATTTTTATATTCTTTGTTGGTATGTATCTCTTCCGAAAGATCGAAATTGATATCGTTGGCTTTGTTGAGATCCACTTTTTCTTCGTCAACAGCAATTACATCTTTCTCATGTCTTTCGAATTCATGTTCAACAACCATCTTCTCGTTTTCGATTTTTACCGGGTCAATTTCTTTCTCGTGAGTATAAACATCGTCAATAATCAGTTTTTTTGAGTCGGTTTCCTCTGAATCGGCCTCTTTTTTCTCAGAAGTTGGCCATTTTCTTAACTTAATTTCATGTAACTTGAATCCGAAAAGGGCAGCTACATAAATAACAAAAACGAGCAGAAGCAAAACGACCAATCCGAAATTTCCAACCACGCTACTCAGCCAGAGACGTATTTGCTGACCGAATAGTCCGCCCCAAATCATGGCATCGGGTCGTGTGAAAATGGCAGACATGAACACCGAAAGCCAGAGAGTTGTACCAAGCAGATAAAGGATACTTTCAAAAAAGCTGATAATTTTTATACGCAACAATAACAAACCTGAATTGGTAAAGAAAATGAGCATCAGGAAGGCGCCGATTCCAAACCATTGTTTTACAAATATATATCCGAGAATGGCGCCTAGTTTTCCCATCCCATTTTGAATGGTAACGGAAGAATCGAAAATAATGCTCAACCCCGACTGTACTGCGTTGTCGTCGGTTTGCCAGTTTTTAAGATAGGAGAAGAATGCAAAAAGAAGATATATGCTGAAAAGAATAAGAAAAATGCCAAAAGCTGTATGCGTTTCACGGGCTTTGATAAAATTGATAAATGCTTGTCCGTTCGACTTATTTTTAGTTTTATTTGTTGTTTTTTCTTTCGGGGCGGATTGTTGTTTTGGTGTGTTTTTCTGCCGGTGAATTTCTTTTATAGTATTACGAGCCGTGTTTTGCGGCTTTTTTCCCCCGGATTTTGCTTTCGTGTCTTTTTTGCTGTTTTTCATCTCAATGGGCAAAATTAAGAAAAGCTGTCCTAATAAAGCAAAAACCTTCCCTGAAAAGAGAAGGTTTTTTTGAACATTTTATTGTGTACATCTTTATTCGCCGCCAAAAAGCTCTTTTGCTTTTTCTTCAGTCAGTTCTTCATAATCGGTTGGAATGAGAAAATCAGTATCTTTAATCTTTACTTTTTTTACCTGAATTCCAGTAACGGCGTAGGTGATTTTCCCTTCATCTGTTTCCATTACATATTCCATAGGAAACCCTTTGAGTCCGGTAAAGCTACCACCAAAATTTAAAGCTGCACCGCCAACAGTTTCGTTGTAATATACAACAGTAGTTTCTTTATCTCCATATTCATCTTCGGTAATATATTCTGCTTTTTTGCAGGTATAACCGGCAATGACTTTGGTTTCTTCAGAATAGATGATTTCGGGTTGAGTACCCTCTTCCATTTTTTCCAAAATTTTGTCTTTGGTGACTTTCATGTAGTACTTTACTCCCATCATCGATAAATCGAGAAGGATAATTTGGCTCGAATCGATACCGTTAACAATGGTTGCTACGGAATAGCCACTTCCGATGGTTTCCGATTTGCTTTTAAGTCCCATAATGGAAACTTTTTGTTCGGTAGGTTGTTGTGCAAGTGTTGCTGCATCCCATGTTCCATCGTAGCTGATAGAATAGGTTACAATGCCACTTTTAAAAGGTTTCTGAGCGTCAACCGTTCCCATAAGCCCGGCGGCCAGAATTACGAAAAGAAATAATGCTGTTTTTTTCATGACTTTAGTTTTCAGGGCAAAAATACTTATAAAAATGATACCAAACTATCATTTAGTGCAAATTTATGTCGTGAAATTTATATGTTTTATACATATTAGAACAGGATTTGTTGAGTAGAAACAAGGACATGTATAATCCGGGGAGTGTTTTTGTGAGAAGAAATGTTGATTGTTAACAATCAATACCCCAGTATTTTGAGCATCGACTTGTAGCTTTGTTCTTTGGCAAAAAGCTTGGGATAATA
>PHDB01000012.1 GCA_002842495.1 Bacteroidetes bacterium HGW-Bacteroidetes-6
AGGTGGAATTGCACGTGGGTTTGGAGCAACTTGCCTGGTTGACATCAAACATGGTTACCCATTTGTGTTCAACAATGAAGAGCTAACAGAGCTTGCTCGCGAAACGGCTATAGACTTTCTCGGTACTGAAAATGTTGACGATTTACCATTGCGTATGACAGCCGAAGATTTTTCGTATTTTTCGCATCAGGTGCCAGGAGTGTACTATCGGTTCGGAATTGGGAATGATAGCCCCATTAGCAATTTGCACACTTCAACGTTTACGCTCGATGAAAATGCGCTGCTGACCGGAAGTTCAACAATGGCCGCTATTGCTTTATCGTTTCTTGAAAAATTTAATGCAGAATAAAATATGAAGTGTTTTTTTTTAATCGCCTCAATGTTGGTTCTTGCAGCATGTGGCTCGGGAAATATGCAGCCTCAGCATTTTTATCAGGGTTTCAAAAATAATGCATGGCCAATTGGAAACACCATTAGCTTTTCGTTCGAAGTAACCGACACCTCAAAAGTATGCGACATCACCGCCAATTTGCGCTACAACGATACATTCTCTTTTTCATCACTCAATTTAAGTGTGGTTATGCTAACTCCATCAGGCTCTTCTCGATTCAGTAAAATAGTTCTACCTATCACAAAAGCCAATGGAGATAGAAACGGAATCCGAACAAACGATTACATTGGGCTTCCTTTCGATGTGTACAAATCGGTACGTTTTGCAGAAAAAGGAACCTGGGTGCTTAATTTTAATCATACAATGCCAGTCGATATTTTTCGCGGCCTCATAGGGTTGGAAATCAATATTTTACCCCAATAAAAAAACCGCCATACAGTTTCCCATACAGCGGTTCTGAAATATACTGGATTAGTTTATCAACAATGTAGTTGAAGCAAAGCTGCCATCGTTTCCATTGATAATTACTGAGTAAACACCACTATTGAAAGATTGTGTGTTTACAATTGCATTCTGGCTGAAAGGAGCTTCAAACACTATTCTTCCGGTTATGTCAGCAATCCGGATTGTACCTTCAGCATTGGCCAAAACATTTACGGTTTCAGAAGCAGGGTTTGGATATACATTGGCACTGATTTCAAATTCACCAATTGCATTGTGAATAGTAACATCAGATGCTGAACGAGGCTGTATTTTCCATTCGCTGAAATTATAGTCCATCACGCCTGTGATGTCATAGAATGTCCCTATTACCGGTGTGTAAGCATAAATGAGGTCGCCAACTTTTAGCGTGCTCATACCATCGCCTACGGTCCACTCTAAATAAGTGTCAGGAAGTGAGATACATTCAGCATTACTAACTTTCACTAATACACCTTCATACATTTCTGCAGGTGCATCAGGTAAATTTAAATCTGTAACTTGAACTGGATTGCCAGAACTTACTTTCACGTAGTTGCTAATTGATTTCAATTCAGTAAGACTGTAATATTCGTCAACAATTGCTGAGAATGTAATACTGTCACCAACTGCAGGAGTGTTAACTGCATCATAAACATAAACACCACTCCATGGGCCAGTTCCGTTTTGAATCCAGTATGCACCAGTTTTGGTTGCACTAACAATTCCGCCAGTGTTTACTGGGTCTCCGTAATAGGTACTGCTGTCTCCAGTTGTGTATTGTATGTCGTGGATAGAAACAGTGCTTGAAGAACCGACAGAAACGTAGAATGAGTCAATTTGCAGATTGTCATATGTTGCCGTTGTGTTACGGAACGATAAAATAAATTCTGCAGCACTCGATGTAGTATCGCACATAATTACTTGTTCAACTTTTACCCATGAGGCAGAGTTAATTACAGCATAACTGCTGTAAGATACGTAGGAGCCTGTAGCGCCTCTGTACATCCCAACACGTACATCACCAGTACCTCTTGCATAATAAGAAACATTGTACACTTCTCCAGCTGTAACGCTAACTGCTTGTGTTGATAGTCTTTTGTGCGAGGTTGTTGCATTTATCAATTGTACAGAATAAGTACCTGTTTGAGGAGTTGTTGAATATTGAACAACTTCCGTAGTAAGCGCACTTGTTGCTACACCACGCCAATCTGATGGTGTATTTGGATCTGTCCAGCTTTCAAATCCACTGTAAAACACTTGTCCGATGCCGGTTCCGTAAGCAAATACGGTTAAAGCGGCTAATAATAGAATTTTTTTCATCTCTTTCAAATTTGATTCAAAGATAATCATTATTTTTATACCCTTATTATCTTCACGTTAATTATTGCTTTATGAAACTTCTCGAAATCGTTAATCATCTTGAAAAATTAGTCCCGTCTCAACTTCAGGAAAATTATGATAATTGCGGATTACAAATTGGAAACCCTGAAAATGAAATAATTGGCATTCTTTATTCACTCGACATTAATGAGAATGTTATTGATAAAGCCATCGACACAAAATGTAATCTTATCATCAGTCATCATCCTCTCATTTTCACAGGAGTTAAAAATATAGACCTTTCCAAACCGAATGGCCGTATTATTCAAAAATGCATACAACATCAAATAGCTATTGTTTCGTTGCATACCAATTTTGACAAGTCGCCTTTTGGCGTAAATTCGGTTTTGGCAAATGCATTGGGACTGATTGATACAAAAACTCTTGTTCCTGAATCAGGAAAATTGAAAAAAATAGTTACTTTTTGTCCTGTTGCTCAGGCAGAAACTGTTCGCAAAGCTCTATTTAACGCTGGTGCCGGCCACATTGGCAATTACGATTCCTGTTCTTTTTACACTGAAGGTTTTGGGTCTTTCAAAGCTGGTGAAAACACAAATCCGTTTGCAGGCGAGGCTGGCAGACTTCATTTCGAGCCCGAAATGCGTATTGAAACTGTTTTTCCTGCATGGAAACAAAAATCGGTTATTGATGCATTATTATCCCATCACCCATACGAGGAAGTAGCATTCGATGTGTATTCGCTCGACAATAGTATTGAGAATATTGGATTGGGCTTGGTGGGAAATTTGATACAACCACAAACAATTACCGAGTTTTTAAATTCAGTGAAAGAAAAACTCAATATTCAATTTCTTCGCTTCAGTCAATACGAAATTAAAACAGTAAAACGCATTGCCGTATGTGGCGGCTCAGGAACATCATTTATATCTCATGCAATTGCTTCCGGAGCACAGGCCTTCATTACTGCAGATGCAAAATACCATGACTTTCAGGCCGCTTCCGGTCGCATTCTCCTTGTCGATGCAGGACATTTTGAAACCGAAATTTTTAGTTTAAATGCATTAATGTCACTTGTTTCGGATTTTTTGCCTAATTTTGCACCTCAAATTATTTATCCAGAGACAAATTGGGTAAATACAGTATAATCAAAATATTACACTTGTTATGGCCGTAAGTAATTCAAAAACTACCGACAAGAAAAAAGCTCCAACTTCAAAAAAAGCTGCCGAAGCTCCCTATACTTCTGAAGCCTCTGTTGTAGTAGATAACACCGAGTTTGTTAAATCCGACGAAAGTGTTGACAACATAGTCCGCCTGAAGCTTATGGCCTTATATTCGTTGCAGGTGATTGATACGCAGGTAGACAAAATACGCATAATCCGCGGAGAATTGCCTCTTGAAGTTCAGGATCTTGAAGACGAAATTGCAGGTCTGTCAACTCGCCTCGAAAACAATACGGCCGAAATTACAGAACTCAACCGAGCTGTTACAGAATACAATGAGGAAATTGCTCGTAGCCGCGAAATGATTAAAAAATACGAGCAACAACAAAAAAATGTTCGCAACAATCGTGAATATGAATCCCTTTCGAAAGAAATTGAATTTCAGGGACTTGAGATTCAGTTGCGCGAAAAGAAATTACGCGAAGCTTCAGTTGCCATTGACGCTAAAAACAAACTCATCGACGATGTAAAAGCTCAACTCGAAGCGAAAGAATCAAACCTGCGCGACAAAAACGCAGAGCTGTCTGAAATTATTGCTGAAACCGAAAAAGAAGAGCAAATGCTGATGGTAAAATCAGAAAAAGCAAAAGCAATTATAGAAGACAGGTATCTTACTGCCTATACCCGTATCCGCAAAAGTGTACGTAATGGCTTAGCGGTCGTAAAAATAGAAAGAAACGCTTGCGGTGGTTGCTTTAGCAAAATTCCACCTCAACGCCAACTCGAAATCAGAATGCATAAGAAAATTTTGGTTTGCGAATATTGTGGTCGCATCATTGTTGATGAAACGATAGCAGACACAATTGAAACTTCCAACTAGAGACTTTCAATGACATAAAAAAGGGGCTTTTCAGCCCCTTTTTTATTTTATCAATTGTTAACTCCCGAATTTTACACCCATGGTAATAATAAAACTCCCCCGGGTTATATCCGATTTCACGGGATTCAGAGTCATCCCCATATTACCAATGATAGTAGGATCGTACAAGTAATAATCTTCGCTGCGCATTGTGTGAACATACGTGAGATCAATATAATAGTTGTTTTCGCGAATTCCGAATCCACCAGAAATATTTTGAGTCGACATATCATTTAGGCTGTTTGCATAGGGTGAACCATAATATGAATATCCGGCGCGAATTGCAAATGGAGCTAAAATCCACTCGGTTCCTACTTTAAAGTTATTAGCGACTGTATAATTGGTCGAAACAGCTTCGTTGGCATCAAAAAAGTCGTACATAGGATCGGTTGCACGTAATTTCGCCTGACTGTAGTCCACCATTTCGTATTCAGCGCTCACAACTCCCTTTTTGCCAATTACAAATGCTATTCCCCCCATCATACGCATAGGAGTAGAAAGTCTGTAATCGTAAACACCCTGAGGTGAGCGGCTTTCGTAAGTTGCTGTTTCTAAATCGGAACGCATCACCCGGCTGTATGTATCGTGCATATCGTAAAAAGTAGGTGTATGAATTGCTGCAGAAATTCTAACCCAATCAGTAATGCGATAAATCATTCCAAGTTTGAAATTAAATCCCGCGCCTGTAGTATTTAATTCGTCATTAACAGCAAGTGAGTTGAATCCCGCAAGGCTGTCACCCTGATCGCTTTCCTTGTAATATGCATCTTCGTTGTAGCGAAGAAATGGAAAACCGAGAGTAGCGCCAAGATAAAATTTATCATTGTAGTTCCCACCAAGAGAGAGAACCATTTCACTGATTCCACCAGAAGTTGTAATACTTTTCTGTTGCATTACTCCTCCATCGACAGCAGTTGTGTACGATGTTGGGTTACCTACTAAAGTGTCGAGCAACCATGTGTTCCAAGCTAGTTCTGTGTCGAAAGAGTTCAAATTATTATAATCATGACCTTCAGCAGTGTATTGATATACATCTAGTATTGAATTGCTGGTATTATCGCCACGCATAAAATAACTACTATTGAAATCGGCTAAACGATTTACACCAAAGCCAAACTGTACAGCTTTCCACTCGGGCTTGCCTGAACTGGTAGAAAGGTCTCCAGTAAACACCATTCCCATATTGGGAATAGTAAAAGCAGCTTTTGAGTCTTCTCCTGTAGTGCCATTGTATGTTGATTTTGTTCCAGTGAAAGAAATTCCGGGAGAAAACATCACCTCCGAAGTCCGATACATTCCTATTCCGGCAGGATTGGTGCTAAGCACAGAGAAATCGGCACCAAGAGCTGAGAACGAGCCTCCCATGGCTGAAAAACGAGCTGTTCCGCTATTCATAAGGAATGAGTACCTGAGCGCATCTGTTTCGTTTTGTCCAAGGGCTACAACGCTCAAAAGCACACCCAGCGAAATGATCATTATCTTTTTCATAATATCATTAGTTTATTCGTTATTGATTCAACTTTAATTAGCGATGTCCGCCAGAACTACTTCCCGATGATCTGCTGCTGGAAGACGAACTTCCGGAAGAGCTTGACCCAGAAGATCTCGTACTACTACTTGAACTGCTTGGACGCGAATAGCTTGATCCGGATGATCTTGAACTACTTCCAGAGCTGCTACTCGAACTACTTGGGCGCGAATAAGAACTACCTGAGCTACTTCCAGAGCTAGAAGAACTTGAACTACTAGGACGTGAATAGGAGCTTCCCGAGTTACTACCTGAACTACTTGGTCTTGAGTAAGAGCTTCCCGAATTTGAACTTGAACTACTGGGACGTGTGTAGCTGCTGCCTGAGTTGTTTGAGCTACTGTTGGGACGTGTGTAGCTCCCGGAGGAGGAGTTACCAGAAGAACTTGGCCTCTGATAACTCGATGAATTACTTGGTCTTTGGTATGTGTTGTTACTAGGGCTGTTGTACTCGTTGCTCGATTGGGGTTTCGAATAGCTGGGTGAAGTGTACTGTTGTACCGGACGCTGAGTTGAACTATTATTGGTCGAACTATTAGTAGGATTGTTTTGTCTAATCGTTGTATTAGTTGTAGTACCGGAATTGCTTGAGTTGTTCGGACGAACATAGGTATTATTAGTCGTTGTAGTACCGGTATTGTTCGGACGAACTGTTGTTCCGTTGCTGCTGGTGGTAGTACCCGAGTTGCTTGGACGAATTGTCGTCAGATTACTATTGGTACTTGTCTCATTGGTATTCGGACGTATAGTTGTAGTATTCGAGCTGTTATTGTTTGGATGTACTGTATTTGATGTAACAGCTGGACGATCGGTAAATTTTGAAGTGCTTGCAACTGTGCTTATTCCATTGTTGTTTACAATTTCACTTGCTACATAATTCTCATAACGCTGTCCAAAGCTTAGATTGCTTGTTGATTGAGTTGTGTTTCCATCAGTTGGTCTTGGATTGGTTGATGCACCACTGATATAATCACGGGGGCCATAATAAATGTTGTTATTGGAATTGTAGTCGTAGCTATTGTAGTAATAACCGCTATTTCCATAATATCCATCATAGTATCCATCCCAGTAGCCATTACTGTATCCGTTCCAGTATCCGTTGTTATAACCACCCCAGTAGCCATTGTTGTATCCCCAGTAGTAGCTGCTGTAGTAAGGATATCCATACCCCCAATATCCGCCATACGAAGGATATCCCCAGCCATAATGGCTATAATATGGGCTATACCATCCCCAGTGATGATGATGATGGTAAGGAGTCCACCACCATGAGTAGGTTGAATAAACCGAAACTCCATAATAATAGGGGTCATAGGTGTACCAGTACATATTGGTGTAGTATGGGTCATAATAGTCGTAACCATATGAACCACCGTAAAATCTACGAAGTCTTGTGCTGTATTCGTAGTCGTAATAGTCGCCATAGTAATTGTTGGTTACGTATGATGACCCATCATCTCCAATATAAGATTCGGTTGTAGATTTGGTTCCGCCAGTATTATTGTCGTAACCGGTATTTTCATCCGAGTAAACCTTATCGGATGGCTGCGTTTCGTCGTATGTCGATGAATTGTCGTATGTTTGACCGCTGTTTGCTGCTACCACATCGGCGTTGCTTGTTTTTGCCACAGCATCGCTTTTGGAAAAATAAACATCATCGTAAGGGTTTGCAGTGTAATAATTTACGGTACAGCCGGAGAACATGAGGACTATTGCCGCAAAAACTGAAAAATAGATTGTCCGTTTCATATTAATTTCCTCCGAAATTTTATTGTTACTTTTGTTTCGCAAAATAAAACCAAATATCATACCAAAATGGGAAGCAAAATTACTTCAAGAGCAGAAAATTATTCTCAATGGTACATCGACATTGTTCAGAATGCTGGATTAGCAGAGAACTCGGCTGTCCGAGGATGCATGGTTATTAAGCCATACGGATATGCCATCTGGGAAAAGATGCGCGATGTTTTAGACAAGATGTTTAAAGAAACAGGGCATGTAAATGCCTACTTTCCAATTTTTATACCAAAATCGTTTTTTTCCAAAGAGGCTAGTCACGTTGAAGGCTTTGCCAAAGAATGTGCAGTAGTTACACATTATCGATTAAAAAATGCTCCCGATGGTTCGGGAATTGTTGTTGACGAGGATGCCAGACTTGAAGAAGAACTTATTGTTCGCCCAACCTCAGAGACAATAATTTGGGATACTTATCGCGATTGGATTCAATCGTACCGCGATCTGCCTTTATTAATTAATCAGTGGGCCAATGTGGTTCGCTGGGAAATGCGTACCCGTTTATTTTTACGTACAGCCGAATTTCTTTGGCAGGAAGGTCATACAGCCCATGCCACCGAAAAAGAAGCCATTGAAGAAGCTGAGCGTATGCTCAATGTCTATGCAACTTTTGCTGAAGATTGGATGGCCATTCCAGTTCTTCGCGGAGTAAAATCGGCCAACGAACGCTTTGCTGGCGCAGTAGAAACCTATTGCATTGAGGCTTTAATGCAGGATGGAAAGGCATTGCAAGCAGGCACATCGCATTTTTTGGGTCAAAATTTCGCAAAAGCTTTTGATGTGAAATTTTTAAGCAAAGAAAATCAACAGGAATATGTGTGGGCGACATCATGGGGAGTTTCTACACGCTTGATTGGAGCTTTGATAATGACTCATAGCGACGACAAAGGACTTGTTTTACCTCCAACCTTGGCTCCAATTCAGGTTGTACTTGTTCCTATTCTCAAAAAAGAAGAACAAACGCCATTGATATTGAATTATTTAGGAGAAATTGAAACGGAGCTAAAAAAAGCCGGTATTTCGGTTAAACTCGATGACAGCGATAATTATTCGCCAGGTTGGAAATTTGCCGAATACGAAATGAAAGGAGTCCCTTTGCGTATTGCTGTTGGTGCACGCGATTTAGAGAATAATAATCTTGAAATTGCACGTCGAGACACTCTTACAAAAGAAGTTGTTTCGCGCGATGGAATAGCTGACAGGGTGATTGCAATGCTGGTTGATATACAAAGCAATTTATTTCAAAGATCAGCACGGTTTAGAACGGAAAATTCTCATACTGTAGAAAACTGGGACGAGTTTGTTGATGCTATTGAAAACAGAGGAGGATTTGTGTATGCTCACTGGGATGGAACTTCCGAAACAGAAGAGAAAATTAAAGAACTGACCAAAGCCACCATCAGAGTAATTCCTTTTGGGGAAGAAGAAGCCGGGAAATGTGTGCTCACGGGCAAACCATCTGCACGTCGGGTGGTGTTTGCAAAAGCCTATTAAAATGAATAAAAAACTTGCCGAATTCGAACGTCTGCTTAATATTATGGATCGCCTGAGGCTTGAATGTCCATGGGATCAGAAGCAAACCAACGAAACCCTTCGTTATCTCACAATTGAAGAAATGTATGAGTTGGGTGATGCTGTTCTCGAAAAAGATGATGATGGCATCATGAAGGAATTGGGCGATCTTATGCTTCACATTGTTTTCTATGCAAAAATCGGCGAAGAAAAAAACGCTTTCAATATGGGCGATGTGTTGGCTTCGATTAACGAAAAGCTAATAAGACGCCATCCGCATGTGTTTGGCGAAACTACAGTTACGGGCGAAGATGACGTAAAAGCCAACTGGGAAAAGATTAAAATGGGTGAAGGTCGCAAAAGTGTACTCGAAGGGGTGCCTGCTGGATTACCAGCAATGGTAAAGGCATTTCGAATTCAGGAAAAGGTAAAAGGTGTCGGCTTTGAATGGGAAGAGACTGATCAGGTTTGGGATAAGGTGAAAGAGGAACTCAACGAGCTTGAAAGTGAAGTAAGCTCGAATTCAACAATGGATAAAATTGAAGATGAATTTGGCGATGTTTTATTTTCGTTGGTGAATTATGCCCGCTTTATTGGTGTGAATCCTGAAAATGCACTCGAGCGAACCAATAAAAAATTTATTCAGCGGTTTAAGTTTATAGAAGAATCAGCTGCCGCAATGGGTAAGTCGTTGAACGATATGTCGTTGGCCGAAATGGATGCTATTTGGGTGAAAGCAAAAAAACACTAGGGGGAGATTTTTACAATTACGACGTGTTAATATACCATTTTAAGGAAATTTCACTTTATTAAACCAGCCGATTGTTGTATTTTTGCAGACAACTATAGCAATTACTATGAAGCTGAATTATATTTTATTGATGGTACTGATACTGGTACTATCCGGGGGTGTTTGTGCGCAACGAGAATCTGAAATTGATCAGCGGATTTTCGATACACAATATAGCAACTATAAACAGCTGGAAACCTATTTCAATGAGGCATATAATCAATATTCCAATGTTCCGCGCGGAGCAATTGAAGCAGTTTCGTTTGTGAATACTCGTTTTTATAATGTTTTAGCTAGCTCCGATACTTCTTGCACAGGTATGCCTCAATATCTTGGCGTAATGGGGTTTATTTTCAATGGAAAAGGATATTTTAAAGAAAATGGAAATCTCATAGCTTCCATAAATAAGGCCGATGAAGAAGAAATGATGAAATCGGCGCGAAATCAGGTTGTCTATTGGGCCTGTGCATTCGATAGTCTTTCGCGGAGATTGAATATTGCTGGAAGTGACATAAAATTGTATTTGCCTGTTTTTGTCGAGCTAAGCGAAATCCCTTGGGTTGAGGGTGACCAAACAAATGCTTTTGCAATCGGGTCGCATTTGTATTCGGTTATCGATTTTCTGAACAGTAGTATATGGCAGCAAGTATGTGGCTTCCCAAATTATCAGATTGCATTCGATGATGTTTTCCCGGAAACGACATTGCGTGTGTTGCAATCGCAAAAAGTGAATATGCTTCCCGATGGAACAGTTAGGAACAATGATGGAGTGGAAATGAATGCTGGTGTATTCAAAAGTGCTTTGTCGACCGATTATGCGCCGGCAATCTGGGATCCGACTACATGCAATTATAGTTCAAGAAGCGGGACACCAATTTCCGCCTATGTTTTGCATACCGTTCAGGGTTCATATGCAGGTTGCATCAGTTGGTTCAAAAACTGTACAGCTCAGGCCAGCACGCATTATGTAATGCGTAGCAGCGATGGACAAGTTACACAAATGGTTTTGGAAGCCGATAAAGCCTGGCATGTGCGCGACGAAAATCCTTATACCATTGGAACCGAGATGGAAGGTTATGTTGACAACCCAGCATGGTACACCCAAGCGGTTTACACGAGCCACAGCGATCTTGTACGTGATGTTTGCAACAGCGGCTACGGAATTAATCCTTTGAGAATGTTTTATCGCGACACGCTCGACAATGGAACTGCACTAGATTATGGTGTTCACGTTTTGGCTGGTTCTACGTATTGTGTAAAAATAGCTGGTCATCAGCATTATCCGAACAATACGCACACCGACCCCGGTCCCAATTGGAGTTGGGACTACTTTTTCAGACTGGTCAACAACAACCCAACGGCAACTACATACACAACACCCAGCGGAAGTTTCTTCGATACAGGTGGTGCTTCCGGAAGCTATGCAAACGATGAACGAAAAGTGTGGACCATTGCGCCTCCGGGTGCTGGATCTGTAACACTTACTTTTTCGGCCTTCGATGTAGAGGACAATTATGATTTTTTGTACATCTACGATGGGCCAGATGTATTTAGTCCACGCATTGGACGCTACAACACGCTTTCGCCAGGAACAGTTACAGCCAACAGTGGAGTAATGACCATTGAATTCAGAAGCGATTGTGCAACGGTTGGTTCGGGATGGTCGGCTACATGGAGTAGTACAACACAGGACATAATTGCTCCCACAACGGTAGTTTCGTCAATAGGGAACTGGAAAACCGACGATTTCTCAGCAACCTATACCGATATTGATAATACAGGCGGAAGTGGTGTACAAAAAGGTTATTATCAGGTTTTGGAAAATCAGGGAACCGAGTGGCGTGCTAATGCAAGCAAAGGCTTTTTTGCCGATAATTTCGATGTGGCTATTCATCCCGATTGGACCACGAGTACAGGCACATGGTCGGTTAATTCACAAACATTATATCAAAGCGATACCATTGAAACAAACACGAATATATACATAGCGGTAGATCAAACACTGTCAAACCGAACGTTGTATCAATTCAAGGTCATGGTTCCCGGGAGCACAAAGGTGAATAAAAGATTTGGACTTCATTTCTTTTGCGACGATGCCAGCCAGACGAATCGTGGAAACGGGTATTTTATATTCTTTCGGCTGGAAAGCGATCAACTGGAATTCTACAAGGTAACCAATAACGCATTTACACTTGAAAATACTTTTACTGGTGTAGTCACCAATCTGAATCAATGGTACGATTACAAGATTATTTACGACCGGATCACAGGTAAAACTTGGGTTTATCGCGACGATATTTTGCTGGGAAGTTATATTTATGCAAGCCCTTATAATAATAATGGGAACTACGTTTCATTCAGAACCGGAAATGCTCGTGTAAATTTCGACGAGTTAAAAATATATCGCAGCCGGGCGGCAAGTAACACTATTACGGTTGGAGGTCTTTCAAGTGACGATATTCGTTACCAAAACCCATCTCCCTCAGTGTATGGCGCTAAAATCAAATCAATTTGTCAGGATTCGGCTGAAAACATTTCCCCTATTTATTATTACGATTTAAATATTGATTTCACCCCGCCTTCCGACGTAGCCTGGGTAAACGATGGTGCTTCAACCGACGAAGATATTTGGTACAGCTCTTCGTCGCTGTATGCTAATTGGGCTTCGTCGGCCGACACCAATTCGAATATTTCGCATTATTTGATTGCTATTGGCACTACATCGGGAGGAAACGAAGTGACAGGATGGGTAAATAATGGTGCCGGGTTGTCGGCGAATATTAACGGGTTGTCTCTTAGTCAGGGCTCAACTTATTATATTTCGATAAAAGCTGTCAACAATGCCGGGCTTGAGAGCAATGCCGTTTCGAGCGATGGTGTTGTTGTTGCTACTTCAACGCTTGCCGGTTTTGCTCTTTCGGCCCAACAAATTTGCGAAGGCGACAGTATTCATTATACCAACACAAGCGTGGGAGCAACAAGTTGTTTATGGGAATTCGATGGAGGGATTCCGGCTACATCAACTCTAATGAATCCAACCATATACTATCCTTTGGCAGGCGTTTATGGTGTAATTCTTCATGCTTACGGAGGAGATACCGCCGATTTATCAATTCCTGCGTTGGTAAATGTAAGAGCCAGAGCAATAGCCGATTTTGAAGTCAACGACACTATTTTGTATATTCCCGATGCCATGGCTTTGTTTACCAATAATAGTCAGAATGCTATTTCCTACGATTGGGATTTTGGTGATGGAGCCCTTAGCAGCGATGTGAATCCGTGGCATTTGTATGGCGACACAGGTTGGTATTCGGTTCAGTTGGTTTCAGCATCGCAATATTGTGGAACCGACACATTGAACAAGCAGTTTTTGATTCATGTAATGTTTCCGGAAAGCATCAATGAATTAAACTACGATGGTACTTTCCTCTACCCAAATCCTGCATCCGATTATGTTGATATTGTCCGAGATGCAAACAAGAGTGATATTGCAACTGTGAAAATTATTAATTCCGAAGGGCGATTGGTGTTTATAACCAATATTGCCGAAGGACAAAGTCACCTGCGGATTTCTACTTCGGAGTTCGCCAGCGGTTTGTATCAAGTGATAATACAAGGGGAATTTCAGCAAACAATGCCATTGTTTATACAGTAATTATTTGGTTTTTCTGAACTCAACCCCTACTCAAAGGTAAAGCACAACCAGAACATTTTTGAGCGAAGCGATTCTATATTATTGGTATAGATTGTATTTTCTCTTTTCAGCACATCCGGAATGCCATACGACATTCGCAATTCAACTCCAAACTTAAAATACTCCAGATACATTTCAATTCCTGTTCCAATATCGACCGAATAATCATGAGGCAGCAATTTCAGATATGCATCGTCTTCCTGTTTCTTTTTGGATTGTGATGCCAAGTCGATACTGTATTTACCACCAAACAAGACATAAGCTCTGAAATTATTAATACGATTGGTTTTGTATTTAAACAGAAGTGGAAAATCAAGGAAAGTAGATTCTGCCTTTTTAGGGATTGAATACGTTGAATCGAGATAAGCGTGATAAACAGAATAATGGACAATCCTGTCGCCAAACGAAAGCCCGGGCACAAAACGAAGATTGAGATTGTTGTTTATTCGAAGATCGGAGACAATGGCAATCTGAAATCCATACTGCGATTCAGGGATAATGGATAATACCGAATCGGAAGCTGACTCCGATGGAGTACGTTTAAGTGTAAAATCCATATTATTAAACCCAAGCGTAAAGCCAAAGTGGATTGTTCGCATATCGAATCTCGGAAGATTCTCGATACCCTGATCCTGAGCCTTTCCGGGAGATATAAGCAGCAGCAGCAGGATGAAAACGAGAAAATATCGCAGCAATTGGATCATTGAAATCGTTGACGTTAATTTGATAATAACTGCAAAATTACGAATATATTATTTGTTGGTCATTTTCCGTGGCAAATGCCAAATCAGAAACAACACAAGTCCCTTTCTATTTAATTGCCTGAAATACTAAAAAATATCTCAGACAATTAGAAAAATACACATTAAAAAACAAAAAAAGGCCGTCGCAGAAGCGACAGCCTTTTACTATTAGAGTTGATTCAGCTATTTTTTATCGACAGCAGAACCTTTTTTAGTAGAATAGTTGATTTTAAATGCTCCAACTTTACGCAACTCTTGTTTCACATCGGTAACAAGACCCATTTTAACTTCTTTATCCACCTTGAGAGATGTAGTCAAAAACGGTTTATCGAGTTCATTTCGAGCTGCTCTTTCTTTCTCGATAAACTCAGCTATATCGCTAACCGTAGCAAACTGATCGTTGAGTTGAATACGCGGTTCGGTTCCGTACAGTGAAGAACGGGTTGGAACACCAATGTAGATATACGATACCAAATTCTTTCGCTCCAGTTTCTGCACCTCGGTTGCCGCCGGCACAGATACTTTAACGAAAAGCGTGGCTTCGCGAATGGTCGTAATAACCATAAAGAAGAAGAGAAACATAAAAATGATGTCGGACATCGAACCCGTATTGATAGCAGGGACTTCTTTTTTGCCGCCTTTTCTGAATCGTGACATTATTTGGTTCCTCCAATATCTTTAGGTTCGGCTTCGGAAATAGCAACGGGGATGGCCTTCTGAATAGCTTTCGATTGAGCCTCGTCTTTCAGATCAGTGAATTTAACACCAAACTGTTTCAGTGAAAGCTCATCGCGCATTTCGTTAACGGCAGCTGCCAGCTCGTTTTGCACTTTGATGTACATTTCATAAGAAGTTCCACGGTCGTTCTGTAGAGATATTACTCCTTTCGATTTCTCGTAAGGCCCGATGATAGGAATTTCTTCAAGCTTTTTTTCCGATAGATTTTTATCATTAGTAGGATTGAGGAAGAAATTTTTGGCATCCTTGCGCAAAGTATTAATATTACCCGGTTTCCCTTCAACAAGAAGCATGTCGTATGCATTTACAAGCACTACAAAAACATTTCGCTCCTTAACATCTGGAATCGGAGCATCTTTATCAGGCATTGGGGGCAATTTCCTCGACAATCCCAAATCGGTATCAATACTAGACGTCAGCAGAAAAAACGTTAGCAGCAGAAAGCTGATATCGGCCATTGACGAGGTATTGAGTTCGGGGGTTTTTCTTGCCATAAAGCAAATTTATTTAATCAGGTTTCTAACTCCGAAAAAGGCCAGTAGAAGCACAAAAACAGCAAGCAGAGTATAGATCAGATACAATCCTGCGCCGATAATAGGACTCCAACCAAGACTGGTTTTGGTTTTTTCGAATTTTTCGACCGGCACATCCGATACCGGTGCAATTAAATAGAACAGAACTATAAGTCCTACAATCACAGCTACACCAAGCAGCGAGCGGCTGTTATCTTTGATATTGGTAATCAGATTAACAATAACAAAGCCTAACATCGAAATAACTGCTATTCCGAAAATGGCGTAGGTGATATACAATTTGATGCTGAGATAGTTACTGGCGGTTTCATCGACTTTCGGATCGCCGAAACTCAAAACGAGTAGCAGCGCCAGCACAATCAGTACAGCAATAAGAAGAATACTTTTTAATGCTTTCATGATTTACTGTTTTTGCACGTTTTTGCTACGGAACACGATGTCCATAAAAGTAATGGTTGAATCTTCCATGTCGTTTACTAATTTTTCAATCAGCGAAACAACTACGTTATAAAGAATCTGGAGGAAAATAGCAACGATAAGACCAAATACTGTGGTCAAAAGGGCTACTTTCATACCACCGGCAACAACGGTTGGACTGATATCGCCCTGAGCTTCGATATTATCAAAAGCAGCAACCATACCAACAACAGTACCGAGGAATCCAAGCATAGGAGCCAGAGCAATAAAAAGACCAATCCAGCTGAGATTGCTTTCGAGACGGCCCATTTGAACACCACCATAAGAAACAATTGACTTCTCAATCATATCAATACCTTCATTAAAGCGGTCGAGACCTTGATAAAACACGCTGGCAACAGGTCCACGGGTGTTGCGACAAATTTCTTTTGCAGCCTGAACGTCATTGGCTTGTAATGACTCTTCGATTTGCTCAAGAAGTTTCTTTGTATTAGTACGGCTAAGGTTCAGATAAAGGATACGCTCAATAACAAGAGCAAGACCCAAGACAAACACAATGAGAATCGGGGTCATCCAGCCGGCACCACCTTCAATAAATTTTTCTTTCAAAATCTGATGGAACGATGGTTCAGCAGCAACTGGTTCTTCGCCGTTAATAGGAGCAACCTGAGAGTTTGCAGCAGCAGAATCAACAACCGTTGAATCAGATTTTTCAATTTTAGTAGAATCATCTTTCGCATCCTGTGCAAATGACATTTGGGCGGCTCCAAAAAAGAGTAATCCCGTGATGGCAACCAGTGAAATCAACTTTTTCATAATGGATTTAATTTTCGTTTTTGATTTTACAATTTCGTTTTCTTGGTTTTGCGGAGAGAGTGGGATTCGAACCCACGTGCCGCTTTCGGCGACTACACGCTTTCCAGGCGTGCCTCTTAAACCACTCGAGCATCTCTCCCTTGAAACCGGCTGCTAAAATACAAAAAATATTATTCAAAGCGAGGCCGGAAAAAAAATTTAAAAGACCGTAAACTGAATCATATTACACATCGGACTTAGCAAGCAATTAAAAAATACGCAAACAAAAGGGTTACGCCTATATTCAACAATATAAAACGGCCTAAAAACAGCATTTGCGAACAAAAAAAGAATTTGAAAACATATTCATTATTTACCCCTGCCCTGAAAAACGATAAGAACTGTGTAAATAAGAATCTTGAAATCCATAGCCAGTGAAATATTTTCGATGTAAAGGATGTCGTATTTCAAGCGTTCAATCATTTGATCTACATTTTCAGCATAACCATACTTCACCTGTCCCCAACTTGTGATTCCGGGCTTCACTTTGTGAAGAAGCTTGTAGTAAGGTGCACGTTGTACAATTTGATCAATAAAAAATTTTCGTTCGGGTCGAGCTCCCACCAACGACATATTCCCAATAAGCACATTAAAAAACTGAGGTAATTCGTCGAGCCTGTATTTACGCATAAATTTTCCAAACTTAGTAATCCGGTTATCGTTTTTGTTCGATAAAGCAGGACCACTCAATTCAGCATTCACATACATCGACCTAAATTTATGCATCACAAAAGGCTTTCCATTCAATCCAATCCGTTCCTGACTATAAATGACAGGCCCTTTTGAACCTGTTTTTACCATAATAGCTGTAAAAAGGTAAATAGGCGAGAGCAAAGTGAGTACAATCACCGACACGAGCACATCGATTCCTCTTTTAATTACTCTTTGCCAATGAGGCATCAATTCGCGCGACACATAAATAAGAGGTACATGAAAAATTGAATTTGTGCGCACAGTTCCTGCTAGAATATCGCGAAAGTCAGGAATAATTTTAATATCAACCAAAGAATTATCCAGCAAACTGAGGATATGGGTAATAGTTCGATGTTCCGATGGTTCTACAGCGACAATCACCTCTTCGATGTCATTGGCTGAAATAATTTCTTCAAGGTCGTCAACCTGCCCTAATGGAGGAAGATACTTCGATAGTTTGTCGTTGGTATTTTCAAGAACAGGAACATACCCTACAAAAATATTCCCGGCACTCTGCGATTGATTGACTATATCTTCGTAGATACCAACAGCATTGCCATTATTCCCAACAATAAGAGTATTAAATCCCCATTTCCCTTTATGAATTTTACGGGCGGTAGCCGAAGTAATTAGCAATCGGCCAGCATAAGTAATCACAAAGTGAGTAACAAGCAGAAACAAAAAATTCTCGTAGTAATTAACGAATGTATTGACCTTATCGTCGAGAATAAGGGCAAAAAAGATGATTGTTACACCAATAATAGTATGCGTAGCTGTTTGTCCCAATTCGCGCAGTCTCGAACGTCTAAAAATATTGCGATAGAAACCACTGATAGTATAAAAGGCAAGCCATGAAAAAGGGATGATAAAAATACCCAGAAAAAATTTCGGATCGAGTGAAACTTCCTTCCACAATTCGTCGAAATGCATTCCAGACACATATTTACGGAACGAAAAAAACGCAGCCCACACCAATGCAGCACTCAAAAAATCGGCTGTAAGATAACGGGCCGTTTGTTTAGTTCTGTTGAGTTTCATTGAACGTGAATCAGTTTAATATTATCCACTGAAAAAGTGGCAACACTCATATCGTCAGGCAAATTAATCCTAAAAAACACATAGAAACTATATGATGATGTTTCGCGCGAAACAACAGGAGACAAGTTAATATAAATCTTTTTCCATGTTGTCGTTGGATTGAGTCCAACTACCGGATGATATACCGATTGTGTTCCATCGTTTGCAATAACACCAACTCCAACAGCAACATCCGTTTTAAAGTTCAATTCCAGAAAATTGTATGCTCCACCTTGTGGAAGCAAGAATGCATCATTCGATTTCACATCGGCCAACGGATGATCGGTATCGACAACAATTTTTCCACTATAGCCGCCTTCGAAAACTTCGCCCGGATCGGAGCTACGCATAAGTATTGTATCGCTGTAAACCGTTTCGCTAAAGGTAATTCCCCCACTTTCGAAATCTTCAATCACTTCGAATTCAAGGTTACCAGCATAGGTAACAGCCGGAGAAATAATGGTAATACTATTCTCCAGCAGGTCAAAATTACCTTCCCACGATTTCATAAAAGGATAAATAGCTCGGGTAGCCGAAATTCCATCGAGTTTTATCCCTGGGAACACTTGAATTCTGCAATTTCCTGTTTTCAGTACCGGAAAAGTGCAAGGCAACTCATACACACCTGCATTTTCACCATCAATATACACCCAGGCATCAACAATGCTTTGACTGGCAGTTCCCTGCGTACCCGTTGCAGAGAACGAAATTGAATCGATACGAACATAAGACGGAATCTCCTCGGAAGGATTTATCCAATTGCATGCAGAAAGTGCTATTGCAAGAATCAAAGAGTAAAAAAGTAATCTCATGTGGTAATGTTGGAATCCAAAACGCAAAAATATTCGGATTAGTATATCTTGAACTATTTATTTCAGGAAAAAAAATACAAAGACTCGTTAATTTGATCCATTATTTTATAAGCTACTTCCAATGCTGTATATCCATCGAGAATACTAACGGGTGTTGGCTCATTCTTATCAATAGAGTCGTAAAAACGAGAAAGCTCCATTTTTATCGCATTGATAGGTTCTACATTTGGATTTTCGATATGTATTTGTTTTTTAGGTGCATTATTCCCCGGATCTATTACCATTGCAAAAGGAGACAATTTGCTTTCGTCGGCTACATCGCTCATGCGGATAATTTCAGTTTTCTTCTCCAAAAAATCAACACTAATATATGCATCTTTTTGAAAGAAACGGCATTTACGCATATTTTTCATCGAAATACGACTGGCAGTAAGGTTCGCTACAGCTCCATTGTCAAATTCGATGCGAGCATTTGCAATATCAGGCGTATTGCTGATAACAGGAACTCCACTGGCACTTACTTTGCGAACATTCGACTTCACAACACTAAGAATAATATCGATGTCATGAATCATTAAATCGAGAACTACCGGCACATCGGTGCCACGCGGATTAAATTGAGCCAATCGATGCGATTCAATAAATACAGGCTTGCTTATATAAGACTCTGCGGCAATAAATGCGGGGTTAAAACGCTCCACATGTCCAACCTGAATTTTCACATTGGCTTCGCGGCTAAGATTAAGCAACGAAGAGGCTTCAGCAAGAGTCGTAACAATAGGCTTTTCGATAAAAACATGCTTGAATTTTTTCAGTGCCTGAGCTGCACTTTCGTAGTGAGCGATGGTGGGAGTAACAATATCGACCGCATCGCAGGCATCGATAAGCTCGTCACGTGACAAGAATTTCCTAATACCAAATTCTGCTGCCATTTCATCAGCTCTATTTTCATCGATATCATAAAATCCTATCAATTCATAATTTTCAAGTTCTTTCAAACATTTAATATGAATTTTGCCGAGATGTCCGGCTCCCAATACTCCAATTCTCAACATAACAACAGATTTTTATTCAAGCGCCTGCAAAAATAGGCTAAAAAAACGAGGGATTTTACTAATTTCGCCATGAATTTATTACCGGACCATTGTTAATTACCCGATTGTGATACGCTTCAAAGGAATTTTACTCGAAGACAACTACCGTCATCAGGGTTTACGCAAGCGGCTTATAGCCGAACTTGAGTACAAAGGTATCAGCGACCGCAAGGTGTTGGAAGCCATTGGAAAAATTCCTCGTCATTTTTTTCTTGATAGCAGCTTTGTTGAATTTGCTTATCAGGATAAAGCCTTTCCCATTGGTGAAGACCAAACCATCAGTCAGCCATACACAGTAGCATTTCAAAGCGAATTGTTACAAGTGCAACCCATGCAGAAAGTTCTCGAAGTGGGTACAGGATCGGGGTATCAGGCCATTGTACTTATGGAGCTTGGAGCCAAAGTTTTTTCGATTGAACGGGTAAAGACTCTGCATTCCAGAACCAAAGAGCTACTACATGCAATGGGCTACAATCCACGACTTTTTTATGGTGATGGCTATAAAGGTCTGCCTTCGTTCGCGCCGTTCGACAGGATTATTGTAACAGCTGCCGCACCATCAATTCCCGATATGTTGTTACAGCAACTTAAAACCGGAGGAATTCTGGTAATTCCGGTCGGTGATTCAAGTGGTATTCAGGTCATGACAACAGTTACACGGCAAACCGATGGCAGCTTTATTGAAAAGCAGCATGGACAATTTCGTTTTGTTCCAATGGTCGAAAACAAAAAATGAATTAGTTGAACAGCTTATAAGCGGTCCATTGACGTGAATCTTTGTTGTAGGTCCACAAACGCTTATTACAATAAGACATATTGAAATAATCGTGAATGTATTCCTCGGGGCTGAAGTACATCATTTTTACATAGACGCCTTTTGCATTGAAAAAGTAAAGCTTGTTGTTTACATTGTCAACCAAGATAAACTCGTAGCCTTTCTCTCCTGAATAGAGAATCGAACCTGTAACACACGATTCATAACCCCGATCTGAAAAACCAGTAATAGGAATCTGACTTTTCAACGATCCGTCTTTCATATTGTATTGATAAATTTGCATATCGTTGATGCAATACATCAGATTCTTTTTCGTATTAAACTGTCCCCCCGACTGATCGGAAGGTTGATGCAAACCTTTGAGATAAACTTCGCTTTGCCCCGTGGGCATACCCGAAGCGCTTAATTGAATTTTGAAGTATCCGCCATCATCGTAGAGATTACCAACCAAGCAATTCCATTTGGCA
The DNA here is from genome assembly GCA_002842495.1 of Bacteroidetes bacterium HGW-Bacteroidetes-6. GTDB lineage: Bacteria > Bacteroidota > Bacteroidia > Bacteroidales > DTU049 > GWF2-43-63. Next base: position 21,799 of record PHDB01000012.1, read on the forward strand.
TGGTAATACATTCCCCGAATATCAAAACCACTTGAAGAACTGTAAACATTCTTACCTTCTTCTGTAAAAATCTCAAGCGGATATTGTGCATTTCCGGCAAAAACAGTATAGTACAGTTTTGTTTTAGGGCTGTAGGTAACAGCAACACCATTGTTTCCAGACTCGGAACTGATAACAAGGACAAGGTCTTTCTGAGGATTATCGATGGGCTGAGCCTTCAGAAAGGACAACAATGCAATAATAAAAAGCCCAGTAAAGATCGATTTTAAAATATTTTTCATGGTTGTTCGTTTATAATTTCAAAAATACTATATTTAATCGACAAATAATCCAGCCTTGTTGTTAAAATATTGATAATCCAACATTAATTAATAAATTCAATCTATATAAAGCCCTTCAGCCTCAATCATCGCTGAAACTTCCCGAGGAAGAAAAAACTGCATATTCTTACCTGCTTTAAGCGATTTCCTGATAAAGCTACTACTTATTTCCATCAGTGGGGCCTGCACAATCTCCACATTACTGTCCGAAACAAGCTCATGCCCTTCGTATCCCGGTCGCGGATAAACCAGCATTTTATAATTTGAAAGTATAGTTTCCCAAGCCTTCCATTTCCGGAACGATTGCAGGTTATCCATACCCATAATCAAACAAAATTGATAATCGGGAAACTTCTCCTCGAGGTGCACCAGTGTATTTATTGTAAAACTCGGTTGTGGTAAATAAAATTCAATATCACTTGTGCGCATTCCGGGAAATTTACCAATAGCCAATCGAACCATCTCGAGACGTGTGCGTGCATGCACCAGCGAAGCCTTGTCCTTCAACGGATTTTGGGGCGAAACAACAAACCATAATTCATCGATTGAACCAAATTCGAGTATATAGCCAGCAATGGCCATATGACCAATATGTGGAGGATTGAACGACCCAAAATAAAGTCCTATTTGCCGGCGCCCCGTTGACATTTTCAGAATATTTAGTGCTCAAATATACATCATTAAGTTGAAAGCCGTTTGTTATAAAATTCAGAAGAAACATGAACCGTGAGTTCATCAGCAACAACATAAATGTCTGCTCCATATAAAACAGCAACAACACAACAGGCGTCACGTATCTGATTAATCTAATTTAGCACTATCTTTTCCATGATATAAAAAAGATGTAAATCTGATTATACTGCTGTTGATTTCACGCTGCTGATTATCAGAAAAACACTCAAGCAACACACAAAAGCTTCCAATCTTCCTACTGAAAAGGAATCCTAAAGACCAATAAGCCACCTATCTCAATAAAAGCAAGTATTGGATAAAGTAAAGCGACCTTTAGCATTGGTAACACCAAGAGATCCTGATGAACCATCCATTTTGTAAAGCGTACAATCGAAAGAGACATATACCTGATGCGAACTTAAGCTACCAAGAATAGTAGTATTCCGGGTTGTATCAATAGTAATGTTTCCGGATTGCGCACCATTTGCACTAGTCCACCACTGACCGTCGCTCGAGCGCCAGTTGATTTTAACGCCGGTATGATAAGTACTGTCTAACACAAGTCCTGGGGTATAGAATGGCAATGAAGCCGAGCTCATTACAGCATGAAACAGGCTATCTTTATTTAGCGAAAGCGTATCGAAAAGATTCACCAGCTCGAATGAAACCACTTCGCGCGACGAAATGTAGTAGCCCGAAGAAGCCTGAAAATAACGAATACCTGTTGAGAAATGATCGCCATTCGCATCAGAGAAACAAGTATCGTAAGGTTCTGACAAATATCCATTTACACCCGGGGTAATGGATTTATTATTGAGATTGATAACACCAGAGAAAAAACCCGTTTTTGGCTCAGGAGTTTCGGTGTCTTCGTCTTTTTCGCAGGAAACAAACAACATCGACACAATCGCTGTAAGGAACAGTACACTACTGAACCAAGAATACATTTTTTTCATAATGAAGCTATTAACCGATTAGTTGGAAAAATAAATTCGTTTCCGTTTACGAAATTAAACAAAAAATGTTATGTTCGCAGAAAAAAATGAAAAAAATATTTCCCATCGCTTTGTTATTTATGATGTTTTCGTGTGGAAACAAGCCCAAACAAGTTTTGACCGAATGGGCTGGCGAAGCTCAGGGAACTACATACCATATAAAATTTTACAGCCCCGAAAATCGCATAACCAAGGCTGAACTCGATAGCATTTTGGACGACTTCGATATGATGGCTTCGTTGTACAACGATTCTTCGATGCTTGGCAGAATAAATCTGGGGGAAAACATCACGGTGTCGGCTCAATTCGAAGCCATGTTTAATGCATCAATGAAGGTTTCGGTCGCTACTGATGGCTATTTCGATATTACCGTTGGAGATTTGGTTGATGCTTGGGGATTTTACAAAAAACAAGGTATAGACCCTGATTCTGCAAAGGTTGATTCAATAAAGCAATACGTCGGATATCAAAACATTTCCATTCAAAACAGAAAACTGGTCCGAAAATATCCGGAAACCCGCCTCGATTTCAATGCAATCGCTCAGGGATATTCCGTTGACATTGTTTGCGATTTTTTAAAAGAAAAAGGGATAACCGATTATCTGGTAGAAATCGGAGGAGAGGTTCGCGTTTCAGGTAAAAAAGACGATGGTACTACATGGGTTGTTGGGATAGAAAGACCTGCCGAATCAGAAGATGCTCCGCAAGAAGTCTTCCGCAAACTGGCTGTAAGCGACATTAGCATTGCTACATCAGGAAACAGTCGCAAATTTTACATTAAAGACGGGATCAAATACTCCCACACCATCAACCCAAAAACAGGATATCCGGTTAATCACACCTTACTTAGTGTTACTGTTGTTACTAAAAGCTGTATGGAAGCCGATGCCTATGCCACAGCGTTTATGGTCGCAGGACGTGAAAAAGCGAAAGAGATGCTTCTTCATATCGACAGCATGGAAGCTTACTTCATTTATAGCAGCCCAGATGGCACATTACTTACAGATAGTACCGACGGATTCGGTAATTATTTTCTAAAAGAGTAATTAAAGCGCTTTTCTTTAACTCAAATGTTCTTTTGGGATTTTTAAAAAAACACTTACATTTGTCCAACATCGTGGTAGCCGAAAAACGATTAAAAAAGAGTAGGCATTTCAATTTAAACAAAACACTATGAACTGGAAACTTTTACTACTATTTGTAAGCCTTGCTGCTTTTGTATCGTGTGGTGGCGGCCCCAAAGGCGATGCCGAAAAGCTCTGTGACTGTGGAAAAGAAATCGTTAAACTTTTGAACGACAATGCTCCTAAAGCTGATATCGAAGCCAAGTCAGACGAATGCGACAAACTTTATGATGAATTCAAAGACAAATACAAAGACGATGCTGACAAGAAAAAAGAGTTCAAAGATGCATTGGATGCCTGTAGCGAAGAATTAGAAAAAGAATTTGAAGCTGCAGAAGAAAAATACGATGTTGCTAATAATTAATTTCAAATCTTTTCGAAAAGCCGACATTATTGTCGGTTTTTTTATATCTTTTACAAGTAGCTTCACTTTGGCTTAGACTGCAGAAATATATTGAATTCTTAAAATTATTAGGATTATTCCTGCAGTTAAAAAGGGCTGATTCTTTCGATCAGCCCTTTTTAAATCAAACAACTCTAGTCTGTAAGTTTGTATCGCGTTGCTGAAGCGGGACCATATTTGCCATTTCCCAGCTTCACTTTACCCATATTGGGGCCGGCTGGAATAACATCTCCCACTCTAACAAAATCTTCAGGGTTATAATTGTATACATCCCAATCTGCTGGCCAATGGAATATTTTCTTCCCTTCCAATTGATTCTCGGTCTTTGCTGCTTGCGGCTCTTCATCTGCTTTCAACCAAGCCGGGCCAGGAGCCTGAGCAAAACGGCCTTCCCCATAATTGGTTTTGGGCTTGGCCACTATCTGGAAATCGATTTCGCCACTATGAGTGCCGCCATTCATTTCAACAATATCAAAACCTTTTTCCGTTTTGTTTATCACAGCAACTCCATTGCAATATTCCATATTCGGCTGACAAATAACTTTAATGGGATTATTATCATCAATTACACAAATATCAACTAAAACAGGATCAAGATCAACATGTGCTTTCCCATTTACCATTTGGACTGAACCATAATCAATATACCAGTACTCAGGAGATTCAGGACATGTCAAAGTAATCCGGCCATGTTGAGGTGTTGAAATTATCTCACTGACAGATCCTGTTCCAATAATCTTTCTATCCGTAGCAGCATCCAGTGAGACAAAAGCCCAATTGCCATTGCCCTGAAAATATCCACCGGCACTATAATTTACAGTTGAAGTATATCCGCTACCTGGCGACGCTCCAGTACCCAAACCACTTGCTGTAGCAAAAACACCAATGGCATCCTGAGTTACGCCAATAGCCTGCAATCTTCCTCCAATCGACCATCCGGGATTTCCTGTTCCATTAAAGCCGGAATATGTCATAATTGCGGCCTGCAAACCTCCGACATTTGCGTTCACATCGAGTTGATTGTAGTTTGCACTAGGGTTATACGAGGCATTATTACTTTCAACATAATTATAACTGGCCATCCAAACATTAGAATAGGATATATTAGCTGCAACAGAAGCGTTTAAGGTAGTTCTGAAAAAACCTGCGGTACGGTTTGGGTCGTCAACAACACCATACACCGCCGATCCTTCAATAGTTTGAGCTGGTGTCCCAAATGAGTAGGTTCCGTTATATCCCAAATAGGAATAAGTTTGAGATCCAGCAACATCCGAGAATCCGACTAAAGCTGCTGTAGGATTATAAGATCCTGTTGTTCTGAACCATCCACCATATTGATTTTTTGCCCCATCGAAATACAGTCCATAGGTCTGCAACGTGTCATAAACACGAATATAAGGATTATACATCGGTCTTATATATGGCATACCCGTTGGACGAATCCACCACTCAACATTTCCCGGAATATTAGGCATAGTCGGAAAATCGGCCCAGAAACCACCTTTATGTTTATATTGCATATGGCCATTCCAAGAACGAAAGCCATAGCCATTCACACCCAAAGTGCTGCTATAATTGGTATAAACATAATCAACCGGATTCATCAGCACGGTTCCAGAATCGGAAGAAATACGAAATTTCTCGACAGAGTTAGTTAAAAACGCAATAGCAGCGGGTTCACGATTACTCATCAATAAATTGCGTGAGCCGTCAAACGACAACTGAAATCCATCGGTCACAGTTGAGCCTGTTGTTGTGTTGCTTATCTGAAAGACTGTACCACTAACGGCACTCTGGTGAATATGCAACAAATAGTTAGGCGTAAACAAAGTGGATCCAATACCCACATTCTGCGCCATGGTTCCGGTGAAGCCAGCGGTCAAAAAAAACGCCGCTAAAACAATTAACCCCTTTTTCATGATTGGTTGGTTTAAAATTTCTTATTGTAGAAAAAATTTCTTTGATATCTGAAAGCTATTCCCACTCAGCCTAAACATATAAGCTGCATCGGCAAGCGGTGGCAGTTCAATTTTAAACATATTGAGTCCCTCGATTGCCTCCCATCTTGTTGAATAAACAAGACGACCACGCATATCGAACACCTGAGTGCTAACCTGGTCACTTTCCGGCGATGTGAAGGAAATAAAGACCTGGTGCTCCTGATCTGAGAAAACATTCAGCCCATAATTTGCATCAGGTGTGGAATTATTACAATTGACCTGCTGCATTCCCAAAATTTCAAAAGCACCATCAAAATCGCGTTGCGATAAACGATAATAAAGTGCTTCAAGTGGTGCATTCAAATCGGTGTAAGAATAAAACAATGTTGTATTCGAGTTTCCAGAACCTGAAACAAAAGCCACATATTCCCAATTAACACCATCGAAAGAGCGTTCTATTTCGAAGCCAGCGTTGTTGGTTTCGCTGGCGGTTGCCCATGAGACAGCAGGCTGTTGGTTATTGGAACAAGCAACATCGAAACGAATAAGTTCAACAGGAAGAGGGTGCGTATTATCAACTAAAATCCAAGAATACAAATTCCCGTTTGTTCCAGCTGTAATTGAATTTACCCGATTATTCGCGGCATCATTTGTTCCAAGTAAAGGAACTGCCAAATTCCATCCGGGATTCCATTGACTGGCATTCCAGTATTGTGCAAGCAAATTTGATTCAGTAATAGTATTTGAGGCAACAGTCCACTCTGCATCAGGATAGCTCAACGAAACATTCGAAGTTGGCTTTGTTGCCCAGGTACCGTAGTCGCGCAAAACCCAAAACCGGTCAACTACATACGCACTTTGATTTGTAGTTGGGTAATCCTGTGTCATTGTGGTTACTGCAGGTGCATAAACAGATGGCATATTCAAGTTTTGCCAGGTTGGACATGCATAGGTAGATGCCACTAGTGTCCCTGAAGCACTTCCAGCCCCAGTCACAGTGTAAACAACAGGAATCTGAGTTGTGATATCTTTCCCAAATGGGATTGAATAAACACCCGTCCCATTATTGATAACCCAAGCTACCCTATCAGTTTCGGCTTCTGAAACAATAACACCATTAGCAGTCCCTGTTCGTACAATACCAGAAGCATTGCTTTGCTGAATAATCAAAACTGCACCATTTTCGATGTTAACTGCCACCTGATCCCTGAGTATCAAGGCATTATTCTGCCCAGACACCAAAAACACAGTGCATACCAATACCAACAGTAAAAAACCCCTCATGATAATATTTTTTAGCGCCCCTCTTAATTAACAAAAGTCTGCAAAGATACGTAAAAATAATTGATAAATAGATGCTTTTTTTAGGTAATAACACCTGTTTTTATTTCAAAACAATATTGTATAAGTGAACTTTTTATTTCAAATTTTAAAAAATTTTTGAGTTTAAATTTATATTCGGCTGATTTTCTATTAATTCGGCAAAACAAATACAAAAAATAATTAAGCGATACATTCTCCTTAACGAAAATATTTATGATTTTATCTATACAAATTTAACAAACACTACTCTAGTAAATCCGGGCAGTACTCATTATACACAACACTACTCAAAGTGAGCAAAATCACCCTCAGACGCAGACTGTAATTGCTTTACAGCCAACAAACTACATCAACTCCTTGTTTGGATCCCAATAGTGTTTATCGAAATCAACAACTTTGTCATTGATAACAACTATATTTTCGCTTTCGAGCAACTGCTGCATAATTCCAACGCTTCCAAAATAATGTTTACCGGTTAGCATACCGTTACGGTTGAGAACACGATGGGCTGGGATCTGAAGAGTGCTTCGATGCGATGCATTCATGGCGTAACCCACTGTTCGGGCCGAACCGGCAGATCCAAGATAACGGGCAATGGCACCATACGAAGTCACTTTTCCGTATGGAATGAGTTTAACAACTTCCCAAACCTGCTCGAAAAAGTCGTTTTTCTTTTCCATATCAATTTAATTTATCGATCTGAAAAGCAACATACGAAATAACTTTGCCTTCGGCAAGCCACATATTCTCATAAAAAGTTCTGATTTCGCAAAGTGGCCCATCGGTTAGAGTTCCGTAAATATCGTCGACACGGTTCACAACTTGTAGATTGTTTTCAGAAATCATCTCATTGGTATATTCAAAAAGTTCACGACTATCGGTTTTCAGATGCACAACACCCTCTGGCTTCAAAAACTTTTTAAACATACTAAGATATCTAGGCGAAGTAAGTCGTTTGTTTTTTCTCGAACCCGGCTGTGGATCGGGAAATGTAATCCAAATTTCATCTACTTCCGATTCGGCAAACCACAAATGCAACAAACCAGCCTGGCTGCGGATAAAAGCAGCATTTTTTAAATTTTCCTCCTGAATGGTTTTGGCTCCGCGCCAGATGCGAGCACCTTTTATATCAACTCCAATATAGTTGTTTTCGAGAAAACGCTTTGCCTGTCCAATGGTATACTCGCCTTTACCACAACCAATCTCAACAACCAGTTTCCCATTGTTGCAAAAAAAAGAGTCGTTCCATCTTCCGGCCATCGGACTACCCTGCTCCGAAATATCGCTGAAAGATGCCTCAAAATAATGCTGAAATGTTTTGTTTTCGGCAAAATGCTGCAATTTCTTCTTGCCCATAAACTACTTCTTTGTATAAAGCCAAATGTCGGGTTTGTTTTCGGAAACCCTTATTCTATTCAAATAGTCAAGCGCATCAGGCTTGGCAGTAAAACTTTTATAAGCAACCCGAATACGACCTTCGGCTGGCGACTGAACAATTTCGGCTGGGAATCCACGCTGTTTCAGCTTATTGCAAAACTCATCGGCTTCGGATTGTGTTACAAAGCTGCCTCCAATCACAAAAAACGAAGCGTTGGCAACTGCTATCCCATTACTTTTGGATGTATCAACATCGGTTGTATCTGCAATCATAGTATCAATTACAACAACACTATTTGAATCGACGGTATTTTTCAACGTGTCAGTTGACACTTCTGCATTTTTGCTCTCGCTTGTAGAATCGAACAACAAAATCACCTTTCCCCACAAGGGCCGAACCTGCTCGGGAAAAACAAACCAGGCCGTAGCTCCTGCTGTAATAAGAAACAGCAGTAACACAAGCAAAACCGGCACTCTCCGCTTTTTACGTGCAGGACGTTCAATCTGTATTTCTGCCTGCTGTCGCGAAATCATATCGGTCGAAAATTCGGGCAAGCCAAAAGCTAACGCTCCTGAATCAAAAGCTTCGAATAGAATATTGCCTGTATCCGTTTTCCTGAGCGTTCCAAAACCGTTGAACAAATAAGTCTCGCCCTCATTCAACCCAACAAGGATTGATTCGACAAAACCGTCAGACAGACGCAATGCCTCTTCGTGAGTAAAACCATACTCAGATGCAATAATCAAATGCAACTGATTTTCGGATCGATCGGGCCTGTTGAAAGCGATTCGATATTGCGGCGGGCTAAAATCGCGACCCATTCGTTCAACTGCAGCCGGCAAAATTTCCACGCTAAAAACACCGATAGCGCTTAAAGAAATCGACTTGTGTTTAAACAGCAGATTTACAAAAGTTGTGTTGTCGATATGCATGATGATTCAGAATAAAACGCCAAAATAAACAAAAAAACCCCGCTTGCGACGGCGAGGTGCTAAAAATATTTTGCTGCAAACTAGTGTTTGTGTAATTTCTCGTCAGATACTGTAAGTCTGTGACGACCTTTTGCCCGACGACGAGCCAGCACTTTACGTCCGTTTGCCGATTCCATTCTATGACGGAATCCGTGTTTGTTTCTTCTTTTACGATTTGATGGCTGAAAAGTACGTTTCATGACGAATAACTTTTTTCTTTTTGGGAGTGCAAAATTAGAAAAACTTTTCGGATAGCCAAAACTTTTTTGTTTTTATTTTTTATACCTTTAACTCCCAGATAAATAAATGGGAAACAGTAAAGGGAAAATCGAATGAAAAGAACTATTTTTATCTCTGTTATTTTAATCTTTGCCGCTTCTGCCACGGCTCAATGGCAGCCAACTTCGGGACCAGACGGCAAATTTGTTCGCAGCTTCATTTGTGACAGCAATTTTGTGTATGCTGCTACAGGTGGTGGAGCATTGGTTTCGTCCGATTTTGGAAACACTTGGGCTTACAGCAACATTGGCCTTGAGAGTTGCGACACCAAATCGTTGACTTTGGCTGGAGGATATGTTTATATTTCGGGCGATAATGGGGTTTTTCGCTCAAGTGATCACGGCAACAACTGGGAACGAGCCGGAAATGAATTGCAAGGAATTTATGTGAAAACACTCACCGTGCGAAACGACACCATTTTTGCAGGAACCTATTTACATGGAATTTTTCGTTCGGACGATTTTGGAAATTCGTGGACCCCTATCAACAATGGCATTTCGGCAGCATACATCTATTATCTTGAATCGGACACTAACAACATTTATGCTGCTACATATCTTCAAGGTCTGTATCGCTCAACCGACATGGGAAACAACTGGACTTTGTGCAATTCGGGAATTGCGGTCACATCAATCATGTCGGTTCATGCATTTGGCGGCAAAATATTTGCCAGCACGCTTAGCTCTACCAATTATGTTTCGGACGATGCAGGTACTACATGGTCGACACTTAGCACAAGTCTTTCTTCAATTAAAGGATTTGCGCATAGCGGAAGCAACCTGTATGCTGCACTTTATGGATCGGGTGTTTATTTGTCGTCCGACACCGGAACAACATGGTCGGCCATCAATTCAGGATTATCCGAAACCGACCTCTGGGCTATTGGAGCAATCGATTCGGCTGTTTTTGCTGGTGCCGGCAGCGGACACATTTTAGTACGAGAGCAAAACGCAAGTGCATGGGCAATGGGATATAACAATCCGTTTAAAGCCTGTGTTGGAGCATTAGCAACAAGCGAAAGCAACCTGATTGCATCGACACATGGATCGGGACTCCACTACACATCGGACTTTGGCAACACATGGACAAAAGACAACACTATTGGAACTGTCGAAATTCGTTCGCTATCGGCAGGAAATGGCTGGGTTCTTGCCGGAACCGACATGCTGGGATTATATAGGTCGAGCAACAACGGAACATCCTTTTCGACAGGCAACAACGGCCTAGGTAGCAGCTGGATTCAGTGTATTGCCTGGTGTGGGACAAAAGCATATGCCGGGAGCGGCGAAGCAGGCTTGTATGTTTCGGCAAACAATGGTTCGTCGTGGTCTCAGGTGAGTTCAATTCCAGCTAACAAAGGAATGAATGCAATTGCTTCGGATGGAAATTCAATTCTTACAGCAACCATGGACAGCCTACTCTATTTCTCAAACAACAGTGGAACCAGTTGGGCGGAATTATCGAATTGGGCAAAAGCCGATAAAATCAATTCGCTTGCATTTTGCTACAACCTTATTTTTGCCGGAACCCAAAACAATGGATTGTATTTCTCGAACGATTCGGGAGCTTCGTGGAGTCATGTAAGTTCATCTGTTCCTGACAGCGCCAATATTTTAAGCCTGCTCTCGTATTTCAATCTTGTTTTTGCAGGAGACAGCGATGGCAATTTGTACTTAAGCGAAAACAGTGGCAACACCTGGAGCCATTCGGGTTCTATAGTAAATGGAAAATCCATTTTTGCATTACAAATATCTGAAGGAAGTCTTTACGCTGGAATTGACGCCAATGGGGTTTGGTCGTGCCCACTAAGCTCATTGATAACATCAATTGACAACTGTTCAACTGAAAAAATCCGAATTTTTCCAAATCCGGCAAAATACTTCATTGAAATTGGAGTAGCAGGCGCAGATAATTCCACATATCAAATAATCGACATGCAAGGACGCATTGTCAAACAAGGGAAACTCGACAATGGATTTGCTTTAGTTGACATCAGCTCACTTGCCAAAGGAATCTATTCAATTGTTTGCAGGAACTCAAAAACTATTTTCAGAGGCAATCTGATTCGGGAATAATAAAAATTCCTGCTATCCGATTCTGCAAATGCTAACCATTATCACAGCTATACAAAGCATGAAAAACGACTACCACAATTTACTCGACAAACATAGGTTGACCGAGCGGAAGCTCAAAAAGAAAAACCAAATGCTCGGAACCATCCGCCTGCTGGTTTCGATTGCATTTTTCGCCATGCTGTGGTTTTGCATCGAAACGTATTCCAACTTGCTGATTACAGGAATGACTTTGGCAGTAGTAGCATTTGTTGCACTGCTTAAAATTCACGAAAAAGCGCGCTATAATCTTGCACTCACAAAAGCTCTCATTCAAATAAACGAAGACGAAATACAATTTCTCGAGACAGGCAAAGCTTCGTTTTACGATGGTGCGGAACTCCCTCCTCCGCACCACGCATACGCAAACGATCTTGATTTATTTGGCCCTGGCTCGGTTTATCAGCACCTGAATCGCACATCGACCATCATGGGCAAAAAACATCTCGCCAACCTTCTACTAAATCGACTTTCTGTCGAAAAAATTAGCGAACAACAGGAAGCGGTAAAAGAACTTTTGTCAAAAACTGAATTCCGCCAACAGGTTCAAGCTATTGGCATGTTGGTCAACGACAGTCCTTCGGTGTGGCAACGCTTGAAAAACTGGTCCGAATCACCAACTAGTAGTTTGAACAAAGCCATTCGAGCTGCATCATTTGTTCTGCCAGTTTTATTGATTGCTTCTATTGCGGTGTTTGCAATATCAAGCAATATTTTATTCCGACATATTTCAATCGGGCTTTTTCTTGTGAATCTCTTCATCTTGCAATCGCAGCTCAAAAAAATAAAGCGCGAAATGGAGGGTGCCGACAAAATCGACAACATTATCCGCAACTACAGCCAAATAGCAGCTTTTATTGAGAGCGAATCGTTTTCTTCCTCCACCATGCAGAAACTTCAATGCTGCCCAAGCGGGGGCAACAAAGCTGTTAGCGAACAACTTAAAAAGCTTTCGAGGCATTTCAGAGATCTTGAAACTATCACCAATTTGCTTGCAGCAGTAATATTTAACGGATTTTTCCTCTATCATCTGCATGTGCTACATTCGCTTCTGAAATGGAAACGATTACACGCAAATCAATTATTGAGCTGGCTCGAAACCATTGGCGAAGCGGAAGCAATTGGGTGTTTGGCCAATTTTGCCACCAACAATCCTGAATATGCCTTTCCGGAAATTGCACAAAAAGCCGAATTCAGTTTCACACAACTTGGGCATCCTCTTATTTTGAACAAAAAAAGAGTTTGTAACGATGTGAGTTTCGACAATCATCGTTTTGTCGTACTCACTGGCTCGAACATGTCGGGCAAAAGCACATTCTTGAGAACTTTGGGTGTAAATTTAGTACTGGCCAGCACCGGTGCGCCAATTTGCGCAACATCTGCGCGATTTCTCCCTATTGATGTACTCACCAGCATTCATCAGAGCGACTCGCTGAACGAAAACGAATCGTATTTTTTCGCAGAAGTGAAGCGACTGAAAGAAATTATGAACGCCGCAGCCAACAAAACCGTTTTCATTTTACTCGACGAAATTTTACGCGGCACCAATTCGGACGACAAACGCAACGGCACCTTGGAAGTAATTCGCAAACTTGCATCGCAGCAATGCTATGGCGTTATTGCCACGCACGATCTCGAAATCTGCAATCTTACTGCCGAATACGAAGGCGTTTTATCGAATAAATGTTTCGAAGTAGAAATTGTCAATAATGACCTGTATTTCGACTTCAGACTCCGCGAAGGCGTGTGTCGCAACAAAAGCGCAACATTTCTGATGACAAAAATGGGAATAATTTAAAGAAACAACAATATGATTGATAAATCAAAAACACTACAAACAACAATTTCGCTTATCAACAGCAAAGTAAAATTCGATGGTTGGACCGAAGGCAATAAGCCTGTGTCTATTGATTACATTCCTCCTGTTGGCGACAGCGATGGCTACACATCGCTCGAATTACTGCTACTAAGTCTTTCTTCGTGTCTTGGAACTGCTCTCCTGCTTTTTCTGCGAAGGATGAATAAAACCATCGGGGAATTTCGCATTGAAGCGTCGGGCGATCGCAGGCAGGAACATCCGACATGTTTCAGCAAAATAACACTTGAAATTCATCTTCAAGCTAGCGATACAACAGTTGCCGAAGTAGAAAAAGTAATTAAAATGGCCGAAGAAACGTATTGCCCGGTTTGGGCATTGCTCAAAGGCAATGTTGAGATAGAAACCAACGTTGTTATTGCAACATAAACAACCATGAAAACATTTTTTCTAATACTGATTTTGGCAAGCGCGATGATTTCGTGCAACAAAGACGATATTGCCAATGGCACGCCCGATTGCATTGTCGAAAAAATTCACGATTTCAAAAACACATGCTGCGACAACGATGCCAATGTGAAAGAATATCTTTTTCAAGGAGCGACTGTTTATGTTTTCGACCCGGGTACTTGCGGAGCCGATATGACGTCGGAAGTAGCCGATTGGCAATGCACAACGCTTGGATATCTAGGTGGTATTACTGGCAATACCACGATCAACGGCGAGAATTTCTCAAGTGCCGATTTGCAACGAACAATTTGGAAGAATTGAATACAGAAAACGAAAAGTGGTGTTGATAAAATAAAACCGATGAGCACTTTAAACGGTATAGGAACAAAGTTTTACGGCATTCGCGGTCCTCTTGAAAATGGAAAATGCACGGCAACAGTCTGGATTACTTTTTTGTATTTTCCTCTTATTCCGTTGTATCGAGTCGAGTTTATTCGGCAATTGACACATCCCCGACAATTTATTTACACTATCACCCAAAAACAAAAATTGCGTTTCAGCGAAATTGTCAAAACACTTTTAACTGGTTGGATTGCTGTTCCTATTATGATGTTTTGGCCCATGCCTTTTGCTGTGCGAGAAGTTGGAGAAAAACTTGGTTACACCGACCACAATGCAGGTGGAGCATTCTACACTTTTGTGATTGTTTTTGCCATTACATGGCTTGTTGTTTTTGTTTGGAAATGGAAAGATTGGGACGAACGACGTGGATTACCCAAGAATTACAAAGAGTTGATAAAAAAGGAAAGGTAGTCACATAAAGATTCTCCATCTTCCATACCTAACCAATAGGATCAAAATTATAAAACCGTAAAGGGCTTGACAATAATATCGTTTTCCCCAACAAATCTTAAAAAATAAACGCCGGCAGGATAATCTGCAACACGAACACTTTGCATTTCTTCAGGATTATCAATATCATCAAGAACTTGCCCCTCTGATGTAAGAATTTCAATTTTTTTCACCAAAGAATTCAACCTATCATCAATTTCAATGGAAAGTTTTTCATATGCAGGATTTGGAAAAACACTGATGAGATTATGGTTCCATGCCTCGTTGAGTCCAACCTGGCTCGATGTATATGTAAGTGTAAAACCTCCGGCACGCATCATCTGGTCAGTTTGAAAAAAGACAAGCGCCGAAGGACCCCAAACCAAAATTTCGGAAGGCACTGTAAAACCTGAAACCATAGCTACCATAGGATCGCTAGTTGACGTTCCATTAAAAACATAAACCGGATCGATATCTTTTTCCGTTTCCAATTCCAGAAAATGAATATATATAAGCCCTGCTCCGGGTGGTTGAATCAGCCATTTGCATGTGGAATTGTTTCCATATCGTTCTTCTCCACTGCCATCGCTAATAGTATCGGATACGGCGGTTAAAACTGTTTGACTCTGGCAATAAACCATATCGGTTTCTGCGGGTTCAACCCCAAAAATACCAGCTTGATCAGTAGTAAAATCGGAACCGCCCGGGCTTAAATTCGAAAGAATAAAATAGCCATTATAATAGCCACTCCAGCCCCAATTAAAATGAAAGTGGTCGCTATTTTGCATTCCATCTAAAACAAAAGCATGTCCTCCACTTCCAAAACCTCTATACATTATGGGACGCTTACTCTGCAATTCATTTTCGATTAAGTCGTACCAACTCTGATCCATAATTCCTGTTTTTTCTAAATGAAAGCAATAGTCGGAATACTTAAAATAATCCACAAAAGCATCTCTCGCATCGGTAGTTTGTGCTCCAGAGCCATCAAAAGCAAAATCCATATCAACAGAAACTCCACAATGGTAAAGAAACTCGGCAATGTATTCATTGTCGTCATTAATCGAGTTTGGCATACTATCCCACACATAGGTGGTTGCTCCAAAATCGGCAGTCTGATTCGGATATGAAAACGTACCATAAGTATGTGTTCCCTGCCCAACGGTTGGGTAATTGTGATATTTCATCACCTGCCCCATAGCAGTGGCTACGCATCCGGCGTAACAACGTCCACATGGTCCACTTGGCGCAATTGGGCTCATTCCATTATAATAACAGCCCTGATCCCAGGTAGTTGTAAGCAAAGGAGAAATATTCGACTTTTCATTGACCGGTAATTTTCCGGTTTGCTCAAGACTAATCCATTCCCGCTCCACTTCTGCGGCAGGCTTTCGACCTGAATTCACTGCATCAGCAAGTTGCACTTCTGCCCAATCGAAATATCCCTTAACAACATCGGGTACGGGATCAGCAAATCCACTTTCGAAGCTCCAGGCAATTACAGGAAAAGCATTCCGTGTTGCCGACATCACAACAAATGAGCTATTAAGCTCATCGGTAAACACATAAAAATGGCTATACCCTTTTTCTGAAACAGATACCGGAATCAGCACAATACTTTTAGCCGATTTATCCGACATAAAACGCTGAGCCAGGTCAAGTGCTTCGGCATTGCTGATTGTTTGAGCAGACAGAATTGACGCTAACACTAAAAAAACCAAAAATAGAATCTGTTTCATGGAGCAATTTTTTTCAAAAATACAAAGATTATTACCCTTGCAGACAAATATTTTCGATGTTCGTTGCAATTTATATTATTTTAGCAACCATTATTTGATGTTAATTGTCTGACACAAAAACAAAATCATGAAATTCCTTCTGTTTGCAATATTTTCTGTATCAATATTGAATCTGAATTTATCAGCTCAGCACGCAAACATTGTAATTGGAAATAGCCACGACCCCGAAGAACCATCCATTGCAATCAATCCGAAAAACACCCTACAAATGGTAGCAGGGGCCAATATTAATTTATATTATATCAGCCAGGATGGTGGCTACACATGGCAAGAAGGGACATTAACTTCATCTTTTGGAGTTTGGGGTGACCCGGCCATCACAGTCGACACAACCGGCGCGTTCTACTTCTTTCACCTCTCGAATCCTGTTTCGGGTAACTGGATTGACCGTATTGTTTGTCAAAAAATTGATTCCATAAATGGAAACTGGAACGATGGAAGCTTTACTGGACTGAATGGCACAAAAGCTCAGGACAAACATTGGCCGGTTATTGATAGAACAAACAATACCATTTATGTTACTTGGACACAATTTGATGAATACGGCACCAGCAATTCGGCCGATAGTAGTAATATTATGTTTTCAAAATCGATTGACGGCGGACAAAGCTGGACTCCCGCACTGAGAATCAACAAAATTGCCGGCGACTGCGTTGATAGTGACAGCACAACTGAAGGCGCTGTTCCTGCGGTTGGTCCCAATGGCGAAGTGTATGTGTCGTGGGCTGGTCCCAAAGGCTTGCTTTTCGATAAAAGCCTCGACGGTGGCGCAACATGGCTTCAGGACGACATTTTTGTCAGCAACATTGGTGGTGGCTGGGATTATTCCATACCAGGCATAATGCGCGCCAATGGACTACCGGTTACTGCATGCGATTTAAGCAATGGACCTCACCGGGGAACCATTTATATCAATTGGAGCGATCAGACAAATGGAGGTCACAATACCGATATCTGGATTTCTAAAAGCATAGATGGAGGCGATAACTGGTCGGCGCCTATTCGTGTAAACGACGACACAACCAATCACAATCAGTTTTTCACATGGATGACTATCGATCAGGCAACAGGATATCTTTGGTTTGTGTGGTACGACCGACGAAACTACGACGACGACCGCACCGATGTGTATATGGCATGTTCGAAAGACGGTGGTCAAACATTTAAAAATTTTAAAGTGAGCGAAAGTCCGTTCCTCCCCAATTCAAGTGTGTTTTTTGGAGACTACACCAATATTTCCGCTCACAATGGTGTTGTAAGACCCATCTGGGCAAGACTTGATGGGTTTCAACTCAGCGTTCTTACAGCTATCATCGACACTACAATACTAACTTCAGTTAATTCATTTTCGGTACCCGACGAAGAACTGGGTGTATTTCCAAATCCATCTAACGGCAATTTCTGTCTTGCTTTCAAAATGCACACAAAAACACCAATCAGTATTGAAATCACTGATATTTCGGGTTCAACCATCGCCATTCTAGCCGAAGGCGAAAGCAGTATCGGCCGTCAACAATATTTCTTCAATGCAGCCGATTATAATCTCCAAAATGGAGTGTATTTCATTGTTCTGCACAGCAATGAAAAAAATATTCAGAGAAAATGGGTACTAACTCGCTAAAAAGATGAAAATATCTCATTTATTCTTGTTTCTTTTTCTACTATTCACTATTACAGAGAATCTTAATGCTCAAAATACAACGGGTGGATTTGGCTCGTTTGGAATTTCAGCCACCAATTGTATTAGCACTGGGTCAGGAATTCTTCCTAACAAGGACAAAATCTACAGCTGCGAAATTGAAGGGATTTTTAATTCTATTCAAGTCAAAAACATCTCCTTTAACATCGCCGCCGGAATGAAAGATTTCAACACTTGGCATAATGAAATACGCTTTCTATCGCGATACTTCACAATGGGCTTAGGAATGGTTTACAAAATCCCTTCCAACAAAAAATGGCATCTGGAAATTCCTTTTGATGCAAGATTAAATATTGGCAATTTGCATAAAACTGAATATTTTCAATCGCCGCCTTCATATCCCAATTACAATTATATTTACTCCAAAATCCAAATAAAATCGGGTGTTGCATTCTTGCTACCTGCTCTAAGTTATCTCGACTTATGCATATTCGTAAAAGGTGGCTATACATTTGGCAATAAAGAATATAACAGCTACGACAATATCTATCTTGGCGATATCAATTTTCACGCATACACAGGATTGATGCTCGTTTACAAATTCAAATCAAACACAGAAAATGAAACCAATTAAAATAGCAATATTGATTTTGGCATTTCTATTCCTGTATTCATGCCGCAACGACGAAAATTGCACTTGGTGGCAGGAAGTCACTTCGATAAGTTCATCATATTTGCAATATGGCACAGGAATACATAATATTGAAGAAAACGATACTATTCCTTCACGTGAATTGATGGTTAATGTTGGCTTTCATTTACAAGATGTTTCGACACATTTGGAATGCACGGGTGAAAATTTAGCCAAGAATGAAATTGATAGCGAAATCAGCAATTTCACAATAACCACAGTTTACAATTTTAACCAGCAATTTAGTGCCGGCGACACGATGAATGGGTGTTTTGAATTGTACAGTTACAATTACATCAACTCACACGGAGGGTTCTCATATTTCTCAGACATCTCTTCGCTGAATGAATATACAAACACTTTCCCTGTTCAAAACAATGGTAATATTTTCCTGCTGCTGAATAGTTCTACCGATTCGCTCCGGCTTGTTCAGTTCAACATCAATTACCGAGAAACCGATGGAAGTGAATTTACTTGCACAACTCCACTAGTATTTCTCAATCCTTAATCAGAATTCGAGTTCAAGCCCTGACGGACAATGATCGCTGTGATATGCGTCGGGCTGAATAAAAGCGCTCTTCAGATGAGTACGTAACGATTCGGTTGCCATGATGTAATCAATTCTCCATCCCTTGTTATTGGCTCTGGCATTTGCCCTGAAGCTCCACCAGGTATAATTGTGTGGTTCTTTGTTGAAATGACGGAAAGTGTCAATGTAATCGTGATTCAAAAATTTTGTCACCCATTCGCGCTCTTCGGGCAAAAAACCAGAATTTTTGGCATTCCCAACCGGGTCGTGAATATCGATGCGCTCATGAGCAATATTGTAATCGCCACATAAAAGAAGATTTGGTCTTTCCTTCCGAAGTTTCTGAACGTATTCCAAATAATCATCCAGCCACACCATTTTAAAAGCCTGACGTTCTTCGCCCGATGTACCTGATGGATGATAAACAGAGACAATGCTTAAATCTCCAAAATCGGCACGAATAAAGCGTCCCTCGTAATCGTATTTTTCAATTCCCATCCCATAAACAACTTTATCGGGTTCGATGCGGGTAATAATTCCTACACCGCTGTAGCCTTTTTTCTGAGCACTGTAAAAAAACGTTTTGTAACCAATGGCTTCAAATTCCAAAACAGGAATCTGATCGGGCTGAGCTTTGCTTTCCTGAATGCAAACAACATCGGCATCGGATGCGGCAAGCCAGTCGATAAAACCTTTACCAATGGCAGCTCTGATTCCGTTGAGATTGTATGTAATCACTTTCATTGTAACTATTTTGAAGGTAAAAGTTTGAGATATTCGTTCCTGTCGGTTATTTTCACAACAGGATACACATTCATTTTCTGGTCGCGCCAGGCAGTATGGTTGTAAATCCAGTTCATCTGAGCCCATTGCGATGCAGCAAACCCGGGGTCGTTTTTCTTTAATGCTTCAAATTCGGCTTTAAGTGCTTTGTCTTTTTTAAACATTTCGTCAGCCAATGGCTCAAGCACATACATTTCGCCGTATTCTTTCTGTTCGAAAATGGTATTAAAAAACCCCCATTTGAGAAAACTGTCTTCGGAACGGGCATCGAGCAACCACACAAGAACTTTTATTTTCGATTGCTTCACGGTTACCAAAGCAGAATTGCGCGGAATCACCATTATTGTATCAAATTCTGAAATAGTAAAATCCGGCCTGAAACATCCTTCGTAGCTCATTGCCGGAAACGAAACGCCCGAGAGTCGAGAAGCAGTACATTTCACTTCCTTGTCATCGGCAGTTCTGATGATACTTATTCCGTGCAATTGTAAGCGGTCAATTACTGTTATCCATTCCACCGGAACCACATAGGCAATGGGCAAGCTGATACTATCGTCAACCACAATTTTATTAAACATCTGAATTTTCCAGATTTCGGGTTTGGTGTTGTCGTATTTGTAATAGATGCCACCTGTTGTTTTGCTTTTGATGGTATCGTATTTCATTCCGTTAAATTCAACCAGAACACTGTCGTTCATACTCGTGGTAAGCGAAATAGGAAACGGCCTTTTGATAAAATCATCTAAAACTCTGTCGCGGTCTGCTTTTTCGAGCATGGCTGAATAGGCATCGGCATTTTCGGCCAGATATTGAAATGTGAACAACAACATTCGCTGTGTTGCATCAACTCTGATTTTATATGGCTTAAGCATATGAGTTTCTATTAGCAAGCAGGGCCGATCAGTCAGCAAAGTGTAGCCATGCGACAACATGGGACGCGATGCATACGAAAGCAAACCACTCTTCGGATTGTGCCATTGCCTGAATGCAACATAAGGATAAATTGGGAAACCAGCCCTATCCATTTGGTCGGTCACAAAGGGAACGTAGCTTCCTGTGCACCACGAAGCGATGCTGGAATCGAGTGTTTGAAATGCATCGAGACCATAAGTGAGCGGATACACATAATCGGCACCATCGGTTGTGTGACAATCAATCAGAAAATCGGGGTTAATGGAATTGTACAGCTTCAGCCAGGCCTGCATTTCGGGGGCGTCGGCCTTCATAAAATCGCGATTCAGATTCAAATTCTGCGCGGTGGTTCGCCAGCCCATTTGTTCAGGCCCGTTCTGATTAATACGATTATATGGACCAAAGCGCTTCAATCCATCCACATTGAAAGAAGGAATAAATACAATCCTTACTTTATCAAGCAACGGTTTCAACGAAGGATAGGTAAGCACATCCCGAATAAAAAGAAATCCGGCTTCAACACCTTCAGGCTCACCCGGATGAATACCTGCCTGAATCCAAAGTGTAATCTTATTGTTATTTTTGGTTCTGTTATCAATCAACAAATAGGGCAAATCGCTTCCCTGAGCCGATTTCCCAAAAGTAAAATACTGTACTTCGTCGAACAGCGAATCGACAAGATGGCAATATTGAATTATTTGCTCGTAAGTAAGCGTCACATTGTAATCCTGCGTCTCGTACGGAAGAACGAAAGATTGTTCTTGTGCCGAAATATGCAAAGTGAGACAAAAAAGGACAAATGGCAGCAATATCTTTTTCATTTGATCTTGTTTATTTGATTTTGGCTCTGATTCAAAAAGTTACTTGAGTTTCCGGCAAATGACTAAACATTTTTCATACTCAGGTTGATTCTTTTTCTTGGCTTATCCACTTCGAGAACACGAACCTGCACCTTCTGATTGAGCTTAAGCACTTCCGACGGATCAGCAATATATCGGTCGGCAATCTGACTGATATGAACAAGCCCATCCTGATGCACACCTATATCGACAAAAGCTCCAAACTTTGTGATATTTGTCACAATACCTGGCAACACCATTCCCGCAATCAAATCGTCGATGCTGTGAACATTCTGATCGAACTCAAACATTTCAAATTTTTGTCGCGGGTCGCGACCAGGCTTTTCAAGCTCTTTTAAGATGTCGGTAATAGTTGGCAATCCAAACTGCTCGGTAATGTATTTTTGAGGAACAATTTGAGCCCTCAGTTCTTTGTTCCGGATCAAGTCAGCAACGGTGCAATTTAAGTCTTTGGCCATTTTTTCAACAATGTGATAGCTTTCGGGGTGCACAGCCGAAGAATCGAGTGGATTCTTCGCATCTTTTATTCGTAAAAATCCAGCAGCCTGCTCAAAAGCCTTGTCGCCAAAACGTTTCACCTTCAGCAATTCTTTTCGCGCTTTGAAAGCACCTTTTTCTTTTCGGTAATCGATAATATTTTGAGCCATCACTGGCCCGATGCCAGAGACATATGTAAGCAATTGCTTGCTGGCTGTATTAAGCTCCACTCCGACACTGTTCACGGCACTCATTACAGTATCGTCGAGTTTTTCTTTAAGCATACTCTGATCAACATCGTGCTGATACTGTCCCACGCCAATACTTTTCGCATCAATCTTCACAAGTTCTGCCAAAGGGTCCATGAGCCTACGACCAATGGAAACTGCTCCTCGAACAGTGACGTCGTAATCGGGAAACTCCTCGCGAGCCACATCGCTTGCAGAATAGATTGAAGCTCCCGATTCGTTTACAGCAATAGCAATTACTGGTCGACTAAATTGGATTCGCTTGATAAATGCTTCGGTTTCACGGCCAGCTGTGCCATTTCCAATAGCAATAGCCTCTACTTTGTATGCTTCGACCAAATGATCAATTTTATTTAAAGCTTCTTTCACTTTGTTTTCGGGCGGATGCGGATAAATGGTTTCGTTATGCATCAGATTTCCGAGTGGATCGAGCACAACTACTTTGCAGCCTGTGCGAAACCCCGGGTCGATTGCAAGCACGGTTTTTTGACCGAGTGGCGAACTCAATAGTAGTTGACGAACATTATCAGCAAACACATTGATTGCTTCTTTATCGGCTTTTTCTTTATAAAATTTCCGGGTTTCGGTTTCGATTGATGGCTGAAGCAAACGTTTATAACTGTCTTCGAGAGCTGTAATCACTTCGTTGGCAATATCGTTTCGCGAATTCACTATCCGACGTTCGATGAGAGATAATGCTTTTTCGGACTCCGGTTCAATCGAAACTCTTAAAAAGCCTTCGTTTTCGCCACGGAAAACAGCTAAAATTCTGTGCGAAGGCGATTTTGCAAGCGGTTCGGCCAGAGCAAAATAATTCTCGAACTTGGCTCCATCGGCTTCTTTTCCCTTCACTACTTTCGACGACACAATTCCTTCGCGAACAAAAAGCGAGCGCAAATCAGCACGAACACGAGCATCTTCGCTGATCCATTCGGCAATAATATCGCGGGCGCCTGCGACAGCTTCTTCTTCGGATGCAACTCCTTTTTCTTCGCTCACAAAATGTCGGGCAGCTACCATCAGGTCGAATGGTTGTTGCATGAAAATACGCTTCGCCAAAGGCTCCAGTCCTTTTGCAACAGCAACCGTTGCGCGAGTTTTGCGTTTGGGCCGGTATGGCAAATACAAATCTTCCACCTCAGGCATTGTTGATGCATTGCGGATTTTCGATTCCAACTCAGGTGTTAATTTCCCTTGTTCCTGAATACTTTCAAGCACCGCACTACGCCGCTTTTCGAGCTCGGTAAGCTGATGCAAGCGCGTTTTGATGGCCATAATCTGAACCTCATCGAGACTTCCGGTCATTTCTTTGCGGTATCGCGAAATAAACGGCACTGTGGCCCCCTCGTCAAGCAACTTTATGGTATTGGCAACCTGAGTTACCTTAAGTCCCAGTTCTATACTGATAATGTCGGTGAATGATTTCATGTGTCAAAAATAAGGGTTTTTTAGCAATCATTCACTGAATAATCGCCGGCTCCGTACTATGCTCAAAAAAAGAAGAGAATGTATTTGCAAATAACAGCAAAACATTTGTATTATTCGAATAAAGGCTGGTTCCCGGACAAAATAAAAAGCCTGCAATCCGTAAAAACGGATATGCAGGCCTGAAAAAAACATTATTAGTCTTTAACCAGCGGAGTAACGAAAACGTCGCCAGCTGTAATCACTTTTACATAGTACAATCCTTTGGAAAATGCAGAAAGGTCGATTTTAGTATCATAAAACACACCGGCCTTATTGCCGGCGGCATCATAAAGTTCAATCTCTATAAACTGTATATCATGCAGATCAATAACTGCCAGATTTCCGACAGGATTAGGCAAAACACGTATCTGATGGTTTCTGCTACCGGACTCCATTCCGATAGCAACTTCAACCTCTATATTCTGTACACAGGTATCACTATTTCCGGCACCATCCGTGACCGTCCAGATAATTGTATTGAGACCCACAGGTAAATGAGCTCCGTTCAGCGAAGCCGAATGGGTAAAATTATTACAGACGCTGTCAACACCACAGTTATCATCTGTATAAACGGGATCAAACAGAACTCCGGATACCTCATAAAAAGTTTCACCCTGATTTATGGTAACGACCTGGTT
This sequence comes from Bacteroidetes bacterium HGW-Bacteroidetes-6, assembly GCA_002842495.1. GTDB lineage: Bacteria > Bacteroidota > Bacteroidia > Bacteroidales > DTU049 > GWF2-43-63. Next base: position 46,455 of record PHDB01000012.1, read on the forward strand.
TCCCGAACAGATAATTGACGGATTGATCGTATCATGCACAATAATATTCTGCATCTGAAAAGAGACATGCCCATATCCGTCGTCGTAGTTCCAGGTTACCACTGTAAGGCCCTGTGTCGTAACCGGCAAAGGAACGTCGGCAATTCCTGTGATCTGTCCGTTGCAGTTATCGGTTGCAGTCGGAGGGACGAGCGAAGAAACCCCACATACAGCGGTAACATCGGGCAAAAAAGCACTATCCGGTACCGGAGCAGATAAATCCACATCACAGGTAGCATAAAAGTTACCATTCATGGTAGTTCCGTTTGTCAACAAAAAATTATGCATAGTCCCATGATGATTGTTATCAGTCATATCAGGCAACACCCCGATATCGGTATTGCCACCGGCAGAAATCCCCCTGTTAAAATCATAATAAGCCACCAGATCCGCTGAATCGGGCGAAATCTCTCTGTTCATATCCTGCCATATTTCCTGCTCCGATTTTGCCCGGCTCCATATTCTTATTTCATCGGCCGACCCAGTCCAGTTATTACCATATTGCTGAGATCCCCCTATATAAAAATTGACAGAACTGTTCATCATACTTCCGTAAGCAGAACCGCAGAAAACACTGTCCAGATACATTTTCAGTGTTCCCGAATCATAGACCATAGCTACATGATGCCACTCATCAGTATTCATAGGATATGAAACCGACACCCATCCGGTATCTGCACCAACAAGAACCTTCAGACTCTGACTAAAATATTCAATCGCGTATCCCTTTCTTCCCCCGTTGTTTTCATGTTTCGACAACAGATCTTCCGGCCCTTTTGATTTCGTGGAAAAAGAATAAAGCCAGGCTTCAACGGTAAAATTCCCGGAAAAATTCAATGCCGGATCATCCGGAACAGATACATAATCGTCATACAGAAAGCTCAGTACGTTTTCATTAATATAAGTATTTATTCGGATCAGACAACTGTCATTATCGGTGTTTTCATCTGCGCTCAGATTCGTTTTCGCAACAAGATTACAGATCATATCGTTTCCCATGATAGCAGGGGTTAAAAAATCATACTGCACCGTGTCGTCGCCGTTTATTGTTCCGACATATATCTCCGTGACAGTATCACCATTCAAAATATAGCTGACAGGAAACGCTGTTTGGGAATCAACACCATGGTTTGCGATTTCAACGGAGATCGTTTGAAAACCCTCAAAATTTTTCACCGGTTTATGAATTGAGACAACCGACAAATCGTCGAAAACCGCATTGGTTGTTCCGGTAACGTTCAATGTAAAAGCTCCGTTGGAAGTTCCTCCTCCTGTAACTTTAATATAATAGATTCCCGCCGTCAAACCCGGGAGCGAAATCATTTCGTTCGGATTTCCCGGATTGCACACATTGGGAGATCCACCGACAAGAAATGTACTACAATCAGAATACAGATCAACAATACAGGAAGCTGCCGCAGTAGATAAACAAGATTCAATTTCAACATTCTGATAATCGGCAGGTAAATTGAGAATATACCACCATGTTTCACCATTATTGATCACACCTCCGACAGAACCGGAGTTAATGACCACAGGGATAGCCGTCAGACAATCGTTCCCTTCCTCCCGGCCAAAAAGAGATCCGGCCAATGAAAGAAGCACAGCAACAAAAAAAAGCAATCTTTTCATACGGGACTATTTTTTTATTATTTCAGAAACATACGATCCTTTAGCAGTAAAAACCCTGACAAAATACACTCCCGGGCAGAACGAAGAAATATCAGCCATCACAGGATCAGAGAAATCCCGTTTTTCCATCATCGTGTTCCCAAGAATGTCTGTTATCTCAACGGAAATGATATTTCCCATATCGTTGCCGGCAGAAATTGTTATTACTCCGCTTGCCGGATTCGGGAAAACAGTTACACTTCCTGAAAAACGGGCAAAACCCGAAGTAATCAATTCAAGAGATGCGGTGTCAGACACAACAACATCGCACGGATTAAAAACCATACAGAAATACGCTCCAGTATCATTTACCGTAGTTAACAACAAACGCAATGAATCGGTGGTCGCGCCGCTTATATGCGGGTTATCCGACAAGGGCATTCCGTCTTTATACCACTGATATTCTGCTGCATATCCGGTAGCCGAAACATAGAGAAGCACGGTGTCGTTCAAGCTGAAATTCTGACTTACAGGATTCTGAAGTATCTGCAGCGAATCGGCCGGATACAGAACCGTAACATCGGAACTATCCATTCCACACAAACCGTTGTTCACAATCCATGTAAAAATATTACTACCGTAAAAAAGGCCATTCACCATAGTATTGCAGGCCGAAGAATCAGAAAATGACACACCTGCATTTCCCGATATCCAGTATCCGCTGTTGGGTTGAGATTCGGATGCGTTAAGCTGAAAATTACCGGCCGAACAGGCCATGGTATCATTTCCGGCATCGGCAACAACAAATGTGTCAACAAGCAATGTAGCCGCATCGGATATTCTCGTGTAAACCCCATTGAAAGCCCTGCATCTGTACAGATTTCCGTTGAGCGAATAGTGTGGCGATGCTATTTTCAGTGTATCGGAATGAATATTTTGATATACGGTTGTATCCGTCAGGTCAATCCATCCCGGTGCATGATATTTCTGCCATTGAAAAGAAACAAAAGCATCGGAATTAAAGCTGAATTCTGCATCCGAACTATTGCAGACATGCTGATCGACAGGCTGCAAATAGGTATTTTCATCAACCGCAAGCACATAGGTTTTTGAGGCATTGCTTGCAGTTACAAATGCAAGACCATGATCCATATCAATATTATTGCCGAAATAATTCCCAAAACCACGGTCTGAAGGCGTGAATTTCTGAACATAACTCCAGTTGCTTCCATCAAAATAATAATAATAAATAGCACCTGCCATCAAAAGAGAATCGTTTCCATACTGGTCAAAACACTGGCGGTAAGCAGTTACAATTAAACTATTATCGGAAACGCCCAACTTCTCTCCGTATTGATCTCCCTTCCGGCGATCGGGTGCGGATATTTTTTCATCATACATCCAAACCCCGCTCACATTCCTGAAAATATAAGCCGATCCCGCATCAAACAGTGAATCTGTCCCATTATTGTTAAAATCATCTGTAAAAGAACCGACAACCATAAAAGAACTATCTCCGGCAATGGAATTTCCGAAACGGTTATACGCATTTCTGTCGGGAGCAACCACCTTTTGAACAAAAGTAAATGCTCCGCTATCGCGTTCAAAAATATATGCCGAACCGGCCCCGTTAACAGCATTCAGGCCATTCACATCGTATCTGTCAAGGTACGAACCTAAAAAAAGGTAATTGCCGGAAAAACAAATGCTGCTTCCAAACAAAGAAGATGCACTTCGCACCGGTGCCGTTATTTTCTGAAAAAAATTCCAGTCTGTTCCGTCAAAATGATATACAAAAACAGCCCCTGCCCAATTTAAATAATTGGATTCCGATATATCATAAGGGTTTTTGGAGCATCCGATAAAAAGAAAATCCCCTTCAATTTTAACATTTTCACCAAAATTCTGACTCTGTGTTCTTGCAGGAGCCACGATTTTACGAATAAAAGCCCAGTGTCCGTTATTGTTGTGAAAAATATACACGGCACCTGCATCAGACACCGAGTCCGTATAGTTTTCATTAAAATCGTTCCGGGTAGCACTCACCACAGCATAATCGTCCGAAATATCAACCGACATTCCGAAACTATCATCAATATGCCTGTCCGGAGCAATAATCTTCTGATAAAAAACCCAGTCTTCACCGATTTTCCTGTATATATATGCTGATCCTGCAGAAGAAACCGTATTTGAATTCGCGGTATCTTCATCCTCTCCGTAAGCTCCGACAATCAAAAGGCTGTCGTTCGCCCCTACCGAGATTCCGAACATGTCGTAACTGCTGTGATCGGGATTCTGAAACTCCGACAACTCGACAATTTCCTGCCCCTGCAAAGAGGCAAACATCAGCAGAAGAAGAAACGCAATACAACTCCCGCAAAAAGAAGGCTTCACTATCATATATCCGACATTTAGATTTAAAATGCGAAACTATGACAAACGCCCACAATATCTTTGTTTTAATAGTATGACAACTGGTATGACACGACCGACAAAGTGTAAATCATATTTGTTTTATCGCACGAAATAAAAACCGGAAACGGGTGGAATCATCCGTTTCCGGTAAAACGAAAAAACATTTCTCCGCCAACAAAAAACTACTGCTTCACAACCTCAACAACAAAAATCCCCTTCTCTCCTGTAATTTTCAAATAATAACACCCGGAAGGATATGCTGACATATCAATCATTTCGGAATAAAAAGTCCCGATCCGGCGTCCTCCTATATCAAAAAGGCCGATTTCCGTAAACAATAAACCGTGCATATCGACTTCAAGCGTCTCTTTAACAGGATTTGGAAAAGCCCTGATACCCGATTGTTCCGGTGAAACAATTCCATCAAAAATATTTACCGTAATAACCTGAACACACGAGTCGGTATTTCCGGCCATATCCGTAACCGTCCATACGATTGTATTGGTATCGGTCGGCAAATGGGCTCCGTTTAGCGAAGCCGAATGATTAAAACTGTTAGAAACGCTGTCAACGCCGCAATTATCATAAACAAGAGGATCGAATGCCGTTCCCGATACGTCATAAAAAGTCTCCCCCTGATTAAGATTCAGCACCTGATCGCCGGCACATGTAACAGAAGGACTCACAGTGTCTTCCACCGCAACAATAACCGAATCACCGAGCCATTCATAATTGACCGAATCATCGGGAATAAACCACAGATCATAATACGATGAAGAACCAAACGGAGGGGCGTAGCCCGAATCAGCAAAAACAAAATTTCCCGAAACAGAGGCACTTCCACCGCTTAAGACCGCATCGGAGAGTGTTTGCCCGCACTCAAGAGTTGGCGATACCGGCCAGGCAGTTACTTCCGGTTTCAGCTTATAGCCCTGCCACTTCAGAAAAGGATATCCACTGTTATGATCGGGGTTTATTCCCCAGTAATCATTGATTCCGTTGGCCGTTTCCGCCATAAAATCCCACCCTGCCGAAATGAAAGTGGTTTTTATTTTAAGCTGCGAAGAAATCTTGGGGGTCGCCCCGGTACCGGTAATCTGACCGGAAACGGAATAATCGAAAAAGTTGGAAGTGAAGATAACATTGCTGCCGACCGTGGAAATAAAACCTTTATTGATCGGATTAACAGAATCGGAATAAACCACAGAACCCGTTGAATAGCAATATTCCACATGAACGTTGTTCCCGACATACTCTATAAACGCCGCATAGCTGGTGTCGGCATTTCCGGTGTTGCGAACCACGTTACTCATTGAGTAACAGTTTGTAACATGACCATCTATCGCATCCGCGAAACCTCCAGCCCACATGTTTGCACTTACCTCTCCCGTGGAAAAACATGCATTTATCAGGCCGGATGAAAGATAACCCATAAATCCGCCAACCGAATTATCGCCCGAAACATTTCCGGAGGCAGAACTATTGACAACAGTCCCGCTTTGCCATCCGATTAAACCTCCGATTGTTGTATAACCGCTCACATTACATAAAGAATAACAGCCGGAAACCATTCCGCCGTCATCGTTTGACCCGATCAACCCTCCGCAGAATTCATCACCATTTACGGTTCCCGTTGAATAGCAATTGGTTATTGTTCCGCCGAGATTCCAGCCAACAAGCGCTCCGGCATCATAGTGGCTCTCATTGGGGGTAACATCAATGAAAACATTGATCAATCCGAGATCGGAAATTACAGCGGTGCCGGTAATGCTCCCGAAAAGAGCAACCCCGTCAGTGTCCCTGTTGATTGTCAGATCCGATATCACATGACCGTTTCCATTGTAAACCCCTTTAAACGAATTAATTCCCGAATAATCGTCTTCCCCGATCGGAGGAAACCCTTCTCCTCCAAACCAGGACGAAGTTGCCGAAGCATCAATGTCGGCTGTTTGAATGTAACAGGTCCCGCTTGCCCAAAAAATACTGTTCTGGGAAAGCCAGTAAAGATTTTCCAATGTCGCTATCTGAAGCGGATTTCCCGATGTTCCGTCTCCGGCAGCCGGAGGTGTGGCCGTTTGAGAGAACGAAAACATCCACACTATTACAAATGCAATTGAAACGAGAGATTTTTTCATGTATATCTGTTTTAATTTTTAACAATCCGGGTTATTGCAACAACTTCGTCGCCATATATCTGCAGGAGGTACAAACCATCAGCTTGTCCTGACAGATCAAGCAATGTCTTACCATCGGAAATTTCAGTATCTGAAATTATTCTTCCGGAAGCATCCGTAATTTTACATCTGAATTCAAGAAGATTCCGGTTATATATTACCAGTTCACCCGATGTCGGGTTCGGTGTTATACTAATTCCGGTATTCATCAGTCCATCGGTAACCGCATCATAAAGATTCACGGTAATGACAAAGGTGCATGAATCCACATTGCCGGCAGTGTCCACTGCATACCATGTAATTTCATGATCTCCCGGAGACAAAACCTCACCGTCAAGTGTTGAAAGATAATTCAATGAATTATAAACATTATCAATAGAGCAATTATCGCTTACCGAAACAGGATCGAATCCGTTTCCCTGAACAGTATAGCTATATTGTCCCTGAGCAAGGTTCACATCCTGATCAGGAAGACAATCCACATTGGGATTAAGCGTATCGGCCAGATTGACATAAAAACAGACTGTATCTGCATTCCCGGAATTATCCGTTGCAATCAATGCCACAGTCGTCTGTAAGGCTGAAACGAACTGACCCGCAGCCGGTATCTGACTATATGCGGGCAACGTATCACAATTGTCTGTTGCTATTAAGGCCGAAGTATAATCAGGCAGTACGGACTCACAGTTTGCATCAGAATAAAGAACCTGATCGGGGTGTGAGGAAATAATCTGAGGCGCAATGGTATCAAGTACCGATACATAAAACATGGCTGTATCGGAATTCCCCATTTCATCATACGCTATAAGTATCACCTGATTGTTTAATCCCGCAAGGATTGTTCCCTCCGCGGGAACCTGCAAGTATGAAAGCAATGAACTGCAGTTGTCAGCAGCGGTAATTATCGTGGAATAATCTGGAATCATGGCTTCGCAGGAAGCCCCTGCATAAGCAATCTGGCCGGAATAAGCTGAAAACACAGGGGCTACAGTATCCGAAACAAATACCGGAAATGAAACCGTATCTGCATTACCTGCCTGATCGGAAACATAAAGATAAACAACCGTCCCCGCTGCTGCAAGAATTCCCCCTGCTAACGGGAACTGTGTAACAAACACGGATGTATCGCAGTTATCAATAGCATTGACCGTTCCGGTATAATCAGGCAATACAGCCTCGCAGTTTGAATCGGCATACAGAACCTGGCCGGGATGTGAGGAAGTAATCTGAGGCGCAACGGTATCAAGTACCGATACATAAAACATAACCGTATCCGCATTCCCCTGATTATCGGAGGCAATAAGCATGATCTGATTATTGTTGCCAGAAACAAATGTTCCTGCAGCCGGAACCTGCATATAGTTCAGATACGTATCGCAGGGATCCGTCGCAGTCATATCAGTAATGTAGTCAGGAAGAATCCCCTGGCAAAGAGAAACTTCATTTATTATCTGATCCGGATGAACCGAAGTTATTACAGGTCTCGTTGTATCGTGATTCACACCGACGCCGTCAAGTAATGCCCCCGACAAAACCCAGTTCGACGAATCTCCGGTCAGAGTCAGGTTCATGAGTGTTCCGTTATATAATTCATTGACTTTGTTAATGGCTGTTTTATTCTGACATGTGTTATTTGCACCGGGCACACCTTCATTCAGATTAAAATAAGCGACCAGCCCACTCTCATGTCCGGTCAGTTCCGTGTTCATATAATTCTGAATCTCACAAACGGTACGCACCGTATCCCACACTCTCACCTCATCAATATCTCCGTCGAAAAACCTCGGATTACTGATATAATCGACCCCGATACCCAAGTTGTCCGTATTCAGGTTCATTGTCAGTGGTGTGCCGCTCAGAGGCTCTTCCACTCCGTTCAGGTACAAATGTCTGGTCCCGTTATCATTTACAGCCGCAACGTGGCACCATACTCCGGGTGTCAGGATTCCGTTTGCCGTACTCATCTGATCAAAAGTAAGTCCATCATAAGGCGCCGTATCAGAAAGGCGAAACATATATCCATTGGATCCGGCAGATTGGTATTTGGAAATAATTCCACCCATAGATGTAAAAGATTCCGGCTTAATCCAAGCTTCCAGTGTATAGTTATTAGTCATATTTATTTCGGAGTAATTACTTATCACTATATAATCATCCACCCCATCAAAATTAACGGCACTACCGGGTGCGGTTGCATCCAATTCCTGATACATCAGAAAAGGATACCCGTCATTGTTGAATCCGGCAATATTCCAGTAATCATTAGCTCCATTTGCGCTTTCAAAGGCAAAATCCCAACCAGCAGAAATATACATACAGGCTGTTTTCATCTCTTCGGTGGTTTTGGCTGAAGCTCCTATTGCTGAATCCTGATTTGAGTATGTGCTGTCGAAAAAATTGTTACTATAAACACCGGTCAAATATTCATCTCCGACAAAACCCTTGATTGCAGCTATTGAACCAACATAATAAACATTTCCAACCGAATAGCAATCAGATACTACCCCCCCGGTATTCCTCCCCATGAAAGCCCCTATACTCGCATTGCTGCCACTGATCCTCGTTACATCCCCCCTGGAGTAACAATTGTCAACCATATCGTTTCCTCCGGATGTTCCGGAATTAATCCCAATCAATCCACCTACATAATTTATTCCGGAGATATCTCCTACAGAAAAGCATCTTTCGATCTTGGAATATGTATTGCTGTATGCACTATTTGAACCAATCAATCCTCCGGCATAAAAATTACTGCTATAAACACTACAATAACTGCCGGAATTGAGAATCTCTACATGCGCGCTTACTCCGCTGGCATAACATCTGCCTGCCAATCCTCCCGACTGATTATGCCCGTTTACACTTCCAGAAACAATAACACTGTCAATTTTCAATAGCTCAGAATATCCAATCAATGCTCCCACATTGTCGTATCCATAAACTTCAAAGTCCTTCAATGAAACATTTTTTATCACTGCAAGATTTGAAACGCCTGTTCCTTTAACATATCCAAACAGTGCCACATAATTTGTTGATGGAAGGTTAATAACCAGATTGGAAATACTATGCCCCTGCCCGTTATAGGAGCCTGTGAAATGGGTTGAACTGTTCCCGATCGGCATCCAGTTCGTAACCGTATCGGCATCGATATCAGCGGTTTGCACAAAGTGCTGCCCCCACACTGTTGAATTCTGGCTAAGCCATACCAGATTACTCACATTGGCAATCTGGTACGGATTGGCAGCCGAACCGTCCCCGGTCACCGGAGCTGTTTGAGCACCTATCGTTTGCGAAAACACAATTCCAACAACAAAAAAGAGCCATTGGGCAACATAAAGCAACGTACTTTTCATGAGATTTTTAAGCGAAGCTATTATCTGTTGTGAAAACCAGAACGTTTTTCCGGTATGACAACTGATATGACAAACTATTATACAGCTCGTTTACAACAAATTACAGCAGACGAACTATTATAATATTAAAGCACCACGCCGGTTAACACAGGGATCGTAAAAATTCCCCGATATCAGCTCCTCTTTCCAGTTCAAGTTTCTTTCTTAGCCGGTTTCTGCTTTTACTCACTGAAACATCTGATATACACATAAGTTCAGATATTTCAATAGTCTTCAACCCGAGATATAGAAAAGCACACAGCTTCTGATCGTTTTCCGAAAGCATAGAAAACCTGTTTCTCAGTTTCAGGAAAAAGTCGGGGTGGATCTGTTCGAAATTCAGACGAAATTTCTCCCAGGTATTGTCAAAGTTAAGGTTATTACGTATGATTGATATCGCTGTTTCATTTTGTTGATATTCAACAGCCGTTTTAAGATTGAGCAGCACATCATTGAATGCGATAATGTTGGATGTAGCCTTGATCAGCTCCTGGTTCTTGTATTCAAGTTCTTTATTTTTGAATTCAAGTACATTTTTCAGCTGCAGGTTCTCCTGCCGGATCATCTCTTCTTTCTGGAACCGGATTTTCTTTTTCAAGCGGAAATTAACAAGTATCACCAGCAAAACGAGTAACAGAATTACGACAATAATACTCAGATATATTTTTTGTTGCCGTTGTATTTCATTGGCATGGCGAATCTCGGCAATTTTCTGTTCCTTCAGTTGCAGATCGTATTTTGCCGACATCTCGTTGATCTGCAATTCAATCCGGTCCTTAAAAAACCCCTCCTGCATTTCCCTGGCTTTTTTCTGATACCAGTACGCATTTGCAAAATCTCTAAGGTATTCATAAATATCCGACTTTCTCAGGTAAAGCCGCATATACATATTTTTATATTGATCTTCCGATGAAAGCATCAATGCTGAATCCACCACTTCAAGGGCCTTCTTCGGGTCTCCCATGGATAGATAAGCTCCGGAGATATTATAGCCAACATTCATTGCATTCGGGATCAACCCGACTTTAAAAAAGTTTAAATATGAATTCCTGTAAAACCCAAGAGCTTTATCAAACTCTTTATCCCGCGTATATACATAACCCAGCTCGTTTTGCGATGCAGCCAGGTATTCGGTAAAACTATTCGCAACAGAAATATCAATGCATAACAGGGAATACTTCACAGTGCTGTCGTGCCCGTTCAATTTTTCATCTCCCCATTCATTATACAGAGCCGCCAGACGGTTCCACGCAAATGCCCGGTTTTTATCCGACAGGTCTTTTTCACCAAGAATATGTCTGATCAGTTCAACTCCTTTTGAATACTCCTGTTTCTCCCTGTATGCTTCAGCCAGGTTTATATTGGCACAGTCAACCACGTCCCGATTCTCCCTGTTGTTTTCAATAATACTGAGCAAAATGGGAACAGCGTTATCAGGCATCGATCTTGATAAATAATCGCGTGCCACCCCGAGCAAACTGTCTGCTTTTAAAAACTGCTGAGCTGATAGCTGGTTTGCCCCAATCAGCAGTAACAATATACAAATCAACTGATATCGTTTTAACAATACGTGTTGTTTTTGGTAAAACAAAAATTATCGAAATGCAAATTTATGTATAAAATGAATTGATAAACAGATTAGACTCTATAATGACAAAATAAAAACAACGACGTATTGGAGTTACTCAGCTATTCCCCAAAAATCATCATTTCATTTATTAAAAAACGTCCCCCGAAACCACCAAACTCATGGCATTACCACCAAAACCCGTAGCATTGATTAAAATGGTTTTGGGTTCCACTAAATTTGCTTTCAGATACGATTCGTATGGAAGCTTTGGGGGAATTGCCCCCGAAAAAAGCTCCGCAGCCAATTTCAAATTCAGCATCGAAGAAGCTGCATAGGTGTGTCCCGTCAACCATTTAGGGCTGTACACCGAAACCTGACTACCCAAAACCGAGTTTATGGCATTGGATTCAGCGCGATCGCCTTTTACTGTTCCAGGTGCATGAGCTAAAACCAAATCGACTTTTCGATTAACGGGAAGATTTTCGACGGCTTCCCTCATTGACGTTAACAACGGACCTCCATCTTCGGCAATTCCTGTAGCTGACGGAGGCAACTGATGTGCAAAGCCAATTGATTCTATTACCAAATCTCCGGCTTTTGGAAAATCGATCAAGATCACACAAATTCCTGCTCCTTCCGAAAGAACAAATGTATTTTCGTTTTCAACATTGAAAGGACGGCAAGGAAATTCATCCACTTTGTATCGTGATGCAATTCCCAAAGCCTCAATCTGGGCAATGGTAAATGGTGTGACTGCTGCTTCGGCTGCGCCACATACAACAACATCGGCCATTCCAGACCGCAACCAGGCAATAGCGTTGGCAACAGATGCTATTCCTGTTGAACAAGTAAGCGAGTGATCGATAGTTATAATGCTTTCTGCATCCAAAACCGAAGCTACAACCGACGACATATTGGCTTGAGTTGTAAGCGGCGAAGCTATTATTGGAACCGAACCTGTTTCGAGAAACTGCTGATGCAAATCTTCGGTCAGCTGTGTGCCTCCTCGCGAAGAGCCCAGATTCACCAACACTTTTCGTCCGGCGAGTTCTGAATTATCGAGTTTCGAAGCAAGCCACGCCGACATTTTCACCATGCGGTCGGTTCTCTTCAGCTGAGAATGATTTCTGCTCCACAAGCTCATTTCGGAATCAAGCTCTTTTGGAATCAATCCAACCGGAATTTCGCGTTGCACAAATCCAGCTTCAATTGCCCGATCAGAAGCTAAAACTTCGATTCCTCGGTTGCAGACAATATTTAAATTGCGAATAATGAGTTTTTTTGTCATAGTCATTTTTTCAAAAAATCATAAGTCAACTCAAAAAACGCATCGGGCTGTTCGGCATGAAGCCAATGTGTTGCATTTTCAATAGTTTCAAGCCGATAGTTAGAGAAATATTGTTGAATCGCAGGCAAATGATCATCTTTTACAAAATCGCTCAAACTGCCTTTAATAAAAAGTGTTGGTTTTTTAAACACTCGTTTATCAAAAACATAAAAATCAAAAATTCCTGCAATATTTTCAGAAATTGCTTCAATATTAAGCTTCCACGCAAACCGATCGTCACGCAAACGGGTAATATTTTTCAAAAGCAGTCCAACAATTCCGGCATCATTCATTGTATTGAATAGATACTGTTCAATTTTAGTCCTTGTATCAAAAGCACTAAAGTCAATCGATTTCATCGTTTCTAAAATATCAACATGGCGGGTAGGAGGATAAGGTACCGGGCTAATATCTGCGACAATAAGTTTATCAACCCGATAAGAATTTCTCAATGCAAATTGCATTGCCAGTTTTCCACCCATACTATGCCCAAGAATGTTTACCGACGGCAACTCCAAATCTTCAACAAATTCTTCAATATCGGCCAACATGGCTTCGTAAGTAAAAACATCAGAATGCATTGTTTGTCCATGATTGCGCAAATCGGGAATTATAACCCTATATTTTTCGGCATATCGCCGAGCCAAACTCACCCAATTGTCACTTAATCCAAAAAGGCCATGCAATATCAGCAATGTTTCGCTGCCCGAACCCATTTCGCGGTAGAAGAGCTTCATCCGTTTTTCAATTGTCGCAAATACATTTGAATAGTATTTTCCAGCCCATAATATAGTGCATCACTAATCAGAGCATGTCCGATCGAAACTTCAAGCAAGCCAGGGATGTTGCTACTGAAATAATTCAGGTTCTCAAGACTTAGGTCGTGTCCGGCATTTAATCCTAAACCAACTTTTTGAGCAGCAATAGCTGCTAAAACAAATTCGGCTATGGCTTTTTCGCGATCAACAGGATAACCTGTTGCAAAAGGTTCGGTATAGAGCTCAATACGATCGGTTCCTGTTTCAGCTGCTTTATAAATATTTTCAACCTCAGTTCCAACAAATATGGAAGTTCTAATGCCTTTTGCATAAAATGCTGCAATTGTTTTTTTCAGAAAGTCAAGATTTTCAATCACATTCCAACCGGCACTCGATGTCAGGGCATCCGGTGGGTCGGGAACCAGAGTTACCTGTTCCGGGACAATTTCGAGAACCAAGTCAATAAATTGTTGCGACGGATAGCCTTCAATATTGAATTCGGTGGTAACTAATTTTTTCAATGCATATACATCGGAATATCGAATATGTCGCTCGTCGGGTCGCGGATGAACAGTAATCCCTTGGGCACCAAAGCGCTCGCAATCAGCTGCAACGCGTAGCAAATCGGGCACATTTCCACCCCGCGCATTGCGCAGTGTTGCTATCTTATTGATATTTACACTCAATCGGGTCATGGCAAGTTTTTTGCAAAGTTAATACTTTGCTTGCTGAAAAAGTATATTTTTGCCCCAACCAAATTTTGCATGAACCTATTTGCAGCAGATATTATTCCTTCGGGAATACCCAGTGTTAAGACCAGTACTTTGGCTTCGGATGCACTTTCCATCATGGAAGAGTACAAGGTTGCACACCTAGCGGTTGTCAATAACGAAGAATTTCTTGGTCTTGTTGCCGAAGACGACCTTTTGGAATTGACCGATTTTACGGAGCCTTTGGGGGCTATTAAGCTCACAATTCAGGGTGCAGCTGTAGGCGAAAGGTCGCATATTTTCGACATTATGCGCACATTGCACCAAAACAAACTTACGGTTGTACCGGTTGTTGACAGTAAAAACAATTATCTTGGATGTTTGTTGATTGCCGATATCATGAATGCTATCAGCGAGCTACTGTCTGTCAGCAATCCAGGCGGAATCATTATTCTGGAAATGAATGTATCCGATTACTCGCTGACACAAATTTCATCGATTATTGAGTCGAACGACTCGCTTATCATTGCATCATTTGTTCAAACCAGCCCCAACTCAACCCAAATGCAGGTGATTTTAAAGATAAACAACCCGGACATTGGAAAAATCATTCAAACATTCAACCGCTACGAATACAATGTTGTTGCTTCGTTTGGTGAAGATATGATTGATGATATTCTGCGCGACCGTTACGATTTACTCATGCGTTACCTCAATATATAATTGAATTTGAACCGCCTATTTTTTCTGCTTTTTTCATTTCTCCCTCTTCTGCAATATGCATCGGAGTCCGATTCGGTATATGTTGTAAAAAGCATTGTGTGTGTTGGCAACAAAGTAACATATGAGAAAATTATTTTGCGCGAACTGCCCTTTGGACCTAATGACACCATTTCTATTTCCGACACAAACCAGGTTATCCAGCAAGCAGAGCAAAATCTCATCAACACATCCTTGTTTCACTTTGCTACAGTAATGTTTCAAGCAGATGGAGTAGTCGTTATTGATCTGACCGAGCGTTGGTATATCTGGCCATCGCCTTTTCTGGCAATCGAAGAACGAAACTTTAATGTTTGGCTGCGTGATATGAGCTTGGAAAAGGTTACTTATGGACTGTATGCCAGCCATCAAAATTTCAGAGGAAGAAGAGAAACTCTCAAAATCCTATTCAAATCAGGTTATAACCAAATGTATGGATTTTCGTATCAAAACCCATATATTGACAAAAAGCAAAACTGGGGCATTTCAGTTTCTGCTGGTTTTGAGGGGAGTCATTCAATAACTGCAAATATTGACAACCATGAGCCCCAGGGCTTTAAACTTATCAACAGTTATGCCTACTCTGGATTTTTCACCTCATTTTCAATTACAAGAAGAATCGGTTTTTATCAAACACATAACTTCAAAATTGCATTCGACCGAACACATTTTGCTGACTCATTGCTTGTTGCATTTTCCGGGTTTGCTTCTGGAAAATTACGATGCGGACTTTCATTCAACTATGTTGTGAAACAGGACAGACGCGACTTCAAACCATATCCGCTTGTCGGATGGTATGCCGATCTGGAACTAAACTGGTATGGGGCTATTCCTTTTGCTGGGAATAACAATAAACTACTTTACACCAAAAGTCATTTGCGAAAATATCTGAAAATCAAAAACCGATGGTATTTTGCAACTGGAGGGGTTGTACTTGGCACTATAAAAAACGATGCGACCTATCTTTCAACAATATTTATGGGTTACGACAACGACTTTTGTCGTGGCTATGGTTATCAGGTTATTCCGGCCAGAAACTTTGCCATTCATCGCAACAATTTAAAATACAATATTCTCAAAACCCGAAAAATTCATCTACCATTGATAAAAACTTCACGTTTCAATACCGTACCTCTCGCATTTTTTATTAATACATTTTTCGATCAGGCCTGGTCTGAAAAAGGAAATTTTGCCGAGCAAAATCCTTTAGCGGGAAAGTATCTAGCAGGCTGGGGCATCGGAATAGATATGGTTACTTATTACGACAAAGTTTTTCGTCTCGAATTCACAATGAACCGCTTTCACGAAAAAGGCATATTTTTGCAGTTCACAGCTCCGATATAATTTGCCTGCTATGAGAATATGTGTTTTTTCGCGAGTTTATAATCCAGCATTCCGAGATGAAATTCAAACAATACTTGAATTTGTAGAAAAGCATCAAGGGCAAGTTCTTTTTTGCAAACACATGCAAAAAGAAGTACAAAGAGCTTTCAATTTGCCAACAAACACCTTGTTTTTCACCAACGAAGAATCTATTTCTGACAAAGCCGATTTGGTGGTGAGTTTAGGTGGCGATGGCACTTTGCTCGAAACCGTTAATCTAATCAAGAGCAGCCAGATACCAGTTCTTGGTGTAAATTTTGGCCGCCTCGGTTTTTTATCGAATACACCTAAAGAAGAATTTCGATTTGCACTGGAAGCGTTTCATCAGAGCAACTACTCACTTTCGAAGCGAACTGTCCTCGAAATTGACAATTGCCTCAATATATTTGGCAGACAGGTTTATGCTCTCAACGACATTGCCCTTCATAAAAACGACGGCAGTTCGATGATCTCTGTACAAACCTATATTAATAACGAATTCATGAATTCATACTGGTCTGATGGGATTATTATTTCAACTCCAACTGGATCAACAGCATACTCACTCAGTTGCGGTGGCCCCATACTTGTACCTGGTGCCAGCAATCTGATTCTTACTCCTATTGCGCCACACAACCTCTCGGTAAGACCAGTTGTTATTTCCGACGACGAAATCGTAACTCTTATTCCAGAAGGACGATCAGACAATTTTGTATTATCACTTGATTCCAATCAAACATTGATCCCAAAAGGACAAAAAATTATTATTCGCAAAGCTCCATTTACAATTAATTTCGTGCGACAAGCCGATGATAGTTTTTTCAAAGTTCTACGCGAAAAATTGATGTGGGGAGAAGACAAACGCAACTTGTGACATTTTTTTTCGTTTAAGAGTAAAAAGTTTGAACTTATATCGTTTTTTTTGTATCTTTGTCCCTTGAACGGGAAAACTGAAATATTATGAAGCTAACATTGCCCCTGATTTTCATTCTCACCCTATTGCTGGTGGACACAGCTGATGCTCAGATGTGGCGACGCGATCGCAAAGAATATGTTTTTAGCTTTGGCGCTACAAACTTTTTAGGCGACCTTGGTGGCGCTAATCAAATCGGAACCAATGGATTTCGTGATTTGGATTGGCCCTCAACCCGTCCCCTTGTTGGCATTGGATATCGTTATCGCACAGGAGCTTCCCATTGCGTAAAAGGAATGCTTCATGTTGGTTACCTGCATGGCGATGATGCTCTTACCGAAGAACCAATTCGTCAAAATCGAAATCTGAATTTTCGAACTCCAGTCGTTGAACTCAATGGACAGTTCGAATGGATGTTAACAAAGCAACGCGAAGGTCATATCTATAAATTGCGTGGTGTTCACGGATGGAGAAACATCAACATCGAATCTTATCTTTTTGCTGGTGTTGGTATCTTTTGGATGAATCCCCAAGGCCGTTATATCAATGGATCTTGGGTAAATTTAAAACCCCTTTGTACTGAAGGACAGGGATTGGTTGAAACTCGCAATCCATATCACAGACTCCAATTATCTATTCCCGTTGGTTTTGGATTCAAATATGCCATAAGCCGTGAATGGTCAATTGGTCTCGAATACGGAATCCGTAAAACCTTTACCGATTACATTGATGATGCCAGTACGACTTACTACGACAACAACGAAATCAGATTAAATTACGGCGATATTGCAGCCTACATGGCTGATCCTTCTTTCGGAGAAGTCCCAACACAAACCCTTGCTGGGGAGCAGCGTGGCGACCCTACCGACAAAGATGCATTTATGTTTGCCGAACTAACTTTCTTCTACAAAATCCCCCGTGGAGGTTTTGCCATTCCGAAATTCTGATTTTGAAAGCAACGGACTTATTCTTTTTTAATAATTTTGCAGCTACCCGTTCTATTTTGGAATGGGTAGTGTTTTTATATACTAATACTCCATTATCGCCGTTATTCATCTCAGAATGAGAAAGATTTTTGTCATCGCAATACTTATTGCATCCGGCTTTGGATGCCATGCACAACAACACGAACTAGGTGTTTTTGGCGGCGCATCCTACTATGTAGGCGACCTCAATCCTCAATGGCATTTCTTGCAATCGCAGCCTGCTTTTGGTATTTTGTATCGTTACAATATCAACTCGCGCATGGCTATTCGTCTTCATGGAATGTTTGGATCGCTTGAAGCTGCCGACAGTGTAACCAAAAGCAATGAAGATCGGAATTTGAGTTTTCAATCACCGTTGATGGAAATAGGAACTCAATTTGAACTCTCGTATAAGAAATTTCAAATTGGATCCGATAAATACAACTTCACACCCTATCTGTTTATTGGTGCTGCATTTTATAAATTCAAACCTCAAGGCCTTTATAATGGAGATTGGTACAATCTGCAAGCACTCGGCACCGAGGGACAAGGCACAACGGCTTATCCCAATAGAAAAACCTATTCCCTTGCCGGCTTTTCCATCCCTTTTGGGATGGGTCTCAAATTTGGAATTGGTGGATCGACGGTACTGGGATTCGAATGGGGCTTACGTAAAACCTTTACCGACTACCTCGATGATGTCAGCACAACCTACGCTGATCCTGCTGTACTTGCTTCGCAGAACACCGCTGCTTCTGCAGCTTTGGCTGACCCTTCGAAAGGTGAGTCGATTGAAAAAACTGGTTATCAGCGAGGGAACCCAAACAACAACGACTGGTATTCTTTTGCTGGCTTTACCATTACCTTTAAAATAAAAGACAAATCCGATCATTGCCCCGGAGCTACACGTCGTCGCGATAATTTTATCCGACAACATTTGAAAATCCTTAAAAGTCAACCCCCAGCATCGTTTTAATGACACCCGAAACAAACAATAAATCTCATTCTGTTCCTCAGCATATTGCCATTATTATGGATGGAAATGGTCGCTGGGCAAAAGCCCGGGGACTTGACCGAACTGAAGGTCACAGACAGGGAGCCGAAACTGTAAAAACCATTGTAAAAGCATCGGCAAAAGCTGGTGTGAGATATCTTACACTATTTGCTTTCTCAACCGAAAACTGGAAGCGACCTCAGTACGAAGTAGATGCAATTATGAATCTGCTTGTATTTATGCTCGAACGAGAAACACCTGAGTTGAACCGAAACAATGTAAAGCTACTAACCATTGGCGATACTTCGCAACTCGATAAAAAGGCGAAAGAGTCATTAAAAAACTCAATCGAAACCACAGCCAATAATACCGGACTTCATTTGGTTATTGCTTTGAATTATGGTTCCAGATCTGAAATTTTACTTGCTGTAAAAAAATTAGCGGACGATGTCGCCAACCGGAAAGCCAATTTGGATACAATAAACGAAATAAATTTCACAAAATATCTCTACACACACAATATTCCTGACCCAGACCTGTTGATACGTACTTCGGGTGAGCAACGCATTTCGAATTTTCTGCTTTGGCAATTGGCCTATACCGAGCTGTATTTTACTTCGTGTACATGGCCCGATTTTTCAGAAGAAGAATTCTCGAAAGCAATTACTACCTTTGCTTCGCGCGAACGACGTTTTGGATTGACCGGAGAACAAATTGAAAAAAACAACGACAAACCGATTTAATCATGCTGAAAAATATCTTCTTGTCGGCATTGGCCGTAATAATATATACTGTTTCTTTTGCCCAGACCGACAAAATTATTGGAGTTGATTACCGCAACCCACGTCCATACGAAATTGCAGGAATTAGCGTAAGTGGCGATTTCTCTGCCGCTGTCGATAATGTAATTTCCGTTTCCGGATTAAGAGTTGGGCAAAACATTAAAATTCCAGGCGACGACATTAGTGGTGCTATCGAAAAACTTTATAGCAACGGATTGTTCGAGCAGGTTGAAATTTCAGTCACTTCAGTTCAGGGGAATTTCGTTTATCTCAACATATACTTGCAAGACCGTCCCCGTCTTTCTAAATTCAGTATTAAAGGAATCAGCAAAAGCGAAGCTGATAATATTCGTGAAAAAATCAATCTTGTTCGTGGCGATGTTGTTTCACCTCATACAATAATGAGTTCAAAACGAATTATTCGTTCTCATTTTGTTGACAAAGGGTTTTACAACACTTCAGTCGAAGTTATTCAAAAGGCAGATACGACGGCGGCCAATTCTATTTCGCTTGACTTTGTAATTAACCGCGGCAAAAAGCTCAAAATAAAAAACATTGACATTGCCGGGAATGAAACGGTTGAAGACAATACCATTCGTCGATCGATGAAGAATACCAAAGAAAAGCATTTTTACAGGTTTTTCAAAGCTTCGAAGTTTATCCCTACGGAATTTGAGAAAGACAAAGCCTCGCTCATCGACAAATACAAAGAGCTGGGGTATCGCGATGCCGCTGTTGTTTCCGACTCGATTGCATTTGACAACGAAAAAAACATGACATTGTACCTTAAAGTTGACGAGGGAAATAAATACTATTTTGGAGATGTTGATTTTGTTGGAAACAGCAAATACTCCGACAAACAACTCAACGAAATTCTACATATCAAACGTGGAGACATTTACAACCAAAAAGTACTGGAGAGCAATCTCTACATGAACATGAACGGTCGCGACATCAGTTCGCTTTACATGGACGATGGATATTTGTTTTTCTCAGTTACCCCGGTCGAAAAGAAAGTTGACAACGATACTATCGATATTGAAATTCAGATTTACGAAGGGAAACAAGCTACCATAAACAAAGTAACCGTTGTTGGAAACAACAGAACCAATGACTATGTTATCATGCGCGAGATCCGCACCAAACCAGGTCAGCTTTTCAATCGTTCCGATATCATGCGTACACAACGCGAGCTTGCTCAACTGCGCTATTTCAATAACGAAAAACTTGCGGTGAACCCCAAACCCAACCCAGCCGACGGGACAGTGGATATTGAATATGTAGTAGAAGAAACCAGTACCGACCAGCTTGAACTTAGTGGTGGATGGGGCTTGGGTCGATTAGTTGGAACCCTTGGTGTTTCATTCAATAATTTTTCGCTTCGTAATATTTTTAATGGCGAAAGTTATCGCCCTCTGCCAACTGGCGATGGACAGAAATTAAGCCTCAGAGCTCAATCGAATGGCCTGTATTACCAGAGTTACAATATGTCATTCACCGAGCCTTGGCTGGG
The DNA here is from genome assembly GCA_002842495.1 of Bacteroidetes bacterium HGW-Bacteroidetes-6. Lineage (GTDB taxonomy): Bacteria > Bacteroidota > Bacteroidia > Bacteroidales > DTU049 > GWF2-43-63. The sequence continues at coordinate 67,739 of PHDB01000012.1, forward strand.
GGGCAAAAAGCCCAATGCTCTTAGTTTTTCGGTTTATCATTCGGTACAAACCAATGGCATCTCAAAAAAACTCGATGGAACTACCAATGAAAGTGGAACCCTTCTTTCGCGTCAGGCAATGCAAATTACTGGTGTTTCGCTAGGTCTTGGAAAAAGGCTGAAATGGCCCGATGATTATTTTTCGCTTTATACGTCGCTTTCATATCAACATTATAGCCTCGACGACTATTTTTCGTCATACTCGTTCACCAGTGGCAATTCGAACAACCTTAATCTGGGAATTGTATTAAGCCGTAATTCTGTTTTCGACCCCATCTACCCCACATCGGGCTCTGAAGTTGCATTATCGATTACCGGCACTCCACCCTATTCTTTGTTTAATCATAGCGATTACTCAACAATGGATGACGCCGAGAAATACAAATGGCTCGAATACCACAAATGGAAATTCAATGCCACTTGGTATACAAAGCTGGCAGGAAAATTGGTATTCATGACGCGAACCAAATTCGGATTCCTTGGAATGTACAATAACGAAGTTGGTTTATCGCCCTTTGAAAGATTTTATTTGGGAGGTGACGGACTCTCGGGCTTTGCGTTAGATGGTCGTGAAATCATTGGCATGCGCGGATATGGAAATCAGATGTTGACCCCACGAACAGGGACTGCAGCAACCATTGGAGGAACAATTTACACCAAATACACATTCGAGCTTCGCTACCCGATTTCGACCAATCCTATGGCCACAATATTCCTGCTTTCATTTCTCGAAGCCGGAA